>NZ_JAHLOQ010000021.1 GCF_018917435.1 Intestinibacter bartlettii
ATTACGAATAATTTATAGTAAGTTATAGAAGCAACCACATCTTAGAATTCAATGTATTGAAAAGTCTAAGATGTGGTTCTTTTTATGCAATATTTATCACGAAGAGGGCTAACATAGCCAAATAAAAAAATATTTGTATCTGAGGACTCCCAAATAGTAGGAGCATTAGGTGCTGCTATTATAGGATATAGATAAGAATACCTATATTATTATAATGTTAAAAAAATATAATACATAATAATCTTTATATTTCAAAATAATAAGCCATATTAAATCACTAAAAATATTTATAGGAATATAATAATAAAAGCATTTATTTAAAGATAAATATTACTGGGGAGGTTTAATATGGCTAGTTATAGAGGTATAGACGTAAGTAATTGGTCTGGAAGTATAGATTGGGAAGAAGTTGCAAATTCTGGTGTAGAAGTTGTAATAATACAAGCATCAGAAGGAACTTTCTATAGAGATCCTTATTTACATGAATATTATGATGGAGCAAAAGCAAATGGGTTAAAGGTAGGATTTTATCACTTTTTTAATCCAGGGTCATCACCAACACCACAGGAACAAGCTAGATATTTTGTAGATACTATTAGAGGATTAGATTCTGATTTAAAATTAATATTAGACTTTGAGCAAATAGGAGGACTTGATAATTATGAATTGACTCTTCAAGCAATAGAATTTCTAGAAGAAGTAAAATCTTATAGTGGATTAGACACAGCAATTTATACTTACACATATTTTGCTCAACATTATTTATATGAAGGACTTGGTCTTTCAGATTATCCTTTGTGGATAGCTCAACTTAGTGAAGGTGGGCCATCACCAAATCCTATTTGGGGTGACAGATATGTTGCATGGCAATATTCTGATACAGGAAGAGTTAGAGGAATTAATGTAAGCACAGATTTAGATTTAATTTATGATGGAATGTTTTTAGACGAAAGAGAAGATATTCCAAAAGATCAGAAAAGATCACAACGAGTGCCAGGAGATAGAAGAGAGCCCTCTACACAAAGTGGAGTTATATATTATACAGTTCAATTAGGTGATACACTAAGTTCAATTGCCCAAAAATATGATACGACAGTTCATGAGATAGCAGTTATAAATTCAATTGCAAATCCAAATTTAATTTATGTAGGAGAAGTTCTAAAAATATATCCAGGAAATAGAACTATAAAAAAGAGAAGAAAAATATTTACTACAACTTATATAGTTCAAAGTGGAGATACGTTAACTTCTATTGCTATTAAATTTGATACAACAGTTCAAGCAATAGAGCAATTAAATGATTTACCAAATCCAAATTTGATTTATGTAGGAGAAATATTAAAGATACCTACTGATTCTAGAGGAAACACATCATCACCATCAACTAGACAATATATAAAAACATATATAGTACAAAATGGAGATACACTTAGCTCAATTGCTGCAAAATTCAATACAACGGTTCAAAGTATAGTTAGTTTAAACAATATATCAAATCCAAATTTAATTTATACAGGTCAAGTTCTAAAAATAGAAACTTCAATAAATACAGATAATAGAGGTGAAAATTTTAATAGTCTTTATACAGTGCAAAAAGGCGATACCCTAATAGGGATAGCTAAAAAATTTGGTATAGATTATAAAGAGTTAATAGAAAAAAATAATATTACAAATCCAAATTTAATTTATGTAGGAGAAGTTATAAGAGTATAGATAAAAAAATAGGAGACTTGATAATTCAAGCTCCTATTTTTGGTTTGTAGTAAATTATAATTATTCTTCTTTATATTTAACTGTGGAGTAAATTTTATTTCCATCGGAATAAAATTGCATACTACCATTTATGTCAGTTCTAAAAACTTTTGAATTTACAGATTCTAAGTTATCTAAAGTAGACCTATGAGGATGTCCATAGCTATTTTTATATCCGCATGAAATTACAGCTATATCTGGTGTTGTCTCTTCTAAGAACGCTAAAGAACTTGATGTAGAACTTCCATGATGTGCAACTTTTAGAAAATCTGTATTTTTAAGGTCGTAAGAATTTATAATATCCATTTCATTAGACTCTTCACAATCACCTGTAAATAAAAAATTGTTGTTTTTATACGAAATATTTAGTACAATGGAATTTGAATTATTATTATCTGTTATGTAATTAGGACTTAGAACATATATTTTTGTGTAAGTATCTAAGTTAAAAGAATCATCTTTTGACAGATAATTTACTTTTAAATTTTTTTTATTGCAGGATTCAATTAAGTTGATGTAGCATTCACTATCAGTGCTTTGCTTAGGCATATAAATTTTCTCTACATCAAAATTATCAATTATATAGTCTAGGCTACCAATATGGTCGCTGTCAGGGTGTGTCGCCACAACTACATCTAAATTTTTTACTTTTTTATTTTTTAAATATGATTTTATTATTTTGGCACTATCTTCATCACCACCATCAATTAACATATTTTTGTTTGATGGAGTTGTGATTAAAATGGAATCAGCTTGGCCAACATCTATTATATGGATACAAAAATCTTTATTTTTGTTACAGCCAACTAAAAGTGCTATTATAATAATTGAAAAAATTAATATTTTTTTATTCAAGTTACAATCACTCCATTAAAATACATGTTTATTGGATATTATCTTGGGTAAAATACAATATTGAAATAAGTATATTAATAGTTTTGACGTTAAATTAGAAATAAATTCAATAAATAGAAAATAAATTTAAAATGTAAAAGTTCCATTTAATTTATAGGAGGAAGTTATGCAAATAACAAAAGAAAGAGAAAATTTAAATCTTTTCGAACAAATAATAAAAGAAGAACCAAATAGTTTAAAACCTTATTTTAAGGAAATAACTATTGAAGATAGAGAAATATTAAATCCATATTTTGACTTAGTAGATTATGAGGCATGTGAGTACAATTTTAATACACTTTACATGTGGCAACATGCATATAAAACTGCTTATTATATAGGAGATAATTTTGCGGTTTTAGTAGGTGAATACGAAGGGGAAGTATTCTCAATACTACCTCTTGCTAAAAAAGAAGATTTACCAAAAGTAATAGATTTTGTATTAGATTATTTTGAACAAATAGAAGAGAAACTTTATTTCAGAGGAATAACTGAAGAAGTAGTAGACTATTTAAAAGAAGAATATGGTGATAGATTTGAATATATAGCAGAAAGAGATCTATTTGACTATGTTTATGATGGAGAAATATTAAGAACACTAAAAGGAAGAAAAAATAGTAAAAAGAGAAATCATATAAATTACTTTTTAAGTGAATATGAAGGTAGATTTGAATATAAACGTCTTGGAAAAGAAGATTTTGATGATTGTAGACAACTTTTAGATGATTGGGCAATAAACAAAGAAGAAAATGACAACATCGAAGAAGGTGTAGATGATGAAAGAGAAGGAATAGAAAAATTATTTGCTCACTATGATCAAATATCTGACAGATTAAAAATATCTGGAATTTATATAGATGGAAAATTAGAAGCATTTACTATGGGGGAATTATTAAATGATAATATGGCTTTAATCCACATAGAAAAAGCAAATCCAGAAATAAGAGGTTTATATCCATATATAAATCAACAATTTTTAGTTCATGAGTTCCCTGAAGTTGAATTTGTGAATAGAGAAGAAGATATGGGAATAGAAGGACTTAGAAAAGCAAAATTATCTTACCATCCATGCAAACTTGTTGAAAAATATACAGTTAGGGAGGCTAACTAATTGAATATTAGGTATGCTAAAGATTTAGATAAGGATCAAATAGTTTCACTTTGGAATTACTGTTTTGAGGATGGAGAAGATTTTGTAAAGTATTACTTTGAAAATGTATATGACAAAAATAATACTATTATAATAGAAGAAAATGATGATGTTTTATCCGCACTTCAACTAAATAAGTATAAAATAGATCTTAGAAATAGAGAGTATGATGTATCTTATGTAGTAGGAGTATCATCAAAGCCAGAAGTTAGAGGCTTTGGATATATGAAAAAGCTGATGAGTCATACATTAGAAGAATTATATAAAAATGGAGAGATAGTATCACTTTTAATGGCTATTGATTATAGGCTGTACAAAAGATATGGATTTGACCATTGTTATGATCAAATTCAGTACAATATTAAAACTGATGATCTTTCGGGATTTAAAGTAACATCTAGATTGAGAAAAGTTGACTTTAAGGATTCAAAGCTATTAGCAGAAATTTATAAAACTGCTATGAAATCTTTGAATGGATATGCACTTAGAGATGAAGCATACTTTAATAGATTTATAAAAGAAATTGAATCTGAAAATGGGTATATATATGTAGATGAAGAAAATAAGAGTTATATATCATATTATATTCAAGGCGATACATTTTTTGTTAGAGAACTTTTATATAATAATATTTCTTCATTAAAATCTATGTTAGCTTATATATATAATCATAATACACAATGTAAAAAAACTGTTATAAATGCACCTGTTGATGATAAAATTAAATTAATAATTGCTAATTTAAAAACTTGTGAAATGAAATTGATACCATTTATGGCAGGAAGAGTTATAAATTTTGAAAGATTTATTGAAAGTATAAACTTAAACAATATAGAAAAAGGTCAAATACCTTGTGAATCAGTAAAAATAAATGTTATAGATAAATATATTGAACAAAATAACAGTGTATTTGAAATATCTATAATAGAAGATAAAATAAAAATAGAAAAAGTAAAAGATAATCATGATATAGAATTAGATATAAACTCTATAACACAATTAGCTTTTTCTTATTTAGATATAGACGAGATATTTATGTTAAATGAAATTGATGAGAGATGTTTAGCATCGAATCAAAAAAGATTATTAAATATTTTATTTGAGAAAAAAGTAAATTATATAGACGAACTTGTATAATTTTAAATATAAAAAATGGCGTTTTGTTAGAAATAGCAGAGCGCCATTTTTGTATTTTGATGTAAAAATAGAGTGCTTTTAATCGAAATTTTATATAAAAATTAATTAATATAATGGACTATTTTGAAAATAAGTATACAATATATTCATGAATAAAAAATAACTGGATATTCAAAAATAAATAACTGGGGTGATATATGATGGAAGTAAAATATGCAAAACGTATGATGACAGAAGGGGGATCTGAAATAAGTGATATATTAGCATTAACTGCTAAGCCAGAAGTAATCTCTTTTGCAGGAGGACTACCTGCACCAGAATTATTTCCAGTACAAGATATGAAAAAAATGGCTGATGAAGTTTTAGATGAAGTAGGAACAGTAGCGCTACAATATTCTTCAGCTCAAGGTTTCCCAAAATTCAGACAACAAATAGCTGATAGAATGAATGCAAAACAAAAAACAAATGTATCTGCTGATGATATATTAGTAACTAGTGGTTCACAACAAGCACTAGAGTTTTCAGCTAAAATATTTATAGATGAAGGGGACGTAATATTATGTGAAAGTCCTACATATTTAGGGGCTTTAAATGCATTTAATGGATATGGACCAAAATACATAGAAGTCGAAACTGATGAAGATGGTATGAACATGGAAGCTCTAGAAAAAGTTTTACAAACTACTGATAGAGTAAAAATGATATATGTTATACCTGATTTTCAAAATCCAACAGGTAGAACTTGGCCACTTGAAAAACGTAAAAAATTCGTTGAATTAATAACTAAATATAAAGTAGTAGCTTTAGAAGATAACCCTTATGGTGAATTAAGATATGAAGGAGAATTTTTACCTTCATTAAAATCTTTTGATAAAGAAGGTTATGTTGTATATTTAGGAACATTTTCAAAAATATTATGTCCAGGATATAGACTTGGATGGGTATGCGCATCACCAGAAATCTTAGCTAAATATATAAGATGTAAAGAAGATGGTGATTTACAAACATCAACAATATCTCAATTAGAAGTTAGTAGATATTTAGAAGAATGTGATGTAGATGCACATGTTTTAGAAATAAGAGCTCTTTACAAAAAGCGTAGAGACTTAATGCTAAAAACAATAGAAGAAGAATTCCCAGAAGGAGTTAAATGGACTCATCCAGAAGGTGGATTATTTATGTGGGTTACAGTACCTGAAAGTATAAATACTACTGAAATGATGAAAAAATGTGTAGAAAACAATGTAGCGTATGTTCCAGGGGTTGCTTTCTATCCAGGAAGAACTAAAGCTAATAACTTTAGATTAAACTATTCAAATATGGATGAAGAAAGAATAGTAACAGGTATAAAGAGAATAGCTGATGTTATAAAAAATGAATTAAGATAGTATATATTATATATTTATGGTAATAATAGTATATATTCATAGAAATAAGGCATATGTGTTAGATATATGTCTTATTTTTTTAGAAAATGATTATAATATCAAAGCTCATATTTACTTAAATCACAAAAAATTTATTATAAAATAAATATGATAATTATAAATTCTACACAACATAGGAGGTAAGGTATAGAATGTTAAAAGAAAACTTGATGATTAAAATTTTAAATAAGTTTGATGATATTTGTTTTTTAGTTATACTTGATGGAAAAGAATATAAAATCGGAGAAGGAAAGCCAACATTTACCGCAAAATTAAAAGAATCTATACCAGTAAACCAATTACTTAGCAGTACATCTCTTGCATTGGGAGAAGCATATATGAGTGGAAACCTAGAAATTGAAGGAAATTTATACGATGCTTTAGATCACTTTATGTGTGAAATGGATAAATTTGATATGGATAAAAAATCAATGAAAAAATTAATTTTTACCTCAATATCTAAGAAAAATCAAGAAAAAGAAGTCAGAAGTCATTATGATATAGGAAATGATTTTTATAAACTATGGCTAGATGAAACTATGAGTTATTCTTGCGGATATTTTTTAAATGATAATGATACTTTATATGAAGCTCAAGTCAATAAAGTAGACTATATTTTAAAAAAATTATATCTAAAAGAAGGAATGAGCTTACTTGATATAGGATGTGGATGGGGATTCTTATTAATTGAAGCAGCTAAAAAATACAAGGTTCATGGAACTGGTATTACATTAAGTGTTGAACAGTATAATGAGTTTAAAAATAGAATAGTTAATGAGGGATTAGAAGATCTTCTAGAAGTAAAACTTATGGATTACAGAGAATTAAAACACAGTGATATGAAATTTGACAGAGTTGTAAGTGTAGGAATGCTTGAGCATGTTGGACGAGACAATTATCAGCTATTTATAGACTGTGTAAATAATGTATTAAAACCACATGGATTATTTTTATTACACTTTATAAGTGGGCTTAAAGAACATCCAGGAGATCCTTGGATAAAGAAATACATATTCCCAGGAGGTGTTATTCCAAGTTTAAGAGAAATTTTAAATTGTTTAGCAGAGGATAATTTCCATACTCTAGATGTAGAAAATTTAAGAAATCATTATAACCGTACGCTTCTATGTTGGGAAAAAAATTATAAAGAACATATAGATGAAGTAAGAAAAATGTTTGATGAAGAATTTGTTCGTATGTGGGAGTTATATCTTTCATCATGTGCAGCAGTTTTTCATAACGGAATTGTAGATATTCATCAAATATTGGTATCTAAAGGAATTAATAATGATTTACCAATTGTTCGTTGGTATTAAGAATTATAAAATAATAAAAAAATGAGATGAATAAAGGGAATTATGTTACATAACTATAATTCCCTTTATTTTTTATTTACAAATAAATTACAATGATTTAGAGCTTATGAATATACTATTGAGATTTATATATTAAAATTGAGTATACTTTTCAAATAAGGTCAATAATACAGAAAATGAATTTTTAGGAGGGATATCTTGAGAAGACCTTTATTATTAATTTTTTTAATTATTCTAATCTTAGGATTTTTTTCTACATTGGGAAAAGAATTAGATAATATAGATTATGATACAAAAATAACTATAAGCGGAGTTGTAAAAGATAAGAAAGAAAAAAGTAAATATACTCAATATATAATAGACGGATATTTAGTAAATGATTATAAAAGAAAGTATGAATTACAAATAGGACAAATTGTTGAAGTTGAAGGAAAGTTAAAAGATTTAGATGAAATGAGTTTTGATGATTTTAATTATGGAAGATATATAAAAAGCTGTGGTCATAAAGGACTAATAAATTCGAGTTATTTTAAGGTAATAGGGCAGAATAAGTTTTATATATATTTAGGAAAAGTAAAGATGTATATGAGAGATACTTTTAGATATCTTTATAAAGATTCATCTAATTTTATAAATTCATGTTTACTTGGAATAAAAGATGATTTAACAAAAGAAGAAAGTGAAATGTTTTCGAAAACAGGAACAAGTCATGTATTAGCAATATCAGGGCTTCATACAGGAATACTATGTGTATTAATAGCTTACCTTATAAGAGGAATAAATAAAATTTATAAACTAGCTATTTTAGTAATAGTTATGGTCTTATATAGTATGATGGTAGGATTTTCACCATCTATTATAAGAGCTGTATTTTTTGTCACAATTATGTATTCGGCAGTATTTTTATTTAAAAAAAGAGATGGGATAACAACATTATCATTAATTGCTAGTTTATTAATTATAAATAATCCATACACTATATATAATATTAGTTTTCAGTTGTCATTTTTGGCAACACTGTCTATCTTATATTTTAATAAAATGATTAAAAATAAATTGAAGTTTGATATCATATCGATGACTATAGCTGCCAATATTCTTACCATGCCAATTGTTTATTATGTATTTGGAGGAATTGCTCTTTTATCGATTTTAGGCAATATAGTAATAATACCTTTTATAGGAATTATAATGAATCTAAGCCTTTTTAGTATTTTATTATTTGAGATTAATTTAAATATTACAAAAGTTATAGTTTATATAAACAAAAACCTTATTAATATGGTATATTATATATTGGATAAGTTGAGCAAAATAGAAATTGGATATATACAAGTTGAAAATCCTAATATAATATATGTAATAATTTATTATGTTTTAATTTTCTCTTACATGATATACAAAGAAATTAAAACTATGAAGGAGCAAGAAAATGAAATACAAGGATATTGTCTATAATATAAAAACTAAAAATTTTGACAAAATTTATCTATTATATGGTAGGGAGCACTATTTAATAGATAATACTATAAAATTATTTAAAGAATCTTTGAACGAAAGTATGATCGATTTCAATTTAGATATAATAGATGGCAAAGAAATTACATTAGAGCAATTACTTAGTTCTATTGAAACACTTCCATTTATGGACGAAAGAAAAATAGTAATAGTAAAGGATTTTGAGCTACTTACTAAAGCTAAGAAAAAGAATTTCTCAGATAAAGAGGAAAAAACACTTGCTGAACATTTAGAAAATATTCCTGACACTACTATTTTAGTTTTTACTGTATATGGTGAAATTGACAAAAGAAAAAGTATAGTAAATAGAATAAGTAAAAATGGGATTGTCTATAATTGTGAGAAAATATCTGATATGGAATTATTTAAATGGTCTAAAAAGAAATTTTCAGAAAATAACATAATGATAGAAAATGCACAAATCATGTACTTTATAGAATCAACTGGATATAAAGATAAAAATAATGAGTTTACTTTATCTGATATAGATAATGAAATAAAAAAAATAAGTTCTTTTGCTGGCACAAATACTCAAGTTACTAATGAAATAATAGATAGACTTTCACAAAAAAAGATAGAAAATGACATTTTTAAACTAATAGATTATATTGGAGATAAGAATTCACAAAGTGCTATAAAAATATTAAACGATATGATAAATGAAGGGGAGTCCGTTTTAGGAATTTTCGCTATGATAAATAGACAATTTAAAACAGTACTTCAAGTAAAAGAATTATTAAATAAAGGACTTAATAATAAAAGTATATCGGAAAAATTAAAGACTTCTTTATTTATAGTAAATAAATCGATAAAAATAAGTAAAAACTTCACGGAATCTATGATAATAGATATGTTAAATTATATATTAGAGAGCGATTATAAAATAAAAAATGGTCTTATGAGAGATACACTTGCTATAGAAATGTTAGTAAGCAAGTACTGTCAGAGAAGAGTGAGTTAAAGTCTTCCTAAAAAAGGGAAGACTTTTTCTTTAAGGTTAATTTTTATAAAATAAAAAACCCTTGAAATTAATCAAGGGCCAATTTATGCACAAATTAAACTTCTTATTAAGCGTTCATAGAGTTTAATTTTTGAGCTAATTTAGCTACTTTTCTAGCAGCAGCGTTTTTGTGTATAGTTCCTTTAGAAGCAACTTGAGATATTTTCTTTTGAGCGAATTGGAATCTTTGAGTAGCTTCTTCTACGTTACCAGCGTTAACAGCTTCTTCGAATCTTCTTATAGCTGTTTTAACTTGTGATTTTCTCACTCTGTTTAAAGCAGTTTTCTTATCGATAACTTTTATTCTCTTTTTAGCAGATTTTATATTTGCCAATCTGTTCACCTCCCGTAAAATTTATTATTCTCATCGTCAACATATTTGATTTTAACAGAAATAAAAATAAAAATCAAGTATTAATATTCAATACTTTTAATTTAATTTAAGTTTTATTTAATTTATGTTTAAAAATCGTAAAAGAGTTAATAATTATAATCAAAGTTAAAAAACAGAAATTAAACGAATAATATTGTTTTTTTAACATAATTATAATGTTTTTCAATAAGACTTAATAACATTTGGAGGTTTTTATGATAAGTATAAGAACAGATTTAGCAGTTGAAGCGACAGAAATATGTGAAGAACAATCGGCATCTCTGGAAGGAGTTATTGTAGATACAAAAGAACTAGACGATTGCACTGTTACTACAGTAGAAATAATAAATGAAACTGGTTCACAAATAATGAATAAAGAAATTGGAAAATATATAACTTTAGAAAGTGATTTAATGAAATTTGACGATGATGATTCTCGAGAAAAAGTTATAAATTATTTAAAAGATGAATTAATAGATATCTTTGGAAGAGATCAATCTAAGAAAACTCTAGTAATAGGCCTTGGAAACTGGAATATTACATCAGATGCACTAGGACCTAGAGCTGTATCAAAAACACTTGTAACTCGTCATATTTTTAAAAACTACAATAAAGATTATGATGATGATTTTTCAGAAGTATCTGCATTAAGCCCTGGAGTAATGGGAATAACAGGTATTGAAACAGTAGAAATAGTAAAATCTCTAGTTGATAAAATAAAACCAGATAGGGTTGTTGCTATAGACGCATTGGCATCTAGAAAAATGGACAGAGTTAATTCGACTATTCAAATATCAACTGGTGGGATATCACCAGGAGGAGGAGTTGGAAACAAAAGAAAAGCATTAAATAAATCTTATTTAGGTGTAGATGTAATTGCTATAGGTGTGCCTACAGTTGTAGATGCAGCGACACTTACAATAGATGTACTAGATTTAGCGATTGATAATCTAATGGAAGTATCTGAAGAAGGAAGCGAATTTTATAAAATGCTTACTCAACTAAAAGAAGAAGAAAAATATCAATTAATAAAAGACTCTTTAGATCCATACGATAAAAATTTAATTGTAACTCCAAAAGATATAGATGATACAATCGAAAATCTAGCAATAATAATAAGCGAAGGATTAAATAGATCCCTCCATCCAGGAAGGATTTAAAACTAAGGAGGAGAAATATGTATAATAAATTTGCTAAAGCAATAAGTATAGCTATTTTATTATTTATAATACCAAACAATTCACTAGCTTTTGATACAAATGGATTATTTAAGAATTTAATAAAGTATTCTTATCCAGAAGTTAAAGTAATACAAAAAGATGAAGTAGATAAATCAACAAATAAAGATAATGAAACAACTAGTAATAGTGATAAAACAACAAGCAATCAATTTGTAAATGTTTATGTAGGAAAGGAAAATATACCAACAGCAAAGAGTGAAGATAGCGAAGGTATAACATTAGAAAGTAGTGTATACAGTTCAAACATGAGAGTTACAAATAATAAGCCTCAGATTTTAATATATCATAGTCATAGTTGTGAGACATATTCTGACTCACCAGAAGGAAATTATCACTCTGAGGATAAAGACCACTCTGTTATGTCAGTTGGATGTTTGCTTACTAATCAATTATCTAATTTAGGGTGGGGAGTAGTACATTCTACTACTTATCATGATAGTCCTACATATAATAATTCATATTCTAGAAGTTCAGAAACCATAAAATCTGTAATGAATCAATATAGTGATGTAAATATAACTATAGATTTACATAGAGATGGACTTAATATAGCAGATGAAGCTACTAAAAATAATATTCATAAGAAATACACTACGACAGTGAATGGAGAAAAGGTAGCTAAGTTTTTCTTTGTTGTAGGAGCTAGAAATGATGATGTTACAAAGGTACAAAATTTAGCAAATGGCTTAACTAAATATGCTAAAGAAAAGTATCCAGATTTAATAATGCCAGTAGTTGTGAAACCATATGGTAGATTTAATCAAAGTATTTGTGACAATGCACTATTAGTGGAAGTTGGAAGTAATGGGACTACTACTGCAGAAGCTCAAGCTAGTGCTAAATACTTAGCAGAAATATTAGATGGATATTTTAAAGAACAAAACATAAAATATAATTAAGAAAGAGTAAGTACAAATTATATGGGTACATTAGATGAAAGAATAAATAATAGAAGAAAAAAGAAAAAAAAATTAATTATTGTAAAAATATTATCCGTGATTTTTATGATAAATATAGCAACAGGATGTATATTTTTTACGGATTATAATATGAATAAAATGTTAAATAAAAAATCAATAATAGATACAAATATAGAATTTGTAGAAAAAAATATACATTCTATAGAAAAAATTATTAATAATTTTAATTTGAATATAAAGATATAGCATTCTAATGATTGTATAAAATAGGAAAATAAGGCTTAAAACAAAAATAAGTCTTATTTTTCTGTTATAACTTATATTTACATAAAAGCTGATATATTATAAAATAAAATCTATGATGAAAATAATTTATATTAATTTTTAAGGAGGAAAAAAGGTGGACAATAAACAAAGTAGAACGAGAAATTTTAGTATTATTGCACATATAGACCATGGAAAGTCTACCTTAGCGGATAGATTAATTCAATATACAGGTTTAGTTAGTGATAGAGAAATGAAAAACCAATTATTAGATAATATGGATTTAGAAAGAGAAAGAGGAATCACTATCAAATTACAAAATATAAGATTAAAATACAACGCTAAGGATGGAAATGAGTACTATTTAAATCTAATAGATACTCCAGGTCATGTTGACTTTAACTATGAGGTATCAAGAAGTTTAGCAGCATGTGAAGGAGCTCTTTTAGTAGTAGATGCAGCTCAAGGTGTAGAAGCACAAACATTAGCAAACGTATATTTAGCATTAGATCAAGATTTAGAAATATTACCAGTAATAAATAAGATAGATCTTCCAAGTGCTAGACCAGACGAAATAAAAGCAGAGATAGAAGATATTATAGGACTTGATGCAAGTGAAGCTCCATTAGTATCAGCTAAAAGTGGTTTAAATATACAAGATGTATTAGAAGATATAGTAAATAATGTACCAGCACCAGAAGGTGATATAGATAAACCATTAAAAGCTTTAATATTCGACTCATATTACGATGCTTATAAAGGTGTTGTAGCATATGTTAGAGTATTTGAAGGTGAAGTTAAAAAAGGTATGACAATCGAAATGATGAATACTAAAAAGAAATTTGAAGTTACAGAAGTAGGTGTTATGGCTCCTCATCCAACTGAACTTGATAGTCTTCAAGCTGGTGATGTTGGATATATAGCAGCTAGTATTAAAGATATAAGAAGTTGTCACGTTGGTGATACTATAACAGATGCTAAAAGACCTACAGATGAACCACTTCCAGGATACAAAAAAGCTACACCAATGGTTTACTGTGGTATTTATCCAGGTGAAGGTGAAAAATATGAAAATGTTAAAGATGCATTAGAAAAATTACAAGTAAATGATGCGGCATTAGAATTTGAACTTGAAACTTCAGCAGCTTTAGGCTTTGGTTTTAGATGTGGATTCTTAGGATTATTACACTTAGAAATAATAGAAGAGAGACTAGAAAGAGAGTTTAACTTAAACTTAGTAACAACAGCTCCATCTGTTATATATAGAGTAACTAAAAATACTGGTGAAGTAGTTATGATACAAAATCCAACTAACTTACCAGACCCATCAGAAATAAAAATGATAGAAGAACCTATTGTAAAAGCTGATATAATAGTTCCTAAAGATTATGTAGGTATAGTAATGGAATTATGCCAAGAAAGACGTGGAACTATGCATAATATGGAATATATAGATCCTAAGAGAGTTATGTTACATTATGACTTACCTCTTAATGAAGTTATCTATGATTTCTTTGATGCATTAAAATCAAGAACAAGAGGATACGGTTCATTAGACTTTGAAATGAAAGGATATGTGCCATCTACATTAGTAAAATTAGATATATTAATAAATAAAGAACAAGTTGATGCACTTAGCTTTATAGTACATGAATCAAAAGCATATGCTAGAGGAAAAGCTATGTGTGAAAAACTTAAAAATGAAATACCAAGACACCAATTCGCTGTACCAATACAAGCAGCTGTTGGAAATAAAATAATAGCTAGAGAAACTATAAGTGCTCTTAGAAAAGACGTACTTGCTAAATGTTACGGTGGGGATATATCTCGTAAGAAGAAACTTCTTGAAAAACAAAAAGAAGGTAAAAAACGTATGAGACAAATCGGAAACGTAGAAGTACCACAAAAAGCATTTATGGCAGTTTTAAAATTAGACGATTAGACTAAATATAAATAATAAAAAAAGGCTCTATAAAAAGATACATCATGAACGTATCTATACTATAGAGTCTTTTTTACTAAAAAACTATATCTGTTGAAATGACCTGGAAAATAATATAAAATAAACATATGTAAAATGCTATGTTTAAGTTTATTCGATAAAGTTAAATACTATATAATTTTTAAGAATAGATATTAAATTATATAAACTACAAATGAAAAGGTTAATATTTAGGAGGGATGAGTTATTTTTATTATAATAGTAGGTGTAGTGATATTAGTGATTTTAGGCATTATTATGAGTAATAGAAAAAAATCCGAACAACAAAAAATGGTTGAAAAAGTACCTATAAGAATAAGTGTAAATGGGATAAAGGGAAAATCTATAATAACCAAACTAATAACTAATATTTTAATGGAAGCAGGATACAAAGTTATCGGGAAAACACTAGAAAAATCAGAGAGTAATGATGAATTAACAATTATAAAAAATGCAGTTGATTTAGAAGTAGAAGCTTTAGTTTGTGAGAGTGCAGATGTAAAATCTGATTCTAAAAAAATATCAAAATTTAAAAAATTAGATGAGAATATAGTTGTTATAACTGATATATCAGAAGATTATGTAGATATTGATGATTCTATTGTAAGGTCTTTTGCAGATATTATACCTTATGAGGGATATTTGATAACTATTAATAGTAATTATGTAAATTATTTTAGAAAAATTGCTGGAGAAAGAGATACTAAAGTGACCGTTGCTGATACTTCAAAAATTACAGCAGAATATTTATCTTTATTTGATGATGTATCAGTAGAAAATATAGCAATAGCTATTGCTGTTGGACAAGTTTTAAAAATAGATGAAAAAACGTGTTTAAGAGGAATGGCAGATATTGATATATCTTTATAAGAAAAAATTATAACTATTGATATAAATTTTAATTATATATTTAAAGATAATATGTATTGGGAATATAAGAAGGTAAACTTAAAAAAGTTTATCTTTTTATTTTGTTTAAAAAAGAAGTTGTTTTATAGAAAGTGATTATAATTTATAATAGCAATAGAATGTATACTTATTACATAATGGTAAAAAACTATATATTAAATAAATATATAAAATAAAAATTAAAGAGGTGATTTTTTGCTTGGATTATACATACATATACCTTTTTGCGTGCAAAAATGTAAATACTGTGACTTTAATTCATATAAAATGATACAAAGTGAAAAAAATAGATTTTTATCTGATTTAAAAAAAGAAATGGCTCTATATAAAAATAAAGATAGAAAAATAAATAGTATATTTTTCGGTGGAGGTACGCCTAGTATCTTAAACAATCAAGAAATTAAAATGATAATGGATGAAATAAAACAGAATTTCTGTATAGATGAAGATGCAGAAATTTCTATGGAGTGCAATCCAGGGACTTTAAATGAAGAAAAATTAAAATTTATGAAAAGTATTGGGATAAATAGACTTAGTATAGGTCTACAAGCTGTACAAGAAAATCTATTAGGTTATATAGGAAGAATACATAATTATAATCAATTTGAAAAAAACTATTTTGAGGCTAGAAAAGCTGGATTTGAAAATATAAATATTGATTTAATGTATAATTTGCCACATCAAACTTTTGAAGATTGGAAAGAAACTTTACATAAAATAGTAGATTTAAATCCAGAACATATTTCGGCATATTCATTAATTTTAGAAGAAGGTACAAAATTATACGAAATGTATATGGATAAAGAATTTGATCTTGGTGATGAGGATGAAGATATAAAAATGTATGAGTATACTATAGATTATTTAAAATCAAATGGATACAATCAATATGAAATATCGAATTATGCCAAAATGGGATATGAATGCAAGCATAACATATTATATTGGAAATGTAAAAATTACATAGGATTAGGACCAGGAGCATCTGGATATATTAATAATGTTAGATACAACAATGTAAAAAGCTTACAAGATTATCATGAAAAATTATCTGAAAATGAAAAACCTATAGATTTCTTTGAAACTCTGACTGAAAAGGATAAAATCGAAGAAAAAATAATTATGGGGCTTAGAATGAATGAAGGTATAATTTTTAAAGATTTTGAGGAATTTAATATAGACTTTACGGAAAAATATAAAGAACAACTAGAAAGACATTTAGAGCTAGATTTAATAGAAATGACACAAGAAGGATTTAAATTTACCCAAAAGGGAAGAGAAATATCAAATAATATTTTTTTAGATTATATAGATTAAATAAAAACTGTTGACAAAGACAAAAATAAGTGGTATATAATATATATAATCTTTTTAGCACTCGAAAATAGTGAGTGCTAACAGCAGGGAGGAAATGAAAAATGGAACTTAATGAAAGAAAAATGAAAATCCTCAAAGCGATAGTTAAAGATTATATTGAAACAGCTGAAGCTGTAGGATCTAGAACAATTTCGAAAAAGCATAATCTTGGAGTTAGCGCTGCTACTATAAGAAATGAAATGGCGGATTTGGAAGAATTGGGATATTTGGTTCAACCACATACATCAGCAGGTAGGGTGCCAACAGAAAAAGGTTATAAATTATATGTAGATTTGTTGATGGGAACTAATGAATTAAATGATAGCGACAAAGAAATAATTGAAAAATGTGTAGAAAATAATATGAATCACATACAAGATTTAATTCATGAAACTTCTAAGATGTTATCACAGCTTACAAATTACACTACTATAGGTACTACTAAAATAGTAAAACCAAGTGTAATTAAACATATCCAACTAGTTAATATGGGTGAACACAGTATATTGTTAATAGTTGTAACAGATACTGGAGATATTAAAAAATCGGATATTCCTACTAAAAAGTATTTAGATCAAGCTAAGTTGAATATAATTTCTGATAATCTTACTAAAAAGCTTGGAGGAAAGAGTATAACAGATATTGATAACAATTTAATAGCTTTTATAAAATATGAAATAGGAGAATATTCTTCTATAGTAGATAAACTACTTAGCATATTAAATTCAAATGCATCAGATGATGATGTTTCAATAACATTAAATGGAGTTACAAATATACTTGATTATCCAGAATTTAATGATGTAATAAAGGCTAGAAGCTTTTTAGATATGCTTGAAACAAAAGAAACTGTAGCGAAGATTATACAATCAAAAGGAATATTAAAAGACAATACCAATATAATAATTGGTAGCGATAATGACTGTCAACAAGCTCAAGACTGTAGTGTTGTGACGGCTACATACAAAGTAGATAATGAGCAAATAGGACGTATAAGTTTTATCGGACCAACAAGAATGGATTATTCTAGAATATATTCGATAATAAATTATATGAATATATTGCTTAATAATAAATAGAAAAATAAAAAGAATCGAGGGGTGTAATATCTTGGAAAATAAAGATGTACAATCTGAAGTTAAAAATGATACAAATGCTTCAGTTGAAGAACAAGTAACTGAGGAAAT
This sequence comes from Intestinibacter bartlettii, assembly GCF_018917435.1. GTDB lineage: Bacteria > Bacillota > Clostridia > Peptostreptococcales > Peptostreptococcaceae > Intestinibacter > Intestinibacter bartlettii_A. Next base: position 18,426 of record NZ_JAHLOQ010000021.1, read on the forward strand.
AAAGACAGAACAAACTGAAGATGATAATGTAACAGATATAAATTCTAAATTAGAAGAAAAGAAAGTTGATGATCAAATAAAAAACTTAGAATCTAAAATAGAAGAATCTGAAGATAAATATAGAAGACTTCAAGCAGAATATTCAAATTACATTAGAAGAACACAACAAGAAAAAGAAACAATTGGTGTTTTTGCTAATGAAAAAATAATAACTGAATTAATACCAGTTATAGATAATATGGAAAGAGCATTAGATGCATGTCCAGATAAAGAAGAATCTCTTTATAAAGGTGTAGACTTAGTTTACAAACAATTAAAAGATTCACTTACTAAATTTGGAGTTGAAGAAATAGAAGCACAAGATGCTGATTTTGATCCAAATGTTCACATGGCAGTAATGCAAGAAAGTATAGATGGAGTAGAACCAAACAAAGTGGTTATGGTACTACAAAAAGGATATAAGCTTGGTACAAAAGTAATAAGACCAACAATGGTAAAAGTATCTTGCTAATAGCTTTGTAAATAATAAATAGCTAATAAAGTAAATAGCTAAATTAAATAATAAATTAATTAAGAATGAAAATTTCAGGAGGCGTATTAAGATGGCAAAAGTAATAGGTATAGATTTAGGTACAACAAACTCTTGTGTAGCAGTTTTAGAAGGTGGGGAACCTCAAATAATAGCAAATAACGAAGGTATGAGAACTACACCATCTGTAGTAGCTTTTACTAAAGACGGTGAAAGAATAGTTGGAGAACCTGCAAAAAGACAAGCAGTTACAAATGCAGAAAGAACTATAACTTCAATAAAAACTCATATGGGTACAGATTACAAAGTTGATATAGATGGTAAAGGATATACTCCACAAGAAATATCAGCTATAATACTTCAAAAATTAAAATCAGATGCTGAAAGTTATTTAGGTCAAACAGTAACAGAAGCTGTTATAACTGTTCCAGCATACTTCACAGATGCTCAAAGACAAGCAACTAAAGATGCAGGTAGAATAGCAGGATTAGACGTTAAAAGAATAATAAACGAACCAACTGCTGCAGCACTTGCTTACGGTATGGATAAATTAGATGAAGAAAAGAAAATATTAGTATTCGACTTAGGTGGAGGTACTTTCGACGTATCAATACTTGAAATAGGTGACGGTACTTTCGAAGTTTTAGCTACTGCTGGTAACAACAGATTAGGTGGAGACGACTTCGATAAAGTTATAATAGATTATTTAGCTGAAGAATTCAAAAAAGCTGAAGGTGTTGACTTAAGAGCTGACAAAATGGCATTACAAAGATTAAAAGAAGCAGCTGAAAAAGCTAAAAAAGAATTATCTTCAACAATGTCAACTAACATAAATCTACCATTCATAACTGCAACTGCAGAAGGACCAAAACATATGAATATAGATTTATCAAGAGCTAAATTCAACGAATTAACTGCTGATTTAGTAGAAAAAACAATGGGACCAACTAAGAGTGCTTTAGCTGATGCTGGACTTTCAGTTTCAGAAATAGACGACGTATTATTAGTAGGTGGTTCAACAAGAATACCTGCAGTTCAAGAAGCTGTTAAAAACTTCATAGGAAAAGAACCTCACAAAGGTATAAACCCAGATGAATGTGTTGCTGCTGGTGCTGCTATACAAGCTGGTGTTTTAACTGGTGAAGTTAACGACTTATTATTATTAGATGTTACTCCATTATCATTAGGTATAGAAACTATGGGTAACGTAATGACTAAGATAATAGAAAGAAATACAACAATACCAACTAAAAAATCTCAAGTATTCTCAACTGCTGCAGATAACCAAACTGCTGTTGATATACACGTATTACAAGGTGAAAGATCAATGGCTTACGATAATACTACATTAGGTAGATTCCAATTATCTGAAATACCACCAGCTCCAAGAGGAATACCTCAAATAGAAGTTACTTTCGATATAGATGCTAATGGTATAGTTCACGTTACTGCTAAAGATTTAGGAACTGGAAAAGAACAAAAAGTTACTATAACTTCAGGAACTAACTTATCAGAAGAAGAAATAGAAAGAAAAGTTAAAGAAGCAGAAATGAATGCTGAAGCAGATAAAGCTAAAAAAGAAAAAATAGAAGCATTAAACCAAGCTGAATCAACTATTTATCAAACTGAAAAAACTTTAAACGAATTAGGAGATAAAGTAAGTGCAGAAGATAAATCAGCTATAGAAAGTGCTTTAGAAAACTTAAAAGCAGTTAAAGACAGAGAAAGCGCAACAGCTGAAGAATTAAAAACTGCAATGGATGAAGTAATGAACAAATTCCATAAAATATCTGAACAAATGTATCAACAAGCTCAAGCAGCACAAGGTGCAGAAGCTCACGATGCAGGATATGACCAAGGTGCAAACCAAGGAAACAACGATGACAACGTAGTAGATGCAGATTTTACAGAAGTTGATGATAAATAGGTTACAAAGACAGAGTATTTGTGTATAATAAAAAGTAGTGTACTTTTTAAAAGTACTTAAAAAGATTAGTCTGTTAAAATAAATTTATAATAGCTTGTAGTTTAACATTCTACAAGCTATTATTTTGTAAGATGTAAAGGTGGTGAAATCCTTGAGTGAAAAAAGAGATTACTATGAGGTACTTGGTGTAGGCAAAGACGCAGACGCTAAAGAGATTAAAAAAGCTTATAGAAAATTAGCAATGAAATATCACCCAGACAAAAATCCTGGTGATAAAGATGCTGAAGAAAAATTCAAAGAAATAAATGAAGCTTATGAAGTACTTTCTGATGAAGAAAAAAGAAGTACTTATGATAGATTTGGACACGACGGATTAAATGGTCAAGGCGGATTTGGCGGCGGTCAAGGATTCGGCGGATTTGGAGGAAGTGGCTTCGGTGGATTCGAAGATATATTCGGAGACATATTCGGTTCTAGCTTTGGAGGCGGATTCGGAGGTTCTTCATCTAGAAGAAGAGGACCAAAACGTGGTGCAGACATAAGACAATCAGTTACTATTAGTTTTGAAGATGCTGCATTTGGTAAGAAAATAAAAGTTAAAATAAATAGAAGTGAAGAATGTGAAGAATGTCATGGTAGTGGAGCAAGACCAGGAACATCTAAAAAAACTTGTCCTACTTGTCATGGTTCAGGAACAGTTCAAAGTGTTCAAAGAACTCCATTCGGTAATATAGCTAGCCAAAGAACATGTTCTACATGTGATGGTGAAGGGGAAATAAATGAATCACCATGTAACAAATGTCATGGAAAAGGTAGCGTAAGAAAAACTAAGACAATAGAAGTTGATATACCAGCAGGTATAGATGATGGTCAAATGATAAAACTTTCTGGTCAAGGTGAAGTAGGAGAAAAAGGCGGTCCTAGAGGAGATTTATATATCGTAGTTAATGTACAAAAACACGATATATTCACAAGAGAAGGATACGACGTTTATATAGAAATGCCAATAAGATTTACTCAAGCGGCATTAGGGGATAAATTAGAAGTACCTACACTAGACGGAAAAGTTTCATACACTTTACCTGAAGGAACTCAAACAGGAACAGTATTTAGACTTAGAGAAAAAGGTATACCTAAATTAAGAAGTAATTCTAGAGGTGACCAATACGTTAAAGTTATAATAGATACACCTAAAAAATTAAACGAAGATCAAAAAGAATTATTAAGAAAATTCGATGAATCTTGTGGAAACAAAGTCCATGAAAAACAGAGGAATTGGAAGAACAAGATAGATACTTTCTTCAAAAATTTAAAAAAATAAATTTATTAAAAAAGTATTTTAGATAGTATAAGTGCTATTTAAAATACTTTTTTTTGCTAAAAAATTTAAAATAATAAATAGAATTTAAATATAAAACAATAATCTAAGTATTTAATTTTATAATAACAATAACTTTTAATATACATTATAAAATTACAATATTTGGGGCAATATATATAAATATAGAAAAAAGACATTAATTCTATTAAAATAAAACTAAAAAATTTTGCGAAATTTGACGATAGATGTAATTTAGTAATTAACCAACAGATTAAATATGATATAATAATTAAATGAAATTTTTAAAACTGAAAATTCTAAGTATAAAATTATAAATTTGAATAATAAAATCTAGAAAGGAAGATAATTATATTATGAATTGGACAGAAGTAACTATAAAAACTACAACAGAAGCTGTAGAAGCTATAAGTAATATATTAATGGAAGAAAGATGTGGAGGGGTTATGATAGAAGACCCTAAAGATTTCTTATTCCAAAAGAAAAATGAACTTGATTGGGATTATGTTGAAGAAGAAGTATTCAATAAAAGTTGTCAAGACGGAGTACTTATAAAAACTTACATACCGGAAGAAAGAAACGTACTAGAACTTATTGAAACTGTAAAAGCTAGAATATCATTATTACCATCATTCGGTTTAGATATAGGAGAAGGTTCTGTATCTTTAACTAACGTTAACGAATCAGATTGGGCAAATGAATGGAAAAAATACTACAAACCAACAAAAGTAGGTAAAAAAATAGTTGTAAAACCTAGCTGGGAAGAATATGAAAAACAAGAAGGCGATTTAATAATAGAATTAGATCCAGGGATGGCGTTCGGAACAGGAACTCACGAAACTACATCTATGTGTATAAGAGAATTAGAAAACTACGTAGATGAAACAAAAACTGTATTTGATATAGGATGCGGTAGTGGTATACTTGCAATAGCAGCTGCAGAGTTAGGTGCAAAAGAAGTAGTAGCAGGTGACTTAGATGAAGTAGCAGTTAAAGTATCAAAAGAAAACTGTGAAATAAACAATGTATCAGATAAAGTAGTAGTTAAACACGGTTCATTATTTGAAGTTGTTGACTCTAAAGCTGATGTAATAGTTGCAAATATAATAGCAGATATAATAAAAATACTTGCTAAAGACGTAAGCAAATTCTTAAAAGAAGACGGTGTATTCATATCTTCTGGTATAATACTTGCTAAAATAGATGAAGTTTGTCAAGCTTTAGAAGAAAACGGATTTGAAATAGTTAAAGTTGAAAGATTAGGAGAATGGTCAGCTATAGTTTCTAAACTTAAGTAGGTGAAGTTATGGATAGATTTTTTGTAGATAAAAGCAATATTAATTTAGAAAACAACACATGTATAATAGATGGAGAGGATGTAAAACATATTTCTAAAGTTTTAAGATGTAAAATCGGTGAAAAATTAGAAGTATGTGATAAGGATAACTCTGAATACATTTGTGAAATAACTGATATAAATAAAGATCAAGTTGATCTAAATATAATAGAAAAAAAAGAAATAAAAAGAGAATCAGATTTAAAAGTAAAGCTATATCAAGGACTACCTAAAAGTACTAAAATGGAGTTAATACTTCAAAAACTTACAGAAGTTGGTGTTGACGAGATTGTTTTAGTATCTACAAAGAGAAGTGTAGTAAAAGTTGACGACAAAAAAGAAGGCAAAAAGATAGAACGTTGGGAAAGAATAATGTATGAAGCGGCTAAACAAAGCAAAAGAGGTAAAATACCTAAATTAAGAGGTATATTATCATTTAATGAAGCTTTAGAAGACATGAAAAACAACGATATGAATATATGCCCTTATGAAAATGAAAGAACGGTATCTATAAAAAGTGCAATCAAAGATGCTGATATAAATACAATCGGGATTTTTGTAGGACCTGAAGGTGGCTTTGAAGAAGAAGAAATAAAAAGTATCCAAGATATAGATTCGAAAGTTGTATCATTGGGACCTAGAATATTAAGAACTGAAACGGCATCAGTAGTCGCTTCTTCAATAGTTTTATATGAACTGAGTGACTTAGGAGGAAATATTTAATGAAAAAAGTGGCATTTTATACTTTAGGGTGTAAAGTAAACCAATACGAAACAGAAGCAATGCTTGAGTTATTCGAAAAAGAAGGATATGAAAAAGCAGAAACAGAAGATTATGCAGACGTATATGTTATAAATACTTGTACTGTAACTCATATGAGTGATAGAAAATCAAGACAATATATAAGAAGAATGAAAAAGAAAAACCCAGATGCAATAATAGCAGTTGTTGGATGTTATTCACAAGTATCACCAGAAGAAATACTTTCAATAGATGAAGTAAATCTTGTTATGGGTACAAATGATAGAAAAAAAATAGTAGAAGAAGTTAAAAAAATTGATGCTAGCAGAAAAGTTAGTACAGTTGATGATATAATGAAAGTTAAAGCTTTTGAAGAAATAGAAATAAATAAAACTAATGGAAAAACTAGAGCTTTCATGAAAATCCAAGATGGATGTGACAGATATTGTTCATACTGCATAATACCATATGCAAGAGGTAGAGTTAGAAGTAGAGATTTAGAAAGTATAGTTAAAGAAGTAGAAAGTCTTGCAGCTAACGGATATAAAGAAGTAGTTTTAACAGGAATTCACGTTGCATCTTATGGAAAAGATATAAAAGATAGCGATATAAAACTTTTAGATGTAATAAAACAAATTAATGATATAGATGGAATAGAGAGAATTAGACTTAGCTCTGTTGAACCTATATTATTTACTGATGAATTTGTAGAAGCAGTTTCATCTATGGATAAAGTTTGTCCGCATTATCACTTATCACTACAAAGTGGATGTGATGAGACTTTAAAAAGAATGAAACGTAGATATACTACAGAAGAGTATAAAACAATAGTAGATAGACTTAGAGCTAATATACCAAATGTATCTATAACTACAGACGTTATAGTTGGATTCCCAGGAGAAACATCAGAAGAATTTGATAAAACATATGAGTTCTTAAAAGATATAGAACTTACTCATATGCATGTATTTAAATATTCTCCAAGAAAAGGGACACCAGCAGCTACTATGGAAAATCAAGTAGACCCAAGTACAAAACACGATAGAAGTGAAAAATTACTTCAATTAAATGAAGAAAACTTCAATAAATTTGGACAAAAAATGTTAGATAAAGAATTTAATGTGTTATTTGAACAAAAAGTTGGGGACAATAAATACGAAGGTTTAACAGAAAACTATGTAAAAGTTATAGTAGAAAGTGATAAAGATATCACAGAACAAATTTTAAAAGTTAAAATAACAAATGTAAAAAATGAATTCTTAGAAGGAATTTTAGTATAGTATGTAGAAATACATATAATTAGATAGGAGGTGTATAGGGGATGGACTGTTTATTTTGTAAAATAATAGCTGGAGAAATACCAGGAGATATAGTATATGAAGATGACAAGGTTTTAGCATTTAATGATATAAACCCTGTTGCACCATATCATATTCTAGTTGTACCTAAAAAACACTATGACAGCATGATAGATATTAATGAAGAAGATATGGATATTATTGCACATATTCATAAAGTAATTAATATAATAGCAAAAGAAAAAGGTTTTGCAGAAAAAGGATTTAGGATAATAAATAACTGTGGTGCTGATGGTGGCCAAGAGGTAAAACACATTCATTTTCATGTATTAGCTGGTAAAAAAATTCCAATGTATGAAAAAGATGCCAAATAATTGAATATTTTTGGAGAAAAAAGTAAAAATGTTCTTGTATATTAATAATTTCATTTTATATTTAATTAAAATACTTGATAAATATAAAAATATAGTTTATAATATACAAGTATGAAATCGGAGAGGTTTTGTAAGGACTTATACGATTTTATACATAATTCGCGAAATCGGAGGGAGGGAAAAAGAATGTCAGAAGTAAGAGTAAGAGAAAATGAATCATTAGATAGTGCTTTAAGAAGATTTAAACGTCAATGCGCTATGTCTGGCATAATGTCAGAAGTAAGAAAAAGAGAACACTATGATAAACCAAGTGTTAAACGTAAGAAAAAAGCTGAAGCAGCTAGAAGAAAAAATGCTAAAAGATAGTAATATCTAAAAGTAGTAATATGAAATAAAGAGGTGAAGGGAATGTCCCTTAAACAAAAGTTACAAGAAGATCTTAAGTCTTCTATGAAAAACAAAGATAATACTAAAAAATCAGTAGTAACTTTAATTAGGGCTTCAATTAAGCAATATGAAGTTGATAATAGGGTTGAGCTAGACGATTCTCAAGTAATCGACATAATAGCTAAACTACTAAAACAAACAAAAGATTCTCTAGACGAGTTTAAAAAAGCTGGTAGAGAAGATTTAGCGACTCAAGCAGAAGCTGAAATAGAAGTTTTAAAAGAGTACCTACCTCAACAATTAAGCGAAGAAGAACTAAACGAAATCGTAATAGCTACTATATCAGAAGTTGGAGCTACTTCAATGAAAGATATGAAGCAAATTATGTCATCAATAATGCCTAAAGTAAAAGGGCGTGCTGATGGAAAGCTAATAAATGAATTAGTTAGAAAAAACTTACAATAGATTAAAAGGTCTAGAATAAAATTCTAGACCTTTTTACGTTTAAAAAATAAAATAATAATTTTATAATGAATAAAAAACTACATTATATATACAAAATTACAATGTAATATATTGATAACCTTGTACATAATTATTATAAAAGAATTTTCTAAAATAACTTTAGTAAATAAAAATTCGTAGTTAATAATTATTAGGAAGGTGAAAGTTTTGATTATATCTGTCAAAGAGATAAAAAAATTTATTATTTGTGTTGCTATTCCTTTATTAACAGGTTTGTTAAGCAGTACGATAGCAGTTTTACTATCGCAGACAACTTTTGAAGAACAATATTCACAATTAATAAAACCGGGGTTTGCCCCACCAACAGCCGCATATCCTATAGTATGGTCTATATTATATGTTTTGATGGGAATATCGGCGTACATAATTACAAGTTCAAAGAAAAGCACTATGAAAGTAAATGATGCTATGTTTTTATATTATGTTCAATTAGTATTAAACTTTTTATGGAGTATATTATTTTTTGGACTAAATTTAAGATTCGTAGCACTTATAGAGAGTATACTTTTAACATTTATACTTGCTATCATGATTTATAGATTTTATAAAATTGATCAAAGAGCTAGTATAATTAATATACCGTATTTACTTTGGATGGTTTTTGTAAACTTTTTAAGTTATTTTATATGGATATTAAATAAATAAAAATTACTACCATTTAGGTAGTAATTTTTTTGCTTAAATATTAAAATCTGAGTTTATATCATATAAATAATATATAACATTTATAGAGCTGCAAATTCATAAAATATATGAAGAAAATCTATTTAAGGGGGAAGTTTATGGATATATCATCAGATTTACAAGTTACAAAAACGATTATTACTATAGTTAGTAATACATTTTTGAGTATAGAGAATTATGTTAATATAGTTGAATTTGATACTAATTTAATAAGAATAAAGACAAAAGAAAAGGTGGTTAAGATAACTGGGGATAAACTTGTTCTAAAGTATATAAACGAAGGGGAAATAGGCATAAAGGGAATAATTTATTCTCTAGAATATGTTGATTAAGGGGTGAATAAAGTTGATTAATTATATCAAAGGGTATTATGTATTAATTGTAGAAGGAATAGACACAGAGAAATATTTAAATTTCATTTGTAAAAATAAAGTTTCTATTTATAATGTAAAAAGAATAGATAAAACAAAAGTAGAGTTTAGTGTATCTAGAGGAGACTTAAAAAAAATAAAAAATATGTATAGAGGCAATAAGTTTGAGGTAAAAATAAAACAGAAAACAGGAATTCCATTTTTGGCTAAAAGAATATATAAATATAAAACCATGGTATTTTCAGCTGTTGTATCTCTTTTATTGCTTCTTCTAACAACGCAATTTGTAACTGACATATATATAGATTGTCCAGAAGGTATAGACAAGAAAGTATTACAAGATGAGTTAGAAGAATGTGGTCTAAAACCAGGTGTATTTAAAAAAACTATAGATAGAAAAATTATAAGAGATCACATAATGCAGGAGATAGATGAAGTTGCATATTTATCTATAAATGTAAAAGGTACAAATGTATTTGTAACAGTTACTAAAAAGGATGATGAAAATACTCAAACATCAAATTCTAATTATTGCAATATTATTGCATCTAAAAATGGTATAATAGAAAAGGTGATTGCTAGAAGTGGAGAAGCTGTTGTCCAAGTAGGGGATATAGTTAAAAAAGGGGACTTATTGATTCAAGGGGCAAATACCTCTGCTATGCCACAAGTCTGGGCTACTACTTTTTATGAGAGTGTTCAGAAAAAACCGTACATAGAAACAATAAATAAAAAGACAGGAAAGAGTAAAAACGTATATACTATAACTTTTTATGATAAAGAATATGAAATAAAAAGAAATATAAAATATAATGACTATGTAATTGAAAATAAAACTAAAGAAATTAAAATAGGAAACTATACATTTCCAGTTAAAATAATAGTCAGTACTTTTTATGAAGTTACAAAAAAAGAAGTTGAAGCTGATGTGGATAAACTGAAAGAAGAGTTAAAACAAAAAGCTTTAAAGGATTTATATTATATGATGCCTGCATCTGCTAAAATGGGCGATGTAAATTATCAACATAAAGTTAGCAAAAATATGTTAGAATATATTGTAACAGTACAAGCAAGTGAAGATATATCCAAAGTATATTCTCTTAGTAAACAAGAAATAAATAAAATTATACAAGAAAATAGCAAAAGTGAAGATGGAGAGCCAGTTCCGTCTAATCCACAAAAGAGACCTATAAACGATATAAAAAATGAATATGAACAAGATCAAGATAAAAAAGATAGTGAAACTAAAAATAATCAATAAAATATATTAATATAAAAAGGGATAACATTTTAAGGAGGCACAATTTCATTGATAACACAAAAAAAATTTTTAATAGCAGAACAAGAATTTGAAAGAGAATTATTTGGAAATTTTGATGAAAACATTAAATTAATTGAAGATACATTAAGTATAGATGTTATTTTAAGAGAAGGTAACATTGTTTTAATGGGTAAGGAAAAAAATGTAGACTTGGCTTATAAGTTAATGACAGAATTACAAGATACAGTGATAAAAGGGAAATCACTAGATAAACAGTCAGTTACTTATAGTTTATCATTACTGCTTGAAGGTAGTGAAATGATGATAAAAGAATTAGATGATGTTATTGTAGTTACTAAAAAAGGTAAAGCAGTACAACCTAAAACTCTAGGTCAAAAGAAATATATTGAACTGATAAACCAAAATGATATAACTTTTGGTATAGGCCCAGCTGGTACAGGAAAAACTTATCTAGCAGTTGCTATGGCTGTGAATGCATTTAAAAAAGACGAAGTAAATAGAATTGTATTAACAAGACCAGCAGTTGAGGCTGGAGAAAGTTTAGGATTTTTACCAGGAGATTTAAAAGATAAAGTAGACCCTTACTTAAGACCGTTATACGATGCTTTATTCGATATGCTTGGTGGGGAAAGAGTAAATAAATTCTTAGAAAGAGGAACTATAGAAGTTGCACCACTTGCTTTTATGAGAGGTAGAACTTTAGATAATGCATTTATAATTTTAGACGAAGCTCAAAATACAACACCAGAGCAAATGAAGATGTTTTTAACAAGACTTGGATTTGGCTCTAAAGCTGTTGTAACTGGCGATATAACTCAGACAGATTTACCAGATAAAAAGAAAAGTGGTTTAGTGCAAGCTACAACTATACTTGAAAATATAAAAGGAATTGGTAAAATAGAACTTACAGAAAAGGACGTTGTAAGACATGAGCTAGTTCAAAGAATTATCAAAGCTTATGATAAATATGAAAAAAAAGAAGAGTTTAGAAAAAATAAAAGAGAAAAAGAAAAAATAGCGAAAAATTCTAAAAGATAAGAATTTAAAAATGAATTATAAAGATAATAAAAAATATATAGCAAAATAATATGCTAATATAAAATACAAAATAGAAAGATAAATTTAAAATAGTAGGTGAATGTATGGAATTAATAATAGATGATAGACAAGATAAATTAGAAGTTAGCGAAGAATTAATAGAAAAAATAAAAGATATTATACTAGAATGTTTAGATTATGAAGATTATGATGATAATTATGAAGTAAGCTTATCTTTTGTGGATAACAAAGAAATACATCAATTAAACAAAGAATATAGAGGAATAGACAGAGCAACAGATGTATTATCATTCCCTCTTTTAGTAGAAGATGAATTTGGAATAGACTTTGGTGAAGAATCTCTAGGAGATATAGTAATATCTTTAGAAAGGGCATTTGAACAAAGTCAAGAGTATAATCATAGTTTTGAAAGGGAAGTATGTTTTTTAGTTTGTCACAGTATGTTCCATTTATTAGGATATGATCACGATACTGAAGAAAATACAAAAGAAATGAGACAAAAAGAAGAGTATATTTTAAACAAGTTAGGGATAACAAGGGAGTAGGTTTTTATGAAAAGAAACAAACCACGCCAAAATATTATAAAGGCATTTAATGCAGCAATTGAAGGAGTTATATATACATTTAAGCATGAAAGAAATATGAAAATTCACTATGTTATAGCGGTAGTAGTGCTTGTAGTGAGCTTATTTCTAAATTTAAGTAGAGTAGAAATGATGATATTATTACTATCTATAAGTTTAGTAATCGTATCAGAAATGTTTAATACAGCAATAGAAAATGCAGTAGACTTAACTACAAATGAGATTCATCCATTGGCCAAAATCGCAAAAGACGTAGCAGCAGGTGGAGTTTTAATTGCATCATTAAATGCGGTGGCCGTGGGATATTTGATTTTTTATGATAAATTTATGCATTTATCTCAATCAGTAATAGTTTCAATCAGAAAATCAGATCCGCATGTAACTTTAATATGCATAGTATTAGTTTTAATCTCTGTAGTAGTAGTTAAAGCACTTACAGCTACAGGAACACCACTTCAAGGTGGGATGCCAAGTGGCCATGCGGCACTTGCATTTGCGCTTGCTACATCTATAACTATGATTATAGAAAATCCAATTGTAGCAGCCTTAGGTTATATAATGGCAGTGCTAGTAGCACAAAGCCGAATAGAAGGAAAAATACATACATTTTGGGAGACGGTAGCTGGGGCCTTGCTTGGTATATTAGTGGCAATGCTTGTCTTCCAAATTAAAATATTTAACTTTTATTAAAAAAATTTAATTAAAGTAAATAGATAATAGTTAAATTATATCTTTGTGTTATAATATAGTATTATGGTAAGAATATGAATAAGATTAAGTTTAAAAATTATATTTAAAAGCACCATATAATATAGTAGAGAATTATTTTTATAAAGTATATATAATATAAATTACTTATTCTGAATTTAGAATGAGATAATATTACTTACATTAAATATTAAAAAACTTAAAAATAATAAAATTCAATTATATATGCTCAAAATATAAAAATCTTATTACCAAAGAATTTTGCTAAGGGTGACTTTTAAGCAATGACAAAATAAATAAAATTAGTAAAAGACAAGAAGTTAGGAGAAATGTAAATGTTCAAATCAGGATTTGTTAGTATAGTAGGTAGACCAAATGTAGGAAAATCAACATTAATGAACAATGTAGTAGGAGAAAAAATAGCTATAATGAGTGATAAACCTCAAACTACAAGAAACACAATACAAGCTGTGTACACTGATGAAGATTGCCAAATTGTATTTTTGGATACACCAGGTATACACAAACCAAAAAATAAATTAGGCGAATTTATGGTAAAATCAGCAACAGATGCATTCAAAAATGTTGATTTAGTATTATTCGTAGTAGACGATTCAAAAAAAATCGGACCTGGAGATAGAAAAATAATAGAAGATTTAAAAGGAATAAAAACTCCAGTAATATTAGTTTTAAATAAGATAGATAAATTAGAAGAAGCTGAGTTATTTGAATTAATGCAATTATACTCAAAAGAAGAAGTATTCAAAGAAATAGTTCCAATATCAGCTCTTAAAGGAAGAAATGTAAATGAACTATTAAAAGTTATAGGAAAATATCTTGAAGAAGGACCAAAATATTTCCCAGATTATATGATAACTGACCAACCAGAAAGAGTACTTGTTTCAGAATTAATAAGAGAAAAAGTATTACATTACTTAAATGATGAAGTACCTCACGGAGTTGCTGTAGAAGTTGAAAGAATGAAATCAAGAAATGATAAAGATATAGTAGATATATCTGCTGTTATTTACTGTGAGAGAGATTCTCATAAAGGTATAATAATAGGGAAAAATGGTAGAAAATTAAAAGGTATAGGAAAATCAGCCAGAGAAGATATGGAGCTTTTATTAGGTTCAAAAATAAATCTTCAATTATGGGTAAAAGTAAAAGAAAATTGGAGAAATCTACAAAATTACATCAGTGATTTTGGATATAATGATAAATAAAGGTGGATTATATGGATAGGAAAAATGATGATTCTAGACTGTTGTTAGAACAGGTGAATGATTTATTAGAAAATAACAAAGTATTGGAACTAAGGGAACTATTAGAAGAATACCATACTATGGATATCTTAGATGTAATGGAAGACTTAGATGAAGAAATGAAAGTAAAGCTTTTTGAAGTTTTGCCAATTGATGTATCAGCATCAATTCTAGAAGAAAGCGGATCAGACTTTTTTAGAACAATGCTTTCATTAATAGATGTACAACATGGAAGAAATATCTTAGAACAAATGTCTCTAGATGATTTAACAGATATATTAAGCGAATTAGAAGAAGATGAAAAGCAAAGAATAATAAATCTATTAAATAAAGAAGATGCAGAAGACGTAAAAAAACTTCTTGGATATGAAGAAGAATCGACTGGTGGTATAATGACTACTGGTTATATCGAAGTCAATGAAAATATGACAGCAAAAGAAGCTATTGAGCATATGAGAAAACATGCAGAAGATGCTGAAACTATATACTACATATATGTTGTTGACGATGATGAAAAACTAGTTGGAGTATTATCACTTAGAGAGCTTATAACAGCAAGAGACTCTGTTGTTGTAACAGATTTAATGAGTGAAAATATAATCTCAGTATATGACGATGATGATAGAGAACTAGCTGTAAAATTAGTATCAAAATATGATTTAATAGCTATACCTGTTGTTGATAGAGATAATGTTTTAAGAGGTATAATAACTGTCGATGATATAATAGATGTTATGGAAGAGGAAGCAACAGAAGATTTATATAAATTAGCTGGGTCTTCTGAACATGAAAGAGATGTAGCCGAAAAACCAAACTCAACTATGTTGGAACAAATAGCATCATCGGTAAGAGCAAGAATTCCTTGGCTAATATTAATATTAATAGGTGGATTATTCACTGCAATCATATTAACTAAAACTACTTTTGTAGAAGGGTTAACTTATGTTAAATTCTTATGCTTCGTGCCTGTTATATTAGGTATGGGTGGAAGTGTTGGAATGCAAGCTTCATCACTTACAATAATGACTTTATCCAATAATGAAGAAAACATAGATTTTAAAACAGTACTAAAAGAAGGTGCTGTTGGATTAATTACAGGATTAGTATGCTCTATTATTATAGGTATAATGGCATATGTAATCTTGAACAACTTAAATATGGCTATAGTAATAGCTATTTGTGTATTAATAAATATGGTTGTAGGTTCTATGATAGGTAGCTTTACACCACTTATGTTAAAGCATTTATCAGGGGATATATCTATAATATCTTCACCACTAATATCTGTTTTACTTGATATGATAGGTGTAGTATTATTTTTCATAATAACAACTATATTTTTGTCAAAAATTGTTTTATAAATAAATGAATTTTTTAACCTCTTCTTACAAAAACTATGAATAAAATGTAAGAAGGGGGTTTTTTAGATGTATAAATTACTTTGGGAAGTTTTTAAAAAAACTGGGAGCATAGAAGCATATTTATATCTATACGACTATCGAATTTTAAATAAACAGAAATTCGAAAAAAGGGAGACGTTGAATAATAATGGTGATTGTAAACACCCAAGGAATAGTCCTTAGGGCAGTTAAATACAAAGAAAATGACTTAATACTAACCATATACTCAAGAAAATTAGGAAAGATATCTGCAATTGCAAAAGGTGCAAGAAGAACTAAAAGTGCATTATTATCATCTTGTCAAGTTTTTGCATATTCAACCTTTACACTTAAAAAACAAGGAAATATGTATAGAGTTACTCAAACAGAGATTATAAAGAGCTTTTACGAAATATCTTATAATCTAGATGCCTTTTCATATGCTACGTATATTATTCAGCTTATTGACTATAATGTAGAAGATGAGGTAACTAATAATAGACTATTTATTTTATTAGCACAAACCCTATATCTATTTGCCAAAGAAGATATAGACATGGTATTTATAAAAGATGTATTTGAATTAAAGTTTTTAGATTATATAGGATTTAAACCAATAGTTAATAGATGTAGTAATTGTGGTAATAAAAATTTAAATAACAGTGTATTTAATATATATGAAGGAGGAGTGATTTGCGAAAATTGTAGAGAACTTTTTGAGTATAATATGAAAATAGATTTAACAACTGTTAGACTAATGGAATATATATTAAATAATGACATTTTGACATGTAATAAGGCAAAAGTATCAAAATATATAGTAAAGGAATTGGATATAATATTGAAAAGGTATTTAAATCAATATA
Organism: Intestinibacter bartlettii; assembly: GCF_018917435.1. Classification (GTDB taxonomy): domain Bacteria; phylum Bacillota; class Clostridia; order Peptostreptococcales; family Peptostreptococcaceae; genus Intestinibacter; species Intestinibacter bartlettii_A. Next base: position 35,080 of record NZ_JAHLOQ010000021.1, read on the forward strand.
TTGACAATAGAGGGTTTAAGTCATTAAACTTAATAGAAAGCATAGAAAATAAAAAGGGAGCTGAATAATATGAGTCAAGTAACAATAGAAGCCATAGATAAGGTTTTAGAAAGATTACCTAAGGCTACTTATAAACAAGCTAAAGAAGCATTACAAAAAACTGATGGGAATGTAGTTGAAGCTATTATATATCTAGAATCTACTTATGATAATCTAAAAGGATCTCCAAAGAAAACTACTGAAATATTTGGAAAAAACACAGAAGAATTAAAAGAGCAAGTTTTAGACTTAATAAAGAAAAGCAATGTTATTAGATTAATAGTTGAAAGAAATGGAGATACTATGTTGAATATACCACTTACTGTAGGTGTAGTAGGTGTTATAATAGGGCCAATGCTTACTTTAGTAGGATTATCAGCTGCAGTACTTTCAAAATGTAAGATAAAAATAGCTAACGAAGAAGGAGATACTGTTATAGATTTAGGTGAATTTAGTGAAGAAAAATTCAACACTATAAAAGATATGGTATCAACTAAGGCAAAAGACGTAAAAACTGCTTTAGATAAAAATAAAGAATCCAACACTTATCCTAATAATGAAACAAAAAAAGATGATGATGAAATAGTTATAAGTTTAGATAAAAAATCATATGAAGTAAAAGACGAAAAAAATAATCAATAATGAAAACTAAGAAAGATTTATATTTTTAAATAAAGTTAAGGTAGGATAAATATATTTTATTCTACCTTAGTTTTTTGAATTTGAATAAAAAATAAAGAAAAAAATATTTTTTTGATAGATAACTATACATTTTGGCTTATAATAGTAGATAGGGCAACAATATTGACAAATTAAAGCACTTTTGTTATCCTAATCGTATTAACGAAGCACTTTAAAAGCCTTTCGTGTAAGCGAGAGGCTTTAATATTATTAAATAAAATAAATAAATTTTCATAATATATTAGAAAATATTACAGGAGGTATTATTATGAATTTTCAAGAAATGATACTTGCTTTACAAAATTATTGGGCTAAGCAAGGATGTATCATGATGCAACCTTATGACGTTGAAAAAGGTGCAGGAACTATGAATCCTAACACACTTTTACGTTCTTTAGGGCCAGAGCCATGGAGTGTGTGTTATGTTGAACCATCTAGAAGACCTGCAGACGGTAGATATGGTGAAAATCCAAACAGATTATATCAACATCACCAATTCCAAGTTATATTAAAACCATCACCAGATAATATACAAGACTTATATTTAAAAAGTTTAGAAGCGATAGGAATAAATCCATTAGAACACGATATAAGATTTGTTGAAGATAACTGGGAATCAACTACAGTTGGTGCTTGGGGTCTTGGATGGGAAGTTTGGTTAGATGGTATGGAAGTTACTCAGTTTACTTATTTCCAACAAGTTGGTGGTATAGAATGTGAGTTAGAAACTGGTGAAATTACATATGGTTTAGAAAGACTTGCTATGTATATACAAGATGTAGATAGTGTATACGATTTAAAATGGAATGATAAAATAACTTACGGAGATGTATTCAAAAAACAAGAATATGAAAACACAATGTACGCATTTGAAGAATGTGACTCAGAAATGTTATTTAATTTATTCGATATATATGAAAAAGAAGCTTTAAGAATACTAGATAGAGGATTAGTTATACCAGCTTATGACTATGTTTTAAAATGTTCACATACATTTAATACATTAGATGCAAATGGGGCAATAGGGGTAAGCCAAAGAGCTTCATTTATAGGAAGAGTTAGAGATATGGCAAAAGCTGTTTCACAACTTTATGTTGAACAAAGAAAAGAAATGGGATACCCTCTTATAAAGGAAGGTGAAAAATAATGAAAAATTACTTTTTACTAGAAGTTGGTGTAGAAGAATTACCATCAAGATTCGTTGAATCTACATTAACACAAATAAAAGAAAACTTAGAAAAAGCATTAAAAGAAAATAGAGTTGAATTTAAAGATATAGAGAAATATGGAACTCCAAGAAGACTTACTTTCGTTATAAACAATATAAGCGACAGACAAAGTGATCTTGAAGAAGAATTAAAAGGACCATCTAAAAAAATATCAGTAGATGCTGATGGAAACTTTACAAAACCTGCTTTAGGATTTATGAAAAGTAAAGGATTAAATGAAGCTGATGTATACTTTAAGCAAGTTGGAAAAGATGAATACTTATTCGGTACTTTAAAACAAGAAGGACAAGCAACATCTGAAGTTTTAAAAGAAATAGTTCCTGCTGCTATAAAAGGTGTTACATTCCCAAAAGCTATGCATTGGGGCGGAAAAAACATGAAATTTGCTAGACCTATAAGATGGATGGTTGCTTTATTAAATGATGAAGTATTACCGGTAAACTTAGAAGGAATAATAGCTTCTAATGTAACAAGAGGTCATAGATTCTTAGGAAGAAAAGAAATAGAAGTATTCTCAATAGAAGATTACTTTAAAGAATTAAGCAAAAACTATGTAGTTTTAGACCAAAATGTAAGAAAAGAAGCTATAAAATCACAAGCTGAAGAAGTTGCAAAATCTTTAGGCGGAGAAGTTGAAATAGAAGACGATTTATTAGAAGAAATAACTTATTTAGTTGAATATCCAACTGCATTCTATGGAGAGTTTAATAAAGATTATGTTAAACTTCCAAAAGAAGTTGTTACAACTCCTATGAAAGAGCATCAAAGATATTTCCCAGTTTCTAAAGACGGTAAATTATTACCATACTTTATAGCTGTTAGAAATGGTGACAAACACGGAATAGAAACAGTTAAAGCTGGTAATGAAAAAGTTCTAGAAGCTAGACTTGCAGATGCTTTATTCTTCTATGATGAAGATATCAAGAAACCTCTTGAATCATATGTAGAAAACTTAAAAACTGTTGTATTCCAAGCTAAATTAGGAACAGTATATGATAAAACTTTAAGAATAGAAAAATTAGCTGCTGATATAATAAACAGTCTTGATGAAAAAGAAGCATTAAATGATGCTTTAAGAGCTGCTAAGTTATGTAAAGCTGACTTAGTAACTAATATGGTATTTGAATTTACTGAGCTTCAAGGTGTAATGGGACGTGAATATGCTAAAGTTGGTGGAGAAAACGACGCTGTAGCAGAAGCTATATTTGAACACTATCTACCAAGATTTGCAGGAGATATACTTCCACAAACTCAAGCTGGTGTAGCTTTATCTATAGCTGATAAATTAGATTCTATAGCAGGATTCTTTGCAATCGGAATAAAACCATCAGGTTCACAAGACCCTTATGCATTAAGACGTCAAGCTTTAGGTATATTAAGTATATTATTAGATCAAAAATTAGATATAAACTTAGAACAATTAGTAAGTGATGCACTTAATAATTATGATCATTTAACTTTCGATAAAGCTGAAGTTACTTCTCAAATAATGGATTTCTTCACAGAAAGAGTTAAAAACTTATTCAAAGATTTAGGAATAAGATACGACGTAATAGATGCAGTATTAAGTTCTAACTTAAATAGTATAGCTGATATACATACTAGAGCAGTTGAATTAAATAACTGGCTTCAAAAAGAAGAATTAGTTGAAATGTTAACTGCATTTAACAGAGTTTCTACATTAGCAGAGAAAGCTGAAACTGATAAAGTTGACGAAGCTTCATTAAAAGAAGATGCAGAGATTAAATTAAATGATGGATTTAAAGAAATAAAAGCACAAGTTGAAGGATTCTTAGCAAATAAAGAATACAATAAAGCTTTAGATGCTTTTGCTTCAATAAAACCACTTGTGGATAACTTATTCGATAACGTAATGATAATGGATAAAGACGAAGCTGTTAAGGCAAACAGATTAGGATTATTAAAACAAATATACGATACTATGTTAACTATATGTGATTTATCTAAAATTGTTTATAAATAAGAACATAGAAGTATTATAAACTTTTAGTAATATAGTCGTATTTGTGATTGATAGAATATAAATTTAAGAAAGAAAATAAGCATATAGGTTTATTGAAAACGAGTAAATCTATATGCTTATTTTTGTTATAAAAAATTTGCTTTAGGATGCATTTAATTAATATATATATTCCAAAATATATATTATATAGTATAATAAAATAATAAGATATATAAGTATGTGTTTAAAATCTATGAAAAGTATACAACATAAAATTAGAAATAAGAAGAAAAATAGTATAGAAAAGCAATAGTGTTCAATAATTAAAGATATTATATGTAGTATTTATATCAAAATATAAAAAATATGCCACACTAAATGAAAAAAGTGTTTACAGAATAACACATATGGTTCTATAATATACTATATAGGAAAAAGATGGTAATAAGTATAGCATATTGAAAGAAGGTGATTATCATTCAACTTAATCAAAGACAACAAAAAATAATAGAAATAGTAAAAGAAAATCAACCTATAACAAGCGAAAATATAGCATCAATGTTAAATGTTACTAGGGCAACATTAAGATCAGATTTAGCTATTTTAACAATGACAGGAATATTAGATGCAAGACCAAAAGTTGGATATTTTTATACAGGTGTCAACCAAATTAATTTATTGGGAAATGACATAAAAGAAAAAAAAGTTGAAGATATGATGGGAATGCCTGTAGTAGTAAAGAAAGACGTAAGTTTATACGATGTAATAGTCGAGATGTTTTTATCTGACGTAGGAAGTATATTTATTATAGATGACCAAGAAAATTTATGTGGTGTAGTTTCAAGAAAAGACTTATTAAAAGCAACAATTGGAGGTTTAGATATAAATAAAATGCCAATAGGCATGATTATGACTAGAACACCTAATGTTGTAACCGTTAAAAGGGAAGATAGTATAGTATTAGCAGCTAGAAAAATTATTGAACATGAAATAGACTCTATTCCAGTTGTAGACATGGATGATGAACACAATGTAACTAAAGTAATAGGCAGAATCTCAAAGACAAATATAACTAAATTATTCTTAGAGATAGCTGGAGAATAGGAGGATAACTCGATGGAAAACTTACTAATTTATGCAGTTTCAGATTCAATAGGGGAAACAGCACAACAAGTATCAAGAGCTGCAATATCACAATTTGGATTATCAGAAGATGAATATGATATCAGAAGACATCCATTTGTTAATACTGAAGAAGTTTTAATGGAATTATTAGAGAGTGCAAAGAGATGTAATGCAATGTTTGTTTACACATTAGTAGATCCAAAGCTAGCTAAAATGGCAAATGACTACTGTGAAGAAAATGGTATCTTAAAAATAGACTTATTAACAGATATCTTAAAAATATTAAGTGAAAAGACTGGTAAAGCTCCAAAAGGAGAGGCTGGTATCATTAGAAAGATGGATGAAAGTTACTTCAGAAGAATTGCTGCTATAGAATTTGCCGTTAAATATGATGATGGTAAAGAACCAAACAAAGGTATATTAGAAGCAGAATTAGTTTTAATAGGTATATCTAGAACTTCAAAAACACCACTTAGTATGTACTTAGCAAATAGAAATATAAAAGTAGCTAATGTACCTTTAGTTCCAGAAATACCAGTACCAAAAGAGGTATATGAAATAGACCCTAGAAAAATAATAGGACTTACAAATTCACCAGAAGTACTTAACCAAGTAAGAACAACTAGACTTAAAGCACTTGGACTTTCAAGCAGTGCTAATTATGCTAAATATGATAGAATTTTAGAAGAACTTGAATATGCAGAAAAAATAATGAAAAAAATAGGCTGTCCAGTTATAAACGTATCTGATAAAGCAATTGAAGAGACAGCAGGTGACATTTTAGATATAATGAAAGAAAAAGGAATACATAAAAGAACTCATAAAGATTCATAAAAATTTGCAAAGACCATTGATATTGTCTAAATAGCCGATTTTAATGAAAGTTTTTTAAAATTGACTTTAATATAAATAAATTTTTCTAAATAAAATAATAAGAAATTAATGGAGGAACAAAAAATGGGAACTAAATACGTTTACAGTTTCGACGAAGGAAATAAAGACATGAAGTCTTTATTAGGAGGAAAAGGTGCAAATTTAGCTGAAATGACTAAAATAGGATTACCTGTACCTCCAGGATTTACAATTTCAACTGAGGCTTGCAATGATTACTATGTTAGTAACAAAACTATAAAACCAGAAATAGTAGAACAAATCGAAGGGAAATTAGCTCAATTAGAATCTGACTTAGGTAAAAAACTAGGCTCTATAGAAAATCCATTATTAGTATCAGTTCGTTCAGGTGCTGTTATATCAATGCCTGGTATGATGGATACAATATTAAATTTAGGTTTAAATGATAATACAGTTGTAGGGCTTGCTAAGGCTACTGACAACGAAAGATTTGCATATGATAGCTACAGAAGATTTATACAAATGTTCTCTGATGTAGCAATGGAAGTGCCTAAATATAAATTTGAAAGTGTATTAGATAAATACAAAGATCAAAATGGATTTAAATTTGATACAGAGTTAACTACTGAACACCTAAAGGCAATAGTTGAAGAATTTAAAGCTATTTATAAAGCTGAAGTTAAAGAAGATTTTCCGCAAGAACCTAAAAAACAATTAATGTTAGCAGTTGAAGCAGTATTTAGATCATGGAATAATCCTCGTGCAATAGTATATAGAAAATTAAATGACATTCCTAATAATTTAGGAACAGCAGTTAACGTACAATCAATGGTATTTGGGAATATGGGAGATAATAGTGGTACAGGGGTTGCATTCACTAGAGACCCAGCTACAGGTGAAAATAAATTATTAGGTGAATACCTAATAAATGCTCAAGGTGAAGACGTTGTTGCAGGTATAAGAACACCTCAAAAAATAGCTACATTAGAAAATATAATGCCAGATATCTATAAACAATTTGTAGAAACAGCTGACAAACTAGAAAAACACTACAGAGATATGCAAGATATTGAATTTACTATAGAAAAAGGTAAATTATTCTTACTACAAACTAGAAATGGTAAGAGAACAGCAAAATCTGCTATAAATGTAGCTGTTGATTTAGTTAATGAAGGTTTAATAACTAAAGAAGAAGCAATAATGAGGGTTGAACCTAATCAATTAGATCAATTATTACATCCAAAATTTGAGGATAAATCTTTAAAAGAAGCTACAGTTTTAGCTAAAGGACTTCCTGCATCTCCAGGAGCTGCTAGTGGTAAAATATATTTCACTGCAGATGATGTAGTTGAAGCTTCTAAAGACGGTACAGAAACAATACTTGTTAGACAAGAAACTTCTCCAGAAGATATAGAAGGTATGGTAAGTGCACAAGGTATACTTACTGCTAGAGGTGGTATGACTTCTCATGCTGCTGTTGTTGCAAGAGGTATGGGTAAATGTTGTGTTGCTGGTTGTGGCCAAATAAAAGTAAGTGAAGTGGCGAAAACTATAGAAGTTGGTGACATAGTGCTTAAAGAAGGTGACTACATATCTCTAGATGGTTCTACTGGTAAAGTTTATCTAGGAAACGTAAACAAAACTAATGCAGATATGACTGGTAACTTCGAAAAATTAATGAGCTGGGTTGATGAAATTAGACAAATGAACGTTAGAACTAATGCAGATAACCCAAGAGATGCAAAAGCAGCTGTTGATTTTGGTGCTGAAGGTATAGGACTTTGTAGAACTGAGCACATGTTCTTTGACGAAGATAGAATACCTGCAGTTAGAAAAATGATTTTATCAAATACTGTAGAAGAAAGAGTTAAAGCATTAGAAACATTACTTCCAATGCAACAAAAAGACTTTGAAGATATATACAGAGTGATGGGAGAACGTCCAGTTAACATAAGACTTTTAGACCCACCACTACATGAATTCTTACCTCAAGATGATGAAACTATAGAAGAACTTGCTAAAGATATGGGAATAGCACCTGTAGTAATCAAGAAGAGATGTGAAGAATTAGCGGAATTCAACCCAATGTTAGGACATAGAGGTTGTAGATTAGCTGTAACATATCCAGAAATAGCTGTAATGCAAACTAAAGCTATAATAAATGCAGCTATAACTGTAAATAAAGAAGGATTAAACGTTGAACCAGAAATAATGATACCACTTGTAGGGGCAATAAATGAATTTAAAACAGTTAAACAAATTATAGTTGAAACTGCAGATGAAGTTATAAAATCTGCTGGTGTAGAACTTAAATACACAGTTGGTACAATGATAGAAATACCTAGAGCTTGCTTAATAGCTGATGAAATAGCAAAAGAAGCAGATTTCTTTAGTTTTGGTACAAATGACCTAACTCAAATGACATTTGGATATTCTAGAGATGATGCAGGTAAATTCTTAGGTGAATACGTTGATAGAGAAATACTTGAAAAAGATCCATTCCAAGTATTAGACCAAGAAGGTGTAGGTAAATTAGTTCAAATGGCATCTAAATTAGCAAGAGGAGTAAAAGGTGATAAAATTAAATTAGGTATATGTGGAGAACATGGTGGAGAACCATCTTCAGTAGAATTCTGTTATAATACAGGACTTAACTATGTATCTTGCTCACCATATAGAGTTCCAATAGCTAGATTAGCTGCTGCAAGAGCAACTATAAAAAATCCTAGAAAATAATTATTGATAATAATAATTTATATATAAAGGCTATCTCAATATTTGGGATAGTCTTTTAATTTGTAAAAAGAGTTGAGATTTAATATAAATTTATGTAAAATAGGTTATAATTTTAAATACATATGAAAGTTTTAGGAGGATAAATATATGAAATACCTTACAAAAGAATGGTATTATGGAAATAAAGATGTTTGTTTAGATATAGAGGTTGATTCTAAGGCAGAACAACTTTCGGAAGAATATTATAAGGAACTTTATAATAAAAAATTAAAAAATTTTTTAGAAGAAGAAAAAGAAATTTCACAAATGCAATATGAAGCAGAAGAGTGGGAAGATATACAACTTATGGACGATGAAGGCAATGTTGTAAGTGCTAGAGAAATAATGTCTGACGAAGAGTTTGAATCATTAAAACAAGAAATATTACAAAATGAGCAAAATAAGGAAAAAATAGAACCTTATGATGAAGAAAAACTTACAAAATATTTCTTAGAAATTCACAATAATGAAATAGAAAACTTAAAAGTAAATTTACCAAAAGATATTTTAGATGAAGTAGCAGATATAAGAGTATTATCACTTGGTATAGCTACAGAAAAAGTTAAAAATTTAGTTGATAAATATAGCCAAGAATGTGAAATGGCATTCGAAAAGGCTTTAAATGATTACAATAAACATTGGTACAGTATAAGTGACAAAGTACCTGCATATATAAAAGAAAATTATAATTTCCACGATTGCAGAATTTTAGATATAAAAAATATTGGAAATGATATAGTATTTGAATTAGATAATAGTGGAGGATTTACTAACATAAATAAAATAATATATAAAGATGCGACTATGTTAGAAAATAACTTTACTAAAGGATGTCATTGGGTTTACGACGAAATGTACCTATGTGATAAAGGGTATGAGTTTGATATAGCCGTAGATGGAGAAAATGGATACAGTTATATTACTCTTGAAGCAAGTGATATAATATTTGAATAGTATTATTAAAAAATAAAATGCCTGTTTTATATAATGTAGTACATTATGTAAAAAATGGCATTTTATTTATTTTTGATAAATATGGCGAAATTAATCGATTATAATTTATAATTGTATTAGAAAGAAAAATAAGTTAAAAATAAAAAATAAATATTAAAAATTTTAATATATAATGCAGATAAATATTAAAAAAAGGAGTTTAAACAATGAAAGATATATACTTTGATAATTCAAGCACATCTTTCCCTAAGGCACCTAATGTCGGACGTGCTATGGGAGAATTTATAGAAAATGGTGCTTTTAATATAAACAGAGGAAGTTATGAAGGAGCTTATGAAGCAGGAAGTGCAGTTTTAGATACAAGAGAAATGCTAAAAGATTTATTTAATTGTCCTAATTCAAAAAATGTAGTTTTTACACCTAGTGTAACATACTCATTAAACTTTTTTATAAAAGGATTTTTAAAGCCAGGAGATCATGTTCTTGTAACAAGTGTTGAACACAATGCTGTTATGAGACCACTTGTTCAAATGGAGAAATTAGGAGTAGAATTTGATGTTGTACCTTGTGATGAAGAAGGTGCAATTACTGCTGATGACTTCAGAGCATATATAAAAGAAAATACAAAAGCTATAATAACAACACACGCATCAAATGTATGTGGAACAATAATTCCAATAGAAGAAATAGGGGCTTTATGTAAAGAAAAAGGGTTAGTTTATGCTGTTGATACTGCACAAACTGCTGGAATACTAAATATAGATATGCAAAAAGCCAATATAGATTTTCTTGCATTTACAGGACACAAGGGGCTTTTAGGGCCTCAAGGAATTGGCGGATTTATAGCAAGTGATAAATTAGAAGGTTTAATTGACCCAGTTATAAGTGGAGGAACAGGAAGTTTATCTGATTCAGAAGAAATACCAGATTTCTTACCAGATAGATTTGAAAGTGGAACATTAAACTTACCAGGAATAATAGGATTACATCAGGCTTTAGTTTATTTAAAAGAAGCTGGAATAGACAATATGAGAAATGAAAAAATGGAGATAACTAAATACTTCTTAGACCAAGTTAAGGAAATAGACGGTGTGAAAGTAGCTGGTAAAAAGACAGTGGAAGGAAGACTTGGTGTTGTATCTATAGACTTTGAAGGATTTGATAATAGTATAGTTTCATTCTATTTAAGTAGCAAATACAACATAATGACTAGAGTTGGAATGCATTGTGCACCAAGAGCACACAAAACATTAAAAACATTCCCACAAGGAACAGTTAGATTCTCATTTAGCCACTTTAATACAAAAGAAGAAGTAGATGTATGCATTGATGCTATAAAAACAATTTTATCTGATTTAAGACAAGGGGAAGATCTTATTTAGATTATAATTTTGTTTATACAAAATTTATAAAATATATATACTCAAAAGGGGAGATTAGAAATATGGCAGATTACAGAAAAATGTGGGAAAGTCTAGGAATGGATTTAGAAACTCACGACCAACTATGTGAGGTATTACCTCAAGCTTTTGGAGATGTATTTTTATCACAAGAAAATAGACCAGAAGCTATGGACTATTATAACTTCGTAATAGCAGAAATACATGGAGTTAGACCACAAGAGTTAATCAAAGCACAAGAAGAAGGAAAAAAGGTGTTTGGGACTTTTTGCGTTTATGTGCCAGATGAGTTAATATTTGCAGCAAATGCAATAGCTACAGGTCTTTGTGGCGGTTCACAATTCTGGGTACCGGGCGGTGAAAAAGTCCTTCCAACAAACACTTGCCCACTTATTAAAGCTTCAGTAGGGGCTAGACTTGACAGAACATGTCCATTCTTTAGAATAGCAGATATGTATATAGGTGAAACAACTTGTGATGGTAAGAAAAAAGCATGGGAAATATTAGGGGAAGATGTTCCAGTTCATGTTATGGATTTACCTCAAATGAAGCGTGAAAAAGATATAAAAGCATGGGCAGAAGAAATAAAAGAGCTTAAAAAAGTAATTGAAGAATTTACAGGAAACAAAGTTACAGCAGAATCTCTAAATGAAAGTATAAAATTAATAAATAACAAGAGAAAAGCATTAAGTCGTCTATATGAATGTCGTAAAGCAGATAAAGTGCCTATAAGTGGTAGAGATGCATTAGTAATATCTCAAATAGCATTTTATGATGATCCTGCTCGTTTTACACAAATGACAAATAAACTTTGTGATGAATTAGAACAAAGAATCAAAGATGGTGTAAGCGTAGTTAAAGAAGGAACTAAGAGAATATTATTAACAGGAACTCCACTTGCAGTTCCAAACTGGAAATTACACAATATAATTGAAACTAGTGGAGCAGTAGTTGTATGTGAAGAAATGTGCACAGGAACAAGATATTTTGAAAATTTAGTAGATGAAACAAAAACTACTGTAGATGAACAAATAGATGCTCTAGCAAATAGATATATGGGCATAAATTGTGCATGTTTCACTCCAAACACAGGAAGAATCGACGATATTATAAGACTTGCAAAAGAGTACAAAGTTGACGGTGTAATTGACGTAAACTTAAAATTCTGTAGTTTATATGATGTAGAAGGATACACTGTTGAAAGAGCATTAAAAGAAGCTGGCATACCTGTCATGGGAATTGAAACAGATTATACAGACAATGATGCAGAACAACTTCGTACTAGAATAGGTGCATTTATAGAAATGATAGGAACAAAATAGATGAAACAATATTATGTTTTGTTTAAAAATCATGACAACGGAATGCGCCTTTATAACAGCTTAAAATCTAAAAATATCAAATGTATAATAGCACCGACGCCAAGGGTTGCATCTAAAAGCTGTGGGATATCTCTTTTAATAAATAAAGATGATATTGAAAAGATAAGAAAGATAGTTGCTAGTGAATATATTGATATAATAGATATAGTTGAAATTGACAAAAATATAAATCAAAATAGAGACAAATATTGCTAGAGGAAATTTGTATGAATTATGTAGGAATAGATATAGGTTCAACTGCTTCTAAAGTAGTGACACTTGGAGATAAAAATATTGAGTTTGTACTTCCAACAGGGTGGAGCAGTAAGGAAACTGTAGATGAAATCAAAAATAGACTTTTAAGTTACGATATTGATGTATGTGATGATAATACAAAAGTAGTTGCAACAGGATATGGAAGGATTTCTGTAGATTTTGCAGATAAAATAATAACAGAGATAACTTGCCATGGAAAAGGTGGTACAGAAATTGCAAAAGGTGACTGTACTATAATCGATATTGGTGGACAAGATACAAAAGTTATAATTGTAGAAAATAATTTTGTGAGCGACTTTATAATGAATGATAAATGTTCAGCAGGAACAGGAAAGTTTATCGAAGTTATGGCAAATAGACTTGGTGTAACAATAGATGAACTGTTTAATATGGCGAAAAAAGGGGAAACTGTAAAGATAAGTTCTTTATGTACAGTTTTTGCAGAATCTGAAGTTATAAGTTTTATTGGAAAAGGTGCAAAACGAGAGGATATCGCAGCTGGAGTAATTGATTCAGTTGCAAGTAAAGTAGCCACTCTTTGCAATAAGAAAAAATTAAGCGATAAAATTATAATAACAGGTGGTATAAGCCATAATGAGTACTTTGCAGACTTATTGTCTAAAAAGTTAAAGACAAAAGTAGAATGTTCTAAAAAAGGCCGCTATGCAGGTGCATTAGGAGCAGCTTTACTGGCGAAAGAACTTTAATTAAAATAAATAATTTAAATTATGCTTGCTTTATAATAAATTTATAAATTATAAGGCAAGCATATTTATTATAAAAATTTAAATAATATATTGACTTAGAGTTAACTTCAAGTGGTAACTTATTTAGTGTAGAGATAATAATTGATAAAAGTAAAAAATATTAAAAGTAAAATAATAATTCAAAAAGTAGATATGCTTTGGTATCTAAAATTGGGGTTTTAATAAATGGAGGAATATATGAATAAACTTTATTTAGAATGTTATAGTGGAATTAGTGGGGATATGACAGTAGGGGCATTACTGGATTTAGGTGCAGATAAAAATGTGTTAGAAAATGCACTAAAAAGCCTTCCTATAGATGGATTTAAAATAAAAATAAGTAGGGTCTCAAAAAGTGGACTAGATGCATGTGATTTTGATGTAATATTAGATGAGAATAATCATGATCACGATATGGAATATCTACATGGCGAAGAACATAGCCATACTCATGACAAACATATACATCATCATAACCATGGAGAAGAAGGATCTCATGAGCATATACATCACCATGAAGATATAAATCACACACATAGTCATGAGCATAATCATGGACACAGTCATTCACATAGAAATTTAGCACGAATTTTAGAAATAATAGACCATGCAGAAATCACAACAAATTCTAAAAAAATAGCAAATGATATATTTACAATACTTGCAAAGGCAGAAGCAAAAGCTCATGGGGTTTCGATAGAAGATGTTCATTTCCATGAAGTAGGGGCTATTGACTCTATAGTAGATATAGTTGCAGTAGCAGTTTGCATAGATAACTTAAATATTGATGAAGTAATAGTATCACCACTATATGAAGGAACAGGTTTTATAAGATGCCAACATGGTGTTATACCAGTACCAGTTCCAGCCGTTTGTGAAATCGTAAGAGATAACGATATAGATTTAAAAATAACAAATTATGAAGGTGAATTTGTAACACCTACAGGTGCGGCTATAGTAGCAGCAATAAAGACAAGTGATAAATTGCCTAATAAATTTACAATAGAAAAGATAGGTTTAGGTGCAGGAAAAAGAGAATACGAAAAAGCAGGAATTTTGAGAGCTATGATAATAAAAGATACTGCAAATAAAACTCATAATATATATAAACTTGAAAGTAATATAGATGATTGTAGCGGAGAAGCACTTGGATATGTAGTAGAAAAATTACTAAGTGAAGGTGCTAGAGATGTACATTTTATACCTGTTTTTATGAAGAAAAACCGACCTGCATATCAATTAAATGTGATTTGTAGAGAAGAAGATATAGAAAAATTTGAGCAAATAATATTTGAAGAGACAACAACTATAGGAATTCGTAAACAAAAGATGGAAATGACTATGCTAGAAACAGAGCTTAAAATTATAGATACATCTTTAGGTAAGGTGCAAGTTAAAGTATGCGAATTAAAAAATGAAAAACGTATTTATCCAGAATATAATAGCATAGTTGAAATATGTAAAAAATCTGGCAAATCATATCAAGAGATTTATCACTTTATAGTAAATGAATATAAAAAATATAATTAAGTAATAAGAGTATAACGATAGGAGAGAGAATAATGAAAATAGCAGAAGTAAGCAAACTACTAGATATTTCCGCTGATACCCTTAGATATTATGAACGTATAGGATTAATACCTAAAATACATCGTGACAAAAGCGGCAACAGAGATTATACAGAATTAGATTGTAAATGGATAAAATTCATAAAATGTATGAGAAATGCAGGTATGCCTATAGAAATACTTATAGAGTATGTAACACTTTTACAAGAAGGTGAACATACAGCTGGAGTTCGTAAAGAATTACTTTTAGAACAAAGAGAACACCTTCAAGATAAAATTGACGAATTACAACAAATGTTATCATATTTAAATGGAAAAATTGATAAATATGATGAAGTTATTATGAAAACAGAAAAAGAATTAAGAAATGAAGTTGATAAATAAATTAAAAAGGGGCTGTCGCACGAACAATAAAAAATTCGTTCTGCGGTAGCCTTTTTTTAACTTAAATTTAATGTATTTTTTAGTGTTTGATAAGGGAAATTTACTTTTAAAATATAAAAATATACAC
>NZ_JAHLOQ010000022.1 GCF_018917435.1 Intestinibacter bartlettii
ACTGAAAATTAGTATTTTAAACAAAATAAGTAAATTTTTCTATGATTATATATAATTAATAAAGAAAGAAATGCAAAATTTAATATTTTTAAAACTAATGTCAGTTTCTTATAATAAATATAAGGAAAGTAGGTACTATATTGAAGCAAGAAAAAGTAAAATTAGATGAGATTCTAAAGTTTTTATTCAACAGTTCAGAAAAAGTATTAGTAAAATTACTAAACAGTATGTTTGATGAAAATTTTAATGAAGATGAGGTTAGTATAACTATTACTAACAGCGAGTTTGTTGAAGATACATTGGAGATTCTTAGAGGGGATATGTTCTTTAAAATTTTTGATAAGTCAAATAAAGACTTTGAAAAGCATAAAATGAACTATCACTTGGAATTTCAAACGAAAAATGACAACACCATGATAATTCGTATGTTTGAGTATGGATTTAGAAAAGGAAAGGAAAATGCTGATTATGGTGGGGATAATATAAAAAGATTGTATTTTCCAAAGCAGAAGGTGATTTTCTTTGAGGAAAATAAAAATATTGAAGATAGCTTAAAATTAATGATAGTTTTTGGAGATGAAAAAGAGTTTCTTTATGAAGTTGATGTTATGAAATACTGGGAATACAATGACAGAGACCTTATTGAAAAAAAGATGTATCCATTGATTCCGCTACAACTATTTAACTTGAGAAAGAAATTAAATTATGCGAAAAAGAAAAATGATATAAATAAAATTAAAGAGCTATCCATAGTAGCTAGAAATCTAGCTGAAAAATTAGCTATTGAGTCAAAGGAGTTATTTGACCAAGATGAAATCCTCGGTGAAGATTTTCACAGTATGCTTTTAGCAATTCAAAATTTAATTGAATATCTAAATAGAAATTATATAGATGATGAAAACTTAGAAAAAGAGGTGAATATTATGACTAAAAGTTTATATGATCCAGAAGTTGAAAAAAAGGGAATTGAAAAAGGCATAGAACAAGGTATTGAGAAAAATCAAGTAGAGATAGTATTAAATATGTTAGGTGAAGGCCTTGATGAAGCAACGATTTCAAGATTTACTAAAATTGATATAGAAAGGGTTAGAGAAATAATAAAAAAGCACCTTAATTAATAAATAAAACTAAAATGGATAGATACATTAAAATTAATATATCTATCCATTCTTTATATTAAATAATCACTTATATACTAAATTTCATCTAATACTTTTTGTATAGATGACTTTAATGTTGTAACAAATTTATCTCGTAGCTGTGGTGAAATATCCAAAAGTGATAGATAAGGATTTAAGTCTTCCAACTCTACTAATAAAAGCTCACCATTTTCATCTCTACAAGCATCGACTCTTTGTATTCCATGATCTATATTGTTCCATTCAATAAAACTTTTTGCAAAATCTAAATCCTCTTTAGTTGGGGTATATTCTTTAAGTTCCCATCTTCTTGATTTATCAGGTGCATAAAGAGCATATTGGAATTCTTTATCTATAAAGTAAAAAGATACTTCATACTCAAAGTTTATAAATGGTTGAATTAAAGTATTTCTATCAGCTGCATCAACAGTTTTAAAAACTTCATCTTTAGATAAAAATTCTAAACCGATAGAATCAGCACCATCTTTAGGTTTTACAACATAAGTTTCAGTTTTTGGAAGTTTGTTGAAATCATCTAAATTATCAATAGTTTTTATAATAGCAAAGTCTTTTTTCGTCAATTCTAATAAATAATCTTTGCCATTCATATCACCCTTTCCATCAAAAGAGTTATATGTTTTTAAGTTCTTAGATACTATATTTTTGCGGAATAGATTATATTCCTCTTTAAAATTAGCTATTGGGCCTGCATTTCTAAATATAGTTAAATCAAACTCTTCATTAAAATTATTCATATCCTTAGGATTACAAATAACTAAATTAAAATCTTTTCTTAATTCCCCAGTAAGAAATAAATCTTCTTCATAATAAAGCCTTCCCTTAGCCTCATAGTATAAATCTGTAACAAATAATATTTTCTTCATTATATTCTCCTAAATAAAAGTATTTTTTCGTGCATTTATAATAAAAATTTTCAATAATATCTAATAATAACATAATTATATTTATAAAAAGATAACTATAAAAGTCTTGAAATTTATTTTAATGAAAAATATTAATATATTACAAACAATTTATATATCCCTGTCGAATACAAAGTCGCTGTCTTGTAGTGATTCGTATACTCCTTTTTGGTATCCGTTGCCTTTTGTTGAGAAGAAGTCATGTGTTTTTGTTTCTGTGCTAAGTCCGTTTAGCACAATTGGGTTTACTGGCGAAACTTCAAGTCTGTTGTCGTATCCTAGGTTTTCCATTGCTCTGTTTGCGTTGTATTTTAGGAAATTTATCACTTCATCAGCAAGCCCTGTTCCTTCGTATATTGTGTTTGTGTAGTTAATTTCGTTTTCCATAAGTCTGTCGAACACGTCCATTACTTTTGATTTGTACTCTTCTTGTTCTTCTTTTGAAAAATCGTCGAATATCTCTTGTGCAAGGAGTCCGATGTATTTCCCATGAAGTGATTCGTCTCTAAGTATTAGCGAGATTATCTCTCCACTTGCTATCATTTTGCCTTGTCCTGCTAAGAACAATGGGTAGAAAAATCCTGAGTAAAATAAAAAGCTTTCTAAAAATACTGATGTGGCCATCGACATATATAGACCGTATTTGTCATCTGTATTTTCGTATTGCGCCAAAACTATGTCTGCTTTTTTCTGTAAAGTCGGCTCGCTTTCTATCCATTCAAATATCTCATCTATTTCCGGCACTGTTAATAATGTTGTGAATATTGATGAATAGCTCTTTGCATGGATTTCTTCCATAGTTCCCATAAACGAAAGTACGGCTTTTCGTTGAAGGTTATCTGTCAAACTCATCATCGATGGTATTCCATTGTTGGCTTGTTTTGTGTCTAAAAGTGTCAATCCACCTAACACTCTTTTATAAAGATTTCTCTCTTCTGGCAAAAGTTCGCTCCATACTTTTACATCTTTTGAAACTGAGATTTCCTCTGGTAGCCAAAATTGTTTTACGTTTTGATCCCAAAATGCCTGAGTGAAGTCGTCGTCTTCAACATTCCAGTTGACCGCTTTGTGTATATTATTTAATTTAAATGTCATGTTATCACCTCTTTATGTTGAACACGCAAGTTGTCCATTGTTTCATGTGGCATATTAGCCTTGTATTATTTTTCTGTATACTATCATAAATACTTTGTCTTCTATATTAAACTAAGCATATTGCCATCTATATCTTGTCTATACTGAACATACTAGGCATTCATTTTTTCTCTCCATCTTTGTTCTTGTATAATAAAGGCTCTTTAGTCCTTTTTTATGTGCGTAAATGTAGTATCTTGCAATATCCCTTGTTGTTTTGTCGTCTGTTACAAATAGTGTTGTCGAAATTCCTTGGTCGATATGTCCTTGAATTATCGCCACCATATCGATAAGGTCTAACATGTCTATTCTGTATGCTGATTGGTAATAAAGCATATTTTCATTAGTTAAAAACGGCATTGGGTAAATTGTTGTTGAATCTCCATAAGTTCTAACTTCAATTTGCTCAGTTATCGGCATAACGCTCGAAGTTGAATTTTGAACGTAACTTATACTTTGAGTTGGTGCGATTGCAGTTAAATACGCATTGTATATACCATTTGTTTTAACTTGTTGTAATAACTCTGTCCAATCTTCTTTTGTCGGAATATTTATTCCTTTAAATAATTTTGATACTTTTTCGTTAGTCGGCAAGAAATCTTTTGTACAGTATTTTTTAAACAACTCACTTTCTGGCCCTTTTGCATATTCTGATTGCTCAAATCCATTAAATGTTTCACCTTTTTCAATTGCTATATTCATAGATGTTTTTATTGCGTAATATCTCATCATTGCGAAAAACACATCGGCAAATTCTTTAGCTTCTTTTGATGTGTAGATTATATCTTCTCTTACTAGATATCCATGTAAATTCATCGCTCCTAGCCCGATTGAATGTGATGAGTCATTTCCTTTTTTTATAGTAGGTACTTCTTCTATGTTTGTATTGTCAGAAACATATGTCAAGGCCCTAATCGCTACATCTATTGTCTTTTCAATGTCTTTATTGTCCATAACGTTGGCGATATTTAAAGAACCTAAATTACAACTTATATCTTGTCCCCAATCGCTAACTTGACCATAACCTTTTATATCCGATGGTGTTTGGTATTGGAAAATCTCACAGCACAAGTTCGACATTTTTATCATCCCGACGTCTTTTAGCGTATGTTGTTCATTTGCGCTGTCGATAAACACAACGTATGGATATCCTGATTCTTGTTGGGTTTGTGCAATCCTAGTAAGCAACTCCCTTGGATTAATTTCCTTTTTCTCAATTTCATCGTCACTAGCCAATTTATCATACCACTCATCCATTTTGATCTCATCTAGATGAATACCGTATTTTTGATAAACTGAATGTGGATAAAATGCGTAACATTTTTTATTTTTTTCCGCAAGTTCCATAAATTTATCTGGAATTATCGCCCCGATTGAAAGCGTAGTAAGTCTTATTTTTTCGTCGGCATTTATTTTTTTACTATCTAAAAGTGTTTCAAAATCAGGATGAAGTACGTTTAAGTAAACTGCCCCAGCACCTTGTCTCGCTCCCATTTGGTTAAAATAACTGAATGATTGCTCTAGTAATTTTGCAACGCCCATAACCCCACCGGCTGCTCCTTTGATTCCTTTAATCGCTTCACCTGCTGCTCTAATTCTAGTCAAATTAAGCGCAATCCCTCCGCCAATTTTAGATAAATGATTCGCAGATGAAACAGCATAAGATATACCTTCACAGCTGTCTTCAATATTAACTAAAAAGCAAGATACCATCTTTCCAGCCCTTGCCCTTCCTGCATTAAGGAAAGTCGGTGTGGCTGGTTGAAACTCTTGATTTATAAGCTTCTCTGCAATATCTTTAGCAAGCTTAGGGTCCCCATTTCCAAGCGTCAACGCAACAATTAGCACCTTGTCCTCGTAATTTTCTAATATTTCCTCACCATCATTACTCTTAAGCGCATAATTTTGATAAAACTTGCTCGCACTCATATAAGACTGGAATTTAAAATTTTTCGATCTTATAAAATTGTATATATCCTCAATCACGCACTCGTCATACATATCCAAAATGTCCTTTGAGTAGTAATCATTTTTCGCTAAATAATTCAATCTATCATTCAAATTGTCGAATTTCTTCATCTTCGGCTCTATGTAATCTTCTAAATATGATTTTAGAGCTTCTTTATCTTTATCAAGCTGATATTTCCCATTCTCATCCCTGATTATAACTTGGTTATTTAACTCTATATAATTCATCGAATTTCTCCTTTATGCCATAGTTTATAATGTCAATTTATAATTTTGCCCACAATAATCTTTTGTGATACATTCACAATTAATTTGAGCTTAAAATCTATATATTTATAATGTCCATTTATGATGTATACCCACATAATTTATTTTTTAATTTATTTTTTGTATTTTTGCAAAAATAAAACACTATATATAGTATTAATACGTTTTAATTATTACTATATATAGTGCTAATTTAATTTCACTCTCTATTGATTCGCTTTTTAATTTAACAAAATAACTTATAACAATTTAAAGGCTATTGCAGTGTTTATTTGCAATAGCCCTGTATATTTATCCTTAATTACCCTAATGTTTTCTACATTGCATAGAAGAAATACTTTTTAGCATAATTTAAATATTCATAAATATGCTTAAGCGTGTTGTCATCTTGGAATTTTTCATATTCTTTAATTAATTTATCAATCCCATTTTCAAAATAAAATTCATATTCTTGTTTATTGTCTTTCATTTCTTTTACTTTAAGCAAAAACTCGTTAATTTTGCTGTAATTTTTAGCTAATAATTCGATATCAATCTCTTTATTCTGCTCTGGGTTTGATAGATATTCTTCTATCTTAAAACCACTAAAAGTAAATTGATCCATGCTGTATTGTAACGCATATTCCTGTGCATCTTTGTAAGACATATTTTTATAATCGCTATTATTTTTTATATATGATAAAATCATTTTTCCCCCTAATTTTCCTTTTTATAATTGTAGTTATAATTATATTAATTGTACCATATAAATAAGAGGTTGCCTAGAATTCTTGAGGCAACCTCTTTTTAGTTCAATTTTTATTTTTCATTACTTTTTTCTATATATGTTAGTAATTTTATACTAATTCTTTTACCCTATCTTTATTGATTTTTCTCATCATAAATACGGCGACGATTAGCGCTACCCCTTCTGCTATTGGGAATGCCCACCATATCATGCTTTCTGCGTTTGATACTTTTGTGAATAGCCATGCAAGTGGTAGTGCGACTACGATTAATCTAAGTAGTGAGATTATTAGTGAGTGTACGCCGCAGCCTAGTGCTTGGAATATTCCTTGGTAAGCGATGTTTGCGCCGGCGAATAAATATCCAATTGTGATTATTCTTATAGAAAGTATGCATAATTTTTGTATATCTGGAGATAATGCAAATATACCTGCGACTTGATGTGCGAAAATTTGTAAAAATATTAGCCCGATGCCCATGATAATTAGTGTGTACATCATGCCGTAACGTATTCCATCTTTTACTCTTTGTTTGTTTCTCATTCCATAGTTAAACGAAACTATTGGTATGATTGCGTTGTTTAGCCCAAATGCTGCGAAAAATACGAATTGTTGTATTTTATAATAAACTCCGTATGCTGTTACTGCTGCTGTCGATACTGAGATAAATATTATGTTTACACCATAAGTCATAAATGACATCAATGCTTGCATTAATATTGCTGGAATTCCAACTATATATATGTCTTTGATTATTCTCTTTTTAGGTTTGATATATCTAAGTTGTTTGTCTATATCATTGTTAAATCCATAGTGGAATATCATATCTAAAATTAGTGATACGAATTGCCCGATTACTGTTGCATAAGCCGCTCCAGCAACACCCATTTGTGGCATTCCGAAGTATCCAAATATCAAAATTGGATCTAAAACTATATTAGTTAATGCACCTGCAAGTTGACCAATTGTACATAGTACTGTTTTGCCTGTTGATTGTAGTAATTTTTCATAAATTGTATATAAAATTATACCGAATGATAATGTACAACATATACCTAGGTATTTTTTGCCCATTTGTAATATTATTGGGTCTGATGTTTGCGAATTCATATAAACTTGAACACCGAATAATCCAAATAATAAAAATACTACATATGTGCAAATTCCTATAAATATAGCATTACCTGCGACGTAACTTGCTGTTTCTCTTTTTCCTTCTCCAAGTGTTTTTGAAAGCAAGGCGTTTATACCGACTCCAGTCCCTACACCGATTGCGACCATAAGCATTTGTATTGGGAATGCTAGAGTAAGTGCGTTCATAGCATAATCGCCCATTCCGACAATTTGCGCTGTGTCTGGCATTGCACTTACAAAATAGCTATCTACTATATTGTAAAATGCTTGAACTACCATAGATAAAATCATCGGTAAGCCCATGGCAATCATCAATTTAGATATTGGCTCAGTACCCATTTTATTTATTACTTCTTCATCTTCTTGTGCCTTTTCTTTATATGACATTTGTTGCTCTTTATTTAAAATATTTTTACTTAGATGAGCTTCTTCTGCCATTATTTTTTCTTTGGCATTATGTGTTGTTTTTTCAACCTTAGTATCCATGTATTTTTACCTCCCTCATTTTTCTTGGAGACTTTTGAGGAAAGCTACCACAACCTTAATCAAAAAAAAATGCGCAAACCCATCATCTGGATTTACGCATTTTGCTACTCGATTCACTTTTAATTTTAGCTCAAATTTTATAAAAAAGTCAAGAAATATATTCCTTATTTTTCCTTTATCTTTGTAGTCTAATACTAAATTTTATAATTCATGATAATCAATATTTTCCTATTTATGCTACTGATTTTAAGCTCTATTTATAATTTATATATTCAATAATTTATATAAAATTTTATATATCTAAAAGGTCTTTTAAATCATCTAATACAGCTACATGTGGGTAAGATTCTAGTTTTTCTCTTGGAGTTGTTCCTGTTGTGACTCCGACGAAATCTACTTTGGCATTTTGTGCTGCCTCGGCATCTATATAACTGTCACCGATGTAAAGTGGATTTTTGGCATCCATCATATCTATCATTTTGAATAATCCTTCTGGATTTGGTTTGTAATTTTCTACATGTTCTGTCCCTATTATAAAGTCTATAAGTTCTCGTGAGTTTAAATTTTCAAAAATGTCGTTTATACGTTGTCCCCAACGAGATGAAACTATTCCTACTTTTTTACCTCTATTTTTTAATGTTTGTAGGACCTCTTTTGCATGACCTATAAAAACAGTGTTTGGTACTGTTATTTCGTCTGATTTTTCTTTTTGATATTTTTTAAATAAAGCTATTCCTTCTTCTGAGTCGTCCCCTGTCAAAATTGTATATGACTTACCTATTGGAATCCCGATTGTGTTTATTATATCTTGTCGACTTGATTTTTCAAGATTCATTTTTTCAAGCGCATAGGTAAAACTATCGACAACAGGATTTGTCGCATCTGCTAATGTGTAGTCAAAATCAAAAATATAAGCATCGTAATTTTTCATATTCTTCTCCCTATTCTCTACTAATGTTATTTATAAAATTTATCATTTGATAGTATTTAATTAAATTCGCTTTAATATTTGTCTATTTGTATAATTTTTAATATACTCTCAGTTATCTAATTTTCAATACTTTTGCATTTATATACTATTTAATATACTTTCATTTATCTAATCAAAAATAATTTAATCGTATAGTAAAAAGTTACGCCCAAAACACTTATTAAAAGAAATGGTGTAAACCACCAACCCATTGCAACTGATGAAACTGAGCAATAAGTCATATAGAAAAAGCAACCAACTATAAGAAGTTTATCCCATAATACCATGTTTATTACATACTTAAATACTACTCCTCTATTTTGATCTGTGATTTTAACTGGCACATTCCATAATCTTGGAAAAAATAAAGTTACAGTCAACATTATATATAGCCCTATAGTTGCTGCAAGGAGTACTAATATTGAACTTTTGCCTCCCCAACCATCGATTTCTCCTGCAAAATTAAAATGTGTTGGAATTTTGCTTGGTAGCTGTGGATAAAAAACTGCACAATATACTATTTGGCATAAAATCAACACAAGTGTTATAATTTCCACTGCTTTTTGAAACTTATTGTACGGCAATCTAAACATTTCAACCCCTCCATAATGAAGTTTATATGGTCGTTTTAACCATATATTTTCAGTATATTTTTTAATAACTCTTTATAAATCTTAGTATATATTATAGCATGATTTAATATC
Organism: Intestinibacter bartlettii; assembly: GCF_018917435.1. Classification (GTDB taxonomy): domain Bacteria; phylum Bacillota; class Clostridia; order Peptostreptococcales; family Peptostreptococcaceae; genus Intestinibacter; species Intestinibacter bartlettii_A. The sequence goes on from NZ_JAHLOQ010000022.1 coordinate 9,451, forward strand.
TTTTTACTTTTTATCCCAATCTAACTACTTTGATATTTGATTATATTACATTTTATTCAATAATTAATTTTTAATTAATTTTTTCATGGTATAATTTGTTTATAAGGAAATTTATATTTTAAAAATGTTTAAAATTCAACTTTCCTTACATTATACTTGTGTAGATTAAGGGGGTATATCATATGAAACAAACTATGTTTGAAGTTATAAAAAGTAGACACTCTGTCAGGACTTATAATAATGAGCCGATAGACGACATTATTTTGGAACAAATCCAAACTTATATCGATGAAGTCACAAATCCATTTAACAAAAAGATTAATATTAAACTGTTAAAACCAGACGATTATCACAAAGAGAAACTTGGTACATATGGAGTTATCAAAAATCCAAGTTACTTTTTAGCTGCTTATTGTGAAAATAAGCCTTTTGCACTTGAGGCATTGGGATATACTTTTGAAAAAGTAATCTTATATTGCACCTCACTAGGGCTTGGTACGGTTTGGCTTGGAGGAACTTTCAACAAAGGTAAGTTTGCTAAAGCAGTTGATTTGAAAAATGGTTACATATTGCCTGTTGTGGCACCTGTTGGTTATGAAGGCGGAAGAAGAAGTCCTATAGGATTTTTAATCGGTAGCAACCACAACAAAAGGGAGTCATTTGGCAAATTATTTCATAAAAATGATTTTTATACTCCTCTTACTAAAAAAGATGCAGGAATATATGGCGATGCATTGGAGGCAGTTCGTCTTGCTCCATCTTCTTTAAATAGTCAACCTTGGAGAGTTGTGCTAAATGATGATGGACTTCATTTTTACAACACAAAAAATAGAGATATAAATAAGATAGATATGGGTATTGCACTTTGTCATTTATACAGTGTATTAGAAGAACAAATGGTTAAAGGAAGATTTAAAATATTAAATCCAAAAATAAAAACAGATTATGATTATGTTATTTCTTGGGTTCCAGATAAATATTTTTAATGGTTTCTGCTTTGGAATTATAAATACGTGAATAATTAATAAAAGGTTATCGCAAATAATTATGCGGTAACCTTTCTTAATTTTTTATTTTATTTAATTAGACTTCTATTTAGCTAATGCTTCTTCAGGATTTAATATTTCTTCTTTTCTATTTAATAAATCATCTGATAATAGTTGTTTTTCTACGTTTTCAAAACCAATACGTTTGATTGTTTCTTCAAAACGTTCACCTTTTATTCCTTGATCTTTAAATAGTAATATAGTTTTTTCGATAACATTTAATGCTTCATCTAAGTCTGTAAATATTTTACTTAATGGTTTACCGATAGATATTTTTTTACCCCATCTGCCGCCGACATAGATTTTGTATCCTGGAGTTCCTTCATCGACTACTCCAAATGGACATTTTCCGACACAACGGCCACAGTTGTTGCATATACTTGTGTCTCTAGTAATTTTTTTATCCACAACTTTACATGCATGCATTGGGCATACTTGTTCTATCTTGCATTTTTTACATCCTTTGCATTTTTCGATGTCGTGGATTGGCACTAATTGTCCTACTATCCCAACATCATTTAAATCTGGTTTCATGCAGTTGTTTGGACATCCGCCTACTGCCATTTTAAATTTGTGTGGTAGAGCTACCCCGTTGTATCCTTCATAAAATCTGTGGTGCATTTCTTCAGATATTTTGAAAGAATCTAATCTACCATATTGGCAAGTTGTCCCCTTACATGATACAACTGGACGAATTTTTGCCCCTGTTCCACCAGTTTGTAATCCTTCTTTTGCTATGTAATTTCTGAAATCTTCTATTTTGTCAAATGGTATACCTTGAACTTCTATAGATAATCTAGTTGTAAAAGTTATAGTTCCATTTCCAAATAACTCTGCTGCCTCTGCTATACATCTGTGTTGAGCCGCAGTTATTTTCCCGTTTACTGTTAATACTCTTGCTGAAAAATTATCAGTCCCTTTATTGTTCAAAAACCCTAATCCTTTCACTCTCTTTACTTCTTCTGGACTTATTGTTAATGCTGACATTTTATCCTCCTTAATAATACCATTTATTATTTATTTTTGTAAATTTATTTTGTTAAAGTGCACTTTGTATCTAGTTATATTATGGTTATTTTTGTATTTTACATATTTTTCTAACCCTTTGATAATAATTGTATCACTATAAAATATATTTTAAAAGTTATAGTATTTTATAATTATTATAGGTAAAACCTATTGATAACACTTCTCTATATTTTATATAATTAGATTAAAAAGGGAGGATTTTTATGACTATAAGACATTTGAGAATTTTCATAACTGTTGCAGAATGCAAGAAGATGAACTTGGCAGCAAAGAAACTGTATATAACTCAGCCCACAGTTAGCCAAGCGATAAGGGAACTTGAAGAACATTATGGTGTTAAGTTATTCGAACGCCTTTCAAAAAAGTTATTTATAACAGATGCGGGGAAATATCTTCTTTTTAAAGCAAAAAACTTGGTTGAACAATACGATGCTTTGGAGATTTCTATGAAGGAAAATTACCAAAAAGAGAGCTTACGAATTGGTGCCTCTCTTACTGTCGGGGCGATTTTGCTTTCTGATATAATAAATGATTTAGAACAAATCAATCCAAACCTAGATACATTTGCCTTTGTAAATAATACAAGTATTATCGAGCAAAAACTACTTGATTCTAGTTTGGATGTCGCTATAGTTGAGGGAAAAGTTAAATCAGGCGACCTAATAAGCATTCCTATGATAGATGATTACTTAGTTTTGGTATGCGGGATTGATCATCCTTTGGCGAATAAAAGTGACATCTGTTTAAGTGATTTAGAAAACCAAAAATTCGTCGTTCGTGAAAAAGGAAGCGGCACTAGAGAACTTCTCGATGATTTTCTGAAATTCCACAACTTAAATGTAAAAATAGTCTGGGAGGCAAGTTCTCCAGACACTATCAGACATGCTGTCATAAACAATCACTGCCTTGCACTTATGCCGATGCGTGTTATGCAAAAGGACATATTAGAACATAGAATGAACGTTATTTATAATACAACTGATGAATGGAATAGACATTTTAGCTTAGTCTATCACAAGGATAAAAATATTACGGATTCGATTTTATTACTTAAAGATATACTGAAAAAATATAAGTCCATTGATATTCAGATGGATGATTTGTCATCAAAGTTGATTTTAGAGTAAGGTTTAATTTTCTATGAGTTATAAAAAAGCTATTAATAATTATTACTAGCACTAAACAAGATGTTTTATGTGTAATTTTGTGCATATAATTATGCTTAAAATAAGTCAAATATTGCTCTAATTAGAAGGATATTGATGAACATAAACTGAATATTATTAAATAATTTTAAACTAATTAAAAAGATTGATCTATTTAATATCGGTCTTGTAAGGAGGAATACAATGGGAGTTTTCAATGATTTACATGGGAATTTAAACGATGACCTAGCCGCAAATGACCCTCAAAATCTAAGAAATCTATTTATAATAAATAAAAATGTAAGCTGTGTAAATAAAAAAGTTCATAGTATATCTATTCCTAGAAATGTCGACACTATACCCTATTTAGGATTTTCAGATTGCACAAATTTAAAATCACTAAATATACCAGATAATATATCTACAATCGAAAGGGAGGCATTTTCCAATTGTACTGCTTTGGAAGATGTTATGTTTTTAGGAAATATAGACAAACTTGGCGAAAGACTTTTTGACGGATGTACTTCTCTTTGTGAAATAAAGTTTCCAAATAAGTTGAACTCAATTTCTGAAGAATGTTTTTCTAATTGTACAAACTTAAAAAACGTTACCCTTCCAAATGGACTTAAAAGCCTTGGAAAATACGTATTTAAAAATTGCAGCAATTTATCGAGTGTTGATATGCCAGATAGCATTACAACTATGGATGAAGGTGTGTTTTTTAAATGTAACAATTTACAATTTATATCTTTGCCGCCTAATTTAAAAATTTTAGATAAATATTTATTTGGGTATTGTTCAAAACTAAGCGAAATTTATATACCTGACAACGTAGAACTAATAAATGATTTAGCATTTTTCAACTGTATAGACTTAGAAAGAGTAAAATTTTCACCTAATATCACATCAATCGGATCTAGAGCATTCTCGATGTGTTTAAGTTTAAAAGAAATTGAATTGCCGGATTCGATTTTGTCAATTAAACAAGGTGCCTTTTCAAATTGTATAAATTTAAAAAATGCTAAATTACCTAAAAACCTAAAATCTATATCTTCTGGAGTTTTTAATAATTGCAAATCACTAAATGAAATTAAACTTCCAGAAAGAGTAACTTACATAAAAAATACAGCATTTTCAGGTTGTACTAATTTAAAAACCGTAAGCCTAAATTACGGGTTAAAATTTATCGGTTCGAGAGTTTTTTCCGACTGCATAAATTTAAACGAAATAAAACTACCAAAAACGATTCAAAACATTGAAGAATACGCATTCGCCAACTGTACTAACCTAAAAAAAGTAGTAATACCTCCAGCGATAACATCCATAAGCAGATTCGCATTCGAAAACTGCCCTAACTTAGTTATCCACGGTAAAAAAGACTCCTACGCACACTGGTATGCAAATAAAAACAAAATCGCATTTGAAGAGTTTTAGTAAAAAAAGATCTCCAAACATCCTCTCTTGGATATTTGGAGATTAAATATTGTAAATTTATTGTAAAGGACAGGCGTCTATGCCACTAAACACCATCCTCATTAAGGGCACTATTAATTTCATCTAACATATATTATATACATTCCTGTTAGTGGAACCTCAAAAACTTTTTGTATATAATTTAACTTTCGCTATTAATGCATACTATCCATTAACAGTTATATATACCTTTCACACTATTATTACCCTATTTAACAACTTTGTGATAAATATAATAAATATAATAAATATAATAAATATAATAAATACAATAAATACATATCTATTCATACCTATTAATAATCACTATACACATATCCCTCAACCCCATTACTACTCTTTTTAACAACTTTGTGATAATGTAAATATACTGACCAAAATTGTGAATATACTCCCTAAAATTGGACATAATTCCATTAGAAATAACCTAAATGCTATATTTTACAAATTTTAATATAAATTTTGTGCAAAAAGGAGGGAAAATATGTTTAATAAAAAACATCAGGGCGTGTTTACTACAGATGATTTTGAATCTATCACCAAAAACTTAAATAAAAGTGACTTTGAATCTTTAATTTCAATAATCCAATATAAAGTAAAAAGTTCTTATTACAAAAGAAATAGTTTAAATTTAAATGATAAATCAAATAATATTCATAATAACTACTTAACATGCCCAAAATGTGGCCATTCCGACTCAAATAAAAATGGAATTACAAATAATCGCCAAAGATATATTTGCAAAAATTGTAGAACTACGTTTGATGAAAGAAGCTTCAGCCCTCTTTCTAACACTAAATTAAGTCTCGATAAATGGCTCAATTATTGTCGTTTTATGATAGAAGGTGGAACTATAAAATATTGTGCTGAACAAGTTTCTGTTAGCGTTCCAACATCATTTTTTATGCGTCACAGAATTTTAGATATATTAAATTTATCATTGAGAAATCAGACCTTTAAGGGAATAGTATATGCTGATGAGTATAATTTAAATGAATCTTTCAAAGGAAAAAGTCCTAAAAAAAGTATTGATCAAGAAAGATATTTCCATAACTTTGAATACCGAGATTTGTCACAATGTGTAGGTTGGACCTTTAGAAATTCAAACCGTTTAGTAAAACACCCTGAAAAATATGTTAAACTAGTCCAGACAAAAATCAACACTGCTATAGACAAAAACGGTCATGTACTTACAAGAATAATTGAAAACTCTTATTTTAAGACATCTTTTTTAAACTCATGCAATAAAGTAAAATATCAAAATAAATTGCTATATAATATTACAAAATATCAAAATATAGTGTCAAATAATGATATAAAATATCAAGATATGTTATTCTTCTTTAATGATAAGTTAGATAAAAATGCAACTTTGTGCGCCTTTAAAGGAGGATTATATAGTGATGTTGCTCGAAAACTTAATATCAAATTTAAAAAAGCAAATAGCCGTATGAGTGCTCCAGTTTATAGCGTGCATCATGTATTTATGTATCATATAAAACTTTCTCACTGGCTTTCAAACTTCCATGGAGTAGCAACTAAATATTTGAACAACTATTTATCATGGCATTGCTTTTTGTTTATGATGAAAAAATATAGAGGAATCAAAATATTAAATGATTTATTTATACAGTTTTCTACAAAAAATTTAGCTATAACAAAACAGCAAATCCAAAATAGATCAATAGAATTCCTTTTCTAAAAATAAAATTATATATATTAAACCTAAACTTGCATCAATGTTAATTATAAATACTATTATATGTTAATTATATAATATATATTAATTATATAATAGGAGTAATAAGAGATAAAGGCATCGATGTTAAATATAAACTTAGTTAAATATGGACATATTTTATTAAAATATATGAAATTCTATATTTTGAAATATATATAGACGTGATATGATTTTGTGTTTTATCACAAAGTTATTAAATAAAGTAATAATGGCTGAGGAAAGTATATTTCAGCAATGTATATTGAAACAATATAATTTGTGTTTTGTCACAAAGTTGTTAAATAGAGTAATAATTGCTGGGGAAGGTATACTTCTACAATATATATTAAAACAATACTACTTGTATTATGTCACAAAGTTATTAAATAGAGTAATAATGGCTGGGGAGGTTGTATATCACTGATTTATGTTTAAGATGAGTGACTGGGTTTTATTATGTTACTTTAGGTTGGTTAGCTGGATTTATTAGTTGGGTTTATTAATTGGGTTTATTAATTTGGTTTATTAATTTGGTTTTAATGTGTAATTGTTGTTTTTGGGCAAAAAAAGTGTGAAGTTTTAAAATAGAGTTTTTGTCTATTTTTTCTCCACACTTATAAAAATTTATATAAATTTTTCGGTAACTATTTTGTATATAAAATTTTTGTAACTATTTTATATGTTAAGTTGTTATAAATACTTTATATGTTAAGTTGTTATAAATACTTTATATATTAAGTTGTTACAAATACTTATAAATACTTTATATATTAAGTTTTGGTGTCTATTTTATACATTAAGTTAATGCTATTAATTATCGTGTTTTGATTTTGATAGCTTAACTTATGTTAAAATTTATTTGAAAGTTTCAGCTATGAATGCTTCTATTTCTTGTGCTGTTCCAAGTTCTAATACTTTGTCCGCAAATGCTTTCATGTCAGCTTGGCTTACTGAGTTTATTAATTTTCTTGCTGGTAGTATTGATATTGGACTCATTGAGAATTCGTCAAGGCCAAATCCTAATAGTATTGGTATCATTCTTTGGTCTCCTGCTGCTTCTCCGCACATTCCAGCCCATTTTCCTTCTTTGTGTGCATTTTCTATAACCATTTTTATTAATCTTAATACTGCTGGATTGAATTGGTTATATAGGTAGCTTATTTTTTGGTTCATTCTGTCTACTGCACAAGTGTATTGGATTAGGTCGTTTGTTCCTATTGAGAAGAAATCAACGTGTTTTGCAAGTACGTCTGATATTACTGCTGCTGATGGCACTTCTATCATCATACCTACTTCTACGTCTTTTGAGTAAGCTATTCCTTCTTTGTCTAGTGCTGCTTTTACTTCTTCGCATACTGCTTTTGCTTGTAGTAATTCTTCTAGTGAAGATATCATTGGGAACATTATTCTTAGTTTTCCGTGAACACTTGCTCTATATAAAGCTCTTAATTGTGTTGTGAATATTTCTTTTCTGTCTAGGCAAAGTCTGATTGCTCTGTATCCTAGGAATGGGTTCATTTCTTCGTCCATTTGTAGGTAGTCAAGTTTTTTGTCTCCACCTATGTCTAAAGTTCTTATTACAACTGGTTTTCCGCTCATTCCTTCAAGTACTGCTTTATATGCTTCGTATTGTTCATCTTCTGTTGGGAAATCAGTTCTATCCATATATAAGAATTCTGTTCTGTAAAGTCCAACACCTTCTGCGTCATTTTTGATTAGTCCGTCTACGTCGTTTGGAGTTCCTATGTTTCCTGCTAATTCAACGTGTTTGCCATCAGTTGTAACAGATGCTTGTCCTTTTAATAATTCTAGTGATTTTTTGTACTCTTCAAATTCTTTTTTCATTTGTGAGTATTTAGCTATTGTTTCTTCGTCTGGGTTTATTATAACTTCGCCAGTGTCCCCGTTAAACACTACGAAATCTCCGTCTTTTATTCTTTCTGTTGCATCAGTTAAACCAACTATTGCAGCAACTTCTAAAGTTCTCGCCATTATTGCTGTGTGAGAAGTTCTACCACCGATATCAGTTAAGAAACCTAGAACTTTCTTTTTGTCCATAGTTGCTGTGTCTGATGGAGTTAAGTCGTGTGCAACTAAAACTACTTCATCTTCTAATGCAGCTAAATCAACTATTTTAACACCTAGTAAATGTCTTAAGATTCTGTTTGTAACGTCTTTTATGTCTGCTGCTCTTTCTCTCATGTATTCGTTGTCCATAGCTTCAAACATACCTACAAACATTTCTTTTATTTCGTTTAATGCGAAATCTGCATTAACTTTTTCAGTTTTTACTTTATCTATTGTAGAACCTAATAGTTCTGGATCTTCTAAAACTAATAAGTGAGATTCAAAGATTTGAGCTTCTTCTTCCCCTAATTCAACTTTTGCTTTGTCTCTTACTTTTTCAAGTTCAGTTTTTGATATAGCAACTGCATCATTTAATCTTGCAACTTCTGCTTCTATATCTGATATCGCTTTCTTTTCTATTATTAATTCGTTATGTTCTAATACTAACGCTTTCCCAAGCACAATACCTGGTGATGCTGCTGTTCCTTTAAACATATTTATTCCTCCTAAAATATACCCTTGCTTCCTTTTTATATATATTATTTATTATTTTTGCCTTATTTTCTCTGATTTTTTTCTTATATATGAAATTAGTTTTATAACACATAGGAGATTATTTTCATCTTAAAATTATTTATATGTATAATTTCCGTATATGCATTTCAAAAAAATCTATTCTAAAGTATTTTTAGAATAACGATTTCTTTATCTAAGTTGATTATCTGTGATGATTTCCAAAGTTTATTGATACAAAAACCTGGGTTTCCCCAGGTTTTATATTGTATATAGATTTGGACTTTTATTCACCAAATCCGCTTTCGATTAATTCTACTAATGCATCTACTGCAGCAGCTTCGTCTGCACCTTCAGCTTTAACAACTATTTCTTCACCTTGTCCTAAACCTAAGCTCATTATTCCCATGATTGATTTAGCGTTTACAGTTTTTCCTTTAGCTAATACTTCAACTGTTGAAGTGAATTCAGATGCTTTTTTAACAAACATTCCTGCTGGTCTAGCATGTAATCCTGTTGCGTTTTTTATTACTACTGTTTTTTCCATTTTGTACCTCCTAATTAATACACACAAAAATTTATATAGGCATTTTTCTCAAACTTTGATTTTTAAAATCATTAAGCAGTTTATTTATTATCGCCTTTTCATTTTTTTCTTTTTTATTTAATAAAATAATGGGTTTATTATCATTATTTTCATAATCGTAGTCAACTGGCTCAATTTTTGAATTGACCAAGTCTATAACCTTTGAAAAATCGTATAAATTCAAAACGTCTATATTATTTTCCTCAAGTTTTCTTTCATATATACTGTAAAAAATATCTTTATATGTAAATTCTTTTTCTAAATGAAGGATTTCTCCAAGCTGTGGAACAATTTCTTCTAATAAAACTCTCAAGCTCGGTTCTCTCTTTATTTTTAGTATTTTGCATATATCTTCTATAGTTTTTATGTCTATATTAGTTATCGCATTAAAGCAAGTTTCTTCATCATATATGAAGTCTGCGTTAAAGTAATATTTTACTCCATCATATCTTTTGAATACTTTCATTGTATCCATATAACCAAGTTTGGCTAATTTCTCCATATGGTCTTTGTCTTTATTTAAAGACCCCCCTAAAACCATTGATGGTTTTATTACAGTTAGTTTTAAATCTGCATATTTTTGCAAATTTTTATCTCCTGCGACATCATTCGATAATCTAATTACTATTATATCATCATATCCCTTATTCGCCAATAACCCAACTGGTGTATTATCTGATAAAAAGCCATCTAAATAACGTTTGTCTTCAAATTTTTCTAACTGAAATATAGGTAAGCTTGAACTTGCTATTAAATAATCAACCAATTTCCCCTCTGGTATGTCTTCTTTCATAAGATGTTGTGGCACTATTTTTTTGTCAAGATAGACAGTTACTAACCCAAAATCTTTAGATGACTTTCTTATTTTCTCTTCGTCTATATTTTCTTTTAGTAAATTTTTAAGTGGCGTTATATCTATGCCTTCGTTTTTTCTGGCTTTATTCATAAGATTTATAACGACATTTATATCTTTTGCTTTAAATTCTACGTTTTTGTATTTTTCATAGAAATCTTCTTCTATATCCATAAAACTTCTATAATCCCTATTTAACCAGATATCTTGCATTGTTTCAAAGTCCCCCTGAACTAAGAATGCTGCGTTTAATGCCCCGATTGATGTTCCAACAATCCCATCAAACTCGATACCTAATTCTTTTAAAGCTTTATATGCCCCTAATTGGTAAGCACCTTTTGTGCCTCCCCCTTCTAAAACTAAACCTTTCATTTACATCACCTAATTTTTTTAATATAAAATCCAAATTAGTGTTATGTTTCTAAATTTAACGATTCTTTAATTCTTTCTTCTATTATATTTTCTATGAAATCGATTTTCTTTTCAAGGTAATCTTTTTCTTTTAAGAGCGAAATTTTTTTGTCTTGTATTTCCATAAGGTCTTTGTCGCTAGTTATATCATTCATGTGGTCTAGTGTCGCACGCTCTTTTGGATGCTGTTTTTCGTTTTGATCTAGTTGTTTTATTACATTTGATTTTTGCCTTGAAAGGTCTATCACTTCTTTTGACAAGTTTTCTATTTCTTTATAATTATCGTCTTTAAATATTTTTAGTTTCATAACTCTATTTGGGTAGTAGTCAAATATTTTTTTGCCCATTTCTTTGCCTATTATTTTAAAATATTTATCATATGTTTTTGTATTTAAAACCCCCACTAAATACTCATATGAAAATTCGTTTTTGTATTTATCTTTTATGTAAAACGAGTAAACATCGGCACTGCCATAGCTGTTGTCTATATCTATTGCAAATCTATTGTTGCGTGATTTATAAGGGTACATTATCTTTTTTTGTTCAAATAGATGTTTTTCTCTTCCCCATTGCAGTTCATACCACTTCCTGCTATTTCTTATACATTCTCTCCTGTTTTGTAGCTTTGGCTTGTATGGCATCAGAAACTTATTTATGACAAATGGGTAATCTTCTTCGTTTTGTATATCATTAGAATATATCAATTTATATTGTGAATTGTTTATTATGTATTTTTCAACGTCTTTATTTTTTATCCAGTTTTTTAGTAGTTTTTCATCTATTTTGTCTATATCCTCGTTTGTTTTTTTAACTACAAAAGCTTTGTCACAACCGGTGATTATACCTTGAAAACTCTCACAAATCTCTTCTAAAAAATATTGGCACTTACTTTTTATTTTGTTGTAGAATTCAAACTCAGCCTCATCGAGCATCAACCAATTCTCTCCAAGTGAATTTGTATTTACTATTATTTTTTTGAAATTATCGCCCTTTAAATAATCCTCTAAGTTGGCGATTTTCTTTATATTTATATTTTCATCGATTATTTTGTATAATTCTAAATTTTTATTTTGTGTTGTCTTCGTTTTATGCTCAAAAATCACAATACAGCTTGCAATTCCAAGTCCTTTAAAAAGATTTGCACCCAGAAAGTCGATTATTTTTTCTATTTTTGCATTGTTTATTAAGTACTTTCTGAGGTGTTTTCCCGATGGACTCTGCATAAAATACCTAGGCGTAATAATTCCCGCAGTTCCATCTTCTTTTAGCAAGTCTAGTATTCTCTTATAAAAACAAAAATACAGATCCCCTTTATTTTTATATACTTCGTCAAACTCTTTATAGAGAAATTTCTTGTATTCATTATCGAGCACCTTTTGCCCAATATAAGGTGGGTTCCCAACGATATAGTCAAAATTTTGAACTTTAAAAATAGCCTCCAAGTTAGCTTTTAGGCTATCACCACAAAATATATTAAATTTGCCTTCGTATGTTTCAAACAATATATCATTTATATCGTCGTCACCTATTAGTGGTTTATCTCTGTACCTTTCTTTTAGTTCGGCTTTTAACCTCAGCAAAAGTTGAGTTTTGAATATATCTAGTGCGTCCTTGTCTGTATCTACAGCGAATATACAATTTTCTATAATATGTAGGCTTATTTTGTCCTCTGAAATAAAGTTTTGTCCATATTTACGTTTTAAATTATCTATATTTTCTAAAAACTTTTCGTATAGTATATCATAAGCCCTGAGCATAAAGTTGCCACAACCACAACACATGTCGAGGATTTTGGGATATGGCTCCTCTACGACATTGATATTTTTTAATGTCTGCCTTAATATATATTCCACCACAACAAACGGTGTATAATAAATCCCTTGCTCTTTTCTTTTTTTAATATCTAAGTTATTTTCATATTTTCTCGAAACCAAAAAGCTCTCTTCCATAAATTTTTCCCCCATCGAAATAAATCTAATCTTGCTTTATACTACTGTTTTATACTCAATTTTAAATTAATACAATTATCTATATACTGTTAAATAGAAGTTAGTATTACTGTATAAATTACCTATCTGTTATAAAAGGTCAATTCTAGATATATATCTAAAATTGACCTTTTTTATACTTAATTTATAGTTCAAATTACTCTTTGTTTAAATCGTATTTAGTTTGAATTGTATTTAATTTGATCTAAAGCACATCTTTATATCTTGTTGTACATGCTTTCCCCTAAGATTTCTTCAAACTTGTCGTATGCATTGTGAACAAGCATATGATAAAGTGTTCTCAATAAATCTATTGCTACATCTCCATTAAAATCTTGTGATAAAGAGACGTATGGGATTTGAACTAAAAGTTCGTCATTTCTGTTTAGGACAAACTTTTCTACGTTATGTATTCCATTTAATTCATTTATTAGTTTTATTATTATGTCCTTTTTAGATTCGTCTGCTACTTTTCCGAAGAAAATTGTAATAGTTGTGTAAGCAGATTCATCTAGTATTATGCCTAGTAAAAATTTGTTGTTTTTATATGCTTGTAATGATCTAAAAAAGACCATTTTTTCATTTGAAACAACATCAAAAATTTGCGACATTTGATTTTTTCTCAAAGATTCTTCAATTAAAATTTTCTTTATTTCTAAATCAGCCATATCAGCACTTCCTTTTTTATTTTTTGGCATCTATATAAGTTAATATTCCCTGTGCTATACCTTTTGCTAATTCATTTTGGTAGTTTTCGTCTTTTAAATTTTTCTCGTCATTAGAGTTACTTAAAAAGCCACATTGAATATATATAGAAGGCATACTGTTATCTCTTAATACACTCAAATCGTAAGCACTTGTTCCCCTGCTTTCAGTCTTTACAAAGGCCGCTATTGAAGTTTGCATAAGGCTTGCAAAATCTGCTGAACCATTTTTCGCACTAGAGCTGTATATTGTTTCTAGTCCCTCGGCTTTACCTGTACTTTCTGCTGCCATGTGGATAGATACAAAAACTTCGGCATCTTGGCTTGATGCTAGAGATTTTCTCTCGTCTGGGCTCATATATACGTCTTCTTGTCTAGACATTATTACGTTTATGTCGCTTTGTCTTCCAAGTTCTTTTGCCACTTTTTTAGCAATTTCTAGGTTTAAGTCTTTTTCTTTTATGTTGCTTTTTGTAACATATCCTGTTTCGTTACCACCACAGCCTACATCTATAAATACGTTGTGTCTTATTTCTAGTGTTTGTTGTTTTTCGTCACTTACGTCATATTGTTCGTTAGTGTCTACATGTGATGTGTCTACTGCACCACCTGTCATAGAGTTTTTCATAGCTATTACATTTGGCCAAATTGAACTCACAAATGTTACAGTCCTTTTAGTAATAATACCTACTATAGAGATTACTGCAATTAAAGCAACTAAAACTATTAGTTGTTTCCTTCTTTTAATTGCTGATTTTCTTCTATGTAAGCCCTTTTTTCTTTTATTTTTTCTTGGTCTAGTCGTTTTATTTGTAGTTCTTGTTTGCGGTCTTTTGTTTTGTGTGTTTCTTGTTTGAGCAGTTCTACTGCCGTTTTTATTGTTATTATTTGTTCTTTTATTTGTCACTGAATTCACCTTTCCATTTTAGGTTAATTTAAATATGCTTTGGATTAAGTTAATATAAAGCATATATTACATTATATATTATAAGGTAATTTTATCATTAAGAAAGGCATTTTTCAAATATTATTAACATTTTAACCCATTATTAATCATAATATCCAAAAATTTTTATATAGCGTTTTTGTCCTTCTTTCATACTAAGTGGATAATCAAGTAAATCGTAAGTATGTTGGCATATTAAATAGTCTACTAAAAACTCTCCATCTAAGATAACATCTGTGACCATCATATTATGATATGCTAAGTCGTTTTCATATAGAAGTTGTACAATATCACCTATTTGTAACTCGTTGTACTCAACTTCCATGGCGTAAATTCCAAAATTTTGTGTGTCTTTTGTGTTGTTTTTAGTGATGTATTTATAAAAAGGCTCGGCAGCTGTCCAACTAGGTGCTCTATTCATATCGCTATACCAATACCACTGCTTTAATATATCTTCTCCATGATGGTCAAAAGGTATACCCCCAGCATGGATGCATTGTGAAATAAAGTTGGTGCAATCTCCGCCCCAATGCTCATAATCTTGATAATCTGGATTTCTTCCTAACGCCCAATCTCTGGCGTACTTTGCCGCTAGTTCTCTATTATATTTTACAAACATTTCTACAATCACCCCGTCTAAAATCTAATATAAAATTATATTTTTCAAAGCATAATCGCTCAAAATATTTTTAAGTTTCTTAAAAGATATAGGAAATTCAATCAAGTTACAAACTTGGCTTGTCAGTTCAAAACTAGATATACAAATAACCAGTTCTATCCCATTAAAATAAAAAACAGGATCATCACAAATATAGATAGATTCCATCATCAATTCATATATATCATAGGTGATGTAGCTCGCATATTTATCCAGAATTTCATAAACTTCTTCCATTATATAATTTTGAATTACCTTTTCAAAATCCACATCTTTCTTAAAAAGATCCTCCAAAGTAATTCTCTTCATCAAATTAAAATCATAATTATAGCTGTACATATGGCTAATATCAGTCAGGCCAATGATTTGCGAAAATTCCATAGGCACACTAATTATATTTCCTTTGTTAAATGCTACGTTGTATTCAGAAATAGCATTTATATTTCCTATTATGTTTTCCTCGTGATAAGTGTAAATTACTACCTCTTCAAAAATATTTATTTCATTTAAGATAGACTTATTTACAATTTCCGCAAATTCTTGAACTTCCTCGTCTTCATCATTCACCTCGATTTTCGGATAATTTAAGAAAAACCTCATATTTTTTACCTTGTTATCTCTTAATCCACTCATAATATTTACCATACCTATTTCCTCCAATTACTTGTCTAGTAATAAATTTTATGAATCATAAACATGGTATATTCTCTGAAACGCAAAAAAAGACCACAAAAAACTACTATTCTTTTAATTTCGAATAGTAGTTTTGTAGTCTTAATAAAAATTTTTATTATCCAATTATTCTTCTAGCTGTTACGTATCCTCTTACGTAATAAGAAGAATATAAGTTTTCGTATTTAACTCTTTGACCTGGAGCTGGAGCATGGATGAATTGTCCATTACCAACATACATACCAACGTGGCGTATAGTACTTGTTCCACTGTTGAAGAATACTAAGTCTCCTGGTTGTAAGTTACTTTTGCTGACATATCTTCCGTTTGATGCTTGAGCAGATGAAGTTCTATTAAGAGTTATTCCAGCTGCATTTCTGTAGCAGTAATAAGTAAGACCTGAACAGTCAAAAGAGCTTGGTCCAGTAGCACCCCATACATATGGTTTTCCTACTTGTGCTTTAACCATATTTACAACAGCTTGAACTTTTGCACTTACATTTGTGCTTGTTCCTGTATTACCTCCAGTGTTTGTACTTCCTGAAGTACTTCCAGAAGTTATATCTGAAGAAGTTCCTGAAGTTATTGTTAAGTAGCTTCCACTAACACATCCAGTTGTTCCGTTAGCTAATTTAACTTCGTACCAACCGTTGCTGTATTGTTTTAATATACCTACTACATTACCTTTTGTAACACTTCCTTTTACACCGTAAGATGTAGATGGTCCACTTCTAACGTTTAATGAATTTGTGTTAACTTTACCAACTTTTGATATAGTTGAGTAACTTTGTACTACATAAACACCAGTTTGTGAGTTATTTGAACCAGTGTTAGTATCTCCAGAAGTTGTTGATGATACTTTTATATAGTTTGGTCCAACATATCCACTTTTTCCAGTAGCTGTTTTTACTTGATGCCATCCAGTACTAGCAGTTCCTGTTATAGTTACAACATGACCTTTTGATAAAGTTGTTACTATAGAATGAGCTGTACTTGGGCCAGATCTTACATATAATGAAGTAGCAGTAACTGTACCTGTTTTTGTTGTAGTTGATGGAGTTGTAGTAGTATTTCCTCCAGTACTTCCACCAGTATTTACTTGACCTGCAACTTTTATGTAGTGGTTGCTTACATATCCAACTACACCTGCAGAAGTTTTTATTTTGTACCATCCAGTAGCACTATCAGTCTCAGTTATAGTAACTGTTTGACCAGATTTTAAGCTTCCTACTATAGCGTAAGATGTGCTTGGTCCCTTTCTGATATTTAATGCGCTAGCTGTAACAGTTCCTGTTTTTGTAGTATAAGTTTGAGTTTGTGTTTTATATATTGAAGTTGTATCTGTATTCTCTTTATTAGTTGCGTCTGCAGTTGCAGTTTGACCTGCTAATGAGACAGAAGTTGCAACCATACCTAAAGCTAATGCTTTTGATAGTGTCGTTTTTGTTTTCTTTTCAGTAAACATAACTTGTGACACTCACCCCCTAATATTATTTTTTTATTTCCTATTTATTCTAACACACTTCAAAACTTTTTTCTACAAACCAGACAAATTTAGACCTATTTTTTGACTTTAATTCCAAAATAATCCCTTTATTTTTTTGTAATTTTATCTTTTTATTTAAAGTCGGCAACCGTTTTAATTAGATTTTTAACTTGTTGTGCGTTAAATTCATTTTATTTTTTAATAAATTTACATACACAAGTAGAAATATAAGTTTTTGGATGTTTTTTGGTACTGTTCATACTTTTCCAAAATCAAATTTAACTATTTGTGTATGTATTATATATTATCTAGAGAAAAAGCTCTTGATACTTCCTTCTAGTACTTTTACTTCTTCTACTTTAAATAATTTTACAGCTATTAGATATACAACTACACCTAATAAAATTGCACCACCTAAAGAAGTACATTCCCCTATAAATGATAATCCTAAGACTGAAACTAAACTGTCGTAAGTTAAAAGCACAACCACAGACATCGCAATTGATGCTACTGTAGATTTAATAAGCACTTTTGCCACTGCTTTTCCGTTAAATGAACCGACCTTTTTTCTAAGGCTGAAGAACATTAAAACTACTGTAACCATATATGAGATACTAGTCGCCATTGCAAGCCCCATGTAGCTGAATGGTTTTATAAAGATTAAATCTAGAATTATATTTATGATTACGGAAATTGATGAATTTATCATCGGTGTTTTTGTATCTCCCAATGAATAAAATCCTCTACTTAGGATTTCTTTTACTGCGTATCCGATTATACCGATTGCGTAAAATCTAAGTGCATTAGAAGTCATAATAGTAGATTCATGGCTGAAGCTCCCCCTTTCTAAAAGGACTCTAACTATTGGTTCTGCTAATAATATTGCACCAAAAACTATCGGCACAACGACTAAGATTATGCAGTTACTCGATTTTACCATTATCTTTTTGAAGTTTGTTATATCTTTTTCATTTACAAATTGAGATAATTTTGGGTAGATAACAGTAATTAATGAAGTTACAAATATAGCCACGACAAAATCATTAAGTCTTGATGCGTAATTTAGCGCTGCTAATCTACCATCGCCTAACGTACTTGCCAAAGCTTTATCAACGTATACATTTAGCTGACTCATCGCAACCCCCATCATCATAGGTATGCTCAGTTTAATCATCTTGATGATGGATTCGTCTTTTATATTCATATAAAAACTGTATTTATATCCTCTTTTGTACATGCAAGGTAGAAGTATTATAACTTGGACAAAAAGACCGACTAATGCCCCGATTGCCAAGTAATAACTTCCGTATTTTACACTTATAAATATCGCCAATATTATTACTAAGTTGTAGACAACACCAACAATTGATGCCGGTAAATAGCTGTCTTTAACCTGTAAGAAAGATGATTGGATTTTGTTTAGTGATAAGAATAATACTCCAAACATCATAATGCGAAGGAATTTTACAGCTAAGTCAAATTTTGCCCCAGTAAATCCAATCGCAAATATTTTGATTATCTCTGGTGAGAAGATTATCCCCAATATCGATACGATTATTGAGAAAACTGATAATATATTTAGTATATTGTTTGTAAATTTGAGCGATGCCTCTTCGCCAAGGCGCTCTTTTGTGTCGTAGTACATCGGTATGTACATCATGTAGATTACAGAACCTACAATAGAGATAATAAGCCCCGGTATGTTAAAAGTAAGTACGAATACATCGGCAACCATGCTTGTACCGTAGAAATTTGCAAGAATTGTCTCCCTTAAAAATCCTAATACTCTAGACAGTAAAGTCGCCACCATAATTATAACCGCATTTTTTGCAGTCTTGGACATCAGTTCCACCTCCTAATAATATTTTTCAATCTCATAATATTTTCATAAATCTTTAATTTAGCAGATTAATATTAAGTTAATATTAAGTCGCCTTTATTTATTATAAATATTGGAAATTATAAATTGTCCATAACTATATAATATATAATTTCCTTGCAATTTAAAAAAGGGATATAAAAATATTTAGATATTTTTATATCCCCCACTTTTTAAAACCTAGCAAATATATTTAGTAGCTTGTACTATTTGCTAGCATTCATTTCGCTATATTTGAAATCTTCTGTTGAACTAAGAACTACGCTGTTACGTCCTATTTGTTTTATAGATATTGTGTCTAGGTTGTCTACTTTATCTACTTCTAATGTGTTTTCATCTATGAATTTCTTGTCTACTGCTTTGTCGTTTAAGTATACTCTACTGTTTGTTGTAAAGTTTTCTCCATGAATGATCATTTTGTTTCCTTTTGTTTCGATACGGTTTACTATTATATCTTCTACTCCCATTTTAAGAGTATTTTTCTTTGGTTTTTCGTCTTTGTCTATATAGTATGATTTACCGAATAAAACATCGTATTCTATAAGGTCTTGCATTTTAGAGAAATTAGCGTCGTCTTTCATGTATGTGTTGAATTTCTCCATTGGACCGTATTCTAATCCAGCTTCTTTAAACATTAATGAACTCAATTCGTAAGATTCTATTTCGTCTATATCGTATTTTTCTATGTCGAAGTTAGCATAAAATGCAAATGGAGCTTTGTATTTATCTAAATAGAAATTGTCATCTTCAAATATTTTTAATTTTGGCATATGGTCAGAGTAGAATAAGATTATTGTGTCTTCGTCTCTCTTGCTTACCATATCTACTAACTCTCCTACAAAGTCGTCTGTTCCTTTGATTTGGTTTACGTAGTAGTACATTTGATTTAGAACTTTTTGGTCTAGAGTTCCCGATACTTTTATTGGGAAGTCGTAGTTTTCGGCGTCTGTTGGGTAGCTACTGTGCCCTTGAACACTTACTGTGTATACTAAGTCAGAACCTTCACTTGAGTCTAGTGCTTTTTCGATGTATTTAGTTAAGATTACGTCTTTTACCCAGTCTCTTTCGTTTAGTTCGTAGTTGCTCATGTACTCTTTAGATGTAAAATCTCCAAATCCTAGTTTTGCATAAGCGTTGTTTCTTCCATAGAAATTTCCTTGGAAATTGTGGACTGCATGAGTTTTGTATCCTTGAGAACTCAATGTCGTCGCAACAGAGTTGTAATACTTACTCTTAAGTATTGTGTTGTATGGTATTTCTCCAGGTGTAAGGTAGTCGATGTTGTGTCCTGTCATAACTTCGAATTCTGTTCTTACAGTTCCGCCTCCTGTTGTTGGTACGCTCGCCATACCACTTGTGTATGTTTGTGTTAATTTTCTAAAGTTTGGTATTGGATCCTCGCTATATTGTATTCCTTTTACTTCAGTAGGGTCCATAAACGCTTCTAGTTGAACGAATAAGACATTTGGTTTCTTTTTGTTAAGTACTCTGTCGTCTTTTGACGCAGCTTCATCTACTTTTTGTTTAATTTCTTCTATGTTTGATTGTGAGTAATTACTTGGTTTTTTTCTTATATATCTTAAGCATGAATCTACAGTTGAATACGTCAAACCGTTGCATTTGTACGATGCTGGTATGTCCCATCTTTTAAATTGCATTATATTTTGGGCTTGTTGAGATTTTACTGTTGAGAAAAATCCTATAGATACTATAAAAATAAGCACAAAGTTTATTAATTTGAATCTCTTTGTATCACAATCTAATTTATATAAAAATACTGCAATAACTATTAAAAATGCTAGGCATATAACACCTATTATTATCATAGTTTTGTTTATATATTTGTCTGCGATTTCTAATCCTTCTCTTATAGAGTATAAATCAGAGAAAGTAAGTGGAATACCTCTAACTTTCATTAAGAAGAAAGTGGTAATTGCTACTCCTAATATTACCACAAAGGAAATAAAATATACCATATATTTTCTTTTAAATAAGAAGAATATCGATGTAAGCATTAGTATTAAAAGGTAGTTTGCCAGCACAACTCCCGGCTTTTCTTTTACTAATGTAACTACATCTCCTACATTTCCTCTAAGTAATAATTCTGTAGAAAATACTAGCACCAACCCTCCGATTAACCATAATAAAATTTGATGTATTGTTTTTCTGTCTACTTTAAATATTGCATTTAATTTTTTCACAACATTCCCCCCTAAGTTTTAAATTGTCTTATATTCATAACCAATACATTAAAATAGTTCGTATTACTTAATTTATTATAGACTAACCTAAATCAAATTTCAATTAAGTACGGCGTATAAAACCTTACAATTTACTTACAATTTCAAAAAAACACTGCCCCAAGGTAAGGATACCCTTTACCTGGGACAGCATTTATAAGTTAAATCTATATTCGTATTTTAAAGAAGAAACTAATTTATTTTACATATTAGAACTTTCTTCTTGTTGTTGTTCTTGTTTGTTTTGTTCTTGAGAATTATCTTCTTTTGAACTATCGTCTTTTGTTGTTTGGTCATCATTTGTTGTGTCTTGACTTGGTGTGTTGTCGTCTGGTTTAGTTGTATCTTGACTTGGTTTATTAGTATCAGTATTATCAGTATTACCTGTGATTAATACGCCGTTTGAATCAAATTCATATACAACGCCGTCTATAGTTTGTTTACCTGTAACCATAACACCATTATCACCTAAGTAATATTTTTTGCCTCCGATTTCAGCCCATCCTGTACATAACTTGCCTGTTGATTTACCAAAGAAGTATTTGTGTGAGCCGATTGTTTGCCATCCTGTACGTCTAACACCATTTTCGCCTAAATAATATTTAGCGCCGTCAACTGTAACCCAGCCAGTTTGTTTTGCACCATCTGAACCTAAGTAATAAGTCTTGCCACCTATTTTGCTCCAGCCAGTATATAATTTTCCTGATGTTTTACTGAAGTAGTAAGTGTTTGAACCGATTTGGCTCCAGCCAGTGTATAGTTTACCAGTTGTTGGACTGAAGTAGTACTTCTTGCCGTCAATTGTTTGCCATCCAGTTACTCTTACTCCATTTTTACCGAAGTAATACTTGCTACCATTAATAGTTGACCAACCTGTATATAATTTTCCTGTTGTTGTACCGAAGTAATATTTATTTCCATCTATAGTGTTCCAGCCTTTAGCTAAAGTTCCGTCTGGATTTTTATAGTATTTCTTGTTATCTTCAGTATACCAAGCAGCTTTTAGTGAGCCCATATTGTAGTATCTAGTTATATAGTCATCTGATTCTGATGTATTTTTGATTAATACAACAGTACCAACTGGAACTTGGTCAAATAACCATTCAACTTCACTATTGTGCATTCTCACACAGCCTCCAGTAACATTTTTACCTATTGATGATTCATTATTATTTCCATGAATAGCATAAGTAGTTCCATAAGTTCCGTTTAAATTAAGACCCATCCATCTTTTACCTAGAGGGTTGTTTGGAGCCCCTCCTGGAATATGACCTTGGTAATATGGTCTATTTTTTATCTTGTTTACTATTGTTGTCTTAGCTTGTGGTGTCGGTGAACTTGCTTTTCCTGTAGAACATCTAAAAGCTCTTACTAGAGTATAATTTACATAATAATTTAATGTATTTTTTCTAGAGTTTACAACTATCAAATATTTAGATTCTGCATTGCTGATAGGTGCTGTTCCTACTAATAAAATTATTGCTGAAAAAAGTACAATAAAAATTTTCTTAAATGTCTTCTTCATACTCTTACCCCCTCTCACACTAATATATTAGCACAATTTACATATTTTACCTGCATTTTTTTGATTAAAAAAGATTAAGAAATTGTTACTATTTTTTGTTATATTATGTGGTAAGAGATTAATGATACGATAATTCCTGATAAGCAGTTTCCTATGAAAACACCTGTAAATGCTTCTATAACCCTCATTCTAAGCAAAGATGCAATTGCTGCAGCAGTCCAAGTACCAGTTGTCGGAAGGGGTATCCCGACAAACAAAATAATTCCTAAAAGAGATGCCGCTTTCATCTTTTTCATACTATTTTCTATTTTTTGATCTATTTTATTTAATAATTTTGTAAATATATTTTTTTCTCTCATAAATTGCACGACATGTCTATAAGTCAGTACCAATGGTATTGAAACTAATGTCGATCCAATAACACTCGCTATATAAACACCGATTGGGTTTAGATTTAATGCTATTCCTATTGGAATTGCACCCCTAAGCTCTGTTACTGGAATCATAGATAAAATTAAAATTCTTAAATATTCCACGTTTCCTCCTAATAATTCCTCTTTTAAACGTAAATTTGACTAAAATTTTGGTCATATATAATATATACCATAGTTTTAGTCAAATTTATCTTAATTATATTATAAACGTTTCTTAAATTTTCTTAATATATAAACTCTTTAATAGAGATGGTCCTTTAATTAATATAATTTTTAATATGTATTTGTTATATTAAACTGTTTCTAGAGCCTTTTTTTGATATCCATTTGGATTTTTGCTTTGCCAATTCCAAGAATCTTGACACATCTTGTTTACGTCGTATTTAGCAACCCAGCCTAATTCTTTTTGAGCCTTAGTCGCATCAGCATAACACATAGCGATGTCTCCTGCTCTTCTTTCAACTATTTTGTATGGAATTTCTACTCCACTCGCTTTTTCAAACGCCTTAACTAAATCTAAAACACTATAACCTGTTCCTGTTCCAAGGTTGTATGTAACTAGACCTGGTTTTTGGTTTAATTTTTCAAGAGCCTTGACATGACCATTTGCTAAGTCCACAACATGGATGTAGTCTCTTACACCAGTTCCATCATGAGTATCATAATCGTCGCCAAACACGCTAAGTTGCTTTAGTTGACCGATTGCCACCTTAGTTATATAAGGCATTAAATTGTTAGGAATGCCATGTGGTTCTTCTCCTATCAAACCGCTTTCATGCGCGCCAATAGGGTTAAAATATCTAAGTATTGCAACATTAAAATCTTTGTTTGCCTTGCAGATATCTCTAAGCATGTCCTCAATCATTAATTTTGTACTTCCATAAGGATTTGTTGTTGATAGTGGGAAATCTTCTCTAATTGGACAAGTTTCTGGATTTCCATAAACAGTTGCAGATGAACTAAATACAAATTTATCAACGCCAAACTCCTTCATAAGTTTTAGTACAGTTATAGTATTTGTAAGGTTGTTGTCGTAATACTCAAGTGGCTTTTCAACAGACTCCCCAACCGCCTTAAGCGCTGCAAAATGTATTACTGCATCGATTTTATTCTCCTCAAATACTACTCTAAGTTTTTTACTGTCTCTCGTATCGATTTCATAGAATTTTACACTTTTACCTGTAATCTCTTGAATCCTGTCTATTACAACAGGATTACTGTTGCATAGATTATCGACAATAACTACTTCATACCCAGCATTAATTAATTCGATAGCAGTGTGGCTCCCAATATATCCAGCACCGCCAGTAACTAAAATATTCATTTGTTTCCTCCCTAAAAAAACCTTTATAATATAGGTTAATTTTTTACTCCTTTGCTTTAAAATACCATATTTGTAGTATTATTGCAATAAAGAGGGATTTTTTAAAACTAAATAATGAATATCTTGCTGGTTTATGTAGTAAAAGTACAATTTTTTGCACAAAAAAACTGCAATTGTAACAATTGCAGTTTACTTACATGTTTAATTAAGCAAATCTATAAGCGGAGTTCTGTATTTGATAATCATCTTTCTAGACTTATTGTCACCAATAAGTTCAAGCGGCCTACCTACCGGAGGATGCGAGCAACATCCCTTATGCCCTATCTTGGCCTTGCTCCAGGTGGGGTTTACACGGCTCGACTAGTCACCTAGTCGACGGTGAGCTCTTACCTCGCCTTTTCATCCTTACCACAAAAGTGGCGGTTATTTTCTGTTGCACTTTCCTTAGGATCACTCCCACTAGGCGTTACCTAGCACCCTGCTCTGTGGAGCTCCGACTTTCCTCACGCAGCTTGCGCTGCCCGCGATTATCTGGTCTACTTAATCGACTCTTATATTAACACACTTCATATCTTATGTCAACAATTAATATTTAATTTTATATATTTTGGTATCAAAATGAAAGTAGTGAATTTTTTTGTTATTATATGTAATCCATTTTGATAATAAATATTTTATCTGTATTTGAGATTGTTTATTTATCTGTAGAAATTTTGTGTTAGGTACATGCTTGAACTTCCACCAAACACTACGCCTACACCTATATATTTATAGTCTCCCAAAATATTTACTCTATGCCCTTCTGAGTTCATAAGTGCATAATGAGCAAATATTGCACTAGTTTGACCTGCTGCTATATTTTCTGCCGCTCCTTGATAACTTATCCCCTGAGCAATCATTCTATCAAATGGATTTTGATGTTTTAAGTTCGTATGTGAAAAGAAGTCATTGTCTCTCATGTCTTTGCTGTGAGCGCGCGCACATAAAGTCGCATCTTCGTCATATGACAATGTGTTTAGGCCTCGTTTACTTCTTTCTACGTTGATTAAATATCTGTTTACATTTTCAAAACCAGTAGTCACAGAGCTGTCAGTTGTGTAAATTCCATCCATGCTTTCTTCTGTTTGTTTTGAAATAGCTTGGATTCCCACAACTTGGTTATTTTCAAATGAGTCATAAAAAACTGTGATATAACTAGAATCAGTTTTGATTATGCTGTAGTAATTTTCATTTAGAATATATCTCGTATTTTTTATTTGTCTGTAGTCTAAAGTTTTGTGATTCTTTTTAACTTGATTTTCTGTATCTCCTAATTTTATATCGCTACATTCTGCTGAATTCATAGTATCGCTGAATAATCCTACGACTTTTTTGTTAGATATACCTATCATGCAAAACTTATTTAAGTCTTGGTTGTATACATACCACTCAAATCCGTATTCGCTGCCTTCTTTTTTATTAGGTTCCCCCATTTTTGCAATTACATTTTGCTCACTTTCTCCCAATTTTATGGTTTGATAATTATCATATGAACTTGTTCCGCTGTAATTTGATACACTTTCATCTAATTCGTCTTCATTTTGAATAGTGCTATCTTCATCATAAGAATTATCTGCAATATTAATTTTATCAAAGACTTTAACTTGAACAAAATCTATTAAGCCCCCTGTTATATTTCTAATTGGCGACCTAAACATAAATATCATCAGTCCTAAAATTACAACAATCGTAAAAAACTTCTTCACAGCAACCCCTCCTAATTAATTTGCAGGTAATTACCCACAACTTTGAATATACAGTTTAACAATTTGACACAGAAATAAAATAACCTCTCTATAAAATAAAAAATTCCCCCATAATTAAAAAATAATTTTTTTAAGTAAATTTTAAATTTGAATATCTCACTTCAATATTAAAAAGGTATTTCAGATCAAAATAATTGAAATGAAATACCCTATTCAAAACGATAGAATCTATCTTCCTCCAGTAAGAACCATATAGAATCTATTCATAAATCTTCTTAAGAACATAGCCACTAATACACATACGATTATTGTGATTACAGGCGCTACAAAGAATACTGCTAAGCTGCTTAGTTCGCTTGCAGGTAATACTTTAAAGCATATCTTTTTTAGAATAGATTGGAACGGTATATGGAAGAAATATATAAATATTCCGTATTTAGCTATACTTATTTTTTTATTTTTTATGTTGCTCATTTTGTCGTAAATTAACCACATAAATGGAACACCAAATAAAATTACTACATTTTCTGCAAAATCTAATAATGGTAAATCAGTATACATAAGAGCCGCTCTAACTGCACACGCTAATATATAAACTAGTCCAAAAATAGCTATATGTTTGTCTTCTATAGATTTAAAATGTAGGTCTACTTTGTTTATTGCTAATGCCGCACCTATTCCAAATAACATAAATGGATAGTTAAATATTTGTAGTATCCATACTCCACCGAACATCTCTGATATTGGATATAAGAACCATATTATAACAAATATAGGTAGTGATTTTTTACCTAGTGACTTAATTACATAGTAAAATACTGGCGCTAATATAACGTCTAGCATTAATGATCTTATGTACCAAAATTGGTATGGTAGTGGGTAAACGTATGTATTTACGAATAATTCCTTTAAGCTGTAGTCTGCGATTATTCTGTCTGAGAATAAAGCTCTACCAGCTGGTACTAACTCTACTACGTATAGTATAACTAACCAACCTGTACACCAAATTACATATGGTATGAATAAACTGTGGAATCTGCTTTTGAATTTGTATTTCCATTTCTCCTTAGTAGGTGTAAAGTTGTAGAAGAATAAATATCCTGATATTAAGAAGAATGTAGGAACAGCGATTCTAACGATACCTTGTCCTATAAAGTTCTGTACTATCGAGTTTACACTTACTATATCTTTGGCCGCCTCCAAGTTGTTTGAATGTAGTAAGACTACAAAAAATGTCATGAATAACGACACGTTTTTTATTTTATTACTAATATATTTATCCATGTTGCATTTTACCTCTTCCCTCTTTAATTATAGTCAAAATCTAGATTAAAAATACCATATTTCCAATATATTTTCAACTTACAACAATATTACATTTTTCTTAAATTGCATTTTTAGACACCCTAAATCTATTATTTTAACCTTATTTTCTCTTATATAGTTAAATTTTCTATATTGATTAATTTCCTACTTTTTTAATTAATTGCTTATTTGATGATTTTATATTCCTTTAATAGCTCTATTCTCTGTTTCCCAAGCTCCATCGTATTTACATAAGAGTCTTTGTTGTTTTTGTTTTTCTTTAGATAAGAGAAAATCCTCTGGCCCCAAGCGATTGGAAGTAATACAGGGTATTTTTGTAGATAAGTATAACTTCCTTTTAGGTAGTCGACATTTGGGAAAATCGCCTTAAAGCGGTTGCCATTGTCGTTTTCTTCCACTGCATTAAGCGTCATAAGCGCTGTGTGTTTTCGTTCTTGTGTGCTCGCCCCGAACACACCTGAGTCTAGTATGTCGGAGATAAGATCATCGCTGTTTATGTAGTAGTCGTTTGAATTTTTAATCTCGTCAAAGTTTGTAACTCCTCCAGGGTATACTGCTTTATTATCGTCAAATCCCAGATATTTTAAACTTATATCGATTAGATTTAGTGCAAATGTATCGTAGTTTAGTATTTTTAAATCGCTCCAAAACTTATCCCAATTTATAAACTCGCCATAAGATTCGATATATTTTAAAAAGTCGGCAACTTGTCTTATGCCAAACCCTCCATGTAGGAAGTGTTTCATATTGTGAAACACAATGTATATAAGGTGTTGTTCGTGTGATAAAGTTGAAAGCTCAACACCATCGATATTTATTTTGATGCTTTTTTCAAAAATATCTTTGAATAAATTGTTTAAGTGGCCGTAGGCCTTGGATTCATCAGAAAATAAACTCGTGCTGACTTCGATGCAAAGCCCCGTTTGTCTGCAAAAATAAGCACATTCGTTGCCTTCTTTTTGTATAAATTCAAGCCCCTCGCCCAAAAATATTTCCTTCACTCTGTCGTAGTCCTCTTTTGTCACTAAAATATCCTCATCCGAAGACATCCTATCATCTGGATTATTATACATATTTCTAAAAATTATACCTTTAAAAACAATCGCATCTACATTATTTTCTTGAAGTTTTTTATACAACTCCAAAAATCTGTTACTTCTTTGAATTTGTGACACAACAAGCCTAAATCCAGTATTTTTAAACATCGCCTTGAAATTTTCATCAGCATTTCTAAAAAACTCTTCATTATATAGTGCGTTATATATCATCGGCACGACATGATGAATTTGTGCCAAGGTATAGATGTGTTTTAAATTTTCTAAATCAATCTCTCCACACTCGTACGGCTTGTTATTTAATGATGATTTAAACAAATCTAAAAATTGTAAATTTACTCTCTCCATATTTCCCCCATATTCCTTAAAATTTGCGCACAATACAGTTGTATTTTTAGCCCGACGCGCATTCTCCCATTTTATTTTTAATTACTACATACTTATTATAATTTATATAAATCATTTCATCTAGACAAACGACACATTTTATCAATATTATTACATATTTTCCAAATTTCTTTTAGATTTACATATTGAACCAATATAGTTTGTTGTTTATAATTTAATTAGCGAAAATTTTAGGGGAGGTGAAATGCTGCTATAAATAATTATAAGCAGTAACAACATTTGGGTAAATTTAAACAATTTTTTACTTTAAAAAGAGTTGTTATCACTTTATTAGCCCTACTTATTCTAATCCCACTTATAACTTTAGCAGTTGTATTTATTAGAATAAACTCGGCTCATGTAGATGACAATTACAACTCACAATACAAAAAAGTAGATGGAATAACTAACATACTACTATTAGGGACAGATGGTCGTGAAAACGAGCTTGCATACAGATCAGATGCCATGATGATTCTGACAATAGATGCGACACACAACGACATAAAACTTACCTCACTTGCTCGTGATACATATGTCGACATTCCAGACCACGGAAAAGGCAAACTAAACGCAGCATACTTTTGGGGAAAAGAAGACTTGCTATTTAAAACAATAGAACAAAACTTCAAAATAGGAATCGATAAATTCGTCCAAGTTGACTTCGATGATCTTATGAACATAGTTTTCGTAATCGGGGGTGTTGATGTCGACATAGAAGAAAGGGAGTTAGAATCACTAAACGACGGAATTCCAGGAGCATACGACGCATGTACATACTCTGACAAAGGCGAAATGCAACTTATAAACGAGGCCGGAGTACACACACTAAACGGCTACCAAGCAATTGCCTATGCGCGTATGAGATATCTTGACAACGGTATATACAGGGACCAAAGACAACGTAAAATAATCTCTGGTATGTTCGAAGGCGTAAAGGACCTTTCAATGTCAGAATATCCGACACTAATCAACACATTACTGCCATACGTTAGAACCAACCTAACAGTAGGCGATATGTTAAACCTTGCATTTACTTCATACAGTTTTGCAACATCACAACATATCAAACAAGCCGAATTCCCAATCATAGACGACAAACACGTAAAAGGCGGTAAATACAAAGACGCTGGCTGGGTATGGTTGTATGACGTAAATTCAATAGACGTGCTTCATGACTTTATATATAAAGATATAAACATGGACGACAATGAGTACTTAAAAGATGATAGTAAAATAGAACTTAATTATTAGGATTTTATTTTTTATTGTAGAATTTTATATTATAATTGTAGAATTTAGTATAAATAAATATTTTTAAACTTAATAGCGATTAGAAAGTGTGTTGTAAAATGTAGTAGAAATTTTGCAACGCACTTTTTTAATATAACTAAGTAGCATCATGTCCCCACCAGGCATTATGATTCTATTAAACAACTTTGTGATAAGTCGATCTATCGTGTGGATCTATTGTGTATATGATAAAAATTTCTGCATTATTATTCTATTTAAGAACTTTGTGATAAACAAAATTTATTGCCTATATACTAAACCGACTATGCTATTGTTACCCTATTTAACAACTTTGTGATGAATGGAATTCATTACTTGTATGATAAAGCCTCCCTACTATTGATACTCTATTTAACAACTTTGTGACAAATAATCAATTGGGGGTAATTTATTTCTATGTTGTTTAATAAAATTATTTATTTTTATTGGCATATTGTTTAAAGTATCGTATTTTTTATTTGCTGCAAGATTATTTATTAAGATAATATTTATTGGTATCACAAAGTTGTTTAATAGAATAACATTGATTAGTATCATAAAGTTGCTTGATAAAGTTATATTGGTTGATATCACAAAGTTGTTTAGTAGAATAACATTGATTGTTATCATAAAGTTGCTTGATAAAGTTATATTGGTTAGCATCACAAAGTCATTTAATAGAGTAATATTAGTTGGTATCACAAAGTTATTAAATAGAATCGTATTGATAGTATCACAAAGTTGTTTAATAGAGTAATATTGGTTTGTAGGTGTGGTTATCATACTATTGGTTTTAAAAAAAGGCATTGCAACATTTTTGTTATTGCAACGCCTTTTTATACGTTTTTATAAGTTTACAAGTGAATTATATCCCTATTTTTATCATTTATTTTTTTAAATTTACTACCATTACTTCTGGCACGTTATTAAATCGTGGCAGTTTTTGTGTGTTTGATCCAAGGCCGCTTGTGATTAGTAGGTGCATGTTGTCTTTTTTGTAAAGGCCGTGGATGTATTCTGGGAAGTAGCCTTGGTCTCCTCCGTAAAATCCGCCCAAGAATGGGACTACTACTTGGCCGCCGTGGTCGTGTGAGCTGACTACTAAATCGATGTTCCAGGCTTTTGATGCCTCACCGAATACAAAGCTGTCTGGTCTGTGGCTCATCATGATTTTGTAGCGGTCTGTATCTTCAAAGTCTTTTAAGAAGTCGTAAATTCCATCTCCCATATCTTCACGTTTTGTTGTGCCGTTTGGGTCAAATGCATAGCCGTACATTCCGCCTATACGAATAGGTACGCCGTTTACGGTGATATCTTTATACTCCATTTCTAAAAGTGTTGCCCCTGTGGCTTTGATTTCATCTAGGAGTTCTTTTGAATTTTGATTTTCCATATATTCAAGCTCGTGATTTCCAAGAGCGTAATAAACAGGCGCTATTTTTACAAGTCTTTTGATAAAACTCATCGCTATGTCGCTGTTTGGTGAATCGTCGTTTAATATGTCGCCATCTGCAATTATAAAGTCTGGATTTTGAGCTTTGATTTGATTTACTAGCTCTTTGTCGTCGTCCTTAAAAGTGTTGTCGTGCAAATCGCCCACCACTACGAATTTCACAGCTGAATTTATCTTATCGTTGTTTATGTCGTACGAATTTACACTTAGGTGGTTGTACGAAATGTAAATTAGATAATAGCAAACTGGAACTGCTATTATGATTAGCGTACAAAGTATTGCCAACGCTATTTTTAGTTTTTTATGTTTTCCCATATTTATTCCCCCTTATGGTCAACACATCTTTTGTAAGAATCTGTGTTTAGCTTATTAATTTTACCCTGATTTTGTTTTATATATTTCTACATAATATTATACAACTCTTAGATTTTTTTCCAATATTTTAGATATATTTTTTGTATAATATTGTTTGTATCCATAAAAATAGGTAGCTTATTTATCTTATATTTGCTACCCATTTTATCTTTATTATGTATATCTTTTAGAAATTCTTTTCCTTATTACTTTTTTCTAGTTATCTAGTTATATATTTATTAATCATTACTTACTAGAAGTTTCTCTAGAAATTGCTTGCGAATTCCTCAAATTCTGTTTCGCTTAGTTGGCTTAATTTTGTTTTTTCTACTTTATACACTCGCTGGCACAGATTTAGCACGCTCGGTCTGTGTGTTGTGACGATGCAGGTTTTGTTTGGTTTTTGTTTTATTATGTTGTTTAAGACCTTTTTCTCGGTAAATATGTCGAGTGCTGATGTCGCCTCGTCTAAAAGCAGGATTGGGGCATCGCGAAGTATTGCGCGCGCAATCGAGATACGTTGTGCCTGTCCTTCAGAAAATCCTCTTCCTCTGGCTCCTACTTTTGTATTTATTCCGTCTGGCAATTCTTTTACAAATTCATAAGCACATGCGATTTCAAGCGCCTCGATGATTTCTTCATCAGTTGCGTCTTCTTTGACCATTCGCAAGTTTTGGGCAATAGTTCCCGAGAAAATCGTGTTGCCCTGAGGAACGTATGAGAAGTACTTTCTAGTAGATGCGTTTAATGTAACTTCTTCTCCATTTTTGTCGCAAAGTACTGCCTCTCCACTGTTTGGACTTAAAAGACCTAAAAACATCCTTATAAGCGTTGTCTTTCCTTGACCAGAAGGACCGACAAGTGCCACGATTTCATTTCTATTCGCCTCAAATGAAGATGATTTTATAACTTGCTTTTCTTTTACATAAGAAAAATCGACATCTTTTAACTTAACGCTAAACCCATGTGACACAGAGTCTTTTAACCCTTCACAATCGTCCTCTGCTCTGTCTTCTCTCGGAAGGCTTATAAGCTCCATCAGTCTTTTTGCAGAAATTGTTGAATTTACAGTCGACGGAATTATCGATACAAGCGAACTAAATGCAGACGACATCCTGCCCGATTGCGTCATAAACAAAGTCATCTCGCCGTATGTTATGTTGCCCGTCCAAAGTCTGTACACCGCCCAAACGAAGAACAGGTTTTGGATTACCATTCCGATCAAAGACAAAATTATATTCGTCTTTATGCTGAATAAATTGTATTCCAAATTGACTTCTTTGTATTTATCTTGGAAATCTCTAAGTCTTCTGCTGAACAAATCCGTCAAATCAAACGACTTTATCGAGTCCATATTAGAAAAAGTCTCCGTTTGGAAATCCATAACCTCACTGTTCATTTCCTTGACTTTCATATTGTATTTTCTCATTTTCGACATCATCAGTTTCGATGAAATCAACATAATAGGCGCATTAATCAGAGTTAAAACCATCATTGTCGGATCGTAGTACATCACGACACAAAGCGTTGCGATGAAGTTAAAAATCGATACGATAATATCTGGAACCCAGCCAATCGCACTATTTGCAACGGTTGACACATCGCTACCAAATCTATTTAAAATATCCCCGCTCGGATATTTAGACAAATCTAGCCAATTTACCCCGATTATTTTATCAAAAATATCGGCTTGAATGTCGTTTTGAATTCTTATATTTATTTTTATTGTTATCCTAGACATTATCGAGCCGAAAAACAAGCTAAACAGCGACATCGAAATCATTATCACTGCCATCAGCGGTGCCTTTGATATTTTGTGACCCGTCACAACATCTATCAGTTCCTTCGATGCAATACTGCTTA
The DNA here is from genome assembly GCF_018917435.1 of Intestinibacter bartlettii. Lineage (GTDB taxonomy): Bacteria > Bacillota > Clostridia > Peptostreptococcales > Peptostreptococcaceae > Intestinibacter > Intestinibacter bartlettii_A. Next base: position 43,605 of record NZ_JAHLOQ010000022.1, read on the forward strand.
TTAATGTCATCACTGTCGAAAACATACCTAAAAATATGTAAAATATAATCTCTTTTTTATAGTTTTTTGCATAGCTCATCATCCATTTGAACTCGTCCCACATTTCTTTGATTGAGCCGTCTTTTATTTTTCTAATAATTATTTTAATTGATTCCATTTTCCCTCCCCGGATATATCTTTAAAGTTATTAAATTATAACTCTCATTTAGCACATTTTAAAATATTTGAAAATATGCTCTCTTAATATATTAAAAAATATGTTATCTCAATAGATTAATCTTTTCATCTGTTAGGTTGCATAGGTATTTAGGTGATTTTTCTAGATTTCCATTTTCACAATAAACCGAGGCAATGCACACCTGGCAAACCTGTCTCTTATCACATGAAACGCAATCTTTTGGCATAAAAAGTTTGCTACTTTCTTCTATTATATAGTCCCAACATTTTGCAAACCCATTTTCAAATATGTTCATCTTGATATCTTCTAAAAATACACATGGGGACATATTGCCCTTCCAGTCTATCCAAAACGAACTTCGACCAGCTCTACAAAGCATCGGAATTTCTTTTGGTTTTTCAGTCTTTTTAGCCCACTCGTATTTACTTAAAAACTCGATTCTACTTTGCATAAATTCCTCTTGGGTCTGTGTGTTGTAACTTATTGCAATGTCTAAATTTGCGACTTCTTGTGGTGTCATCCTAGAATTATATTTAAACTCATCCCTAACGCCCTTTGTTTTAGGGAACATGTATGTGTCTATCGAAACAGGAACGCCAAGCTCACCAGAAATTTCGATTATCTTTGGAACATCCATCTTATTTTCTTCGACAACACTCACATTCATCTTAACATCGATATCCCTCTCTTTTAAAAGTTTGATTGCGTTAATCGTCTGATCAAACCCCTTTGAATTTTTGCACAACCTAGCATAAGTCTCATTGCTGGCACCGTAAAGCGTTATGTTTACTCTTCTTGGTTTGTTTTCACTCAACATATCTGCAACTTTTTCATTTATAAGAGTTCCGTTTGTGTTAATCGTCACTATTATTCCCATATTTCTAAGTGCATTGTACACCTTGTCGAAATCCTTATATAAAAACGGCTCCCCACCTGTCAATAAGACAAAAAGTGTGCCTGCATTTTTCATTTGTTTCGCTATTTCAATCCACTCATCAGCGCTTTTCAATCCGCCGCCTAAATCGACTTGCTCCTTAGTAAGTCTGATATAACACATCTCACAATCCATATTGCAAAGTGGAAGTAACTCAATCGCCCCGCTAATCGGTATGTTGTTTAATGACGATTTTTCGCACAATCTCGCCTCAAATTTGTCCATATTTGCTAAAGTATCCATGGTTCACCCTCCTTTAAAATTCCTTCTAATGCTTCAACAGCACTAACATCAGGCGTACATGTCAACTCATACACATTTATGTCGTTTGCAATATCCTCAGCAAGCGTAAACGCCTTGTCCACAAAATCAAGATTCCAATAATTAACTGTAAGCTGGCTTATAATCTTCTTCACAGCATTTGATTTGCTCAGTTTTACTACTGTGTTTTCCTTGCCTTGGTTTAAAAAGACAATGCTGCCCAATTTTGTCCTTTTGTTTACACAAATTTCAGAAGAACCACAAACAGGCCAACCATCAGCGCACCACTCGCCTCCTTGTTTTAAAAGCAAACTCTTGTCGCCGTTTAAAATTTGTGAATTTCTATGTTTCTCCCACAGACTAGCCTGAGTCGACTTGCCTATTCCGCTCGGCCCACTAAACAAAATCGCGTGATCTTTGTAAACAGTATAAGCACAGTGTAAAACGACCGCATCTCTCTTAATCATGTGGCGCTCAAGTGCAAACAGCGACCAAAACATCGTATCTATATCAAACATATCTTTAAAATTGTTCACAACTTCTATCGAAATATTACTTTCGTCGACCTCCGTATACTTTGCATACGGATAAGGAGCACCCTTTATAAATAAATACCTCGTCTCCAAATTATCCTCACAACCGACAATTATCTCCTGCTTTGTCGAAATAATTTGCCTGTTGTCTTGTTTTATCATATCCTTAAACTCTATATTGTAATTAATCTCAGGACTACCTCCAAAATGTGCACCCTCATTTTTACAAACAAATTTCGCAACATTTTTAGGTATTTCCCAATCTGAATTATACCCTATCTTAAAATTTAACTCTCCACATTTTATATTCATATCTACCTCTAATTTACCTTAAAAAAGACAGGATTTCTCCTGTCTTATGTATTTTCTATTAGTTTTTAACGACCATACCCATTTTTATTAATTCACTAGTAAAGCCCTCAACATCTCTTCTCGCTGTCTCTTCGTCTATGTCGAACTCGCCCAATATACTAGATATCAAGTTTTCCACACAGCCGCACTCATCCACATTATTCCATATAAATGATGCCACCTCGTTTAACGTTATCATACCGTTGAAGTTTTGAGCGGCCTCACCCGTTGCCACTAGTATGTTTTCGCCAGCGATGTTTCTTAGAATAAAGTTTTTGTTTGTTTTCATGATTACTCCTGTTTGTTATGATGCGTTAGTTCCATTTGGATTAACTACGTGTGCTATTCCATCTTTTTGTATAACTTTAACTTTTTTATATTGCCAAGCGTATCCAGCCAAATCATTACCTGTCCAATATCCATCTTGAGGTATTGAATCAGATTTAACACTTCCTTCATAACATATATTATCTCTAAATACTCCCGTATCTTGATTTCTTCCCGAAAGTTGAAGACCTTGTTGTTTACCATTTTCTATATATAAATCACGGTAAAATACCCCTTTTTGTGATTGATTTGAATCAATTTCTTCAGAATCTGTACCTATACTGTACATAGCTCCCCCACTTTTCGCTGGATAGTAACATGTATAACAAGCCGCAACATACTCACTCGCCTCAAAAATCTCTACTTCCATTACTGGACTTGAATATTCTCTTTTCATTATTCCTCCCTAATTTCAATATATTAACTTAATATATTGAATCCCTCAATAATTTTAATATTGTAACATGGTGTATTATAGCATATTTTGGATTTATTTTACATTGTTTTTTTAAATCTTGCTACAATATTTATTTTAATTTCTTTACAATAAAAAAGACAAGATTTCTCCTGTCTTATGTATTTTCTATTGATTTTTATATGTTTATAATATTATTTATGAAGGATTTTTAGAACTATTCTTAACGATATGATATTTTCCATTACTATATATAACATCTACCTTCATATATTCACTTGCATCTGGTTCTCCATCAATACTAATATTTGCATTCCAAAATCCAACTTGTAATTGATCAGGATTTACATTAAATTTATGCTTCTCAAATACCCCGTAACATCTTTGATCTCCACTTACCCCAGTATCTATATCAAGCTCTAATTTACCATTCCCATTTTTATCTACATATAAGTCAGGATATTTTATACCTCTTTGTGACTCATCGGAAAAAGTTTTACCTATAGCTGGATTATAACATTCATAACACGCAGCAACATACTCACTCGCCTCAAAAACTTCTACTTCCATTGCTGGACTTGAATACTTCCTTTTCATATTTTCCTCCCCTGTTTTAACACACAAATTCAACCCCTTTAAATCTGTATGCCACTCTATATTTTTATTATTGTATAGCACTTTTAATTATACCATATTATAGTAAAACTATGTATTAATTTAAAATTAATTATATTATTTTACTATTTAAATAAGTACTATTTTCTATACACATAAAAATATATCTATAATTCAAAGTCCAATTAAAAATCTATCTAAAAATCTCTCACCAGTTGTTCAACCTCTTCCTCACCTATATCACACACAACCCCGCTATCGATTCTATAAACTCTGTCACACATTGTAAGCACGCTAGGTCGGTGGGTTGTGACGATGCAAGTTCGGGCGTATCCCATGTTCATAATATTGCGAAGGACTTCTCTTTCCGTTGCGACGTCTAGTGCTGAGGTCGCCTCGTCTAGCAGTAATATCGGTGATTGTCTTAAAAGTGCCCTTGCGATTGAAATCCTTTGGGCTTGTCCTTCTGAAAAACCGCCACCTCGTTCGCCTACTTTTGAATTGATATTGTCTGGTAGTTTTTTTACAAAGTCATATGCACAGGCAGCTTTGAGCGCCTCGACTATTTCGGCATCGGTCGCATCTGGTTTGACCATGCGCATATTGTCGGCGATTGTTCCCGAAAAAATCGTGTTGCCCTGTGGTACATAGGCGAAAAATCTTCTCGTCGCTGATGAAATTTTGCATCTAACACCGTTGATATCCTTTATAATCGCTTGACCATCTTTGGCATTGATAAGCCCCAACAACAACCTAACCATAGTCGTCTTTCCTTCACCAGAAGGACCAACAAGAGCCACAATTTCGCCCGGATTTGCAACTACATTAGCATTTTTAAACACAGTCTTTGTCGCATCATAACTAAACTCCACATCATCAAGCTCAACACTAAGCCCCTTGCCTTGGGTATTGTTTTGTATTGATTTTACCTTTTCTTCTTCTAACTTGCTTTCGTTTTTAATTTTGAAAAACTCCATAATCCTGCCAGCAGAAGTTGTCGCGCTGATAGCAGATGGAACAAGGCTCACAAGCGATTTGAACGATGATGAAAGTTGGCCAGACAACTGCACAAACAAAGTCATAGTACCAAAAGTGATGTGTCCTGTCCAAAGTCTGTACACACCCCATCCAAAACAAGCATAAGCCACAAACATCCCCACAACAGACATAAATGAAGATGTATAAACGGAAAACTTGTTGTAATCTAAAAAGACATCTTTGTAATTTTGCTGAACATTTCTAAGTCTATTGCTAAAAAACTCCACCAAATCAAAAGCCTTCACCGATTGTATATTTTGAAAAGACTCCTCATTAAAAGACATAACCTCACTCGAAACCTGTCTCATTCTCTTGTTATAATCCCTCATTTTTTTCATCAAAGTCTTTGATACAATAAGCATAACAGGCGCACTCGCAAGTGCAATCACCGCCATCGTCGGATCATAATAAAGAATAATCGCAAGAATACCGACAAACTGCACCGAACGCGTAATCAAACTAGGTATCCAGCTCAAAATGCTCGATGCCACAGTATTGACATCACCATTTAGACGATTTAGCAAATCCCCACTGTGAAACTCCTTCATCGAAATCCAATCAGCCACAAGAATCTTGTCATAAACCTCCGCCTGAATCTCGTTGTTGACCCTGATATTAATCCTAGCCGAAATCATAGTTGTCACAGCATTAATTCCAATACTAAAAAGCCCCATCGCAACTATAAAAATCGCAATCAAAGCGATGTTCCCCTTGTCCTGCCCAGTAACAGCATCGATTAAATACTTCGACCCAACACTCGACGCCAATCCCATAACAGTCGTCATTATGCCCAGAATTATGTAGAAGAAGATTTGGAATTTGTACTTTTTCGCATAAGTGTACATCCATTTTGTCTCCTCGAACATCTCCTGTAGCATGCCGTCTTTGATTTTTCTTATAACTTTTTTAATAAATTCCATGTTATTCCCCCGTTAATTTGTAGTGTATATAGATATTTTAGCACTTTTTTGTGGAGCTTGAGGTGTATTTGTAAATATATACATAATAAGAAAAGACCAAAGTTTCTTACGAATTTTGGTCTTTTCTTATTACATTTTATTCTATTATATTAACTTTTCTTAAACACTCTAAAAACTCATCTAGGTCCTTTTCTGCTACTGATTTTTCTACTTCATATTCATCTAGTATTAAAGATAAAATTTCATCTTGATCTTTTTCTATATTATCCCAAATGAATTTTCCAAATTCATTCATTGTTACCATTCCATTAAAGGATTCATCAGATTTTCCTATTGGTACTAAAACTATTTCCCCTAAAATATCTCTTACTAAAAATTTTTTCTTTAGTTTCATATAAATAATCCCCCTGTTATTTTATATTTTTTAATTCCTCATATTTTAATTGTGTTTGTTCTATTATACTTTCTGTCATTTTACACATATATTCAGGTTTTCCATCTGTACGACCTGTCTCTGTATATGAAATTGCTCCACAACTGCCACATGCACTTCTTATTTTACAATTTTCACATTCTTTTGGAAGATATAATTCCTCAACCTCATCTACTATTTGCTTCCAAGCAGTATCAAATCCATCTCTAAAAGGATATGCTACTGGAGTATTCATCATACCACATGGTAACATTCTACCATCCCAAGTTATCCAGAATAATGATTTTCCTGCTTTACAATTTACTTTACGACCTTTTTCAACTTCACAATCCGAATTTAAATCAGAACAGCTTATTTTCAACAATCCATCCTTCATCATTTCTGCCCTTTTCATAAATTTTTCTTCTTCAAAAAATAATAAATCACTTTTTACATAAAATTTTGCTGCTTCCTCTGGACTATATCTATCATTTTGTCCTACTTTTGATTTATCTCGTTTTGTTAACTTATTTATATTTGAATCTCGACCCCGTTAGGGTTTACAATAGTTTCACCACAAAACAAATTCCCCCTAAAGAAAGGAGCCGAGAAAGTTGAAACCTACGGTTAAATG
>NZ_JAHLOQ010000023.1 GCF_018917435.1 Intestinibacter bartlettii
TTTTCCGAAAATATTTTTTTACTCATAGAAATTCAACTCCTTTAATATTATTTTACATAAAAATATCCTATACAGATAGACACCTTTTTTCTAGTGTCCACTGTATAGGATCCATTTTAGAAGTATATCCGCCTAAATAATGTTCAATATTAAACTATTTCTAATTTTTCTTCTAATCTCATAGTGTAAACTATTGTATAAATTGAGCCACACAATATAAATAAAATTCCAAATATCATATTTAAAGGAATAAATTCTTTTAAAATAATAAACGCCAATATTGGTGCCATAATAGGTTTAAAAAAGAATATTAGCGAAGTCGTGTTGGCATCTGTATATTCCATAGCCAAAAAGTAAAAACAATATCCCATTCCTGTTACACCTACAGCAATATAAATAAATACTGGTATGCTAGATAATGTGTAACCTGTAAAAAGTGGAACGTTTGCAAATATATTTAAGTTATGTGAAATTAAAAAGTTTGCAACAGGAGATATATGACTAAATAATGTAAGTACTAAAAGTTCTAAACTACCAAATATAAAACTAAAGCAAGTTACAATAGTTCCTCCAAATTTTTCTGTAGATTTTTTCCCACATACGCCGTAAAGTGCAAATGTAAGTGCAGCTAATATTGTAAATATAATACCTGAGATTGATAATTTTGTTGCAAATGGATTTATAATACATAAAATACCTATTACCTGCAAGATAAGTGCAATAATATTGTGTTTGTATATATGAGATTTTAGTAATAAATGTGCAAATACAAGAACGAATATTGGATTACAGCTAAATATTGAAGCAACAACTGATGCCTTTGTGTGCATGACTGCTAGTTGATATAAAATCATACTTATTACTATACATATAAATCCAAGCCAAGCGAACTGAAATAAATCTTCTTTTTCTAAGTGAATTTCGAGAGCTTTTAAGTGTTTTATAGCAAATGGAAGTAAAACTAAACTACCTACAAAAAAACGGGACACCGTCATTTGGATAGAATTAAAATCTCCAGCTACTAATTTTAAAGATATTTCCATTGTACTAAAGAAAAACGTACTCAAAGCTATATACAAATATCCTCTTTTCAAATTGAACACCCCCATAATTTATACTAGTACCAAAACATTCTAATTGCAATATATTGACCCATCAAATAAATAAATGAAAAAGCATATAAAAATTATTTGTGTAGAGCTCAACTTACTATTATGATAGAATATGTTTATGCTATTTTGCTTAAAGTATATAAATAAGTATTTATTAAAAAAGGAGGAATTGATTAATGTCAAATAATGAAAAGCCGACGAATAACGAAACGCGCGACAGTTTTACATCAAAGACGGGGTTTATACTTGCGTGCATAGGTTCGGCTGTAGGGATGGGGAATATATGGCTATTTCCATATAGAGTAGGTCAATTTGGAGGAGCTGCTTTTTTAATCCCATATTTAATATTTATTGTATTGTTAGGATACACAGGTCTTATGGGAGAGTTTGCATTTGGTAGAATGACACAAACAGGCCCAATAGGATCATTTAAAAAAGCATTAGAAACTAGAGATAAAAAATGGGGAGGAATTCTAGGTGTAATACCAGTTATAGGAGCATTTGGAATAGCAGTAGGATATGCAGTAGTTGTAGGATGGTTCTTGAGATTTTTAGTTGGATTTATAACTGGAAGTGCAATAATAGCGCCAGATAGTGGAGCTTATTTTGGAGAAATAGCAGGACCATATGGGAGTATAATATGGCATGTAATAGCGCTTGTTTTAGTATCTATAGTGCTTATATCAGGCGTGGCTAAAGGTATAGAAATGATGAATAAAATAATGATGCCAGCATTTTATATATTATTCGTGATAGTTATGGTCAGAGTATTTATGTTAGATGGTGCAACAGAAGGTTTAAAATATTTAATTTTACCTGAGTGGTCAGCTTTAGCAGATCCTAAAACATGGATTTATGCGCTTGGGCAAGCTTTCTTCTCACTTTCTTTAGCAGGGTCTGGAATGATAGTATATGGAAGTTATCTAAAAAGAGATGTAGATATTTTATCTAGTGCTAAAAACACAGTAATATTTGATACTTTAGGCGCGTTTTTAGCAGGGCTTGTTATAATACCAGCCGTATTTGCATTTAACTTAGATCCAGCATCAGGACCACCACTTTTATTTATAACTATACCATCAGTATTTAAATTAATGCCATTTGGTAGATTATTTGGAGTAATATTCTTTGTATCAGTTTTATTTGCTTCAATAACTTCTCTAATGAATTTATTAGAAGTTCCTATAGAAGCAGTACAAAGTACTTTCAAATTAAACAGAAAAGTTTCTGTAGCTATAGTTGTAAGTGCAGCATTTTTATTCGGTCTATTTGCAGAAGATGGAGATGCATTAGGTAAATTAATGGACTTTGTATCGATTTATATAATTCCACTAGGAGCATTTATAGCATCTGTGATGTTCTTCTGGGTTGTTGGAATTGAAAAGGCAAAATCAGAAATAGAATGTGGTTCAAATAAAAAACTAGGCAAACTATTCGAAATAAGTGCAAAATATGTTTTTGTATTTTTAACTGTATTTGTACTTATTGCAGGAATTCTTTTAGGAGGAATAGGATAAAACTAGTAGAAATAATTAAATAAAATAAAAAAATCCTTTCTAGTAATTAGAAGGGATTTTATTTTAAGCAACGTACGAAGTAGTTGGCGCCATGAACGAAGTGAATTTTAAGCAACTGAATCTTCGATTCGTTGGCATCATGAACGAAGTGAATTTTGAAAACGAGGTGAAAAGATGAGTAAAATAAATTTTACTTATAAAGATAAAGAATTGGCAGTTGATATAATTTATAGAAAAAGAAAAAATATATCTTTAAAAGTAATTCCAAAAGAAAAAATACAGATAATCGCTCCAAATAGAGTTTCTATAGATACTCTTAAAAAAGTGGTAGAAAACAATTCAGCGTGGATATTATCTAAATTAGATAAATTTAAAGATATGGATGACTCATTTACAAAAAGAGATTATGTAGATGGTGAAATATATTATTATATGGGTAAGCCATATATTTTAAAGATAATAAAAGATAGAAATTTAGAAAATAAAAATAACAAAGATTATAACTATATAGAGATAAAGGATAATAATATAGAAATTAGAACAAATAACTGGGAAAAAGAATATCTAAACCAGAGTTTAAAAAAATGGTATAAGCTAAAGAGTGAAGAAATCGTAATGGATAGAATCGATTTTTTGAGAAATAAAAGCGATGACTTTAGAAAGATACAACCCAACTTAGTAAAAGTAAAAGAGCAGAAAAAAATATGGGGAAGTTGTAATATATCGCAAACCATATATATAAATTCAAAAATAGCTATGCTACCTGTAGAGGCGGTCGACTATATAATTGTGCATGAATTTTGTCATATACTTCATATGAACCACTCAAAAGATTTTTATGCAGCAGTAGAAAGAATAATCCCAAATTATAAAGAAATAGTATCATGGTTAAAGGAAAATAATTATAAATTCGTACTATAAAGACAAAAATATTTAAAATTGTAAAATAAAAGTCTAAATATGGAAATTGAAGTTTAAAAAATTAAGTTTTTTATGAAAATGATAAATTTTCTAAAAACTTTGAAAAAGCTGTTGACTTCAAATGTCATTGCCAATATAATATAACTATAATAAATGAGAAACAAATAAAAGCTTTGACGGAGACAAAAATGTTCGTTAATTAATTACAGAGAGTCGGGATTGCTGAGAACCGATGTTAGTTTGAGCATATAATGATCACTCCTAGCTTCCATATTGAACAGGTAACTTATTAAATATGGACGTCTGCTAACGTTACATAGCTATAGTTAAGATTAGCTCTGACTAGAAAAAATGAGGGATAGTCATTTATTGTATGGCTATAAATAAGGTGGTACCGCGGAATATAACTTTCGTCCTTATGAGTGATAAAGTGTTGCTTATATAGGAGAAAGTTTTTTTTATTCTCAAAATTCCTATAAAGCACACGAATTTGAAAATTTTTAAAAAAAGTTTAGTTAATTTCAAAGAATTTATAGGGGGTAAAAACAATGAGAAGAAACGTATATGCAAAATTAAATCAAGGTATGGATTCATTTTTAAGAGTAGCCATGACATTAAGAAGAAAAGAACTATCTGTAGAAGAAATAAGTATGAATAGAGAACAATCAGGAATGTATCTTACAATAAACGAAGATGAAACTTCTTTAGAAGAAGTAGTAAACCATATGAGAAAATTATATGATGTTACTGATTTACAAGTTCAATAATAGATAGAATTGACAAAAAATTAAAATAAATTTAAAAATTAAAAATAAAATTTGAAAATATATTGAAAAATATGGAAAAAACATATATAATACTTATCAAAAGTAAAAACATTAAAAAATAATATAAATTGGGCAAAATTATATGTAAAATAATGTGTATTACAAAAAAAGCTTAAAAAACAAAAGACAAAATATTAAATAGTTTTCAAAGCTAAAGAAGATAATCTATTTTATAGTTTTATCACTAAAAATAATTAATATATATATAAATAACAAGGGGGATTTTCACAGATGAGAATGTTTTATGACAAAGATGTAAGTATGGACGCATTAAAAGGGAAAAAAGTTGCAATATTAGGATATGGAAGTCAAGGTCATGCGCATGCACAAAATTTAAGAGATAGCGGTGTAGACGTAGTAGTTGGTTTACATGAAGGATCAAAATCAGGCGTTAGAGCTAAAGAAGATGGATTTGAAGTATTAAGCGTTGCAGATGCTACTAAAGTAGGGGACGTAGTAATGTGCTTATTACCAGACGAAGTTCAAAGAATAGTATACGCTGAAAGTATAAAAGATAATTTAAAAGAAGGGCAAACTTTAGCATTTGCTCATGGATTCAATATACATTTTGGATATATAACTCCACCAGAATATGTAGACGTTATAATGGTTGCTCCTAAAGGACCAGGTCACTTAGTAAGAAGTGTATATAAAGAAGGAAGCGGTGTTCCAGATTTATTCGCAGTATATCAAAACTACACTGGAAAAGCTGAAGAAACAGTTTTAGCTTATGCAAAAGGTATAGGTGGTACTAGAGCTGGTGTTCTTGAAACTACATTCAAAGAAGAAACTGAAACAGATTTATTCGGTGAACAAGCTGTTCTTTGCGGTGGTTGTGAAGAATTAATAAAAGCAGGGTTTGAGACTCTAGTAGATGCTGGATACCAACCAGAAATAGCTTACTTCGAATGCTTACACGAAATGAAATTAATAGTTGACTTAATGTATGAAGGTGGACTTGAAAGAATGAACTATTCAGTAAGTGAAACTGCTGAATATGGTGGATATGTATCAGGTAAAAGAGTTATAGGTGAAGCTTCAAAAGCAGCAATGAAAGAAGTATTAGCTGATATACAAAGTGGTAAATTCGCTAGAGACTTCATAGCTGAAAGTGAAAGCGGATGCAAAAAATTCCATGCAATGAGAGAAGAACAATACAGCTCTCAAATATCTGAAACAGGTAGACAATTAAGAAGCATGATGAGTTTCTTAAAAAAATAAGAAAATAAATAAAAATTAGATATAAATTAAAAAAATTACTCAAACTTATTTAAAATTAAAATTTAAGTATTATCTCATGTAGTTTCACAATACGGTAGAAATTAAGAGGGATAATACTTAAATATTATTACTTCATTTTGGTAAATAATTAATATAATAGTAACTGGAAAATAAAAGGTAAATAATTAATACGATAATAACTGGTAAAACAAATAATTAATATATTTAAATAACTGATAAATAACTGAAAAAATAGACTAAAAAGATAGATTAAATAACTGAAAAATAAAGAAAATTAATATATTTAAATAGGAAAATAGGGAAAAATAAGGTTTAAAATTGACTAAAAGAAAATATTTAGGGGAGGACATATAATATGCAAGGAGCTAATCTTATAATAGAATGTCTAATAAAAGAAGGTGTAACCACAATGTTTGGTTATCCAGGAGGTAGTGTAATACCTATATATGATGCATTATATGACTACACAGATAAAATAAAACATATAAGAACATCACATGAACAAGGTGCAGTTCATGCAGCTGATGGATATGCTAGAACTTCTGGAAAAACAGGTGTTTGCGTGATTACATCTGGTCCAGGAGCTACCAATGCAGTTACTGGAATAGCTACTGCATATATGGATTCATCACCTCTTGTTGTAATATCAGGGCAAGTTGGAACAAGTCTTCTTGGAAAAGATACATTCCAAGAAATCGACATAACAGGTGTAACTTATTCTATAACAAAGCACAACTTTCTAGTTAGAAATTTAGAAGAACTTCCGAATATAATAAGAGAAGCATTTATAATAGCTAATGAAGGAAGAAAAGGGCCAGTTTTAATAGATATACCAAAAAATTTACAAGTTACAGACTTAGATTACAATATGGACGATTATGTTTTATCATGTCAAAATGTAAAAACTAAAGACGAGTTTCAAATAAAAGAAGAACATGAAACTAAAAGCAAGTTAAAATACGCAGCTGATTTAATAAAAGAATCTAAAAAGCCTGTAATATATGCAGGTGGTGGAGTAAAATCAGTAGATCAATATAATTTATTAAAAGATTTTGCAGAGAAAATAAATACACCAGTATTAAATACACTTATGGGACTTGGTGGAATAGATAGAGAAGATCCACTTTCTTTAGGTCTTGTAGGAATGCATGGAAGCAAGGAAGCTAATTTAGCTATATCAAATGCAGACTTAGTTATATCTATAGGAGCTCGTTTTAGCGATAGAGTAATAGGAAACAAGGACGAATTTGCTAAAAATGCAAAAGTTATACAACTAGATATAGATTCATCTGAAATAAGCAAAAATATACCTGCTGAAGTAGCCTTAGTAGGGGACTTAACAGATGTACTTAATGGACTTTTAGACATAGTAGAACCTAAAGATAACTCAGAATGGTTAGCTCAAATAGATACTTTTAAAGATACAGAGCATGTAATAGATAAAGATGCTTTCCATCCTAAAAATATACTAGAAGCATTTAATAAAAAATTAGGAAGTAAAAATACGACTGTAGTTACAGATGTAGGTCAGCATCAAATGTGGACTGCTCAATACTGGAAGTTTGAACAAGGACGCAGTTATATAACTTCTGGTGGTTTAGGAACAATGGGATTTGGTTTAGGAGGAGCAATAGGTACAAAACTAGGAACTCCACAAAAAAACGTACTATTAGTTACAGGTGATGGAAGTTTCAAGATGAACTGCAATGAGCTTGCAACAGTGGCAACTCAAAATCTTCCTATAGTTATATTATTATTTAACAATAATGCACTAGGAATGGTTAGACAATGGCAAAATCTATTTTCACACAAGAGATATTCTGAAACAGATATCTATGATAAAACTAATTATATAATGCTTGCAAATGCATATGGAATAGAAGGTCATAAAGCACAAAACTTAGAAGAGTTAAATGAAATACTAGACAACTTAACTTTAGATAAACCTGTGCTTGTGGAATGTCAAATAGATCACGATATAAATGTGTTCCCAATAGTTCCACCAAATGACAATCTACTTAACTTAATATGTAATTAATTAGAAAATAATAAATCGCCTATTTTAAAGGCGATTTTTTTAATTATAAGGAAAATAAACGAAGTGAATTTTTATAAATTTCTAATAAAGATGTAATAATAAATATAAAATAAAAATAGTTTTGTGTAAGAATATATTATAAAATAGAATTAATTCTTGGAAATCGATTCCATAATGGAATGAATTTGTCGTATAATGAATTGATTTAATTAGTAAGATAATATACCATTATAAGTAAGAAATGTTGTTATATAAATGTAAATTTAGCAATAGCTTAAATAATTTAACCCACCCTTGCACGATAATTAAATTATCGTGTTTTTTTTTACGAATTTATGAAAGAGGGATAAAGATGAATGAAAAGAATATAAACCAATTTATTAGGAGTATAAAATTAAATAAAGATAAAGTAAAAAGCTTTAATGAATATCCATTTAATCTGCCTGTTATAAAATATCTAGACAAATTAAAATTTCACCCAAATGTAACATTTATTGTCGGGGAAAATGGAAGTGGCAAATCAACGATATTAGAGGCAATAGCGACATCATACGGATTTAATCCAGAAGGTGGTACCAAAAACTTTAATTTTAGCACTAATGATACACACTCATGTTTATATGATTTTATAACTTTGGTCAAAGGTGTTAAAAAGCCAAAAGACGGATTTTTTTTAAGGGCAGAGAGCTTTTACAACGTAGCTACTAATATAGATGAATTAGCTAGAGAAATTCCAGGTAATTTTTTAGAAAGATATGGCGGAAAATCTCTTCATGAAATATCACATGGAGAATCATTTTTTGCACTTATAATAAATAAATTTACAGGAAACAGTATATATATACTAGATGAACCAGAGGCGGCTTTGTCTCCAATTAGACAGATGAGCTTAATTTCTAGAATAGACCAATTAGTTAAACAAGGAAGTCAGTTTATAATTGCTACACATTCGCCAATTTTGATGGCATATCCAAATAGCTTTATATATGAAATAAAAGACAATATAGAACTTGTCGAATATGAGGAAAGCGAAAATTACAAAATAACAAAAGATTTCTTAAATAATTACAAAAAAATGATACATATATTGACCAAATAATATATAATAGCTATAAAGAAAAAATTAAGGAGGCATAATAATTATGGCAGAACAAAGAGTAACAGGATCTTCTCAAAGAAATGCGAAAGACGTTGCATATGAACTTACTGAATTATACTACACTACTGTAGTTAATAAAGAAAGTACAAAAGAAGTTTCTCCTGAAGAAGTAGCAGAAACTTATCTAAAAATATACAATAAAATAACTGGATGTAAATAATTTATAGTTTTACATAATAAATAAAAGGGGGTGTAACAAAATAAATGAAAATTTGTTTGGACATCCCTTTTTGTAATTATTAATTTGTTATTTTAAATTTAAATTTTTGGAGTGATTTTTAGTTTGAAATAGAGGAAATAAAACTTATTTCCATAAAATGTAAAAAGTTGCAGAGGAAAACGATATCAAAAAATATTTCTGTTTACTAAGGAACCAAAACAATATACAATATACATAGAAAGAAATATATTGGTAAAAAAGAAGTTTATCTCAGTATATTACAGATAAATTTCTATAATATTTATAAAAAATTATAAAGTTTTAAATTTTGAAAGAGGGATGCAGATGAATTACATGGAAATTTACAATCAATGGCTTGAAAGTGATTATTTCGATGCTGAAACAAAAAAAGAACTAGAAAATATTAAGGGAAATGAAAAAGAAATAGAAGACAGATTCTACACAGATTTAGAATTTGGTACAGCAGGTCTTAGAGGTATAATAGCAGCGGGGACTAACAGAATAAATATATACACTGTTAGAAGAGCTACATTTGGTCTTGCAAATTACATAATAAAAAATACTACAGAAGAAGAAAAAAATAGAGGTGTAGTAATAGCTCACGACAACAGAAATATGTCAAGAGAATTTTGTTTAGAAGCAGCTAACACATTAGCAGCTTGTGGTATAAAAGCATATATATTTGATTCATTAAGAACAACTCCAGAATTATCTTTCGCTGTTAGAAAATTACACACTATAGCAGGTATAGTAATAACTGCTAGCCACAACCCACCAGAATACAATGGATACAAAGTATATTGGGAAGATGGGGCACAAGTTATGCCTGAAATAGCAAGTGCAATAACTGCTGAAGTTAACGCAATAAAAGACTATTCAACAATACCAACTATAAAGGAAGAACAAAAAGATTTAGTTGTTATATTAGGAGCAGAGCAAGACACTGCATTTATAGAAGCTGTAAAAACTCAAGTAATAAAAACAGAATTAGTTAAAAAAGTTGGACAAGAATTTAAAATAGTTTACACTCCACTTTGTGGAACAGGAAACGTGCCTGTAACTCGTGCATTATCAGAAGTTGGATTCAAAAACGTTATAGTTGTTCCAGAAGAACAAAATCCAGATCCAAACTTTGCAGGAATTGAATATCCAAACCCAGAAGAACACAAAGCACTAACAAGAGGTATAGCTCTTGCAAAAGATGAAGGTGCTGACTTAGTTATAGCAACTGACCCAGACTGCGACAGAGTTGGTGTTGCTGTTAAAACTACAACAGGAGAATATGCACTTCTTACTGGTAACCAAATAGGTGCAATGTTGACTAATTATATAATAGAAAGTTCTAAAGAAGAAAACAAACTAGACCCTAAAGCTACATTAGTAAAAACTATAGTAACTTCAGAATTTGGTGCAGACATAGCAAGAGCAAACAACTTAGACGTTATAAACGTACTTACTGGATTCAAGTTTATAGGTCAAAAAATAAAATCTTTTGAAGAAACTGGAGATAGAACTTACTTATTCGGATACGAAGAAAGTTACGGATACTTAGTAGGAACTCATGCAAGAGACAAAGACGGTGTAGTAGCATCATTATTAATATCAGAAATGGCAGCTTACTACTATGACAAAGGCATGAGCTTATATGAAGGATTACAAGAATTATACAAAAAATATGGATACTTCAGAGAAAAAACTATCTCATTAACTTTAAAAGGTATAGAAGGTCTAGCTAAAATAAAAGAAATAATAACTTACTTCAGAGAAAACGAAATAAAAGAATTTAATAATACAAAAGTTGTAGACTTAAAAGACTACCAAGATGGTATAGATGATTTACCAAAAGCTAACGTATTAAAATACTTCTTAGAAGACGGTTCTTGGATAGCAGTAAGACCATCAGGAACTGAACCAAAACTTAAATTCTATGTTGCTGTTAAAGGCGAAGATGAAGCTAAGTGTTTAGAAAAAATAGCTAATATAGAAGCTGATATCAATAAAATAATAGATCAAGTTAAATAATAAGATAGTATATAAATAATAATTTTACTTAAAGGGCAGGAACTTTTACGTTCCTGCTTTTTTAATTATAAGAAGGGGATCATAATAATGAAATTATCGCAATTAATAACTAAACTAAAAGGTCAAATTACTCCAAAAGAATGGGAACAATTAGAGGCAAGAGATTCAACAATTAAAATTAGCGAACATAACAGAAAAAACTTGCTTGAAATGAAAAATACACAAATAACCGAAGATAAAGAAATTTCAACTGATGTTATAAATGATTTGAAGTTAGAATTAGAAAACTATTTAAATAAATATATGGCAGAAGATAAAAAGGATCATAAATGGATTATTATTTCTAGTTTATATTTGACTTATGTGAAGGAAATGCCTATGCATCCAATAGATAAATTAAATATAAAGGTTATAAAAGAAAATAATAGAGTGATTTATTACTGCCCACTTAGAACAGGCGAAGGGGCATGTAAGTATTGTGTTTGTCAGAAGGGTGTTTGTAAGTAAGTTTTGTGATAGTTGGATACATTCTATGGATAGTACGAAATTTAAAAATATTGCGAACTTAAAAATTGAGTTAGATACATCTCATGTTACGGTTAAATTTTAACAGCACTTGGTATGCAAGCAAATCAAGCTGGGTTTAAATACATCTCATGTTACGGTTAAATGTAAATGTTGTACTAGCTCCAAGTTCTCTTGCTTTGTTTAAATACATCTCATGTTACGGTTAAATTCCACGAAAAGGTGTTATTGTAAAAATAACTAATAGTTTAAATACATCTCATGTTACGGTTAAATGCTTTCCATTGCCCACAAAGAGAAGCTTAATGACATGTTTAAATACATCTCATGTTACGGTTAAATCTGTGCGTTACTGGTGGAAATTAGCTGTTCCATAGTTTAAATACATCTCATGTTACGGTTAAATTAGCAGATATAGAAGAATATAGCAAGGAGGAAGAAAAGTTTAAATACATCTCATGTTACGGTTAAATTCTCTAGCCTTAAATTCATCACTTGTTCTAAACTTTGTTTAAATACATCTCATGTTACGGTTAAATTTTTAAAACATTGTATCTCTTTTACACTGCTTCCTGGTTTAAATACATCTCATGTTACGGTTAAATGATGGTGAAGACTTAGGAAACAAAGCAGTAACATAGTTTAAATACATCTCATGTTACGGTTAAATATGTAACGATTATTATCTTTTGTATCAGAGTCATGTTTAAATACATCTCATGTTACGGTTAAATACTCAAAATACTGCGAATGGAATAGGTTCAAGCTTGTTTAAATACATCTCATGTTACGGTTAAATTAAATTTATTTGGGGATTTATTAAAGGATTTACTTCGTTTAAATACATCTCATGTTACGGTTAAATGCTACAGATTTGGGAACAGCTAGCGATATACTAACTGAGTTTAAATACATCTCATGTTACGGTTAAATTTAATACTTCCTGTGGGGTTATTTATGATGCAATAAAGTTTAAATACATCTCATGTTACGGTTAAATGGAAGTAAAATACACATTTAAAATTCAACCTACAGAGTTTAAATACATCTCATGTTACGGTTAAATTGATGAAGGAGCTACAGGAGATACGCTTGTAATAAAGTTTAAATACATCTCATGTTACGGTTAAATTCCGAACCCCTTACAAGTTCCCGCTTTTATTGCGTGTTTAAATACATCTCATGTTACGGTTAAATTCTTTTCCAGGATCACCCTTATCTCCCTTAACTCCTGTTTAAATACATCTCATGTTACGGTTAAATAAACAATATAAATAAGAAAAAAAGATGGACTCGTGAGTTTAAATACATCTCATGTTACGGTTAAATTAGTATAAATACAACCATGGTTTATGCAGAAATAAAGTTTAAATACATCTCATGTTACGGTTAAATTCTCTAGCCTTAAATTCATCATTTGTCCTAAACTTTGTTTAAATACATCTCATGTTACGGTTAAATTGAGAAGCATAAAACTAAAAAAGATAAATTTATTAAGTTTAAATACATCTCATGTTACGGTTAAATTCGAGATGTTAGCAAAATGTTAAACACAGTAGATGAGTTTAAATACATCTCATGTTACGGTTAAATAATGGGGCTAATGTTCCTTTAGGCTATTATTGGGAGTTTAAATACATCTCATGTTACGGTTAAATATCATCATTTTCATCTAGACAATATATATCTACGAGTTTAAATACATCTCATGTTACGGTTAAATCGGTTTTGACTGTAGTTCTCTTGTAGGCTGTTGTTAGTTTAAATACATCTCATGTTACGGTTAAATTGCATTAGAAAATGCACTGGCAATAGAAGGAGTAGAGTTTAAATACATCTCATGTTACGGTTAAATTTACATTGCGCCCCCTTCCATTTCATTTAATAACCCTGTTTAAATACATCTCATGTTACGGTTAAATTGATAGCTCAAACGTAAAAAAAAATCAAAGGTAAGAAGTTTAAATACATCTCATGTTACGGTTAAATACCAGTAATTTACACATTCCTTATTTACATAATATCACATGAACGTTGAAATACCAATAATTATAAGAAAATTTTCCAACCGAAGTGCAAAAAAATAAATATTGGACTGAAAAGTGCTTTGATCCATTGAAATAACTATGTTACAGTACACTGAGTAGAAATATGCGGTTGGAAAAAATTTATATATAGTGAGTATTTAGTATGTTTAAATTTAGGTTTGATTTTATAAATATTTCAGATCATCTATGAAAACTCTGAATCAATTATCACTGTAATTGTATATGCATTAAATTTGTCTTTGATTGTTTTTTCTAATCTACTTTTTATTTCACTTCTATCACAAGAAAAGTCTAAAACAACATCACAAAAGATTCTTTTATCTTTTTCATTGACTACCACTCCATGACATCCAAGACAATGCAGTTCGTTTTCTTTAAAATTCTTGAGAATATTCCAAACTTTTTTGGTAATTTCTGAAGTATTATCAACGCCATAAATCCCAAAAACAAGATAAACATGGGTTTCTTGATAAATCTTCATTTGTAATGTATGAATCACTGGATAAATTTCACCAAGAGTCTTTTTATAATCCATTTCAACATTAATACTGCCGATATTTGTATTAGGTCCATAATTATTTAATATCAAATCATGTGCCCCTAATATATATTCAGAGTTTTGGATAACTTCATAAATTTTATCTTTTATTTCAGAATCTATTTTTTCGCCAAGGAGTTTATTTATAGTATCTTTAAGAACTTCAAACCCGGTTTTTAAAACAAATATAGATATAAAAAGTCCCGCATATGAATCTATAGAAAACTTTGTAATCATATATATTATTGCAGAAATAATCGTTACGATTGAAATAATTGCATCATTTTTAGACTCTTTTCCTGATGCTACTAAAGCACCCGAATTAAGCTTTTCTCCTTGTTTTTCAATATATATGCTTAAAAAAGTTTTTACTACTACTGTGATAAATAATACAAAAACTATCAACAAATTGTAATCTACAGCATTAGGATAAAAAATGCCTTTTACAGATGATATAATTATTTCAAAACCGGTAACTAAAACTATTATTCCGATAATCATACTAGTTAGATATTCAATTCTTCCAAATCCAAATGGATGATTTTTATCTGGTTTCTTTTGTGCCAATTTTGTACCGATGATTGTAATTAATGAAGATGATGAGTCTGTTAAATTGTTAACTGCATCAGATGTAATAGCAATAGAACCAGATGTTATACCAATTATAATTTTTATACCCGCTAAAATGAGATTAGTTATAATACCTAAAATAGATATATTTACAATTTGTTTTTCTCTACTTTTTTTCAATTATAATACTCCTTTCGTTATTTTTACTCTACTTTTTATAGTATTTATGGCAATAAGATTAATTATACATTTTACTTTTATTTAAATATAAATATTAATTAAAAAATATGAAAATCTAATAATATATAAAATTACTTAGAAGATTAAAATGAATAAATTAATAGAAAATGCGTATAAAATAGCTGATAAGTATGGATTAAATAAAAAGTCTAAATTAGAAGGATTAGATAATAATATATCGAATTATAAAATAAAAATAACAAAAAACACCCTACTATATAAAGAAAAAATGTGAGTGCTTAATATTTATAAATAAGGGAGAATAAAAATGAGCGACGATATAAAAAATGAATTTAAAGATTTTATTGCTATATTGTGTGAAGACATATGTAAGGGAGTTTTACTCGAAGAACTAGAAAAAGTAAATACATCACTTAATAATACATCGGACAAATACAATAAACTATATGCTAATTACAAATCTAGTATAGAACAAATTAAACAAGGATTAAGTAAGCTAGATAATACAAATAAAAATATGAATTTGTTTACTAATTCAATAAATGCCAATAGCAAAGCTGTTAATGAATCTTTGAAAATAATAAAAAATTCACAAGAAAAAGTATTAGAAGATATAATTGGTAAAAATAAAAAAGCATTAGAAAAGTATAAAGTAGATATTCAAAAACTAAACTTAGATCAAAGAAATGAATTTATTACTGCATTAAAATCAAGTTTAAATGAAAGCAGCAAAAAATATATAAATGAATTATCTAATATAATAAACGGAAGTAAAATGAATCAAACATTATCGGATATAATAGATGTTAAAAATTCTATTTTGTCGACTAATATGAAAATTAATGAATTAAAAAGTGATATTCATATATTGAAAGATGATATAGTACCAAAAAATCAAGAAGAAAATAAAGATATCTATAATAATATTTTAAATATGGTATCTAAATTAGATAGACAAATTGAAATTACTAAGAGATATATAAAGAACAGTAATGATAGGTTTGAAAATCAACTTTTAAAATTAGAAGCAGAAATAAAATTAAAGAACACAATTATTATTGGAATGTGCATAGCGATATTATTTATAATTTTAATCAAGTAAAATAGTAATATGAGGGGAAGGCATATGGGTTTAAAGATTGATGAACGTACTAATGATATGAAGAAATTATATGATAAGATCATTTTAAAATCAAAAACATTATCCTTAGATGTTTATAAGCAGAATTTAAAAGATAAGCAAATTGATATAGAAAAACTTATACATATATTATCAAATATAAATCAAGGATCAATAAGTAGAGATGTTGTAGAAAATTTAATATTTATATCTAGCGAATTTAAAGAACTTTTTGAAAATTTTGATGATAAATTGATGATATTTATTGTGGGTGATGGTAACGTAGGGAAGTCTACATTATTAAACGCCCTTGTTGGTAAAGAAGTAGCAAAAACAAATTTTTTACCTACAACATGGAAAATAGATGTATATTCACCTGGATTGAGTAAAGATAATGCTATTATAAAATATACAAATGGCAAACAAGAAACTTTAAGTGTAAAAAAAGCAAAGCAAAAAATCGATAAGGAAGATGAAAAAATAAAGGAAAGTAAAAAGATATTTAGTAAAAAATTAAAAGAAAAATTACAAGGTATAAAAAATAAAGAAAAAATAGAAGAAATAAAGAGATATTTAGGCAAAAAATATATTTATAAGTCTAATGTATGTGAGGTCAGATGGCCAGTAAAGTCAAATTTTTTACTTGAGGAATGCTTGTTAGTGGACACACCAGGGTTAAATCAGGACTTTGATAGTTTAGCACAAATCGGAGATGTAGATAGCTATTACCATAAAGCAGACGGTGTAATATGGATATTAGATGGAACTAAAATATCTTCACAGTCACCAAACACATTATTAAAAGAATTAGATGATAGTTTAAAAAATGTAGGTGGAGTAAGGGACAATATTATAGGTGTAATAAATAGAGTAGATTTGTTGCGAAAAAATGGCGGTCAAGAAGCAGTCGATAAAGTTTATAATGATGCAGTAAAATATTTTGGAAATAAATTTACAAAGATAATACCCATATCAGCATCAGAAGCTTATAAAGGTATAAGTAATAATGACAAGAATATGATTGAACAAAGTGGCATAGAAGATTTGAAAAAGGCGATAGAACAGATATTTTTATCAAAGGCTGATACAATAAAGGGAAAAGCTAAAGAACAAGGTAGTAATAGACTTATAAAAAATACTAAATCTATATTAAAGAAATATAAAAATCAAATTGATTATTATAATAAAATGTATATATCAAAAGAAGCAAATGTTAAATCATCTAAAGAAAATTTAATAAATAGTATAAGCGAAGAATTATCGACTCTTATAGAAAATTATTTAGATGAAGTTAATCATAGAATAGAAATTTATGTAGATCAACTATCTAATGGTAAAGGAATTGATTTTGTTAAAAATACTATTTATAAAGTAAATGAATTTGAAAGTACTAGAAACTGGTTTATAAAAAATAAAAAATTAGAAATTAAAAATAATACTGATACTTGGGAAAATCTATGCAAAATTAGCGAATATAAATATATAAAAACTGAAACTACTGAAAATAATTTATCAATAAATGTTAGTATTAATTTAAAAAATATCGATACAAGTGCTTTTTTCACTCCATCAGCTCAAGGAACATTAATAGATATTTTAGGAGACTTAATCGGGAAAATAGGATTTTTACTTAGAAAAAATAGAATTAAGCGAGATTTAATGAGAACGATTAGTACTCAATGTGAGGATATGGAGAAACAATTAATTAGTAAAATTGAATCTACAATTAATCAAAACTATGAAAATTGCATATCAAAGATATTAAATGTTACATTTAAAAATGTGTTATTTGATATTAATGAAACAGAGAATGTAAAATTAAGTATTAGTAACTTAGAAAAAGATATAGACAAAAATCCAAGTGAACACACTTTTGAAGAAATAATAGGTATAAGTGGCAAAAATGAATATTTGAAAATAAGATATAGGGGAGGGAATATATAGTGAATTTAAATAATATTACTCATATTATAGATATATTAGCAGATTCTCCACTTAGACAATATTTAAAAGGTAATGAATCGAGAACATTGTTTGAAGAAGAACGAAAGGTACTTAATAAAATAGATGATATTATTAGAATAAATATAGCAAATTTACAAAATCCATTAAAGGCCGTAGTTTTAGGGGAAGTAAAAGCGGGTAAGTCTACGTTGATAAATTCACTTATACAAAAAGAAGTTGCATATACAAATGTGGTTGAAGCAACTGCGGCAATTGTAGAAGTTAAATACAGTGAAACTGAAAATATATTTATTAATTTTAAAAATGATGAAAAGAGAAAAGTAAATTCATTAGTAGAATTAAATAAGTTAATGGATGAAAAGAGAAATAATCAAGAGTTTTTTAGCAAGATAAATTTTATAAGTATAAGCACTAATACTGACAGACTTAAAAAAATAACTATAGTAGATACTCCAGGTCTTAATACTATAACAGCTGAAAATACTGAAAGGACAGAAGATTATATAAAAAATGCAGATGTAGTATTATGGGTCATTAATGCACATAACTTAGGTCAAAGTGATGTTGTTGATAAATTAGAAGAAATTATGGAGTATGGGAAACCAATAATAGGAATAGTTAATAGAATAGATGAAATTGATGGAGATGAAGATGAAATACTAGAATATGTACAAGATGAAATGGGGTATATATTTGATGAAATTTTTACAACAAGTGCAAAAAAAGCTTGGGATGGATTTATACAAAATAATAATAAAATAATAGAAGAGTCTAATATTAATAATTTGTATAAGTTTATCATTGATAATATTGAAAGCAATTCTAAAGAATTTCAAATGGACTCTATTGAAAAATCAACTATTTCTCAAATAGATAAAGACTTATATGTTCATAAGAATACTAAAAATAAATTAGATACAATGTTAGAAAAAATTGATGAAGATTTACGATCTTTAAGTGAATTTAATAATAATATAAAGCAAATAACTGAAAATAAAATGAATGATTGGTTAAATAGAGAGTTCTTTAAAAATGAAAAAAATATTTTATTAACTTGTGACAATAAAGATGAATATTCTAGGCTTTTAAAACAATATACAAGTTCAAAATATATTGAGAACATAATCAATGCACAATATAAGAAAATGGGCAAATATATAATGGATGAATGGAGAAAACGTTCGCAACAATTTATAGAAAGAAAAATAGATAATGTTGATTTTTCTATACATGCAGATATACCTCAAAATACAAATGCACTACAATTAACTTCAGAGGATGAAATATTAGATGGTGCTAAAAATGGTGGAATAGCAGCGGGAGCAGTAGGGCTTGGTTTAGCAGGATATGCAGCGTGGCTGGGACCAGCAGCATATTATATAACTATAGGAAGTGCTGTAGGTGCATTTTTACCACCATTATTAATAGCCGGAGCTATTGGTGGGGCAGTTTTAGGTTATTTAAAGAGGGATAAACAAAAAGCTAAGCATTATACCCAAGTAGAGGTACTAGTAAAAGCTATTAAAAATGTAGTAAAAGATGAGATTTTACCAGATATGATGGATAAATTAAATGAATACTCAGACTATTATTATGAATATACATCAGGAATAATATTTGATATATTAAGTCAATGCAATATATCAAAAGAAAAGGTAGAAGACATAAATAATAATTTATCAAAATACATAAAAAACCTAGAAATAGAACTGATAGATTTTAAATAAGAATAATTGCCATGCGTAAACATGCACGGTAATTTTATAATACTATAAAAAAGTTAAAGATTGAGGATAAAATAATAAAATGAAAGTAATATTTTCGGAAAAATTATTAAAAAGTATTCCAAAGGAAAGATATAATTGCATATTAAGTGAAATTAAAGAGTTTTATCAAGAATATGTAGAAAAAGAATTTAACATTAGAGAGATGAAAAATGGTTGGTCAGTAAGACGAATTATAGGGACTACAAATATACAAGAAATATATAAATTTAGAGTAAATAGTAAAGATAGAATCCTTTTTACATATGGAAAATACATAGGATTAAGAGAAGAATTTTTAAACTCAATTGTATTTTTAGAATTTTGTAACCATGATAGCCAAATTATTCGTGCAAAAAATATAAACTCAAATGAATATATAGAAGAAAAATTTGATGAACAAATCGATAATATTTATTGTGATTATAAATATGAAGCTAATACTTGTATAAGTAGAGTTGTTAGCATAAAAGAATTGATAGAAATGGCAGAAGATAATGATGAAAGGGCGATATACTATTTAAATGATGATCAGTTTGATTTAATAAGTAGAGATATTAAACCATTATTTTTATTTGGAAGTGCAGGAAGTGGAAAAACTACTATTTCTATTAATAAAGCTTATATATTATCAAATAATCAACTTAAAGTTGGATATTTTACATATTCGGATAATTTAGTAGATGAGGCTCAAAAAATATTTAATAACATTTATAAAAATGATGATACACATAATGACTTAACAAATATTGAAGAAGTAACTTTTAATTGTTTAAATAATTATATTATTAGAAAATCACAAAAAACATCAATAGTGAATTATGAACAATTTGAGAGATGGATTAATAATATACTTTCTAAAAATATAAGTAATAGACGAGTTAAGTTACAACCAAGAGATATATTTAGAGAAATTAGGGGAATAATTAAGGGGATTGTACCAATTGACTGGATTACTATAGAAATAGAAATTAAAAGATTATCTAGTGAATTTGTAGAATACTTGATAAATAGTCAATATGCAGTAGAAAAAGATAATAAAATTATTATAAAAAATGCTTGTCTTGCTGATTTAAATACAGAAATAAACAACAATATAAAACTATATAAAAATCAATTTATTAAAGATTTAGAAATTATATATTGTGTTATTGATGAGTACATAATTAATCATAAAATTATAGACGAGCAGTTGTATTTAAATTTACCAAATAGATATTCTATATTCACATATGAAGAAAAAGTTATAATTTATGATATAGCACAACGATATCAGCAGTGGTTAGAATCTAATAATAAATTTGATGAAAATGACATTGTAAGAATAGCATTAAGTAAAGTAATAAAAGAAGAAAAAAACAAATTTGATTATATTATTTGTGATGAAATTCAAGATTTGACTGAGTTACAAATATACTTCCTATTAAAATTAGTAAACAATAAAAACAATATACTTTTTTGCGGTGACTTTAACCAAACTATAAATCCAACATTCTTTGATACAGGAAGAGTTGAGGCGATATATAAAATATACAATGGAATGTCCAATTTCAAAGAACGTATAATAAAAGCTAATTATAGATCATCTAAAAGCATTGTTAAGTTTGCAAATAAGCTAACAAGCTTGAAAATATATGTCTTAGGCAAAAATAAAAGAAATGATTACTTTGAAAAATCGGTAAGAGATAGTTTGGGCAATATAAGGCTAATAAAAAACTGCATCAGCAAAGATGAATTATTATCAATATTAAAAAAACGAGCTTATGTAGATATAATCGTAAGTGACGATGAAGAAAAATATAATTTAATTAATAATAGTAAAGAAAATAAATTAGTATTTACAGTATCTGATTATAAAGGATTAGAAAACGAATATATAATTGGCTACAATATAATATCTAAATTTAAAGATAAATGGAATGAAATACTACATAAAAATATAGAAAGTAATAATAATGAACTTAGATATTATTTTAATTTATTGTATGTATTAGTTACCCGAGCGAGAAATAATATTCTTTTAATTGAAGATGACTTTAATGAAGACTTAATTAAATATTTTAAAGAATATATAGAAGTTATAAATGAATTTGATTATAAAAAATTAGGATTAGACAGAATATCTACAAAAGATGAACATTATAAAAAGGCAATTCGATTAGAAAATAATAAACAGTATATACAAGCTATAGAATCTTATAAAAATGCAGATTTAAATGAGAGTGAATTAAAACAAGAAGTAGGACGTTGTGAAGCACTACAGAAAATATTAGAAGGATATTATAAAGAAGGTGCTGAAGAGCTTTTAAAACTTAAAGAATACAAGTATGCTATGGATAGTTATTTAAAATGTGAGGATTATTTAAATGTTATAAAATGTGGTGTTTTAGGACAAATGACCTATAAAGAGATAGAAAATATTTTATCATTTATAGATTTAGATATTGTAGATTACGTTACACAAAGAAGAAATAGTATAGACTGGTACGAAGAATTTAAAAAAGTATATATAAACCATATTGAAGAGCAGCTTGGTTTATTGAGCAAAAATGTAGATAGTGTAATTGAAGTTATAGATAAGATAGCTGTCCATAATAAATAAAGGGAGATTGCAATGAAAGATAACATTTTAATTGATGATACAATAAAGATATTTGAAAATGGTGTGCAGGAAATAAGTAAACTTAAAAGTGCTATTATAAAATTGAATGATACAGTTAAAGAACTTACTGATTTTAATGAAATTATAGATTTACAAATAGATACTAGTAAAGTTGACGATATAAACGAAAAACTAGATATAACTATTGAAAAGCATAAGAAAATTTTAAGTTTATTTGAAAGTAGTATAGTAACATTAAATGAAGAAAATAAGTTGAGAACTACTAATATAAAATCAGGAATAGAAGAGTTTTATAAAGAAGTTGAAATAATAAATGATAATTTAAATTCAATAGACTTTAATATAAACAATAATATAATAGCTAATTTATTTAAAAGCTTAAGCGAGTTTATAAATAATATAGAAAATAAATATAAAGAAATAAATGACAAATATATTACTATTGAAGAATTATATACAAGAGTACAAAATCTTTTAAGTATAATTAATAGTGTAAACAATATAATTGAAAATAGTAATCTTGATGAACAAATAGTAAATACATTAAACAAAATAAATAAGTTGGACTTAAAGTATAGCAATATAAATGAATCTATAGATAAATTTGATAAAAACATAAATAAAATTAATTCTAATTTAGAAGAAAATAATGTGGAAATAAGAGCAGATAAAATTTTGAAAAATATAGAGCTATTAAATGAAAATATAGATAAAAGATACAAAAATATTGAATCAGAATATAAAGATATAAATTTATTAAAAGAACAAATCAATAATACATACAAAGAAAAACTTGAAAGTTTAGAGAAAAAAATAGATTTATTAGTAGATGAAAATAAAGCTTTAAGATTAGCTTATTCAACAAGGGAAATTGAAGATAATGATTTTAAAGATGAAATATTAAATTTGATTAAAGAATCATTGCCTACAATTGATAAAAATTATATAGAAGTTCAATCAGATGATGTAGAAAATTTAAAAGAATTGGCAAAAAAAGGTGATATCCATGCTAGTTTTAAGTTAGGACAAGATTATTATTACGGCAATAATATTAACAGAAATGTAGATTTAGCAGTCAAATATTATAAGATAGGAGCTAAGAAAAATCACTATCAATCCATAAAAGAATTGATAAAAATATATACAGAAGAAGCCACTAATGGAAATGTAAAGTACCAAAGAATACTTGGCATGGAGTATCTAAAAGGAAGCTTTATAGATGTAAATATTGAAGAAGCTATAAAATGGCTAACAGCAGCAAGTGAAAATGGAAGTATAGAGGCAAAAAATAAATTAAACAAAATTAGAACTGAGTATAATAAGTAAGATACTATAATGACTAGATTAGAGGATAGTTGTATTTAAAACAAATGTTAGGGGGTAAAATTATGGAATATACAATATTAGGATTTTCTCAAAAAGCTGCTTGCGAACTTGGTTTAGATATTACTGATCTTGCTATACTTAGATGGTTTGTGAATTCTAAGGATTCTGGCAAAATGCACTCGATTTTAATTGACAATGAAAAATATTACTGGATTTTTTATAAAACATTGTCTGAGGAAATGTCTGTTTTATCGCTTTGTCGAGATACACTTTATAGAAGATTAAAAAAAATGTTCGATAAAAATATATTAAAAAAGAAAAAAGTTGCTTATGGTGGCAATTATACATATTATGCTTTGGGCGAAAATTATAGTAAACTTACAAGTTTTGAAAGCAATTCAGAAAAATCTAGTCATAATGATACGATTTCAAATTGTATGGTTGATGATTTGAGTAGTAATACTCTTGATTTTAATCATAACTATGACAATATAAGTAGCAACTATGACGATTTAAGTTGTAGCTATGGCAATACAGATAATACTTTAAATCGTAATTATAATAGTTTAAGTCGCAATATTACGGATTTAAATCAAAATCTATCGGATGAGAGTGTACGTTTAACGTACCGAAGTCAGAACCAAAATGACCGAAAGTCGGAACAAATAACTAATCTATTAAATAAATCTACTAATAATAATCATAATTCTAATAATGAAGATGAATCTATTAAAAAAACATCTAGTGAAATAACTCCTGAGTTTTTCTTGTCTGAGCTTTTGGTCCAGCTCATCCAGAAAAACAATCCAAATTTCAAAAAGACTAATTTGGATGATTGGGAAGAGGATTTTAAGACGATTTTGTATGAGGATAATAAACACTATATGGAGGTTATACACCTTCTTAGATGGGCTCATATTGAGGCTAAGATATGGTCAAAGATGATTGATAGCCCTTTGGCTTTGAGAAAGCATTATGATGCCATATATGCGAATAGAGAGGCTGTGAAGGCTAATAATAAGGCTGTGAGGGCTAATAATAATGTGAAGAGGCATCCTTGGGAGGACTTTAGGTAAAATTGCAATAAATATACTTAGGATTAAAAAATATACATGATTAAATTTAGACTTATTGGTACTACAGACATATCAAAAAACTTACATATCAGACAACTGTAATTAGGAAATTCACCAATAGGTATGACGTCATTTGACGAGTAGTTTTTTTAAAGGAGAGATCTTATGGACGATTTTATATTTAATATGTTTGGTATGTTAGTACTATTTATGATTTTTGTGATAATTGGATCAGGAATTTCGCAGTGGGTTAAAAATAATAATTCACCGAGGGAGACTGTGAAAGCGAGAGTTGTCGACAAAAAAAGTGATGTTACATATATACAGCAAGAACAAAACGGTATGATGACAAACACACCACAGTGGAGCTATTATATTGTGTTTGAATTTGAGAATAGCGAAAAGAAGAAGGTTGCCAAGAAGATGACCGTGAGTGGCAAAGAGTATAAGAGGATTTGTGAGGGCGATTGTGGGAGTTTGACATTTCAGGGGACAAGGTATATTGGGTTTGAGAAGTGATAATTAATAAACTACAAATACACTTGTGATATATGTGGAAAATCAATTCCGTATAGTTATGTTGAAGGCGATGCCATAATGTGTAAATCATGCGCTGGAAAGCAGGAGTGTTATTTGACTGATAAAGATTGTATTAGAACAATTGGCAATAGTTATGAATGTATAACTTGTGGACGATTTTTCTCTAGTGCTCAAAGTAGAAATTTGTGTACTCATGATGCATGTAAAGGGTGTAGACAATTTAGAGATGATGTTTATTGGGTAGAAGGAGAAGGATTCTATTGTGATGGATGTGGCGGTAGAATGGCTGGATATTACTAGAAGATGGATAATAGGAGCTGTTTTGAATTTGGAAGTAAGACACATTTAGTGAAAATGAAAAATAGATGGATTTGTAAGAGATATTAAAATATCTCTTATTTTTTATAATAAAAATAATCTAGAGCTAGATTGAAAAGGTTCTTGACTTTAATCTAGTGCTAGATTATACTTTTAAGTGTGGAATAAATCTAAAGCTAGATTAAAAAAAGGAGGCATTTGCATGAAACTTAAAGGAGTTTGCGATATCAAAAGTGGATATCAAGGTAAAATGCAAGAGGGAGAAACATATAAAACAATAAAAATGAAGGATGTTGAAAAGAATGGAGTTATAAATTATGATGACTTAGAAACCTTTGATACTGAAAAAGAACCTACAAAATTTTTATTAAAAAAAGGTGATGTAATCTTAAAAGCAAGAAGTGGAGATAATACTGCTGCTCTTATAAATGAAGATGTAGAAAACGTTGTCGCTGCACCACATTTTATGATATTAAAAATTAAAAGTATAGAAGAAATAGAGTCAGAATTAAAAAAAGAAAAATTAAATGTGGAATATAAACATATGGAATTGCAACCAGGGTACTTAGAGTTATATTTAAATTCTGAATATGCACAAGAGTATTTTAAAACTAATTCAGAGGGGACTACTTTACCAATAATTAAATCAAAAACTTTAGGAGAACTTGATATTAAACTTATTCCAAAAGATGAACAGTTAAAGTTAATAGAGGCTTATAACTTAGTAAAATTGGAAAGAAGATATATGGAAGAACTTGCAAAGAAAAGGGAGGAACAATTTACTGCATATTTAAGAAGTTTTTTAGATTAAGGAGGACGATAAAATGGTAGATATGTTAAATCAAATGGCAAGAGAGTATGTGTATCATGAAGCTAATGAGTTAAGAGGGTATGTAAGTGAAGACAAATTAGCACCTATAATTTTAAATATAGCATTTCTTAGAGAAATAGAGTGTATGATGCACAAAAATTTAATAGACACAGAAAATTTAATAAAAGGAAAGCTAAATTTAAAAGATGTAAAACATTCAGATGAAATTATAAAGAAATTTATTGCAAAAAATGAAGTGATACGTGGGGTTATATCAGATGTATTTTTAGAATTTATAAATGAACAACCAGAAAAATTAAAAGATATAGTGCATATAAGTAATGGGTATGTATTTGAAAATGTAGAAAACTATGGTGAATTCTTCAATGAGATTTTATATTATATAAATAATAGATATGTTGATATTACACCAAAATCTATAAATAGATTAATTTCAGAAATTCTTAAAAATGAGCCTGCAAAAACTATATATGATGGGGCTATGGGAAGTGGAGCATTAATCAATGAAGTACAAAAATATCATAAAGAAACTAATGTTTATGGTCAAGATATATCTAAAAATATAGTTAACTTTTATAAGATGAAGCTAATTTTAGAAAGTAAAATAGAAGAACTAGACAATATAAAGATAGGAAATACAATAACACAACCAGCATTTTTAGATGGAGATAGGATTAAAAAATTCGACTTAGTTGTATCAAATCCACCTATTATGGTAAAAGGATATGGGCTTGAAATAATACAACAAGATAAGTACAACAGATTTTATAGAGGGCTGCCATCAAAGCAAAGTGCAGATTTTGCATTTTTAACTCATTTTGTTGAAAGTATAGATGAAAATGGGGTTGGAGTTTTATTAGTTCCAGGAGGAGTGCTATTTAGATCTGGAAAAGAAGGAGCCATAAGAGAAAGTATTATAAATGAAAATTTAATAGATTCAGTTATTTTACTTCCGGGTAATATGCTATATAATACAGCAATACAAATGAACTTATTGATTATAAGAAAAAACAAAAAAGACAAGGATATTTTATTTATTGATGCATCAAAATGTTTTAAGAGAGAGGGAAGACTTTCTGTATTATCGGATGAATATATAAGTAAGATAGTTGATATTTACAATAAAAGAGAGTGTGTAAAGAACTTCTCTAATTTAGTGCAAGTATCAGATGTTGTGGAAAATGACTATAATTTAAGCGTACAAAGATATGTTAAGTTAGAGGAGAGAAAGGAAATTGATTTAAAACAGGTTACTAAGGAAATTAGTATTATTGAGAAGTCACTTTTTGATGTTCATAGGAAATTAGATGAGATTTTGGGGTAGTTTTTTATGGGGGCTGGGGTTATCTAGCTCCTATGAATAGAGTGTAATCAGCTTACGGGTAAAGGTATAACTTTTATTTCATGAAGAATATAAATTGGTATTAAGTGAAGATGTGGAGAGTTTAAAGTGATAAGAAAAAAATATAGTATATATGTTAAAATAATGTATAATAAAATATGTGGAATAAATTAACAATGTATATTTAATGTAGAAAAAGTAATTACTGAAAGGGGATATATATGATATTTAATGAAGACACACGAGTTAAAATACCAGCCACAATACAATTTCTAAGACTGGGATATAATTATCAGTCATTGAAAAATGCAGACGTAGATTTTAATACAAAGATATTTATAAATCGATTCAAACCAGCATTAGAAAAAATAAACAAGAGAGAATTTTCATTTGATGAAATTAAATCTATTTTAACTGATATAAATAATGTAATAAGAAATAATGACTTGGGAAGGGAGTTTTATTATTGGATTATAAATCCAATAGATAAGGTTAAGTTAATAGACTTTGACAATATTGAAAATAACGATTTCGCAGTTGTCGATGAACTTCCTTTTAATATACAAGAGGGCAGTCAAGAAGGTTCTTTTAGACCTGATATAAATATTTTAATTAATGGTATGCCACTTGCATTTTTGGAGGTGAAAAAGCCTAATAATGAGGGAGGAATTCAAAAAGAGTTTGATAGAATGATTAAAAAAAGACTGAAAAATTCGGATTATAAGAAATTTTTCAATTTAATTCAGTTTGTATCATTTTCAAATAATATGGAATATGAAGAGGAAAATGATGATATAGAAGATATTAAAGCAGGGTCTTTTTATACTACACCTAATGGAAATAACACGAGTTTTTCATTCTTTAGAGAAGATGATATAAAATACTTAGTTGACTATAAATATAAAGATATTAGCAAAGATACAATTAAATATGTTATGAAAGATTGTGGATACAATCCAAAAGAAGCTGATACATCAGAATTTAGTGAAAATTTAAAGATTGATACGCCTTGCAACAGTTTTGTGACATCTGTATTTGATAAAGAGAGATTTTTATATTTTTTAAAATATGGAATTATGTTTATAAATGAAAAAGTTCCACAAAAACATATTATGAGATATCCTCAATTTTTTGCTACTAGAAAGATAATCGAAAGACTTGAATCCGGAGGAAAAGGCGGAATTATATGGCATACTCAAGGAAGTGGAAAGACAGCACTTACCGCATTTTCTAATAGAGTAATAAGAGATTATTATGCTAAAAAAGGTATAAATACAAGATTTTTCTTTGTAGTTGATAGATTGGATCTTCTTAGACAAGCGAGTATAGAATTTAGTAATAGAGGGTTAAGTGTAAACATTTGCAAAGATAAAAAAGAATTTACATCAGAATTAAATAAAACGCTATCTACTAATATAACATCTGAATCTAGAGGTGAAATATGTGTTGTAAATATACAAAAGTTTGAAGGAGAGATACCAGAAGCAAAAAATGATTACAATACAAAAGTTCAAAGAATATTTTTTATAGATGAAGCTCATAGGAGCTATTCATCAACAGGAGAATTCTTTAAAAATCTTATGATATGTGATACTGATGGTGTTTATATTGCATTAACCGGGACTCCACTGCTTTCTAAAAAGGAACGTTCTAATCTTAAATTTGGAGACTATATTCATAAATATTTTTATGATAAATCTATTGCTGATGGATATACATTAAGAATTAAAAAAGAAAATATAGATACAGTTGCTAGAAAAGAGATAAAGAAAAATTTAGAGATAGAAGAACATCAATTAGAAGATAAAGATGTATATGAATCAGATTCATATGTAAAGGCTTTGGGTGAATTTATAGAAAAGGACTTTGATAATTTTAGATTACAAAACAATGACCCTTCTATTGGAGGTATGATTGTGTGTAGAAGTAATCTTCAAGCAAGAAAAGTACATGAATGGTTTAAACAAAATTCAAAATTAAACACTGGTCTTGTAATTACTGATATAGATGATCCAAAACAAGCAAAAATAAATAAAAATAATCAACTTGATTTTAGAAATACATTAACACCAGATATTTTAATAGTAAACTATATGCTTACAACAGGTTATGACGTTAAAAGACTAAAAAAGATGTATTTGCTTCGTGGACCACATGCACAATCACTGCTACAAACAATATCAAGGGTTAATAGACCTTATAAATCACCTTGTGGAAAGACATACAAATATGGCTATATTGTCGACTTTGTAGATATTGAAAAAGAGTATG
This sequence comes from Intestinibacter bartlettii, assembly GCF_018917435.1. Lineage (GTDB taxonomy): Bacteria > Bacillota > Clostridia > Peptostreptococcales > Peptostreptococcaceae > Intestinibacter > Intestinibacter bartlettii_A. The sequence goes on from NZ_JAHLOQ010000023.1 coordinate 30,078, forward strand.
ATAGAACAATAGAAGCTTATATAAAAGAATTAGAAGCTGATATGAATGAAAATGGGGAAAATGAGGGTTCTCTAAATGGTTTAATAGTTGATAAAGAAGATATAAATAAAAAATATCATAAATATGTTAATGATTTAGAAGATATTATATCTATTGATAATTTGGAAAGATTCTCAAAACAATTGATCAATCTAAACAAAGATACATTACTTAAGATTAGAAGATTATTAAATGGTATTAAGGAATGCTATACAGAATTTATATTATCAAGAGCTATGGACTATGTAGAACAAATAGATTATGATAAGGTTAAAAAACTTCTTAGAACAACACAAGAAAGAATCAACTTTATCAATTTGGCTACTAATACAGTTAATATGATGGATGTAATTTCAAACGAAGAAATAGTAGAAATATTGTATGAATTTATAAAAACTAAAATAACTATTATGAATTTGGGTGAAATAGCAGAAAACAATCCAAAACTTCAACGTTTCTTTGATGTTGTAAGAGAAATACAAAATGAAATAAAAAACAATAAGAATAAGGATGATATAAAAATTAAAAAATTAGATGAATTATTACAAAAAATATTTAATGATTTTTCAATATCAGATTTAGAAAATATAGATGAAATAACAGATGAATTATTAGAGGCACTAAAAGAAGCAAGAAATATAAATTATGAAAATGAAAGATTATCAAAAATTTATGGTGGAAATTATTCTTTTGTAAAAACTTATCAAGATGCAATAATAACATATTCAGTTGATAAAGATGAAATAGAACGTGCATTAGTATTGATTTATGGGGCAATAAAAGATGTTTTGGATAAAGAAATTATAATAGTTCAGGGAAGAAAAAACTTCGTTGATTCAGTAAAATCAAAAGTTACAAAATTATTATTAAAAGAAAAGCTTTACTCTAAAATAAAATCATTTTATGAAGCATTACTTAATGAATTATACAGTAATCTACAGTTATTTAAATAATAGCAAGTATATATACAGGGGGAAAATATATGACAGAAATATTCACATTAGAAAGTAAGATAAAACAAATCATAGATGAATTAAAAGGACTGTGTCAAACTAACGGTCTATCAAACCAAGCAAGTGAAGAAGTTGTAATCACTTCAGTATTCTTATATAAATTTCTAAATGATAAATTTATGGCAAATTTAAAAGAATTTGCAGAAGAGATTGATATCACACCAGATGAAATTTTAAAAAATGAAAACGATGAATTAAGTGCTTTTTATGATTCATATCCTCAAGATGTTGCATTCAAATACGAAGATACGATTGAAAGTTTAATAAAACAAGTTTCAAAAGATAATTTCTATTCATTATTTGATGATGCCCTTGAAAGAATTTCAAATTATGAAGAAAATAAAGAATTTAGTATAGAAACAGCAGATGGAGAAAGAAAACCTCTATTCACAAGAATTACAGAGAATGTTGAGGCATCTAAGAGAAATAATTTTGCAAAAAATATCTTTGGTATTATAAGTCAAGAAAAGTTTGACTTTGGAAATGCATTCAAAAATAATTTTGATTTTTACAGTACAATATTTGAGTATCTTATAAAGGATTATAATGTTGCAAGCGGTGTATATGCTGAGTATTTTACGCCTCAAGCAATTAGTAGTATAATTTCGAAAATACTTGTAAATATGTCTCCTATTGAAGATAAACTATATGAAATATACGATCCATCAGCTGGTTCTGGTTCATTGATACTACACCTTGCGAATGAATTAGGACAAGGTTCATTCGGTGAAAAAGCACAAGTATATACTCAAGATATTTCTGGTAAATCATCAAGATTTTTAAGAATAAACATGATGTTAAATGGATTAACTCACAGTTTAGATAATATTATTGAAGGAGATACACTTGTTACACCAGCACATTATAGTGTTCCACATGATCCAAGTTCTGGTGTAAAGAAATTTGATTACATAACTGCAAATCCACCTTTTAAAACTGATTTTTCAAGTACAAGAAATTTAATAGAACAAAAATGGTCAGAAACAACTAGATTCTTTGCAGGTATTCCTAAGATACCGAATAAGAAAAAGGATTCTATGGCAATTTACTTATGTTTTATGCAACATATTCTTTACTCATTAAAAGATGATGGAAAGGCGGCTATAGTTGTTCCAACTGGATTTATAACAGCACAATCAGGAATTGAAAAAAAAGTAAGACAAAAAATTATTGATAACCATTGGTTAAAAGGTGTAATTTCAATGCCATCAAATATCTTCGCAAATACTGGTACAAATGTTTCTGTTATCTTTATTGATAAATCTAATCAAGAAGGTAAAGTAATGCTTGTAGATGCCACTAAATTAGGTTCTAAAGTAAAGGATGGTAAGAATCAAAAGACTGTATTAAGTTATGAAGAAATTGAAAAAATTGAGAATACATTTATTAATCAAGAAGTAGTAGATGATTTTAGTGTACAAGTTACTTATGATGAAATTAAGGATAAAAATTATTCATTATCAGCAGGTCAATACTTTGAAGTTAAAATTGAATTTATTGAATTAACTCCTGAAGAATTTGAGGATAAAATGAATACTTTTAAATCTAATTTAGATAAACTTTTCTCTGAGGGAAAATCTCTTGAAGATGAAATTAAAGAGAGATTGGAGGAATTGAGTTATGACTAAGTGTAAATTAGGTGATATATTAAGAATACAACATGGATATGCTTTTAAAAGTGAAAATTATGTTGATTCAAGTGAATATAGATTAATAACTTTAGGAAATTTTGCAGATGGAAATAGTTTTAAATATAATGATGAAAAAGCAACATATTATGGTTCAGATTTTCCAAGTGAATTTATACTAAAAGAAGATGATCTTATAATGCCTATGACTGAACAAGTTGAAGGTTTATTTGGAAATACTGCATTTATTCCTAAAACAACAAATTACACATTTGTATTAAACCAACGTGTAGGTAAAGTAGTTTATAATAAAAATAAAGTTGATAAATATTATTTACATTATTTATTAGCTACAAATAGTGTAAAAAAACAACTTGAAGCAAGAGCAAGTGGTACTAGACAACGAAATATTTCTCCTGAAAATATTTATGATATTGAAGTTGATATTCCTGATATAGCAATTCAAGAAAAAATAGGTAGACTTTTATATTCATTGGAAGAAAAACAAATTAATAACAACAAAATCAATACAGAACTAGAAACAATGGCAAAGACAATCTATGATTATTGGTTTTTACAATTTGAATTTCCAAATGAAGAAGGAAAACCATATAAATCAAGTGGTGGAAAAATGGTTTGGAATGAAGAATTAAAGAGAGAAATTCCTGAAGGATGGGAAATAAAAAAATTAAAAGAGATAGAATCAAATATAATTACAGGAAAAACTCCATCTACTAAAAATTCAGATTATTACAATGGGGATATACCATTTGTAACTATTGGAGATATAAGAAATAATATGCATATTGTTTATACAGAGCAAACATTATCAAAGGAAGGTGCTGAAACACAGAAAAACAAATATATACCTAAAGGTTCAATTTGTGTTAGTTGTATTGCAAGTCCTGGATTAGTTGGATTTACAACAAACGAATCACAAACAAATCAACAAATTAACAGTGTGGTATGCAGTAAAGAATATAATAAATTATTTTTGTATTTTGAAATAAAAGATTTTTTTAAATTTTCATCAGGGGCAAAAACAGGAAATACATTTGCTAATATGAATAAAGAAGATTTTTCTAATATTAGTATATTATATCCAAGTAAAGAAATTTTGATTAATTTTAATAAAAAATTAGATTGCGCAAATAAATTAATATTAAAAAATAGTTTAGAAAATCAAGAACTTTCTTCTCTTCGAGATTTTCTTCTCCCATTACTTATGAATGGTCAAGTTGGATTTAAAGAAGTTAGTTTAGCATTATAAGAAATTTAGAACTAAAGCACATTTGGATATATATCCAAATGTGCATAATAAATATTATTTTTTTAAAAGAGGGTGTTTAAATATGAAAAATGTTTACATGGGTGTATTTATAGTTATTATAATTGTTTGGATAATTTTAAATCTTATATTTAAATTTATTGGTGAAAAAGAAACAAATATTGCTAAAAAGATATCAGGATTAGGAATTTCAATAATAGGTTGTACAATACCTGGAATAAGTGATAGTATAATAGAAATTGTAGCAAAGTTATTCAATGTTGAAACACAAGGTATTTCTAATGTATATATATGGTGGATATTTGGAGGAATATTAATAATTATTGGCATTATTTTAAATAGGGATATTAAAGATAGAGTTTTTATATTAAACATGTTTGGAATATTTTCTCAGTTGGAAATAAGTGATGTTCAAAATATACATGATTTAAAAATATCTGATTTTAAAGTTAAAGAAATTATCATTGATTTTGTTGACACATTTAAAAGTGGAATAAATGATAAAAGTAATGAATTAATAGTAAAAAAAATTAAAGATGAATGTAAAAAATTCTCAAATAGAAGTAAAGATTTTGTAAGTTGTTATACAGGAATGGGTCCTATTCCATATACAATATTAGCTGGTACATATTTAGCAGATAGTAAAGTAGAAAGATACTTTGAATATAAAAGAAGTGAAAATAAGTATTACGAGTTGAAAAATAAAAAATATAGAAAAAATTCCTATCAAGAATTGAAAGAGGAATTTCCTACAAATAAAAGAATAAATTCAAAAAAAGTTGTTGTTTCTATTTCAATTACTAGAAAAGTTGAGGATTTTGATTTAGTTCAATTTACTAACCAAGATATTATCAAATTATATGTAGATAATCCTTGTGATAATTTAATAACTTCAAAAGATCAGTTATATGATTATAAAGAAAAAATTTGTTTTTGTTTGGAAAAGATCAAGACTTATTATAATCAAGTCGAAACAATTAATTTAGTTGCATCTATTCCAAGCTGTATTTCATTGGAAATTGGGAAATTAATTAGTCTTAATAATAATAGACTGCCTGAAATAGTATCATATCATTATAATAATTCAAGTGTTCCTAAATATGAATTTGGAATAGTAGTAACAGAAAATCCAACAGATAATAAAAAGGGTAAATTAATTACATAAATAGGAAGTTAGAGGGGGATAAGAATGTTTGATTTATCTAAAGAATTCGAAAGCTTTTATAAGAATAAAGTGGTTTTACCAAACGATAAACAGAATGATCTTAGAGAAAAAAAGAATTTAAATATTAGTAGATTAAAAGATGGATTAAATGAATATAATGAAGAAAACAAAACAGATTATAAAATAATCAATACAATAGTTCAAGGAAGTATGGCAATGCATACTGTGGTTCAGAATGATAGTAATGATTATGATATTGATGTTGCTATTATATTTGAAAAAGAAAACTTAAACGACAAAGGACCATTAGCAGTAAGAAATATAGTTACAAATGCATTAAAAAGAAAATGTGAAAATTTTAAGAAAGAACCAGAAGTAAAAACAAATTGTGTTAGAATAGAATATCAAGATGGATATCATGTTGACTTTGCAATATATAGAAGATATAAAAAAGAAAATGAAAGTGAATATACATATGAACATGCTGGAAGTGAATGGACATTAAGAGATCCAAAGGCAATAAATAATTGGTTTAAAGATGAGATAAAAGACAAAGGACAATGTTTAAGAAAAGTAATTAGATTTTCAAAAATGTTTTGTAAATCAAGAGATTACTGGGTTAATATGCCAGGAGGATTAATACAAACTGTCTTATGTGATGAAAAAATTCAAAATAGTTATGAAAGAATTGATGAAATATTTTATCATACTATGGTTGAGGTAAAAAATAGACTTGATAATGATATAAATGTATATAATCCAACTGATACTTCTTTATCATTATTATCAACTAAAGATCATGAAAAAAAAGTAGAAAACTTTAAGAATAAATTAAATGATAAACTTAAAAAATTAGATGTTTTATTTGAATCAGATTGTGATAAAAGTAAGGCAAAAAATGCATGGTATGAGTTTTTTAATCATGATTATTGGAAAGAAGATACTAGTAATGAAAAAGTTCAAAAATACTCTTCATGTTATAGAAATACAGAAGAATTTATTGAAGATTTGGTTAATATAAATGAACAATATTATGTGACAGTATCATGCAATGTTGAAGCAAACGGATTTAGATTACAACCAATTAAAAAACTTTTAAGAAGTCTGCCGAAAGGTTGGTTGCCTCATGGATTTTCTATAAAATTTAATGTTGAAGATACTAATGTACCTAAACCATATAATATTTGGTGGAAAGTAAGAAATGTAGGTGAGATTGCACAGAAAAGAGATATGATTAGAGGTCAAATAGAAAAACATGTTGGTAATTGCAAACAAGAACATTCAGATTTTTTTGGAAATCATTATGTAGAATGTTATATTATAAAAGATAATGTATGTGTTGCAATTGACCATATTGATGTTCCAATAGAATAGAATAAAAACAACATGATTAGAAAGATTTTTCTAATCATGTTGTTTTATATTAACTTGGGGGAAAATTTTGATTTATGCTATAGAGTAATTCCACTTTTCTGTAGCAATTTATTAATAATATTTCTAAATATCCATAAATTACATAATATGGATGTTTATTTGTAAAATGGTAAAACTAAATCTAAGAAAATATATAGATAATTGCTCATAAATACTATCCCAATTTCTATATCTCATAGTCCACTTTTTTATTATATTCTGATTTTCTAAATATAGCATTTTTAATAAAGATTCGTCAGACGGAAAAGTAGATTTTGTTTTAGTTACTTTTCTGAATTGTCTATTGACGCCCTCCATTATATTAGCCGTATACATAATAGTCCTTATCTCTTGTGGAAATTACATCCAAGTTATCTCTTCAAATTCTTATTGCTGCAGGATATTTTTACCGAATTTTTCTTCACAACATCTAGAGATGATAAGTCTTCCACCTCATTAATAGCTTTGTAAACAAGTTTAAAATTATTCATTACTTCTTTAGAATCCTTATATGATACATATTTAAATCTATTTCTCAATTGATATATTATATTATTTGTCTTATTAATTTCTTACTTAAGTTGCTCATGAAAAATACTCCTTCTGGGCATTGGTTTATATTTTTATCATTGCCACAAAGGAGTATTTATTTCATCATAAGCACAAATTATTTTACATTGTCTTATTATATATATTATTTATTTGATTGATATATTGTAATTTGTTTCATACAATCTGTATATAAATCTATAATATCTATTAGATATTGATTAGATTGGTAGGCTGACATTTCTTTATCAATTATATACTTTTGATACCAATAAAATTGTCTATTATGCGCTTCATATAAATTTGAATAGCATAAGTATAAATAAAGATATTTGTTTGCCCATTCAGTCGTATTTCCATAATTCTCTTTGTATTTTTCTAATTTTTCAAGAGAGGATTTTATTGAATAGTAATTAGATTCCATAAAATCATACTCCATAGAATAATCATAAACACCATAATCTCCAGATACATAATTTAGTAAATTAACCGCAAAACATTCCATTCTTTCAAATTCTTCATCAGTAATCGTGGGAATAGTTGTTATATATGATGAATGATTATCTGAATAAGTATCCAAAGATGTATCATATGAGTGATTGGAATTAGATATAATACAATATATCATAAATAATACTATTAAAATGATTGAGATAATTAGTATTTTGCGTATTAATTTGTTATTTTTTACATTATTTTCATTATTCATGATGTATAATTATTCCTTTCTATATATTTAATTATATTATATCATATTAGTTTTGATATAAACTATCTTATTTTGAATTATTATTACGATGTCTAATAAAAAATATTGTAATAATTTAATACTTACTAATTGTTGGATTATGATTTTGATAAAGAATATTGTGAATTATATTGCAGTGCTATATTCGGTGTGCTCTACTTTAAGTAGAGATAGATTTTCAGCTTGGATAAAGTTGAATTTTTCCTGAAATGATATGAAATTTACGTTTTTGGCGGTTTAATAAATTAAGTTTGCTTTAATTTTTGATCTAACTGATACGGATTAGTGCTATCGATGGTTTGATTTTTTCTAAGTAGGTATGTATTTTATTATATTTAAGGGAAAAGTGGTACCTTGAAATGTAAAGAAAGGTGATTTTGTGGCAACTAAAACGAATAGCTTATCCCATACAAGATGGATATGCAAATACCATATTGTCTTCACACCTAAGTATAGGCGAAAAGTTATATAAAATCAATATCGAGAAATATAGGACAAATAATTACACAATTATGTAACTATAAAAGTGTGGAAATAATAGAAGAGAATTTGATACACGACCATATGCATATGTTGGTTAGCATACCACCTAAAATAAGTGTACCTAGTTTTATGTGATACTTAAAAGTCAAAAGTACACTAATGATATTCAATCGACATGTGAATTTTAAATATAAATTTGGGAATAGACACAATAGACCTTAATGGAGCAATAATAAAAAATATATACAAAATCAAGAAAAAGAAGATATATTAAAAGGCAAATTAAGTGTCAAAGAGTACTTTGACACTTTCAAAGGATAGCTAGTATAAGTTAATGTATAGTAATAAAGGTATGCAACTTGAACGTAGTGAAAGCTATCAACATTTAGTGACATCCAGCAAATGAGGCTCATACCCTCAGAACAAACCACATATTTTAAAGGTGGTTATGATTACAATACTTTTTATTCTTCGTCTTCATTTGAATAATTTAAAGTAATAGGATTAAAACCTTCATTTAAATCAACGGTATTAAAATTATTTGCTTCAGGACTATCAGAATTAACAATAGTATTTTCTATTTCTTCAAAATTTGAAGCCCAAGGATCTTTATCTCCCATATTTGCACATACTCCCTTCCTAAAGATGAATTAGTGATATATATTTTTTATAATTTTATATTATTAATAATAAGAAGAATGATATATAAAATAATTCCTATTATTATAAATAACATGCCTTTATCAACCAATTTATATTTTGTTTCATTAACATTTCGATTATATTCTATAATTTCTTTATAGACCATAATCATATTCATAGCAGATTTGTTTTCTTCTTTTGCACTGTTTTGAATAGTAAATCCTCTTATATCAAATTGTTTATATGTTTTAGTTTTTATAGATTTATAAAAATTAAAACATGAAAAACAAAAACAAAATAATATACCTATTAAAATTAATAAATATATTACATTAGCAACTATATCTTTAAAATTATTAACATTAACTTTTGAAAAATCATAGTTAAAATAATTATTACCTAATAGAGGTAATAATATTCCAGATAAAGCTAATCCCACAGATGCTTTATTTTCTAAAATTTGATTTCGATCATTTTCATGATAATAAATTTCTTTTATTTCATTTAATAATAAAATTGCTGATTTTAATTCTTCATTTGTTGCCACTATTAATACTCCCCTCTTAAATCATATTTTATATCTTATGTTTTTTATATTTTTGTAATTTCTATAAAAAATCTAAATATCCTTTAATTTTTGACAATAAAAAGGAATTAGTTCATTAAATTTTATATTATTAACATATAATTCTTATCTACAATAGTTTTATTTATGGTATCTAATTAATCTTCTATACTAATATTTTAAGGGATTTAAGAGATATATATACCTTTATACACATTATTGAGAAATACATTTTATTATTTAGTAAAAACAGAGAGGCTTTCTCTACGCCTTAAAATCAACTACATATTTTTTACTAGAAATTATATAAAACTCATATTTCAGTTTATATATATTTCTCCTTCTTCCTTTGATAAAATCGACATCGGTGAAGGTACTGCCGGATTTGACTATATAAATCGGGCTCACTAAAATACCATTAAGATTAAATTAATAGAAAGATTTACTTTTTGATACCTATAGATTTAGAAATGCAAATAATTTATTTCAGATATCCGTCATAACAAAAAAGTTGATTTCTATTCGATTTAGAAATCAACTTTTAATAACAATTACACATAAAATTTATACATTTGAAGTTGGTTTTGTACTTGCAACAACATAACTTCCATCTTTTTTATACTTTACATTTACTCTAAGATGACATTTTTTACATACAACACTTTGACCTCCGCTAGTGTGATTGCTTGGTTTCCAACCAATTTGAGATTTACATTTAGGACATATAATAGGAATTGATGACATTAAAAAGACCTCCTTTTTATATATTTCTATTTTATAAATTCTTTATCAAATTAGATTTTTCCTTTCTTATATTTATTATTTTTTATATTCAATACAAACCTATCAACAAAAAATACAATAAAAACCCCACACAAACAAAAACAAAACTAAAAAAACTTCACAACAATATACAATAACATAACGGAATCATATACCAATTGTATAAAAACTCCATCAATGGTAATATAAGATAAAGGTAGTTACCAAAATATGAATTAATAATTTTTGGGGGTAATTTATGAATTATAAAAAATATTATAAGAATTTTATGCAGTTAAAATCTAAATTTAGTCTTAAAACTGCAAACTACATGTAGGTGGTAAAATGATATTAAGAGAAATGATTTTAATGCCTGCTTTAGTAATCTACATGATACTATTTTTGGCAATACGTAAAAAAACATCGAAACAAAAACTATTTGTAGGATCAATGATATACTTTATATCTGTTTTTATAATAATGATGACATTGTTTCCAATGCCTGTTGATCCAGTTGTACTTCAAAATCATAGGGATTTGGGACTTCAATATACAAACAACATAGTTCCATTTCAGATGATGTATAATATTATAAAAAGTGAAAGCATAGCTGGGGCGATTTATCAAATAGGTGGAAACTTTATAATGTTATTGCCGTTGGGGTATTTAATTCCGATGGTGACTGATAAAAAAATAGATTTACAAAAGGCTATACTTATAATGTGTTGTATAGCGTTATGTATAGAAAGTACACAATTTATGATTGGGCAAATTTTAAACTTTAATTACAGATGTTTTGATATAGATGACATTATATTAAATGCATCAGGTGGTATATTGGGGTATATCATGTTTACAAAAACATATCCTATACTTAATAAAGTTTTCAATATAACTTATTTTGAAAATGAAAATAAATCTACCTTAAATAATATTTTATATAGCAGATATTTTATTGAAAATGAGTAAATATATAAATGCTATATTTAACTAAAGATAACTATTAAATAACTCTCATGGTAAAATAATTTTATTATGGGAGTTATTTTAGTATATAGAGCATTTTATATAAAAATTTAATCTATCTTAAGAAAAATCCCACCCAAAACCCACATATAATTTAATACAAAGCAAAAAATAATATTTAGTTAATGTAAAATACAAATAATTTATTATAATGTATATAAGCAGTTTTTTACAATCTTCAATATCAAGCATTTTGAAAGGAGTTGAACAATATAAATAAAATAGTAAAAAAAATACTGCGAATAAAATACAACTTTGAGAGAAAATACGGTCAGATAGAAATTGGAAATATAAATTCTAGGGCAGCGGAGGTAGCTTTTTATTTGTTGCTTAGTTTGTTCCCGTTTTTATTATTTACGATAAGTGCAGTAGTTTTTATTCCAGTTATATATTTAAACAGGTATATAACTATACTTGAAAGTCTTATACCTACAAGTGCATTTGTTGTACTTAATGGTTTGATTAGGTCAGTTATAGGAAATAGAAGTCTTAAACTTTTGATAAGCAGTTTCTTCTTAGCGATATGGTCTATGTCAAAGGCGGTAAAATCTTTGATAAGAGGAATTAATAGATCTTATGGAGTAAACGAAAATAGATCTTTTTTTAAGGTATTATTTATATCAATTATTTTTTCTGTTATGTTATTATTACTTATTTTGATATCAATGATTTTACTTATAGGTGGGGAAAAAATCGGTACGTTTGCGTTTGATTTAATCGGGCTCGACAAGTACTTCATCTATATATGGAATATCCTAAGATATAGCGTTGGGATGTTATTTGTTATAGTTATTTTGGTTGTGCTTTATACGTTTATGCCAAATACAAAGATGAGAATTCGCGACTCTATTCCCGGGGCAGTGCTATCGACAGTTTTATGGATTGTCGTGACTTATGGTTATTCTTTTTACGTTAATAATTTTTCTAATTATGATGTAATCTACGGCAGTTTAGGTGGCGTAATCGTCCTTATAACTTGGCTTTATCTTAGTAGCTGGACAATTTTGGCGGGGTCTGAGGTTAATGCAAGACTTCTTTATAAAAAGCGAAACAGAACAAGGATAAAAAGAAGAGTTAGAAATAGTAGAGACATACATAGGTATGATTTACAATAAAATAAATTTTAAAAAGAAATCGTGGCAAGATAAAACGATATACATTAATTTATTAATTAAAATATTATCTATAAATTAATAAATAAGGTTTTGTAAAATTTGGTAAAAATAATATAAAAGAATGTTGACAATTTTCTGATTATATCATATTATATTATTAACTAATTTAATTAGCAAAAGGCAATGAATAGGAAGAGTAAATCTAATTCGGTTTCCAGAGAGGAAAATCTATTAGCTGAAAGATTTTCTAAATTAGAGGGATTGAAAACTACCTAGGAGCTGTGGTCTGAAGTCTTAAGAAATTTTCTTATTTTAGTAAGACTAACCGTTTAATCGCGTTAAGATTTTGAGTGGATTTTTATCAAATTAGGTGGAACCGCGGGATAATATCTCGTCCTTTTTATATAAGGGCGAGTTTTTTTATTGCAATGAAATTAGAAAATAGTTAGAGGGTCAGCCTCTTTTTTAATACAAAAAATCAATAAATAATATAAAAAACTTACAAGTAGGAGGGTAAAAAATGAAAATAGGAATATTAGGATATGGAACAGTTGCGAGTGGGTTAGTAGATATAATAGATAACAATAAGGATAAGAGAGATATAAGTATAGAAGGAATACTTGTCAGAGATGTAAGCAAGCATGCTCACAGAAAACACGCCGAGGTCTTAACTTCGGACATAGAAGATATATTTAATAAGGATGTAGATGTAATAGTTGAATTGTTAGGGGGCTTACATCCATCATATGAATATTTAAAGAGAGCCTTAGAAAATAAAATAAATGTAGTAACTGCAAACAAAGATATGCTGGCAGAGTTTGGTGGAGAATTAGTAAGTATTGCTAAGGAAAATGGTGTTTGTATAAAATTTGAGGCCTCTGTTGGTGGAGGTATCCCAGTTTTAAAACCATTAATCGAATCATTAGAAGGGAATGAAATAGATTCAATATCTGCAATATTAAATGGAACTACAAACTTTATTTTATCAAAAATGTATGACGAAAATTTATCTTATGATGAAGCTTTAAAACAAGCCCAAGAATTAGGATTTGCTGAAGCTAACCCAGAATCTGATGTAATGGGATATGATGCAGGTAGAAAATTATCAATATTATCTACTTTATCATTTAAAAAGAGAATATACTGGAAAGATTTCTATCTTGAAGGAATAAATAATATAGAACCTAAAGATATCGAATATGCAAAACAACTTGGCTGCAAAATAAAATTAGTTGGACGCAGCAAAATAAACAACGGCAAGGTAAATGGATATGTTAGACCTGTTTTAGTAGGAAATGACGACATAATTTCTAAAATAGACAATGAGTTTAATATAATAGTTGTAAATGGAGATTTCTTAGGAGAGGTATCATTTGTAGGTAAAGGTGCAGGAAAAGATGCTACAGGAAGTGCAGTTTACGCAGATGTACTTGATATATATGATCACCGTCTAAACAATGTAGATGCATTTATAAAAGAAAAAGTAGATGTAGACAAAGTTGTTTCACATGAATGTAAGGCACTACTTAGATTTAAAAAACCACAAAAAGATAAGATAATATCTGTATTAAAAGATAAATTAATAGATTCTAAAGTAATAGCTCAAGATGATGAGTTGGCAGTTGTTGTAGATGCACCTTCTGAATGTGCTATAAACGACAGCATAAAATTTATAAAAGATAATAATTACTGTGAAGATTCAAGCAAGATATTAAAATTATCATAAGATATATAGTATGGATTGATTTAGATTAACTGCATATTAAAATAAAAAATATCATATAATAGCAAAAATATAATATATAAATTAGCTTTTAAGGATACTTTGCTAAAAGTAGATTTAAATAATAAGTTGTTATGAAAAAGGGAGTGCAAAAGCATTCCCCTTTTTCTTTTAAAGATTAGTATAAATAAAAATGAAATCCTGTAAAATGTTGGTATCTAATTTTACATATATGGATTATAATAAATATAAGTATGATAAAGTATGACAATTATAGATTATATAGATATAAATATTTACAATAATTAAATCTATAAAGTGTATACAATCGACATAAGGGGGTAAATAAATGAAGATATTAAAAAAATCTACATTTAAAAACGTAGAAACTGAAAAATTAGTAAAAGAACAAGTGGCTTCTATAATAGAAGATATAAAAATAAACAAAGATGAAGCCTTAAAAAAATACAATTTGAAATTTGATAACAATAATAGAGATATTATAAAAGTTTCAAAAGAAGAAATTGAAGAAGCTTATAAACAAGTTGATGATGAGTTTATAAAAAATCTTAAAGTAGCAGCTAAAAATATCGAAAACTTTGCAAAAGCACAAAAGGAAAGTTTTAATAATAATTTTGAAAAAGAAATATATCCAGGTGTTGTTTTAGGGCAAAAACATATACCTGTTAGTTCTTGTTTGGCATATGTGCCAGGTGGGGGATATCCTTTATTTTCAACTGCATTAATGCTTATAATTCCGGCAAAAGTTGCAGGTGTAAAAAGAGTTGTGGCTTGTTCTCCAACTATGAAAGATGTTGCAAAGATAAATCCTAAAACTTTAGTTGCTATGGATATAGCAGGGGCAGACGAAATTTATGCAACTGGAGGAGTTCAGGCGATTGCATCATTTACATATGGAACAGAAAGCATAAAACCGGTTGATATAATCGTTGGACCTGGAAATAAATATGTAACAGAGGCGAAAAGACAATGTTATGGAACAGTAGGTATAGACTTTGTGGCTGGACCTAGTGAAGTTTTAATAATTGCTGATGAAACTGCAAATTCAACATATATAGCAGCTGATGTGCTTGCTCAATGTGAACATGACTTAAACGCAAGGGGAATATTAGTTACGACTAGTGAAAAATTTGGAAAAGAAGTGGAACAAAAGGTAAATAAAATGCTTGAGACACTTCCTACTAAAAACATAGCAAAACCTTCATGGGATAATAACGGTGAAATTATATTAGTTGATGATTTAAAAGAAGCAGTAGAAATATCTAATGAATATGCACCAGAACATTTAGAAATAAGCACAGCAAACAACGATTCTATAATTGATGATCTTGTAAATTACGGTTCATTATTTATAGGAGGGTATTCTGCTGAGGTATTTGGCGATTATGTATCAGGAACAAACCACACATTACCTACTTTAAAAGCATCTAGATATACAGGTGGAGTTTGGGTTGGAACGTTTATAAAAACTTGTACTCACCAAGTATTAAACAAAGAAGCAGTAAAATCATTGGGACCTGTCGCTGTTGAGTTGGCAACTGATGAAGGACTACATGCACATGCTAATGCTGCAAGAGTAAGAATAGAAGATAAATAGTGTATCATAAATAAAGATAATGGCTATCGAGAGATAGTCATTATTTTTTTGCATGTAAAAAAACTAAGGATATGACATTATTTTGAATGTATATGCACACTAATTGAAATTTTAATAAATTAATAGATACTGTTTTTCAAAAAAACATAGAAAAGTGTTGCACATATAATATATATAGTATACAATAATTAATATAAAAGATAACTTAAAAGAAAAACTTACGAAATGGGGGATTAAGTTGATAAAAGTAGGAATAAACGGTTTTGGTAGAATAGGAAGAAATGTGCTTAGAATTGCACAAGAAAGATTAGGCGACGATATACAAATAGTTGCTATAAATGCTAGAGCAGATGCTAATACATTAGCTCATTTATTTAAATATGATTCTTGCTATGGAATATTTAATGGTGATGTAGAAGTTAAAGACGAAGAAACTATGTTAATAAACTCAAAAGAAGTAAAAATACTTAGACATTCAGACCCAGCTGAAATACCTTGGGGAGAATTAGGAGTAGATATAGTTGTAGAATCAACTGGTAAATTCAGAGATAGAGAAGGTGCACAAAAACATATAACTGCAGGGGCAAAAAAAGTTATAATAACTGCACCAGCAAAAGGTGAAGATGTTACAGTAGTTCTTGGCGTAAACGAAAAAGATTACGACAGTGAAAAACACAACATAATCTCAAATGCATCTTGTACAACTAACTGTTTAGCACCATTTGCAAAAGTACTTGACGAAAAATTCGGTATAGAAGAAGGTTTAATGACTACTATACATGCTTACACAAATGACCAACAACTATTAGATAAAACCCATAAAGATTTAAGAAGAGCAAGAGCAGCAGCAGAATCTATGATACCAACAACAACAGGAGCTGCAAAAGCCGTTGCAAAAGTTTTACCACAATTAGAAGGTAAATTAAACGGATTCTCAGTTAGGGTTCCTACACCAACAGTTTCTCTAGTAGACTTAGTTTGTACACTTAAAAAAGGTGCAACAATAGAAGAAGTAAACGCTGCATTAAAAGAAGCTAGCGAAGGCGAATTAAAAGGAATTTTAGGATATTGTGATCTACCTCTAGTATCAATAGACTTCAGAGGAGATTCAAGATCTTCAATAATAGATGCATTGTCAACTATGGCAATAGGCGACAAAATGTTCAAAGTAGTATCTTGGTATGATAATGAATGGGGATACTCAACAAGAACAGTAGATTTAGTAAAATATGTTGCCGAAAGATTATAAAACGAATGCTACTGAATTAATCATTTTAACCAAATAAAAATAATCCTATTAAACATTGCTTCAAGATTTTGAAGCAATGTTTTTTTGAAGATAAATGTTATAATAAACCTAACAATCAAATATGTATAACTAATCAAGATATTTTGGATAAATATTTAAAATTTAAGTTATGTGAGGTGATAGGTAATGGAAGCAAATAAAATACTACTTCAAAAAATGTATACAAAAATAATAATTGAATTTTCAAAACAGACAGGTAAAGATTTAGAAGAAAGCTTAGATTATTTTTATAAATCCAATACATATGATTTAATTAAAAATGGTGTCTCTGATATGCATTGCAGAGGATATAAATATTTAGCAGATGAATTGATGTTAGAATATGGATTTAAACATCATAAAGGTTATGTGAATTAAGAAGCATTGCTTAGAAATAGGCAATGCTTTTGCTATAATACAAACGATAAAATTGCACATGATAAACAAATAATACCAGGAATAAATTTAATTAGTATGTAAAATTTATGTTATATATTGTAAGAAATATCCTAATTATTTGTCCAACTAATTTATACATCAAAAAAATAGGAGTACTCCAAAAATACTCCTATTAAACATCCTTAATCTATTTCCTCATGATCCAATTTATATTGCTCCTCGCCCCACTTATAAAGACCATTTAATGTAGGCAACAAGGCTTTACCTCTTTCAGTTAAAGAATATTCAACTTTTGGAGGTTTTGTATCATATTCAACTCTTTTAACTAAGCTATGTTCCTCAAGCTCGCGCAAACATTTTGTCAACATTATATTAGTTATTCCATTTAAACTTCTTTTTAATTCATTATATCGAGTGACATCTTTGAGCATTAAATGCCACAAAATCGGTAACTTCCATTTTTGTCCTATAATGTTTAAAGCGTAAAGAACAGGGCAGTCGCTGTCATATATATTTCCATCAGGGAGTTCCCCATTTTATTGAATTTTGTCATCTATAATATCAAATACCATAAATCCTCCTTAATTAATTTAAGTAAGGCAGAAAAAACTGCGTACTACTAATTTTTTTTTATTAAATTATAATTTAATATATCACATAAAAAATTGCAATACGGAGGTATAAAAATGAAAATAATAGCAATAAATGGAAGTCCAAGAAAAAATAATAATACAGCAATTGTATTAAAAAATGCACTAGAAGGAGCAGCAGCACAAGGTGCAGAAACAGAGATAATAAATCTTTATGATTTAAACTTTAAAGGATGTGTAAGTTGCTTTGCATGTAAAAGAAAAGGCGGAAAAAGCTACGGAAAATGCGCATATAGAGATGATCTTAGCGAAGTATTAGAAAAAATATTAAATGCAGATGCGCTTGTGCTTGGTTCACCAATATACTTTGAATCAGTTACAGGTGAAATGCGTTCATTTTTAGAACGTTTAATGTTCCCAGTTTTAACATACACAGAAGGATATAAAGGGTTATTAGATAAAAAAATACCTGTAGGATTTATCTACACAATGAATGTGCCGGAGGAGTATATGAAAGAAGCAAATTATCTTCAAGCATTAAGATTTGCAGAAGTTGATTTAGAAAGATTATTTGGTTCATGTGAATCATTAGCAGTAAATGACACACTTCAATTTAACGATTATTCAAAATACGTTGTTGAAGTATTTGATGAAGAGGCAAAGAAAAAAGTAAGAGAAGAACAATTCCCAATCGACTGTAAAAAAGCTTTTGATTTAGGTGCTCGTTTAATAGAAAGAGTATAATAACAAGGCAGCTACTATAAATTATGAAAAATAGTGGCTGCCTTTTAATGCATAAATAAAAATGAATAAAAATAAATATAACAAAAACCGATAATTTTTGATAAAATATATTATAGTAGCAATAAATAATATATAAAGTAAAAGAAAATTGGAGGAGATAGTATGAGCGAAAAAAAATTAGCATCAGATTACTTTATGGAAGGATTAAACTGTGCAGAATCAGTTATAAAAGCATATAATGAAGAATTTGGAACTGATATACCAATAAGAGTAGCTAGTGGACTTGGCGGGGGATGCGCTGTTGGAAATTTATGTGGAGCAGTAAACGGTGCATGTATATGCGCAAGTTTTGTAAAAGGTAGAGATGAAGTTGGGGAAGAAAATCCAGCAAAAACTTATACAAGAAAAATAATGCAAAAAACAATAGACCATTACGGTACAACAGAATGTAAATCACTTAAAAAAGATAGAGTTGGATGCAAAGAAATAGTTGATTTTTCTTATGAAGCATTAAAAGAAGCTTTAAAATAATATAAAAAAACTGCCGTTATAATAATTTAAGTTAATGGCAGTTTTTATTGACAATGTAAAATAATTTGTGCTTATGATGAAATAAATACTCCTTTATGGCAATGATAAAAATATAAGTCAATGCCAGGAAGGAGTATTTTTATGAGTAACTTAAGCAAAGAATTAATA
>NZ_JAHLOQ010000024.1 GCF_018917435.1 Intestinibacter bartlettii
TTCCCCCTTATTTTTGTTTTTGTTGGTAACTAAATTATATTATAAGTGGGGGAATCTCTTTGATATAGATTTTGCTTATTCTTGTAAATTCAACAAATTATTTAATTTGCAAGAGTCTAATATATCAATTAATAGGAGGGGTTATAATATTATTATCTGCAATAATAGCTGAGAAAAATCCAAAACATAAAACTATAGAAAATGGAGAAATAAATTTATAAATGGAAACTAATAATAATAAAACTATTTATAAAAAAATTTTAGAAGATGAAGTCGATTATAAAAAAATAACTTATAAATTAGATGAATTAAATAATTTGCCGGAAAGTCCAGGCATTTATTTTATGAAAGATAAAGAAGACAGACTCTTGTATATTGGAAAATCAAAATGCCTAAAAAAGCGAGTAAAAAGTTATTTTTTAAATGATAAAAATCGCTCTAGAAAAATAGAGAGGATGATAAAAAATATATCTTATATAGAGATTATAAAAACAGATACAGAATTTGATGCGCTTTTTTTAGAATGTCAAAATATACATAGATTAAAGCCGATGTACAACACACTTCTGAAAAGTTATGAAAAGTACAAATATATTTGTATCGATGAAAAAGATCACAACATAATAAAAATATCAAATGAAATAGAAGAAGACGGCATTTATTTTGGGCCTTATTCATTTAAAAGAAAGCTAGATATTATAAAACAAATAATTATAAAAGTATATCACCTTCCAATATGTAAAAGGCAAAATAAATGTATAAGATATGATTTAAATAAATGTATAGGACCATGCAGAAAGCAAATTGATGATAATATTAAATATGATATAGTAAAAAATATAAAAGACAACTTAAATGGAAAAAGTAATTTTGTAATAGAAAGCTTGAAAAAAGAGATGAATACAAAAGTTAAAGACTTGAAATTTGAAGAGGCAGCCAAAATACATGAAGAAATAGACTTATTTTCATCTATTGTTAGAAAACAAAAATATCTTAAAAATTTAAATAGAGATATAGTATTTTGGATAAATATGAAAAACTATAGATATAAAGTCTATTATATAAATTGTGGTAAAATTAAATATGAAAAAGTAATCGATGCAAGATATCCAAGTCAAATAGAAAAATTAAAAACTTCTATACAAGATTTTATTCTTCAAAACAAAGAAGAAAAAGATGCGCTTAGAAAAGATGAAATCGATTATATAAATATAATAAATGAATATATAAAAGACACAAAAGACAGGGGATATATTGAAATTAGAAAGGGTGAGTAATTTGGATAATAAAATACAAAAGGTAAAAGAACTTTGTGATGGGAAATTTATAAGTCTATATGATTTAGAATATAAAAATAAATTAAATGAAAATAAACACTGGACTGTTGCAACTAGAAAAGATAAAGCAGAAGTAGAAAATTTTTATTTAAATCAAAAAGAAGACAAAGTCGATGCTGTTGGAATTTGTGCATACCATGTTAGATATAAAAAACTTGTAATTATAAAACAGTTTAGAGTTCCTATAAACGACTATATATACGAAGTTCCAGCAGGACTTATAGATAAAGGTGACAAAGACATCTTTGAATCTGTGAAAAGAGAATTAAAAGAAGAAACAGGACTAGATTTATTAGATGTAAATAATGATTATACAATAGAAAAAACTTATCTTTCACCGGGAATGACAGATGAGTCTATTGCACTTGTTTTTTGTACATGTGATGGTGGGCTAAATA
This sequence comes from Intestinibacter bartlettii, assembly GCF_018917435.1. Taxonomy (GTDB): domain Bacteria; phylum Bacillota; class Clostridia; order Peptostreptococcales; family Peptostreptococcaceae; genus Intestinibacter; species Intestinibacter bartlettii_A. The sequence goes on from NZ_JAHLOQ010000024.1 coordinate 1,736, forward strand.
AAGATGGGCTTGAAGATGACGAAGATATCGAAGCGATTTTAGTTTCACAAGAAGAAGCTAGGGAAATATTAAAATCAAAAGGAAAAATGGATGTAAAGGCATTTTTAATGTTACAAAACTTTGTTTTATTAGGAGATAAAATGTTTATATAAGTTTTATACAATTTCAAATTTATATAAATGATATAAATGGCTTATATAGATTTTACAAAAGTTAAAAAAATAAAATAATAAAGGAAAGTAAAAAGAGACCTCTAATTATTAAATATAGTAAATAATTGGAGGTTTTATTATGTCTAAAACAGTGATCATTTATAAAACAAAATATAATAGTACTAAAAAATATGCAGGATGGCTTGCAATAAAAATAGATGCTGATTTATATGAACTTTCTGATATAAGAAGCTCAGACTTAAAAAATTATGACACGATAATATTTGGAGGTTCTATAGAAAATGGATATATTAGAGGGATTGAGTTTATAAAAGATAATATCGATAAAATAAAAGATAAAAAAATCATTGTTTTTTATGTAGGATTGGGGCTGTATTCATTAAGTGAAATTATGGCGTTTAACTTTTTGCCGACATATAAATATAAAAATATACATTTCTTTGAACTTATAGGGGATTTTGATTATAAAAAATTGACTTTTATAGACAAAATAAGAGTAATGTACGGCTCTGGTAAAATTGCGTCTAATTTGATTGATTGCAAGAGCTATGTAAAAAGTGCAAAGAAAGAAAATCTAAATGATATCTTAAAGTATTTACAGACAAACAATATGTAAAAAATCATGTTTATAAGTATTGAAAATAATTATTGATACCAAAAAATAATAGTTATTATCAAAATGATAATTTTTTCTATCAAAATGATAAAATCAAGTTGACATATTAAAGTTAGAATAATATAATATAATTATCAAATTGATAAATGGTAAATAATGGGAGGATAAATACATGATATATTACAATGCTTTAGACTTGATAGGGAATACACCCATTTTAAACTTAAAACAAATAGGATACCCAAATGTATTTGTTAAATTAGAAAAAACAAATCCAGGAGGTAGTATAAAAGATAGAGCAGCACTATACATGATTAATGGAGCAGAAGAAAAAGGGGTACTAAATAAAGATAGTGTTTTAGTTGAAGCGACAAGTGGTAATACAGGAATAGCACTTGCAATGGCTGGAAAACTAAAAGGATATAAAGTGATAATTATAATGCCAGATACTATGAGTATCGAAAGAAGACAATTAGTAAAAGCTTTTGGAGCTGAACTAATACTTACAGAAGGTGCTAAAGGAATGGCAGGATCAATAGAAAAAGCAAACGAACTACTAGATAATAATTCAAACTATGTATGTCTAGGTCAATTCGATAATGAAGACAATCCAAGAGCTCACTACGAAACTACAGGAGTTGAAATACTAAAAGAAGTAGAAAATGTATCTACAGTAGTAGCAGGAATAGGTTCTGGTGGTACTATAGTAGGAGTAGGAAGATTCTTAAAAGAAAAAAATAAAGATGTTAAGGTTATTGGTATAGAACCAAAATCATCACCACTAATAACAGAAAATCAAGCAGGTCCACATAAAATTCAAGGAATAGGAGCAAACTTTATACCTAAAATATATGATAAAGATATAGTTGATAAAGTTATAACTGTATCAGATGAAGATTCTTATGAAACAGTTAGACTTATGGCAAATAAACTTGGAATATTAGTTGGAATATCATCTGGTGCCAATATATTTGGCGCAATGAGGCTATCAGATGAAAATCCAAATGAAGTTATAGTAACAGTAGCTCCCGATGGTGTAGACAAATATATGTCTATGGGAATATTTTAAAAATTAATTGAAAGAAGGTCGTATACAGTATGTTTTATCACGTTAAAAAAGATTTACAATTTATATTGGATTCAGATCCAGCAGCAAGAAATAAAATAGAATTATTCTTACTTTATCCATCGGTTCATGCGATGATTATGTATAGAATATCCCACTTTTTCTATACAAAGAAAAGATTTTTTATAGCTAGACTTATATCTCAAATATCTAGATTTTTTACACAAATTGAAATACATCCAGGTGCTCAAATAGGAGAAGGAATATTAATAGACCATGGTAGTGGAGTTGTTATTGGCGAAACAGCTATAATAGGAGATAGAGTTACAATTTACCAAGGTGCAACAATAGGGGCAACAGGAAATGAAAAAACTTTTAAAAGACATCCTACTATAGGTTCAGATGTTATAATCGGTTCTGGAGCAAAAGTATTAGGCCCAGTAACAATTGGAAACAATGTTAAAGTTGGGGCAAATAGTGTAGTTTTAGAAGATGTTCCAGATAACTCAACAGCAGTTGGAATACCAGCTCAGATAAAAACAAGACGTAAATTTGATGTAGTGGAAAATAATAAAGAATATGTAGCTGATTATGTAATTTAGAAAATTTTAACTTCATGAATTATTATTTAAAAATTGTAAATAATAAAATAGAAATTTATAAAAGATTCATGGAGGTTTAGTTTATGAAAGCTAGAGTTGATAAAGATACTTGTATAGGATGTGGACTATGTCCATCAATATGCCCAGAAGTTTTTGAGCTTACTGATGAAGGATATGCTCACGCTATAAAATCAGAAGTTCCAGAAGATTGTCATGATGAGGCAAAAGAAGCTGCTGAAAGTTGTCCAGTTGATGCAATTGAAGTAGAAGAATAATATAAATTTAATAACATACATAATGCCAGTAGTTATCTACTGGCATTATTATTTTGAGTAACATATAAGTAGTTAGAAACATAAAAAAAGTAATAAATTATAAATATATAAAAAATTGTAAAATATATAAAACTGATATAAAATAAGAAAAAATAAAAAATTACTTATTTAAAATATTGCGGAGGGAAGATGTACTATACATATATACTTAGGTGTAAGGATAATTCTTTATATACTGGTTATACGACAGATATAAATAGAAGGATGAAAGAACATGAAAGAGGAATAAATAGCAAATATACAAAGGCAAAGGGATTTTCAAATTTAGAAATTTATTTTATTTGCAAAAGTAAAAGTGATGCTATGAAATTAGAATATAAAATAAAATCAAAGACAAGAAATCAGAAGTTATATATAATAAAAAATCCACAAGACTTTATAAAGCAATTAAAAGAAATAGAAAACTTCTGTATTTTAGATGTTATAAAACCTACAGAATAAAAAAATATTGACAAATAATAGAATAAATACTAATCTTAATATTAGATACAAGTAAAAATTAAAAAAGTGCTAGGGGAGCCATAGGCTGAGAAGTTTTACTGACCCTCACACCTGATCTGGATAATGCCAGCGTAGGAAAGCATAATTTATAACTATGATATAATATTAAGTATTAAATATTATATTATAATTAAAAAAGTAAAATATGCTGTACCTAGGGGTACAGCTTTTTTAATGCAAATTTTTGTATATTTATTTAGGAGGCAAACATGAGAAATTATAAGATTCCAACACTTACAATTGCAGGGTCAGATTCTTCTGGGGGAGCAGGAGTCCAAGCGGACTTAAAGACATTTAGTGCAATAGGAACTTATGGTATGAGCGTTATAACTGCTATAACTGCTCAAAATACACAAGGCGTATTTGATGTAGAAGAACTAAGCAGAAAAATAATTAAAGGTCAAATGAAAGCAGTATTTGAGGATATAATGCCTAAAGGTGTTAAAATAGGCATGGTGTCTAGTCCTGAAATAATTTTAGAAATAGTAGAAAATCTAAAAAAATACAATCCAGAATTTATAGTAGTAGACCCAGTTATGATATCTAAAAGTGGGTATTCACTTCTTAGACCAGAAGCTAAAGAAAATCTAATTAAATACTTAATTCCAATGGCGTACATAATTACACCAAATGTACCAGAAGCAGAAGAAATTACAGGGATGAAGATAGAAACTGTTGAAGATATGAAAGAAGCAGGTAAAAAGATATTAGAGTTAGGACCTAAGTATGTACTTATGAAAGGCGGACATCTAGATGGAGACGCTGTTGATGTACTTATGGGAGAAGATATATTTGAAGTATTTACATCAGAAAGATTAGATAGAAAAAATACACATGGGACAGGTTGTACACTATCTTCTGCAATAACTTCACATATGGCGCTTGGATATGATGTAATTGAAGCAGTAAGACTTAGTAAAGAATACATAACAGAAGCTATAAGACATAGTTTTGATATAGGACATGGAGTTGGTCCTGTAAATCATTTTTATAAATTTGAAAATATAGACTAATTCTAATATTAAAGAATAACTTAAAAAAATAACTAAAAATAATTTAAATTAGGGGAGAATAAAAATGTACGAATTAATAAATAAAGTAAAAGAATTAAATCCATTAGTATTACACTACACAAATAACGTTACTATAACAGATTGTGCTAATATAACTTTGGCAATAGGGGCTAGTCCTTTAATGAGTTTTTCATATGAAGAAGTTGAAGATATGGTTTCAGTAGCAAGTGCTGTTGTTATAAATATAGGGACTATGAACTCATCATATTTAGATTTATTTGTAAAAGCGGGAAAAGCTGCAAATAAATACAATAAACCAGTAGTTCTAGATCCAGTTGGAGTTTTTGCAAGCAAAGCGAGAACTGAACTTACTAATAAATTATTAAACGAAGTAAACTTTACTGTAGTTCGTGGAAACATATCAGAAATTAAATTTATAGGTGGACTTGACGTAGCTGGAAAAGGTGTAGACTCATTTGACGATGGTTCTGATGCATCTGAAATAGTAAAAGCTGTAGCTAAAAAATTAAACTGTACAGTAGTTGCTTCAGGAATAACAGATTTAGTAAGTGACGGTGAAAAAGTATATAAAATATCTAATGGGAGTGCTAAACTTAAAAAGATAACAGGAACAGGTTGTATGTCTTCAAGTTTAATAGCGAGTTTCTTACCTTGCACAGATAAACCAATAGAAGCAGCATTTATGGGAACTTTATCAATGAGTTTAAGTGGGGAATTAGCAGATGTAACAAATCCTGCTGTTGGAACATTTAAAACTTATCTATTTGACAATATAGACACATTAGATGTACCTACTTTTGAAAAATATGCGAAAGTAGAGTTATAAAATAAATATAGTGGGTAAGTTATAAGGAGAAATATATGTTATTTACAGATTACTTATATGAAAGTAGTAAAGAAATATGGGATAAATATTTAGAGCATCCTTTTTTAGTAGAGCTTGGAGAAGGAACACTAGATAAAGAAAAATTTAGAAAGTATTTAATTCAAGATTATCTATACTTAATAGAATATGCAAAAGTGTATGCAATGGCTTGTGTAAAAAGTAGAAATATAAGAGAACTTAAAAAGTTTCACAATGGAGTTGCTGGAAGTATTGAAACAGAAACTGCAAACCACATTATGTATTTAAAAGACTTTGGTGAAAATATAGAAGATATGGAATTTAAGTATAAATTAAATATGACAAATGAAAGTTATACAAGCTATATGAAATCAATATCTATTACAGGAACTATAGAAGAAATAGTAGCAGGTGTACTTCCTTGTACATGGAGCTATAACTATATAGGTTTAAAATTAAAAGAAAAATACAAAGATAAATTAGAAGGAAACTTTTATCAAAGTTGGATAGAAACTTATGCAAGTGACGAATATGTTGCTTTTAAAAATGAATGGCTAGATTTTACAAACGAGCTTTGTGAAAATCTACCTCAAAAAACAAAAGAAAAATTAAAAGATATATTTGTAAGAGCAAGTAAGTACGAATTAGAATTTTGGAATATGGCTTACAAAGGAGAATAAAAGGAGGAAATTATGAGTGCAAATTATATATATGTAGCGCTTTGTTTTATACCACTAGTTTTATATTTAATAAAACTAAGAAACTTTAAATTAACAGTTAAGAAAATGGTAGTTATTGCGATGTTTTCAGGATTATCATTTATACTTAGCAAAATAGTATTTATACAATACCCACAAGGTGGAAGTATAAACTTATTATCATCACTACCAATACTTTTAATCGGTCTTATATATGGACCAGTTGAAGGTATGACAACAGGTCTTATAGCAGGTGTTTTAGGATTATTTGGAGGATATATAATACATCCAGTTCAATTATTCTTAGACTTTATAATACCACCTATGATTTTAGGCCTTAGCGGAATGTTTGGTTCTGATTCAAGGGTAAAAGTATTTTTCGGATGCTTAATCGTGGTATTTTTAAAATGTTGCGTACATGTTGTATCAGGAGTTGTGTTCTTTGCTTCATATGCAGAAGGATTTAATATGGGACCATGGTTATATTCAATAGTATATAACTTCTCTTGTGCAGGTGTAGAAGGATTTTTAAGCTTAATAGTAGCTACAATACTTCCACTTGAAAAAATTAAAAGAGAGGCAAATAAAGGTCACAAAGCAAGCGCATAAGAATAAATTTTATATACTAATTAAACGTAATATATAAAACAAGAAAAGCTCAGATAATTAAAGTATAAATATTGGTATAAGTTTAATCGGAGGGAATATGAAAGAGAATTTAAGAAAAGATCTTAAAATGTATTTAATAACAGATTCAGATATATTAAAAGGTCGCGATTTTTATAAATGTATAGAAGAAGGCCTAAAAGGTGGAGTTACTATGCTTCAACTTCGTGAAAAAAATGCAGATGGTGGCGAATTTTTAGAAAAAGCTCTTAAATTAAGAGAGCTTACTAAAAAATACGGAGTTAAATTTATAATAGACGATAGAATCGATATAGCCCTTTTATGTGACGCTGATGGGGTTCATGTGGGTCAAAGTGATATAGATGCTAAAAGTGCTAGAAAATTAATAGGACCAGATAAAATTTTAGGTGTTTCTGCAAGAACTGTAGAAGAAGCACAAAAGGCAAAAGAAGATGGAGCTGACTATTTAGGAATAGGGGCGATGTTCTCTACAAGTACGAAGTTAGATGCAAAAAGTGTTTCTTTTGAAACATTAAAAGAAATAAAAGATAACGTAGATATTCCATTTGTATTAATCGGTGGAATTAATTTAGGCAATGTGGGTGAGTTAAAAAGATTTAATCCAGATGGATATGCAATAATATCTGCTATATTAAAAGAGAAAGATATATGTGCAGAAGTCAAAAAATGGATTGATGTAATTTAATAAAAAAGAGGTTGTTGCAAATAATTGTAACAACCTCTTTTTGTAATGAAATGTATCATATATAGTAATATAAATAGAATATTTATGATTTTAAATAATTAATAATAATTTTTATACAAAATTTTAACTTTGAATAAAAACTTGTATATATATGATAAAAAATTTGTAAATTTATCTAAATTAAAGAGGAATTTTTATATGTAATGTAGTATTTATAATATATATAGAAGAGTATTTAGATGACATTAAAAGTTTCTATTTCATAAAATATAGAAGAATAACTTTTAAAAGGAGGGTTTTGTATGAGTTCAAATGAGTATAATAACCTTTTAAATAAATACATTAAATTATTATTTGAAAAAAATAAATTGATAATAAGGGATGCTCCTTATATAGAATCAAAATATTTATTTCATTTTGGGGACTTAATGGTGAAAGAACTAGAGCATAATAAAAATATAAAAGAGTTGCGAATAAAACAAAATATATATGAAAATTACTTTGGTTTGAAAAGGGAAAAAGAAATAAGAAATATACAAAGAGAAATAGATAGACAAACTGAGCTTTTGTCTAAAAAAATTTGTGAATTAGAGAAAAAATGTGAAACATCAAAAGAGATTCTAAGTCTTAAACAAAGAAATAAGGATAAAAGTGACTTAGTTGATTTACTATTTTTTGATGTTATTTCTGTTATGCATCCATCTATATACAATCTAAAAAGTGATGTTCTTTGGGAAAGAGCAAAAAAGGCTTATCAAAATTATGACGATGCTACTTTGGCATTGCTTAAAAATATAAAAATCAATAGAATGAAAAATTTTAATATAGTAGATTTAAAAAATGAAATATTTTTATTAGAAAATGAAATTGTATGCATGAAAAGACGCTATCCATACTACTTAGAGAGCAATCTTTCTAGTGATGAGTGGATAAATTCATACAATAAAGAGATAAATGGGAGAATAAAAAAATTAGAAGTTGAAGAAAAACATATATTTGAGAAACTTGTATAAGATTAGAATGAATTTTATGAAAACGTTTGTAAAATTAAATTAAAAAGAGCCAAATCTAAATTCTAGAATTTGGCTCTTTTTGAGGTAAAGATTGTTTATATTATTATTTTCTATATGCAACTTTGATTATGCATAGGTATCCTGCTATACCACCACATATTGCACAGATTGTTCCTTTGAATATCATCATTTGCATAACTGTAAGTGGAGCTATATTAAATAAGAATACTATTATTGATGATAATATTATTGTTAATATAGCTGTAACAAGTCCTAATACTATAGAGAACACAAATAAGTGATTTGGAAGATATCTTTCTAATTTGTGAACTCCCTCTTGAGATGCGAATTTACCTTTTTCTAAGTCTTTTACAGTTAAAGGCATAACTATAAGAGCTAAAAGGAATCCTAATAAAAATGTAGTAAATGTAAGGTCTTTTATTATATCTCCGCTATAAAATAGTGCATCTGGAGTAGATTTCTCCATAAAATAGAATATTGTAGCATTGATTAAACCATTTATAATACCATATCCAATTATGCATTTTGATAAAAGATAACTTTTTAAATTATTTTCAGTATTTGACATGACTTTCTCCTTTAATTTTCTTTTTTTTTATTTTTCCTAATTTACAAAATAATATTACTTTGAAATAAAATATTTATAAATATTTATTTGACATGGAGTTAACTCTAAGTAGTATGATAGTGTTATGTAAAAATACATATTATGGATCCTAATAATAAATATTTTTATATAAAATCTTAAAGTTAATTCCGAGCATAAATGTCATTATAGCATAGGAAAACGAACCCACAATCCTTGAAAATACTGGATGGGGACACTTTCTAAATTAGGCATAAATATCTAAAAAAGGGGAGATAAATTATGACAATATCAAATTTTGCAAAAAAATATAATGAAAAAATGTTTCCAAATCACGAATCAAAATTATTAAAAACAGATCCTGAGTTTGTAGAGCTATTTGATAACTTTACTTTTGATGAAGTAACTAATCAAAATGATTTAGATGGACATACTAAATTTATGGCAGTTTTAGCAACTCTTATAGGATGCCAAGGCATAGATGAATACAAATTAATGTTAGAGGCAGCTTATAACTTTGAAGTAACACCAATAGAAATGAAAGAAATTGTATATCAGTCTGTGGCGTATTTAGGAATAGGTAGAGTGCGTCCATTTTTAGATGCAACAAATTATTTTCTAACACAAAAAGGAATAAAATTACCACTAGAAGGTCAATCTACAACAAATAAGGATAATCGAGTTGAAAAGGGAAATGAAGTACAAGTTAAAATATTCGGTGAAGGTATGAAAGGTTTCCAAAATAGCGGTGATGAAGATACACGTCATATAAATTACTGGCTAGCTGGCAATTGTTTTGGCGATTATTATACACGTACAGGGCTTAACTATAAACAAAGAGAGATGATAACAGTATGCTTTTTACTTGCTCAAGGAGGATGCGAAACACAGCTTAAATCACATATATTAGGAAACTTCAACGTAGGAAATGATAAAGAGTTTTTAATAAAAGTAGTATCACAATGTATGCCTTTTATAGGATATCCTAGAACTTTAAATGCTATAAATTGTATAAAAGAAGTTGCAAGTAAATTTAAAACAGTATAAAGTTAAATTATAAACAAACAAGGGGGCAAACTAATATGGCAAATATATTAACTGTATACTATTCTAAAAAAGGAGAAAACTATTTTGGTGGAAAAATCAAAAGTATATCAAAAGGAAATACTGAGATAGTAGCTGAAATGGTTCAAAAAGCAGTTGGCGGGGATATTTTTGAAGTAGATAGAGAAATACCATATCCAGATAATTATAATGAATGTGTAAAAGAAGCTAAAAAAGAGATTACTAATAATGAAAGACCAAAATTAAAATCATATCTAGATAATTTAGATAAATACGATACAATTTTTGTGGGATATCCAAGCTGGTGTGGAACTATGCCTATGGTTTTATTTACTTTCTTAGAACATTATGATTTAAAAGATAAAAAGATAATTCCTTTCTGTACGAATGAAGGTAGTGGTATGGGAAATAGTGAAGTTGACCTTAAAAAAATATGCACAGGAGCAGATGTATTAGATGGATTATCAATTAATGGATCTAAAGCAGCAGAATCTGAAGAAAAAGTAAGTGCATGGGCAAAAGAAAAAGTTTCACTATAATATTAAAACTACAAAATTCATCATTTCGTAATAAATTTTTATGAAATTGTTAAATTTATTTAAATCTGAGTACACAATTTTTCTGTATTATACTTTTAAGAGATATGTTAATATAATATATAAAGACTGAGTTAATATGGAGGGAAAGATATGACTATAGATTTATTATTTAAAATAGCGCTTTTAATCGTCGCAATCGGCGTTGGAATAAAATTATTAAAATTTGTATCAGGAGTAGTATTTAAACTGGCTTTAGTAATGGTAGTCGTACTATTTTTTGTTCAATTAATAAGATAAAAAGAAAAAAATAAAGGGATTAATTTTCCCTTTATTTTTTCTTTAAATCAATATAAGCATCAATTTGTGGGATAAATACCATATTATCTTTTATATGGGTATTTCCAAATTCTTTTAACTCACTTCCAGCTTCATCTTTAGTTATTTTATATCTGACCATATTGTCGTCTTTAACTTCACCGTGAAAATACATTCCTTCATATTGTTTAAATCTAAAATTGTATTTATCTCTTGTCAATTTAATTTTTATATCATTCATATATTCACCTACAATCTTTTTTTTAATTCTAACATAAATTTTATTTTAATTCTACAATGTATTATAATATATAGTAAAAAGTGGAACTAAAAATATATAGATGGAGGAATACATGAAAAAATTTAGAATAACAGCATATATACTTTTTATAGTTTCTATTATTATAAAGTTTATATCGTCCAAATACAGTTATATAGTAGAAAAGTATTATTCTAAAAATATAGATGTATATATAGTAAAGTTTTTAAGTAAGATAAATTCCACATTTGGATTTTCTTATTTTGAAATACTTATATATATATTTGTAATTTTGATAGTGTTATCTATTATATACATAATATACAGAGCATTTAAAGGTCGAAAATATCTTTTGAGTAGCTTAAAAAATATACTTTTAAATTATTTAGCATTTATATGTTTTATATATTTTTTATTTATAATTCTATGGGGCATAAACTATAATAGAATAGGATTAAGTCAAAGTATTAAAAATGAATATGAAATAACTACAAATAAAGATGTATCAAATATAGAGTTTGATGAAGATGATTTAGCAGATTTATATAAATATTTAATACAAAAATGCAATGAAAATAGAAAAATAGTAAATACTTCTAATAGTGAGTTAGAAAATGATAATAAAAGTATAAAAGAAATGATTTCTAAACTAGAAAATGCATATGATAATGTAGAGCTTTTGAATTTAAACAAACTTGGAAGTTATTCAAAGGCAAAAGTTATATTAAACTCAAAGTTACTTTCATATACAAGTATAACAGGTATATATTCGCCTTTTACAGGAGAGGCCAACATAAATATCAATCAACCAACAACTAGTATACCTTTTACAATACTTCACGAAATGGCACATCAAAGAGGATATGCAAATGAAAGTGAAGCTAATTTTTTAGCCTATATATCATGTATAAATAATGAAGATTCTTATGTGAATTATTCTGGATATTTTATGGCATTAAAATATACTGCATCAGCTCTAAGCAAAGTGGATTATGAAAGATTTAAAGATATGACACAAGAGATAGATAAAGATGTATTAAAAGACTTAAATGACTATTCATCATTTTGGGAAAAATACGAGGGAAAAGCAAATAAAGTATCAGAAAATATGAATAATGTTTATTTAAAATCAAATAGAGTAAAAGAAGGAACCCAAAGCTATGGAAAAGTAGTAGATTTATTACTTTTATATTATTATTTATATGAAAAATAATTACATTTTTATTAAATTTTAAGCTTTCGAATTAAATTTGAGATATTTTGATATATAATGATTTATAGTATTAGTATAGGAATAGTTTAATATAATAGAAGTAAAAAAATAGGAGAATGAAATGAAAATGAGTAAGTTTTCAATAAAGAAAAAGAGTAAAGAGGTGCCTACAGAAGCTGTATTAGCTTATAGTAAAGCTAATATGCTAGATAAATTAGGTAAAAAAGATCAAGCTATACAATCTTACATAGTTGCAGGAAATCAAAATCATGTAAAAGCACAGTATAGATTAGGGGAACTTTATTTAGAAAAAAAACAATATGTTGAAGCAGAAAAGTGGTTTTCTCTATCATATAAAAATGGAAAAGAAGACTCAGCATTTGACTTAGGAAATATGTACTACAATATAGAGGGATATGAATATGCTCTTTATTGGTATGAAAAGCAGGCTTTAAATGGAGATTTAAGATGTCAAAATAACTTAGGTGTTGTACATTTTAAATTGAGAGATTTCCACAATGCAGAAAAATGGTTAAAAACTGCTGCACATGGAAATAGTGGAGTAGCATGTTTTAATTTAGGTAATTTATATATAGCATTAGAAAGAGAAGAGGATGCTATAGAATACTACAAAAAAGGTCATATTTTGGGAAATGACGAATGTAAATTTAATTTAGCTATCATATATATGAAAAATAATATGGAAAAAGAAGCTGTAAGTTTATATAAACAACTTTATAAAAGTGGATATGAAAAAGGATGTTATAACTTAGGGCTTTATATGGAGATAAACGGAAATTTTGATGAAGCTGAAAGATATTATAAAAAAAGTGCAGACAAAAACCATGTGGAGTCTCAATATAGATTAGCACACTTATATGATGAGAAAGAATTCAATGAAGATGCCATTGATTATTATGTAAAAGCTATAGATTCAAACCATAGCATGGCAAAATTGAGACTTGGAAATTTATATAATAGACAAAACACAATAGAAAGTGCCAAGCTTTATTATGACCTAGCTTGTAATGATGCTATAGTTGAAGCAAAGAATAATTTTGCAGGCCTTTATTTTGAAGAAAAAAACTATGAAAAAGCTATAAAATACTATCAAGAAGCAATAATAGATGGATGTAAAGTGGCTATAGAAAATTTAGGTGATTTATACTGTCAAACACAAAATTATCAACAAGCTATATCTTATTATCTAAGAAATTCATCTGCTGTAACTTGTCAAAAGAAATTAGCAGATATATATATGAAGGCAGAAAATACAGATGAAGCTATATTGTGGTACAAAAAAGCATCGGAAAATAATGATATAGAGTCTAGCTATAAATTAGGGCTTATATACGAGGATTTAGATAAATTAGAAGAAGCTAAAAAGTATTACTTATTATCAACAAAAGAAAACCACCTAAATGCTAAATTACATCTAGGAAGAATTTATTATAATGAAGGAAATTATGAAGAAGCAAAAAAAATGTTAGATGTATGTGCAAATGAAAATAATGCATATGCGCAACATATGGTAGGCTTAATTTTTGAAAACTATTATAACGATCATACAAATGCTAAGTATTGGTATGAAAAATCAAAAAATCAAGGTCTAGTAGAATCTATATTTAATTTAGGTCAAATAAGTCTTAAATTAGATGATGATGAAATGGCGAAAAAATACTTTAAACAAGGTGTAGAATTAGGAAATAAAGACTCTGAATATATGCTTGCAGGGCTTTACCTTAAAAAAGGTAGAACAATGTATAAAAACTTAGCAGATGAAGGTTTATTTAACAGCAAAGATATATATGATGGAATTCCTGAGTTTAAATTAAATACAGAAAGCTTTTTAATACCTCCTTTTAAAGAAATTGAAGAAGTTAAAAATGAGGAAGAAGAGTATATTCCAAATTATATACTAGAAATAGATGAAGATTTAAGCAAAATGTATGAAAAAAGAATAGATAAAATGCTAGTTGAAACTAGATTTGGATATAAATAGATTTTAAAATTAATAAATTAAAAAGGAGCTTTATAGCTCCTTTTAATATATTTATAATTACAATAATTTGTTTTTTGATAATAATATCGTAAGAATTAAGCATATTACAGTTGTAATTAAAAGTATAATCCAAAAACCATAGGGGTCATTTTCAAATGGAAGATTTATAACGTTCATTCCAAAGAAACCTGAAACAATTGTTGGAATAGAGAAAATAAATGTAACAACTGTTAAAAATTGCATTACGTTATTTTGGTTATTATTTATAATTGCGCTAAATGCATCCATGATTCTACTTAAGATATCTCCGTATATAGTGGCCATCTCAACTGCCTGTTTGTTTTCGATTATTACATCTTCAAGTAAATCTTCATCTTCTGGGTATTTTTTAATAGCAGAAGTTCTAAGCAGTTTTTGAAGTACAAGTTCGATTGACTTTAGTGATGTTGAAAAATAAATTAAAGATTTTTCTAATTCCAAAAGTTGTAGAAGTTCTTTATTTTTCATAGAATTGTGAATTTCACGTTCTATTTCTATAGTTAACTTGTTTATTCTTCTTAGGTATAACAAATAATATGTGGCATTTTTGTATAATATTTGAAGAATAAAACGAGTCTTTTTAAATGTGAAAAACTCTTTAATATGTCCAACTATAAAGTCATTTAAAAGTCTACTTTGTGCCGTACAAACAGTTAAAATACATTCATCCATTAAAATAATCCCTAAGGGAATAGTCGAATAATGCGCTGAAGATGAGTCACTTTCATCTATAGGTATATCTATAAGAATTAATGTATGATTGTCCTCAACTTCTATTCTTGAACGTTCTTCTTCGTCAAGGGCTGCATTTATACTGTCTATATCTAAATCTAAAATATTAGATAATTCACCAATTTCTTCATTAGTAGGTTCAACTAAATTCACCCAACATCCATCTTCGTATGAATTTAGCTTTTCTAATTTGCCTTCGATAGTTTTATAATATCTTATCACGATAACACTTCCTTATTCAGTTATATATTTAGTGCACTTATATATCTATAAATGACTAAAATTTATAACAAAATAAGTAGTCATTTATAGGTAGACAAGTGAAAAATTAATTGACGATATACTCAAGGGACTAGCGTCCATTTTCATCACTCTCCTATATTTTTATATTTTTCTACCTTAAAATAGGATAACCTGTTTAAGAAAATAAATCAAGTTAATTTTGCTATAAAGATTTCCTTATAATGTATAAAAAATCGTTTCACTTATACTTCTAATAACTTTGTATATTAAAGATTTTATAATAAAGATTTCTTTATTTAACAATAGCTTCTTTTTCTTTTGGTTTATTTACGATATAAATTCCTATACATACTAAAGTAAGTGCTATTAAATTTCTCAAATTAAATACATCTTCAGATAAAATAAGTGCAGATAGTATTGTTCCGAAAATTGGTGTTAAAAAGTTAAAAATAGATACCTTACTTACTGGATTGTATTTAAATAAAGTAGTCCAAAGGCTAAATGCAATAGATGATAAAAGAGCTAGATATAAAAATAAAAGCATAGCAGATGTAGAAGTCACATGAAGTCTTCCGCCACCTATAAATCCTAATATTATTAAAATAAGTCCGCCTATTGAAAGTTGATATCCTGTAACTGTCATTGGATTATCTTCTATTTTAGTTACCTCTTTGCTTATTATAGATCCTAGAGCAAATGCAAGAGCTGATATAATTAGACAGCCTTCACCTAAAAAACTACTTTGACCGTTTATATCTCCATTTAGATTTACTATTATGATTCCTAAAAATCCTACTATACATCCAAGTGATTTTCTAAAAGTTAATTTATCATCTTTGTAGAAAAAGTGTGCTAAAATTACCATCATAAAAGTAGATGTAGGGTTTAATATTGCTCCTTTAAATCCTGATGCATAAGAAAGACCTATATAAAAGAATACGTACTCTAAAGTAGTTTCTACAAAACCAAGTAGAGCAATTCCTTTTATAGATTCTTTTTTTAATTTAGGAAATTTCTTTTGCATACATGTTGCTATTA
This sequence comes from Intestinibacter bartlettii, assembly GCF_018917435.1. Classification (GTDB taxonomy): domain Bacteria; phylum Bacillota; class Clostridia; order Peptostreptococcales; family Peptostreptococcaceae; genus Intestinibacter; species Intestinibacter bartlettii_A. The sequence continues at coordinate 18,003 of NZ_JAHLOQ010000024.1, forward strand.
ATAACACTAATATTCCTGCTAAGAAAAATCTCCATCCAGCAAATAATATTTTTGAAAAAGTATCGTCTACACCGATATTAAATAACTCGTATCCCAACTTTACACATGGAAAGGCACTTCCCCATAAAGCAGTACAAAAAATAGAACATATTATTATGTTTATATTTTTTTGAAAAAAGTTTTTGTTTTGTTGTTGTGATAATGTTTCTTCCATAAATCCTCCTCAAATTATCCTCAATAAAAGCCTTCCAAAATAGGAAAGCTTTTATTATATTAATATATGTAATTTATAGTCTTTAAATTAGACTTCTTTATAATAAGCTCCATTAGGGTCGCAATGCAAGTCTAATATTTGCCAATTGTTTTCTAAAGTAGATAAATAAGATTTCATTTTTTCTACTATTTCATCGTCTCCATCTTTAACTAAAGTCATAATAGTTGGACCTGCACCGCTTAAGAAAGTACCTAATGAATCTAATTTATTTGCATAAGCTACTATATCATCGTAGTTATTTATTAAGTGGCTTCTGTAATCTTGATGGAATTTATCTTTGCATGCTACTTTAACTAAGTCTAAGTTATTTTTAGTAAATGCTGCAATTAAAAGAGCACATCTAGACACATTAAACACACCGTCTTTATGTGGTATTTCTTTTGGAAGTACAGCTCTAGCTTTTTCTGTAGAAAGTTCAAAGTCAGGAACCATAGCTAAAAAGCGTATTTCTTTTGGAACTTCTATTGATTCATGGTATAAGTTGCCGTCTTCCATAAATGCTATTATCATATTTCCATATATAGCAGGAGCAACGTTGTCTGGATGTCCTTCAAGTTCTATAGCTAATTTTAATATTTCATCTTTTGATAAATTAGCTTCTGATAGTACGTTTGCAGCCATAAGACCTGCAACTATACAAGTTGAACTACTCCCAAGCCCTCTACATATTGGTATATTGTTTTCAAAAGATATTTTTATACCTTTAGGTATTTTTTTAGGTTTAACTTTATCGTAAAAGAAAAGCATAGTTTTGTAAACTAAGTTATCTTCATTTGCAAATGCTTCATCGCATCCTTCAAATTGTAGACCGCTTTCTAATTCTTCAAAAGTAAATTTATTAAATAAATCTAAACATAATCCAAGGCAGTCGTATCCTGGACCTATATTTGCACTTGTAGCCGGTACATAAACTTCTAACATATCATCACCTATTTTCCTAAAAATTTTAATATTTCATATTTAAGCTCATCTTTTTCACAAGTTATATTGTGTTTTATGTCTAAATCCTTAAGTTCTTTTATTGGAGCTGGTATTTTAGTATTAGTTAAATCTGATAATTTATTTATTATTTCGAAATCGTCTAAGTTGTTATCTACATTAGATATTGAACTTAAAACGTCTTTACTAAATTTATAAGGGCTTGCTGTACTGACTATTACAGTTTTAGTATTGTCGTTAGTATCCTCTACATATTTTTCATAACAAGAATATGCAACAGCAGTGTGAGTATCTAGTAGATATTTATATTTATCAAATACTTCTTTTATAGTTTCTGTTACTACGTTTTCTGTTGAATAACCTCCATAAAAAGAAGAAAGATTTTTTTTCATTTCTTCATCTATTTTATAAACCCCTTTATTGTTTAGATCATCTATTAAAGAATTGACTTTATTTGTATCTCTATTTGATATTTCAAATAATAATCTTTCTAAGTTGCTAGATATAAGTATATCCATAGATGGAGAAGTTGTTAATTTAAGTTCTCTATTTCTGTCATAAACACCAGTTTTAAAGAAATCATAAAGAACATTGTTGTCATTTGATGCACATATAAATTTATTTACAGGAAGACCCATTTTCTTCGCGTAGTATCCTGCAAGTATATTTCCAAAGTTGCCAGTAGGAACGACAAAGTTTATTTTATCTCCTAGAGCTATTTCATTTTCTTTTACAAGTTGTAAGTATGAATAGAAATAATAAACTACTTGTGGAGTAAGTCTTCCTATATTTATTGAGTTTGCAGATGATAATATATATCCTTTTTCTTTTAAGTCTTTATTAAATTCTTCGTCTGAAAATATATTTTTTACACCTGTTTGTGCATCGTCAAAGTTTCCGTTAATTCCAACTACACAAGTGTTTTGACCTTTTGTAGTTTTCATTTGTAATTTTTGTATAGGACTGACTCCATTTTCTGGGAAAAATACGACAATTTTAATTTTATCTACGTCGCTAAATCCTTCAAGTGCTGCTTTGCCAGTATCTCCTGAAGTGGCAGTAAGAATAACTACTTCTTCTTGTAAGTTGTTTTTTTCGATTGCAGTTTTTAAAAGATAAGGCATTATAGTTAAGGCCATATCTTTAAATGCACATGTAGGACCGTGATATAATTCTAATACATAGTCATTACCTACTTTGCTTATAGGTGCTATTTTTTCTGTATCAAATTTTTCATCATAAGCACTTTCAATACAGTATTTTAATTCTTTTTCAGAATAATCAGTTAAAAATTCTTTTAAAATAACATAAGCTAGTTCTTTATAATCTAAATCAACTAAATTTTCTAATTGATCGCTTATATCTTTAAAAGTAGAAGGCACATAAAGTCCTTTGTCTGTAGATAACCCCTTGATTATAGCCTGTGATGCTGTTATTTTTTCGTTATTACCTCTTGTACTTATAAAATACATTATTTTACCCCCTGTGTCTTTCACAATAATAAGAAAATATTTATTTTAAATATGTATAATTTACATTTTAATAATATTACTTGTCATACATATTAAAAAACTCCCGTCCCTAAATAGGGACGAGAGTATAATTCCCGCGGTTCCACCCAAATTGATTTAATATATAAATCCACTTGAACTTGTAACGTAAGCCAAACGTCAAATCTTACTAAAATCTATAAAGATAACTTCAGATAGAAGCTCCTAGGTAGTCTTCAATTTCTCAAGTTAAGGAAATCTTTCAGCCTATGAATTCCCCTCTCTAGTAACCGAACTAAATCTACTTTCCTAATCATTGCATTTTGAATATTTATTATGTATAAAATTTTAAAATATTAGCTTAATAATGTCAAGAAAAAAATGGAAATATATCTTACTTCTTATTTAAATTAAATAAAATATTAAATAAGAAAAATATTATAAATCTAAAAAATTTATATATAAAATTTTATTTAAAGAGAACAATAATACATATAAAGATAAGATAATTTGTAAATATATTAAGAAAAATGAAAGAAATTATTAACAAATTTTTTACTTGTAAATACCAAAAATGTATTATAATATGAATATAGAAAAGGGTTGCAAAGAAATAGGGAAAATTAAATATTATTTGATTAAGATAGTTAAAATATTTGTATAAATTTATACAAATACTTTGATTCATACTTAGTTCAAAGACTTATGATAGTTTTATGAAAAGAGGAGGCGTAAGCAATGGCAATTATTTTAATAACATCTTTATTAGTAGTGATTATGTTAGGACTTTCATTCCTATCTTATTTATCTGAAAATAATTTACTAGATGATACTGAGACTGAATAATAGTATTTTTAAATACATAACATATAAAAGGTACAAAGCGTGGATATAAAAATTATATTTTATATCCACGTTTTTTTAATAGTGATTTTTTTACATAAGTTTACTTTTGAAAAGTACTGTGCTATACTTTTTGTATAAATATGGAAAATGATGTTTGAAATTTTTATAGACATAAACTGAATAATAGCAATAATAAAATAATTGATAATTATATCTGATTTAAAAGAGTAGATTATATTTACCTGATAATAAAGAATAATTATACTTTATTTATTTTATTTCTAACACCAAAATTTATTATTAAGGTGGAAGGTAATATTTTGTATAAGCAAATTACTTAGCTATGCCACTGGCATAGCTTTTGTTATTATAAAGACATTTTTAGTTTAGGGGGTTATATATGAAAAAGAAGTTTAAAGTTGTAGGGAGTTTGTCATGGATTCAGAGAACTATTTTAATAATACTTCCTATTTTAATAGTAATCTTGGCTATGGGTATAGGTAGAATGGTAATATCACCTGTGGAAGTTTTAAAGTCAACTTTTCAGAAATTTGGATATGACTACAATGTTAATGCTCAAACAGAAATTGTACTTTGGACAATTAGATTTCCTAGAATAATACTTGCACTTCTTGTAGGAGCAGGGCTTTCTGTAGCAGGATGCGCATTTCAAAGTTTGTTTTCAAATCCACTAGCAACTCCAGATACATTAGGTGTTGCATCAGGAACTAGCTTTGGAGCGGCTCTTGGGATATTACTTGGATTTGGACTTTTGGGAATACAATTTTGTGCACTTGTATTTGGCATAATAGCAGTTGGGCTTACTTATATATCAGGAACTGGCAAGGGGCACAATATGAACACAATAGTGCTTGCTGGGATAATGATTGGATCTTTATTTTCAGCCCTTGTATCTTTTGTAAAATTTGTTGCAGATTCAGAGTCACAACTTCCAGCAATAACTTATTGGCTTATGGGTAGTTTGGCATCGGCAAGTTATAAAACTTTGCTTTTGGGAGCTCCATTTATAATAGTCGGAATTTTCGTGCTTTATTTACTCCGCTGGAGATTAAATATCTTGATGTTGTCAGAAGATGAGGCAAAATCATCAGGAACTAATATCAAACTACTTAGAACAATAACAATAATTGCTGCTACTATGGTTACAGGTTCTTGTGTATCTATGTGTGGTCAAGTAGGTTGGGTAGGACTTATAATACCTCATATGTGTAGAATGAAATTTGGAAATAATCATCTTTCTTTAGTTCCTGCATCAATCAGTATTGGAGCAGTTTTTATGGTTATAGTAGATACAATTGCGAGAAGTCTTGTTGCAACTGAAATTCCAATTTCAATACTTACAGCAATAGTGGGAGCACCATTTTTTATAACTCTTATGAGAAGAAGTGGAGGTTGGCAACTATGATACTTTCAGTTGAAAATGGATGTTTTTCATATAAGCATTCCAAAGAAAATTTATTACAAGATATTAGTTTTTCAGTAGAACCTGGGGACTTAGTTGCAATACTTGGACCTAATGGAGCAGGAAAGACGACTTTACTTAGATGTATAATGGGGTTTTTAAAATGGAATAGTGGAAAGTCCACATTAGATGGAGAAGATATAAGAGATATATCATATAAAAAGCTGTGGAAAGATATAGCATATGTTCCACAGGCAAAGTCGACAGTAGCAGCATACACTGTCGAGGAGATGGTGTTGCTTGGTAGAAGTAGTCATTTTAGTATGTTGTCACTGCCAAAAGAAGAAGATTTAGAAATTGTACATAGAGTAATGGAGGAGATGAATTTAACTAGATTTGCACACAAAAAATGCTCTCAAATAAGTGGAGGAGAACTCCAAATGGTGTTAATAGCAAGAGCACTTGTATCAGAGCCCAAGATACTTATACTTGATGAGCCAGAGTCAAACCTAGATTTTAAAAATCAACTTCTTATATTAGATACTATGACAAAGTTATCTAATCAAGGTATAAGCTGTATTTTTAATACGCATTATCCAACACATGCTCTCCAAAGAGCAAATAAATCATTTTTACTTAGTAAAAGTGGAAAATACTTATTTGGGGAAACAAGGGAAGTAATAACAGAGAAAAATATAGAAAGAGCATTCGGAGTAAAAGCAGTAATCGGTGAAATAGAAACACCAAGCAATATATTAAAAGATGTTATACCACTAGAAATAACGAAAAATAGTGATTTAGATGCATTATTTGATAAAGAGGAGCTTTCTACAGATAGAAAGGTAGCAGTTGTTTCTATAATAACAGACCACTCAGATGTTTCAGAGAAGATAAATAAATTACTTGGGAAAAATAAAAAATATATAATAGGTAGAATGGGGATGCCATATGAAGATAGGGGTATTTCAATAATAAATGTAACTTTAGATGCTCCAGAATACGTAATACAGACCTTAGTATCTCAGCTTAGCTTTTTATCAGGAGTTAGTGTAAAGGCAATATATTCTCAAGTGGAATTTAAAGATAAAGAAAATGAAAACGATAAATAAAATAGATATTTCTTAAAAGATTTTAAGGGGGCGTTAAATATGATAAAGATAGCAGTTTACGGTAAAGGTGGAATAGGTAAATCAACTACAATTTCAAATTTATCGGTAGCTTTATCGAAAAAGGGATTAAAAGTAATGCAAATAGGGTGTGATCCAAAGGCAGACTCTACAACTAATTTGCATAATGGGAGTGAAATAAATACAGTCTTAGATTTAGTTCGTGAAAAAAAGGATGATTTTGAGTTAGATGAAATGGTAGTAGAAGGTTATAACAAAATACTATGTGTTGAAGCTGGAGGTCCTACTCCTGGAATGGGGTGTGCAGGAAGAGGAATAATAGCAGCGCTTGAAAAATTAGAACAAAAAGGAGCATATGAAACATACAAGCCGGATGTAGTTTTTTATGACGTACTTGGTGATGTAGTTTGTGGCGGATTTTCAATGCCTATGAGAGCTGGATATGCTGATAAAATATTTATAATAACATCAGGTGAATATATGGCAATTCATGCAGCTGCAAATATTGCCACAGCAATCGACAATTTTAAAGATAGAGGATATGCAAGCTTAGGCGGCGTTATTTTAAATAAGAGAAATGTTAAAAATGAAGAAGAAAAAGTAAATGAATTTATAGAAAATATAGACTCAAAATTAGTTGGAACATTAGATAGGGACGAAATTGTAGTTGTAGCAGAAGAAGATAAAAAAACAGTGCTAGAAGCATTTCCAGATAGTCTTATGGCAAAAGAATATGAAGTTCTTGCAGATAATCTATTAAAAGCATGTGGTTATGAAGTGTCAGAAGGAAATTTAAAAAGATTAAATAATTGCAACATAAAATCAAACAATAAAGAAGATACAAATAGTTGTAAAAAGGAGGAAGCTAAATGCTAAAACCTGTTGAAAAAACAATTTTAAAAGATATAAAAGACGCCTGTGTTTTAGCAAAAGATGCAAAGTTTCCATCTCCTTTTGATTCAAAACTCGAGTTTTCATGTTCGGCAAGGGGACCTTGGAATATAGTACATACGGGTATGCTAATTCCCGAGGTGCATGAAGTATATGTATGTGCACAAAGTTGTCTTCGCGGTGTAGTTTTAACAGCTGCCGAAATGAATGCGATAGATAGATTTTCAAATGTTATAGTAAGAGAAAATAATATATTAGAAGGTGATACTGAGGATTTAATAGTTGAAGGTATGGGCGATATTTTAGAAAAACTTCCATATACTCCAAGAGCAATCCTTGTATATACAAGCTGTATTCACCATTTTATAGGATGTGATTTGAATTTGGTATATAAAAGACTTAGAGAAAAATATCCAAATGTCGAATTTACTGATTGTTATATGAATCCGATTATGAGAAAAAGCGGACTTACACCAGATCAGCTTATGAGAAGACAATTATATAGTTTATTAGATAAAGAAGATTTAGATTTAAAAAGTGTTAATATAATTGGAAACAATTTTGCAACAGATGATGATTCTGAACTTGTAAAGATAATAAGAGAAAATGGATTTACTCTTAGAGAAGTTCCAAGAACAAAAACTTATGACGAATATAAAGAAATGGGAAAATCATTTTTAAATATAACTTACAACCCAGCAGCGATAGAAGCGGGAAGATATTTAAAAGAAAAATTAAATCAAAAGCATCTTTACTTGCCATTAAGTTATGGATTTGATGAAATCGAAAAGAATTTAGATATACTTTGTGAAAACTTAGGTGTAGAAAAAATAGATTTTAGTTCAAATAAACAACAAGCTTTAGATGCTCTAAAAAAGGCAAAAGAAGTTATAGGAGATACCCCTATCGAAATTGATTATACACTTACATTAAGACCTGCAAGTCTTGCAAGATTACTTTTAGAAAATGGATTTAATGTTGTGGCTATTTATGAAGACTCTTTTGCAAGTGAGGAAGAAGATGATTTTAAATGGATTCAAGAAAATTATCCAAATTTAAAAATATACGCAACAGTACATGTAAAAATGCGTTTTGTAGAGCGTAGTAGGGATCAAAAAGTGTTAGCATTAGGACAAAAGGCAGCTTACTTTACAGGTTCAAATAATTTTGTAAATATAGTCGAAGGTGGCGGAATGTATGGATTTAGTTCTATAGTAAAATTATGTGACCTTATGATAGATGCATTTTTAAATGAAAAAGACATGAAGAAGTTGATACAATTTAAGGGATTGGGGTGTGAAAATTATGAAACAAATTGCAAGTAGAATATCGATTTATTCAGCAGATGCATTTGGGGTTTGCTCAGCATTATACGAGTTAGGTGGTCTTTGCGTAATGCACGATGCATCAGGATGCAATTCGACATATAACACTCACGATGAACCTAGATGGTATGATTTCGACAGTATGGTTTATATCTCGGGTATATCTGAGATGGAGGCTATAATGGGGGATGATCAAAAATTTATAGACGATATAGTCTACACTGCAAAGGAATTAAATCCTAAATTTATCGCCATGGCAGGAACTCCAATACCTACGATGATAGGGACCGACTTTAAGGCTATTGCAAATATAATTGAAAAAGAAACAAATATCCCAACGTTTGGGTTTGATACAACAGGTATGCATTCGTATGTATCTGGGGCATATAAGGCATTTGAAGCCCTAGCTAAAAGGTTTCTAAAGAGAAACGATAAAGAGAGTAGAGTAGAGGAGCAGGAGAGTATAGATAAAGAGAGCAGAGAAGTAAAAAATACTTGTATAAAAGCAAATATATTAGGTGCTACACCTCTTGATTTTTCAATAAATAAAAGTGTTGAATCAATAGTAGATTTATTAAAACAAAATGATTTTGAAGTAATAAGCACATGGGCTATGGGAAGCCCACTAGAAGATATAAAAAATGCAGGAGATGCAGATGTGAATTTAGTAATATCTTATTCTGGTATGGGTGCTGCAAAATATATGTATGAAAAATTTAATATACCATATGTAGTTGGAACACCATTTGGAAAAGAGTTTGCTAAAAAGATAGTAGAAGATTTAAAAGAATGTTCTATAACAAAAGAAAACAAAATATCTTATATAAATAGAAAAATAGACAAAAATCCTGAAATTACAATAGTAGGTGAGAGTATAATGTCACAATCTCTAGCCTATGCAATTTCGACAGAAAAAAACAAAACTGTAAATGTAATTTCGACATTAGAAACAGATAAAAACCTTCTTTTAGAGGGAGATAAATTAGAAATATATGAGGATGATATAGAGGAGGCTTTAAAAAATTCAAAAACTATAATAGCAGATCCTCTATACAGACCAATTTGTCCACTTGATTCCAACTTTATATCTTTGCCACATGAGGCATTTTCAGGGCGAATTTATAGAGATGAAATACCTAATTTAATTAATAAATCTTTATAGGAAAGGGGAAATTACAAATGAAAAAGTTCAAAAAATTAATATGTGCGCTATTGATAGCAACAATGGTGCCAGTGTTTGGGGGGTGCTCATCATCAACAAGTTCTTCAAGCTCAAATAAAGCTACATCATCAAGTTCGTCAGCATCAGATAGCGATACAATAACTATAACAGACCAAGCCGACAACGAAGTAACACTTCCAAAAGATATTAAACGTATAGCAGTTTGTGACATATTGCCACTTCCATCAGTTTTAACAGTATTCTTTAATTCTGGTGACAAAATAGTAGGTATGTCAGAAGCAAGTATGGCAGCTGCTAAAAACGGTCTTTTAGGAGAATTATATCCAGAAGTATTAAAAGCAGACACAGGATTTATAAAAGATGGTCAAGTTAATACAGAAGAATTATTAAAATTAAAACCAGATGTAGTTTTCTACAGTGCATCAGATACAGAAATAGGCGACAAATTAAAAGAAGCTGGATTTAATGCAGTTGCAATATCAGTTAACAAATGGGAATACAATACTATAGAAACTTTAAACAACTGGATAGACTTATTAAGTCAAATCTTCCCAGAAGATGCTAAAGCAGACGTAGTTAAAAAACACAGCGACGATGTATATAAAATGGTTCAAGATAGAGTAAAAGATATACCAGATGATGAAAAAGCTAATGTATTCTTCTTATTCAAATACGATGAAACTTCAATAGCTACATCAGGTAATTCATTCTTTGGTAGCTGGTGGGCAAAAGCTATAGGAGCTAAAAACGTGGCTGACGACATAGCAAAAGACAATGCAGTACCAGTTAATATGGAACAAATTTATAAATATAATCCAGATATAATATTTGTTACAAACTTTACACAAGCTCAACCAGAAGATTTATACAACAACACAATAGGAAGCAATGACTGGAGTAAGGTAAAAGCAGTAGAAGATAAAAAAGTTTATAAAATGCCTTTAGGTATGTATAGAAGTTACACTCCAGGAGCAGATACTCCAATGACATTATTATGGTTAGCTAAAACTACATATCCAGATAAATTTAAAGATATAGATATGACAAAAGAAGTTAAAGATTATTACAAAGATGTATTTGGTGTTGACTTAACTGATGAACAAGTTGAATCAATATTTGCACCAACATCAGATGCTGCACAAGGATTCTAAGATAGATGAATTAGATATATATTTACTATACATAGAGTAAATGTAATTTTATAATAATATATTAGCAATTTATTTATAGTATCATTTACAGTATTTAAGTATAAATTTATATATAAAGCCTAAGGTTATTTGACCTTAGGCTTTTATTAAAAAATAAAAGACCTAGACAGAATTGTCTAAGTCTTTTTATATTAAAGCAATTATTTTATTGCAGCTCTTTGTCTTTGTTTGTTGTATTGTAGTCTTTCGTGCTCTTTTAAGTATTTCTTTCTAAGTCTTATAGCATCTGGAGTGATTTCTACTAATTCATCATCATCTATAAATTCTAGAGCTTCTTCAAGAGTGAATGTTCTAGCTGGGTTTAATTTTATAGCGTCGTCACTTCCTGAAGCACGAACGTTTGTAAGTTTTTTGTTTTTACATGGGTTAACTACCATATCTTCACGTCTTGAGTTCATTCCGATTATCATACCTTCGTAAACATCAACACCTGGTTCAACGAACATTTGAGCTCTTTCGCTTAGTGCATTAAGACCGTAAGCCATAGTTGTACCAGCACCTTGAGCTATTAAAACACCGTTGTTTCTTGTTGGTATTTCACCTTTGTAATCTTCGTATCTAGCGAAAGATCTTACCATGTTTCCTTCACCACGAGTATCATTTATGAACTCACTTCTGTATCCTAAAAGTCCACGAGTTGGAGCAGAGAATTCGATTTTTACATAATCTCCTTCTATAGACATTGCTTCCATCATACCTTTTCTTAAGTTCATTTTGTTTATTACAGTACCAGAGTAAACTTCTGGACAGTTTATTATAACTTTTTCGATTGGTTCTTGAACTCTACCATCTTCAGTTTTGTGCATTAAAACTTCTGGTTTAGATACACCTATTTCGTATCCCTCACGTCTCATGTTTTCAAGTAATATTGATAAGTGAAGCTCACCACGACCACTTACTTTGTATCCGTCAGTAGTGTCCATTGGCTCAACTTTAAGACCAACGTTAACTTCAAGTTCTTTTTCTAATCTATCTTTTAAGTGTCTTGTAGTTACGAATTTACCACTCTTACCAGCGAATGGAGAATCATTAACTAAGAAGTTCATTGATAGAGTAGGTTCTTCTATGTGTATCATTTCCATTGGAAGTTCGTTTCCAACTTCACATATAGTTTCACCTATTGATATATCAGGTATACCTGCTATAACAACTATTTCACCACTACCAGCTTCATCAACCTCTACTTGTTTTAATCCTTCGTAAACTGATAATTTAGATATTCTACCTCTAGAAACTACAGAACCAGCTTTACATACAGATATTTGTTCACCGTTTCTAACAGTACCTTTGTAAACTCTACCTATACCAAGTCTACCTACATAATCATCGTATGCAAGTGCAGATATTTGAAGTTGAAGATGTTTGTCATCATAGTTAGGGTATGCTTCAACATGGTCAACTATAGTTTCGAATAATGGAGATAAGTCTGTGCTATCGTCATCCATTTCTCTTTTTGCTATACCTTGTTTAGCTATACCGTAGATTATTGGGAACTCACATTGTTCATCAGTTGCGTTTAAGTCTACGAATAAATCGAATACTTCGTCAACAACTTCTTCAGCTCTTTGGTCTTTTTTGTCTATTTTGTTTATGAATAATATTGGTCTAAGACCTAATTCTAATGATTTTTGTAAAACGAATCTTGTTTGAGGCATTGGCCCTTCAGAAGCGTCTACAAGTAATATAACAGTATCAACAGTTTTTATAACACGTTCTACTTCAGATGAGAAGTCACTATGTCCTGGAGTATCTACTATATTTATTTTGTAATCTTTATAATTTATTGAACAGTTTTTAGAATATATTGTTATACCTCTTTCAGCTTCAAGGTCATTACTATCCATTACACATTCTTTTACTACTTCGTTTGCTCTAAATACACCACTTTGAGATAAGAAAGCATCAACTAGAGTTGATTTTCCGGCATCAACGTGGGCAATTACTGCAATATTTATTATTTTATGTTTAGTTGACATATAAAAATCTCCTTTTCTTATTATAACTAAGTTATTATAACATAACAGAATTTAGTATACAAGATATATAAAATAGTAATATTATAAAAAAATCATTATTTGAACTATTTTTTGTATGTTTATCAAAGAAATTTACATATTTAAGGGTTTTGAATAAAGGTTTTTTATAATATCTTTAGCTAAAATTAGTAGTTAGTGTTTATTACAGTTCAATAAGCAGTTATATTTTTATTATTCTTAGTGCATCTTAAAGTATTATTTCCAATTATTTATAAAATATTCAAGGTAAGAAAATAAAAACAGGGAAATTATTCACATAATTAACATTTTTGGAATTAAAATACATTTGAATGGACGAGATAAATATGTATACTAAGTATAGTGATTATAATAAAACAAAAATAAATTAATATGAGAAAGGAACATAGTTTATGGAAAATAAGCAACTGCAAAAAAACTTAGGTATAGCCGCAGCTTTATCTACTGTTGTAGGTATGGTTATAGGTGGTGGAGTGTTCTTTAAACCTCAAGCGGTATACACATTAACAGGAGGTGCTCCTGGTCTTGGAATATTAGCATGGATTATAGCAGGTATAATGACAATAACTGCAGGTCTTACTGCTGCAGAAGTATCAGCTGCTATTCCTAAAACAGGCGGAATGATGGTATATATTGAAGAGATATACGGTAAAAAGCTAGGGTTCTTAACTGGTTGGATGCAAACAGTACTATTTTTCCCAGCTACAGCAGCTGCTATAGCAGTTATGTTTGGTCAACAAGCTGCATTACTTTTAAATAATTCTTCTTTAGTAATGCCGATGTCTATTGGAGTAATCCTATTAATAGGAATATTAAATACATTCGGTTCTAAAACAAGTGGAGCTATACAAACAATATCTACTGTATGTAAGTTAATTCCTCTTGGATTAATAATAGTATTTGGATTTATAAAAGGTAGTGGACAAAATCCAGTAATGAGTCCTTTAGTAGCTGAAGGAATAAGACCAATGGGTATTATAGGTCAGTTACTTGTTGCAATACTATTTGCTTACGATGGATGGATAAACGTAGGTGCTCTTGCTGGAGAAATGAAAAATCCAGGCAAAGATTTACCAAAAGCTATAATAGGTGGGTTATCTATAGTAATGGCTATTAATGTAGTTATAAACTTAGCATACTTATGGGTATTACCTGCAAGTGAATTAGCTCAATACGCTTCACCAGCATCTATAGTAGCTGAAAAAATATTTGGACCTGTTGGTGGTAAATTAATCAATGTAGGTATATTAGTATCAGTATTTGGATGTCTAAACGGATATCTTTTAACTGGTCCAAGAATACCTTACACATTAGCTAATCAAAAACTTTTACCAGCTACTCTTGGTAAATTAAATAAAAATGGAGTTCCTGCAAATGCAACTCTATTTATGGTAGTACTTTCTGTGATATATGCATTATCAGGACAATTTAACTTATTAAGTGATTTATCTATGTTTGCTATATGGGCATTCTATACATTAACATTCATAGGTGTTATAAAACTTAGAAAAACTCAACCTGATTTAGAAAGACCTTATAAGGTTCCATTCTATCCAGTAATACCAATAATATCTATTTGTAGTGGTTTATTCGTTGTAATAGATCAACTATTCTTAGCTGGTATGAAAAGTTCGATGATTTCTTTAGGTGGAGTTATAGTAACATTAATAGGATTACCTGTATATGCAGTTATGAATAAGAAAAACTCAGAATTACAAGAAGAAAATACAGCAGCATAATAAAAAAGGATACTAATCATAGTATCCTTTTTTATTTACATAAATAAATATTCTTTATATAACTTCCATGTATTATCTTCCCATTTAAATACGCTAATATTGTCGAACTTACAATCAAAATCACAAGGTATATTATTTACATATTCCCAAAGTTCGCCGTATATTTTTTGAATTTTTTTCGATGAAATTGTAACGTGAAAAACTTTATCTTTATAATCATGGGCTTTAAAGTGTATATAAGGAAGCTTTTCTAATTTTTCTATAAGTTCATCATGCAAGATCTTACACTCCTTGCTCATATGTACGTCCATATAGACTACCCTGTTGTCGAAGTGATTATAACCCTTTATTTTGTAATCTTGGGCTTTGTGATTTTGTGCAAAATCTTGTAAAACTTTGTCCAAATCAGAAATATCATCAGCTTCAAATGGAGCTTTTATTGTAAAGTGTGCAGGAAGTTTAGATGACTTTGCCCCAAGTTTTTCAAAGATTTCTTTTCTTAAATTGTTGTTAAAATTGCCAGCAGGACCTTTAACAACGCTTACTATTACATATCTCAAAATATCATCTCCAATTCTTGAAATTATCTGTAGTATATATCTTTTTTAGTTTTCTGCTTTATATTCATTTAATAATTCTATAAATTCAGGTTCTTTTCTTAAAAAGTCTATTTCATCACTACATTCAAGTTCTTTAATTATGTTATTTATGAGAATTTGTCCCAATTTATTATCGTTAGAATTAGATTTTGGGTTATCACAAATATGTTTATAAAGTGGTGAATTATTTAATGTCCAAGGCTTTTTAATAGAATTCAACATAGATTTTAATGTATCTACAATCTTTTTTGTGTCTTTGGTTTTCATGGCTATTTCATAGTAGCCAATATATTTATTATAGTCCCATAAATTATATATTTCAGTTGTTTGTTTTATTTTGTCTGAATAAATTAGTGCATAATCAAATTTATTTTGTTTCAAAGCGATATTAATCAAATTAAGTAGAGAGCTTTGGATTGAGTTAGCCATAAAAAGAATTTCTTTTTCTAAAATTTCACAGGCATCTTTTAATTTATCTTGACTAATATATAAATTTGCTTGAAGTTGTTTCTTATTAATTGATACATTAGGTAATTTATCAATTAACATTTGCGCACTGTCGTAATCTTTTCTCTGAATATATTTAGAAATTAATAACGAATTTACATTATTGGCAAGTTCTAAGTCATCACAGTTGCTTACACGAATAAAGAGCTTTTCAATTTCATTTTCGTATTTATCTCTATCATTTACACAATACAAAGACAAAGCACCTTGCAAGAAAGATGAAACTGAATAAATTAATTTATAGCAGTTTGGATAATCATATATTTTATCCATTGCTATTTTAAAGGCACAATCATATCCTTTTGTTTCAACAATAGTAGCTAAATCATTTGTAAATTTTCCAATCTCATAATCATTAAGCTCATCATTAAATGATAGTAGAGTATTTAAATCTACTCTTAATAACCTAGCCAAAGGGGGCAAAAGCGTAATATCTGGGTATGAGTTCCCCTTTTCCCACTTATTAACTGCTGGAGTTGTTACACCTAAATACTCAGCTACTTGCTCTTGGGTAAGGTTTAATTCTTTCCTTTTTAATTTTATAATTTCGTTTATTTTCATTTTTTTACCTCAAATTTAAAATCTGGATCCATACTTAAATAGTATCAATTTTAACTAGCAAATACAATTGAACTATAGTTAAGTAAAATTTAATAATTTTAACTCATAGTTAATTTGTTGATTGAATTAGTTTACATTAATAATTTGAAATTGTAACGTGAAAAACTTTATCTTTATAATCGTGGGCTTTAAAATGTATATAAGGAAGCTTTTCTAATTCTTCTATAAGTTCATCATGTAAGTTCTTCCATTCCTTGCTCATATGTTCTGCAATTTTTAAATTATCTGTAGTATATATTAAAAAATGCGTGAAATCAAGGGATGAGATGATTAAATCATCTTGGATTTTGTTTTTTTGAATTAATATTTACATAGGCTTATTATAATTCGGCTGTTACATGTATAATGTGACAGCCTTTTTAAATATATTTGATAGCTAAAATTTTATGGAAAAGATTAGTTTTCTAACTTGACACACATATCAAACTGATACATACTATAAATATATATCAGTTTGATACGTGGGGGTAAAAAGTATGGCTAATGAGAAAAAAATAGAATATGTTTTACTGGGGTTATTGAGTCATGAATCTTTGACGGGGTATGAAATTAAAAAAAGATTCGAGACGCGCTTAAAGTTCTTTTGGAACGCGAGTTATGGAAGTATTTATCCGATACTTGCTAAATTAGAAAGAGATGGATGCGTGATAAAAAAAGAAACTACCGAAAATGGACGTCAGAAAATAGTTTATACAATTACTAATGACGGCAGAGAAGTGCTTAAAGAGTGGCTTAAAAAATCTGTGATAAAGGATGAATTGAGATATGAAACACTTTTAAAATTGTTCTTTGGCAGTGAGGTTGGGCCAGAAATTACGATAAATCATATAAATGAATTTGAAGATAAAATAAGGTACCAGTTGGAAGTTTTAAAAAAATATGTAGTGCAATTGGAAAATGCGCCTATTTACGAAGAAGCACATAAATATTTTATATTGACAGTGAAATTTGGGATAAATTCATATGAAGCTTATCTAAAATGGTGCAAAGAAGCCAAGGAAGTATTAGGAGCAAATCAAAGGGGGAAAAATGATGAATAATGTCAAATTAGGATTTTCATGGATCGGATTAATTGTATTTTTATTGCCTATGCTTATAAATATTGTATATGTAATTTTGCCACCGAAAAACGCACCGGCGACACAACAAGAAACTAATAAAATACTAGAAATAATAGAACAATCTACAAGAATGTTATATATGTTGGCGATTGTATTTTTAGTCAGCAAAGAAAAAGTTGATTTTACAAGTATCTGGATGTTTGTAGGTTTAATATTTCTTGCTTTATATTATATTGTCTGGTTTAGATATTTTTTAGGAGGGCGTGATATAGAATTACTAGGTAAACCATTTTTATTTGTACCTATGCCACTTGCTGTTTTCCCGGTGATTTACTTTATTTTTTCAGCAATTTGGTTGAATAACTATATAGCAGTTTTATTTATGATAATCTTTGGAATCGCTCATAATATAATTTCATACAAGTCTTTTTAATAAATTATAGATAATAAAAAGATATAGGACTATTTATAAATATTTAAAATCCTATATCTTTTTCATACTCAAAATTATAATTATGTTTTTAGTTGAATTAATTATACATTCCATGTTTATTCATATAGTTATAAATCTCTTCGCCGTGCTCTTGTTCTTCTTTTTGAATATGGTTTAAAACTTGTCTTATATTTTTATCTCTAAACTCGAATATCGAAGTATTATATGTAGACGAAACATATTTTTCTGTTGATAGGGCATCTTGGCATAGAAGTTTGTCGGTTTCGTTGTAGTTTACTTGCATTTGACCTTGCAAATTGCCCAAATTAAATTCAGATTGTGTATTTTGCTCATTTCCTTGGTTTTGTCCACTATTTTGGTTCATGTTTGGAACTGTGCCGCTTAGAATTTGATTTATAGTGTCTAAATGTTGTTGTTCTTTTGAAGCTAATGAATTAAATAGGTTTTTTAATTCTTGGCAGTTTGTTTTTTCTGCGTGGTCTTTATATTTTGCAACACATAAAGTTTCGTGTTCTTTGGCGTCTTGTAAAAGACTCTTTTCTTTAGTATTTAAATCTAACATTTTATCACCTCAATAGTATTTTGTATAATATTTTTGAAAATATTCATAATAATTCCTATTTTTTAACAAATATAAACAAGTAAAAAGTCACTTTTTGGCGATACTTTTTATAAAATATTAATAGGAAGAAAAGGAGGTGATAAAATGGCTATAAAAGTGTGGGGAATTGATGTAAGTAAGTACAATGCACCAATTGACTGGCAAAAGGTTAAAAATTCAGGCGTTAAATTTGCAATTCTTAGAATAGGTTTTGCCAGCACAAGTAACAGAAATAATCTGTCTTTAGATCCATATTTTGAAACATTTTATAAAGGCGCTAAGGCAGTTAAAATGCCTGTTGGAGCATATTTTTACTCAAGATGTAACAGTGTAGAGACTGCTAAAAAAGAAGCACAGTTTATACTAAATGCTATAAAAGGTAAACAATTTGAATATCCAATATGGCTAGATGTAGAAGATCAAAAAACTTTACAATCCACAAATAAATCGACTATGACAAGGGCAGTAGTAACTTGTTTAGAAGAAATAAAAAAAGCAGGTTATTATGTAGGTATATACTCAGGAAAATATATATTAAGAGATAACTTAAATGATAATGAATTAAAAAATTACGACCACTGGATAGCACAATATGCTTCACGCTCAACTTATACTACTTATGAAATAGCAATGTGGCAATTTGGAGCAGATGTAAACTACCTAACAAATAAGAGAGTTTCTGGAGTTAGTAGCAGTATGGTTGACCAAAATTATTGCTATAAAGATTATCCAACAATAATAAAAAAGGCTGGATTAAATGGCTTTAAGTCAAATGACACTACAAAAATCGATAATTCAGAAAGTGACAAATCAAAAACTGAAGACAATTCTAAAGACAAACACCAAATTAATACAACAAACTATATAAAAGTTAAAGCACCATCATATATCAAAACTTTGACTAGAGTAAATATTAGAAAATCACCTAGCATAAATTCAGCTGTGATTTATACAGCACCAAGATCAGCAGTATATAAAATTACAAGTATATCTCCAAATGGAAATTGGGGATATATCCCATATAGAAAGGGATGGATGACTTTAAATAAAAAGTACGTACAAAAGGTCTAGATAATTAACTTATGAGCAAGCTAGAAGGTAATATACCTTCTAGCTTATTATAAGAGCCTTAAAAAAATAAACATCGCTTTTAGGGTATTATTGGAAGATGAATATTTGATGGAATTTGTTATACAGATGGATTCAAAGTAGCTTATTGATAGATGAATATAATTGATTTATATAATAGATTAGTTATTTGTTCCGAGTTACGGTCAGTTTGGTTCTGACTGTGGTCAGTTTAGCGTTGCTTTTGACGAAAAAGGCGTTTATTTAGACTAAACACCTTTTGTTTTTGACGACATATGTATTCAAAAACAACATGAGTCGCGTCTAAAGCAAAGTGAGTCGACTTTAAAGCAATGGGTGTTGAGCCTAAAGCAAAGTGAGTTGACTTTAAAGACATAGGTATTAAGTCTAAAGCAAAAGGGTATAGTTTTAATTATATATATTCCATATCCTGATTAGAATTAATATCATCAAAATTATTGCTAGAGGCAGTTTCAAATCTGCAAAGCTCACCAAAATTATCACCTAGAGTATAATAAGAATACTTCCCACCACAACAGACAGTTTTCTTCTTTAATATACCTAAGTCACAAATATGTCTAAGTCTTTTATAAACAGCATCCTTTTTTATGTAAAGAAGTGGCATATCATCCACTATACCTTGATAAGAAACCCAGTAATACCTCTCACCATCAAGAGTCATAGCACGCATACGACCGGACTTCATAAAATCCACAATCCATCTAAGTATATATAAATCTGTTGTATCAAGTCCAAATTCCAAAGCAGCTTGTTGAGAAAATCCACACATAGTAAATTTCATAATAATCAACCCCTTGTATGTAAATTTAGAGAATGTAGAAATGTTTTATTGGATATGTATTTGATTTGTTCGTTTAGTTAATTATTCTCTTAATTAATTATATCTTATAATGATTGAAAAATCTTAGAAAAAGGGATTTTTTATGTACAATTTTGACAGATTTATTTTAAGTCTAGAAAACGATTAGTAGTCATTGTTACAACTTATTGGATTATAAATGCACAAGGTGTTAAGCTTCAGAGTGTGCTTGCATCAGAGGATAATACCATAATGTTTACAGATAAATATAATACTTTATGGGCATATGATGGGGTTCCAGTTATAAAGGTAGGTGATAATATTCTAGCTCAAAATGTTATTGGTTATGGAGCTAAAGATAATCATATTTCATATTTGACTATTGATGGAGATTTATATTTGTATGATACAGATAGTTTAGAGGAGACTCTTATTTTACAAGATGCTTCTGATTTTTCATAGATATATATGACAAATACTAAGATATATCCTTATCGTAGTGATGGGGATGAAGATACTTATAATATTAAACAAATATATGATTAGTTTTTGAATTAAATTATTGAAATATACGTATATAATATACGTATAAATACTTATAAAGATTCTGAATTTGTTAGGAAAAAGATCAAGATTATTCTATTTAAAAATTAAAAAGTTCTGAAAAAATGTATTGTTAAAAATTACATTTTAAAAAATTAATGATTAAAAACAAAGGAGGATTTTCTTGATGAGTATTTATGCTATGAGTTCGAGGGATATTATTAAAGTCTTAAACCAAGATGGGTGGATGAAAGTGGATTGTAGAGGGTCACATAATATGTTTAAACATCCTACTAAAAAGGGGCGTGTTACAGTGCCTCATCCTAAAAAGGATTTACCACTTAAGACTGTGAAAAGTATATTTTTACAAGCCCAAATTGAGTATGGGAAGCAATAGTTTCCCTCGTTTCTTAAGCATAGGAGGTATTTTTATGAGCGTAAAAGATAAATATATATATCCTGCTATTTTTGATTTTGATGAAGATGGAATAACAGTTACATTTCCAGATTTACCTGGATGTATAACTTGTGGAGATTCTCAGGAAGAAGCATTTAGAAATGCCAAAGAAGTACTAGAATTATATATGTATGGATTAGAACAAGATGAAGAAGAAATTCCAGAACCATCTCAGATAAATCTAATAAAAACAGAGGATACTCAAAGTATTGTTTTAATAGATATATGGATGATTCCTGTAAGAGATCAAATGAAAAATAGATGCGTAAAAAAGACTCTTACTATACCAAAATGGTTAAATGATATTGCAATGGAGAATAAAGTGAATTGTTCTGCAATATTACAAAGTGCATTAAAAGAATATCTAGGTATATAAAAAGGGCCTCTTATTAGAGGTTCTTTTTATATGTAAAATAAGAAAACTTCTCACCCCAAAAACAGTCTTTTTCTTCAAAATTCCTAATTCACACATATACTTAAGTATCTTATAAATCGCATCCTTTTTCAAATATAAATCTTATTTGTTAAGACTTATAAATTGTAATAAGATTTTTATAATAATATATACTTTGAATTTGATTTAGTATCTAAACAGGATTATAATTTTATTAAAATAAAGGAGGAAAAATATGGGACTTTTAATAGTGATAATATTGATTTTTATAATAATTAATTATATTGGAAGTAATAATAACTCCGACTATAAAACAAATACTAGTAATAAATACGATTCTGGGGTAACTAGTAATAAATACAATCCCAAAGTAAACAATAAAAAAAGTGATTCACAAATAACTAGTACGTATTATATTGATTCTGGAAAAGCTATTTATAATGGGACAGTATCTTTTGAAGGAAACTTGGATATAAAAGAAGTAATAGTATCAGGGTCAGTTACTTCTATAAGACCATTTGCATTTGCAACATGTAGAAACTTAAAAAAAGTAGAAATACGAAGTTTAGTTACTTCTATTGGAAATAGTGCATTTGCAGGATGTAGTAATTTGAAAGAAATAAAAATACCAAATTCAATTAGAACCATAGGGGAATATGCATTTGCAGGATGTAGTAGTTTAAGAGAAATAGAAATACCGAAATCTGTTATTTCTATTGGAGAATTTTTATTTAAAAATTGTAATGATATTTGTGTATATTGTAATAAAGGGTCTTATGCTGAGAAATATGCTAAACGAAATAAAATTTATTATAAATATATAGAAGATACTAATTATAAATATATAGAAGATACTAATTATAAATATATAAATAATACAAATAAATATTCTTTAAAAGAAACTAATAGCAAAAAATTAACAAATAAGAATTATGAGGAAGAAAATAAAATAGAATTTTTAAGTGCTCAAGGTATAAATATAATAAATAGAATTGTTGAGGTAGCATATGAAGATTTTGATAAAATGAATAAAAATGAATTTTATTATTCGATAAGAGTAAATATATTTGATAAAAAATTAAGTCGAGTTAGGGGAAATAAACAATTATATGCAAATTCTTTAGAACGAGATATTTTATATTGTTTTAATTTAATTGAAGATATGAATATAGATATTGCTAATTATATTAAAACTAAGAAATTTCCAGCATCAAGTTCAGAATGGAAATCTGAATTTGAACAATTAAAAAATAAAAATCAATTTACTAATGTAGATAAAGCTAGAAATAAAGATAGATTAGATGTATATAAATCTTTTGATGATATTGATAAATTAATTCCTGAATTAGAATTCGATTATATTTATTTTTATATAAATTCATTGCTTTTAGCACAGAGTATTATGGAAGTATCAAAAAATAATGATTTTGTAAGACCTCTTTTCAAAGAATTTCCTGATGCGATTATTAAAAGGTTTGAAAAGTGTTGTCAAATAAAAACTAGTAGATTTTTAAAATGCATTAAAGATTTATTTGAAAATAAGAATAATTTAGAAGTAAACAGTAGTAAAACTTTTAGAGAATTTTATACTAGTAAAACAGCAGCTCAATTAAAAAATGATTTAGATGAAGTTTATTACTCTAAATTAAGACAATTAAATTTAAAAGATGCTAGTTTTGGTTACAATGGATGTAAAGAATTTTTAGGAGCAATTGAATTGGCTTTATTCGAAAAACAACTAAAACCTTACATAGAACAAGGTATAGAAAATGTGTTTACTAGGGACTGGGGACCTTTTGATTTTAGTGAATTTATGGATGAGGTAGTAGAAAAATATAGTAGTATTACAATTGATGAATGGAATGAATCATACATATACTTTGAAAAAAATCATTCATGGCTAGCTGAACATCCTTGTGCATCACAAGAGGTTGCAGAAAAAAGATTTGAATTTTTAAGAGAAGGCAAGTGTACTCCAGAAGAGATTATGTTAGAAGAAGTAGATAACATGATAAAGATAATCGAACGTTATTTAGGAAATCAAAAGAAGTAGCTGAATTAGTAAAAGAATAATTATTTAGGAGGGATTTTTATGAACGTAAAAGACAGATATATATATCCTGCTATTTTTGATTTTGATAATGACGGCATAACAGTTACTTTTCCAGATTTACCGGGATGTATAACTTGTGGGGATTGTCAGGAAGAAGCATTTAGAAATGCTAAAGAAGTACTAGAATTATATATGTATGGATTAGAACAAGATGAAGAAGAAATTCCAGAACCATCTCAGATAAATCTAATAAAAACAGAAGATACTCAAAGCATTGTTTTAATAGATATATGATGATTCCCGTAAGAGATCAAATGAAAAATAGATGTGTAAAAAAGACTCTTATTTTTATTTAATAAGAGTTATATAGTATTTAATAAGAGTTATATAGTAGAGGAGTTATTTGGTCCATGTTTTCATCAGTTTTATTCGTATTTTGGTTTGGATAAAGGGGAAGAAAGCACGGTAAGGGTGGACTTTTGGGTCAGGTGTTATGATTTTTTTGTGATTCAGTAGGTGCATTTGGGTTCGATGGTGTGTTTATAGTATTATTTTGCACACTGTTATTCTATTTAACAACTTTGTGATAAATATATTTATGATATAGTTTGTATGAAAATCACTTTATGTAGATGCTTATAGTGGCATATGCACAAAGTGATTTTTTATATTTATAGAAAAATAAAGGATTACGAGGTAATTATGTTGAAAAATTAGGATTTAGGTAGTTTACATTTGGGGGGATTTTAATGGAAAAAGTTAAAAGAGTAAATATGCTTGATACGGCTAATGAATTTTTAGAAAAAAATAAAAGGGGATTCAGATTAGATGGTAAAACTATTAACAAATCAAGAATTAAGAAGGCATTTGAGTGTCTTACCAAATATGAAACAGAAGAAAAAAAGTTTTTAAAACAAAGTAAACCAAATAAATATAATGATGGAATAAATAATAAATATATTGATAAAATGGTTGATTCTGTGCAAATAAGAGAAGATTTAATAGAGAGACTTAAGTCAAAAAAAGAAAAAAAGAGAGATCACTATATATATAGCAAATACATAAAATTTTTGAATAAAGATAAAGGGATGTCTATAGAAAAATTACCGAGATACTATACTGAATTAGAAAGAAGATTAGAAATTATAAAAAGAATTCATAAGGGATGTAATGCGAGTGATATAAGTAATATGGCCTATGAACTTATGTTAGATGAAAGTAATATACATAGAGATTTAAGAATTATAAGCGATGGAGAAATGAGCGTAATGGGGCAAAGGGTAAAGGTTGAATATCGTAAACAGAATGATGAAAATGGTGAAGGGTATATATTGTCAACTGCTCATCCTTTGTTTTTGGTACAGAATTTAGAGCAAATAATAGCATTGCTTAATGGATTGAAGTATTCATATGAGATTTATGGATATAAAGAATATGCGAGAGAAACTGCAGTCAGCATTTGGATGCAGTTATCAGATTATGCAACTAACAGGATTTTGAACGAACTTCCAAAAGAAGAATTAAAAATAGATATTAATTGGTATAAAATGATTGCTGATGAAGCAGAAGAAAGAAAAAGAAAATTAGAAGAAGAGGATTATATTATTGATTCATTTAAAACAGAAGAATTTATATCAAATTTAGGAAAAAATAAAGAACACTCTTATTTAAAAAATCTAAAAAATCCACGAAAATAGGTACCCGGTACCTCAATAACGTAACTTCCATTTGATACAATTAAGATATGAATTATATAAGAAAGATAATTTAAATAAATTTTTATTGTATAAAATGGGAGGATGATAGAATGAAAAAGTTCGAAACTATGACAGGTAAAAATATAAATGTTGAAGATGGATTAAAAATCAAAAATGACTTAGAGATGATGGTTAATGACATAAATAAAGGAAAAATAGAACGAGCACAATTAAAAGAATTATGTGTTGAATTTGTAAGAACTCAAAATAAAGACGAATTTGAGGGGTTCTGGGCAATAATATTAGATGACTATATGCCATCTGATGCAAGAATAGATTTTTTATATTGGCCTACTTATTGTATAACTATGGCAATGATGGTTGCGTATATGATGAAGCTAAACGACGAGATAGAAGGTTTTGATGATTGTTTTAAGTTAGGTCTAGAAGCGTGTACTAAGAGGAACTTTAGGGGGTATACTTATGAGGCACAAGACGGAAGAATAAAAGTTTTAAGTATGTTTATACAATCTGGTTTATTTGTATTTTTAAAAGAAAATAAAAACTTATGCCCAAGATTTAATGTGTGTATAAGACGCATATTTAAAGATATGCAAGAAAGACTGGACCAAGGAAATACAATTTGTGATTGGAATTGTAATTATGAAGAAGAGTTTAAACAAATAATTAAACTAAAAGAAAATACTAAATTGAAAATATTTGTTTATGGAACTCTTATGTTCGACCAATCTAATCATGAGTTACTTAGCCAAGCGAATGTTTTAGGGGATGTTGTAGCAGAAGGGTTTGAATTGTATAATACAGGATTTGGATATCCAGCTGCAAAACATTCTGAAAAAGACTCAATTGAAGGCGAATTATACACTATAGATTATGATTTGCTTAAAAACATAGATATTTTAGAATCAAATGGCAATCTATACACTAGAGAATTTGCCGTAGTAAAAGATAAAACAGGCAAATCTCATTTAGCTATAATATATGTTTACAACAAAGAAGTTTATGAAGAAAATAAAATTCAATACTGGAAAGAAAAAATTGACGATGAGCACCTATGGTATGCAAGTTATGGTTCGAATTTAAATTACAATAGATTTATGGACTATATAAATTCTTGTGATGATACAACACCACCTATAGCCTCAAAACCAGTATTAATAAATCATAAATTATATTTTGCAAGTAAATCATGTATTTGGGAAAACAAAGGAGTAGCTTTTATAGACCCTAAGGAAGATGAAAATGAAGTCACTTTGGGAAGAATGTATCTTATAACAAAAGAACAATTCAATCAAATTAAATTATTCGAAGGAAGTAAGTATCAAAATAGAATAAGATTAGGTAGTTATGATGGTAGAGAAATTGTTACATTTACTGGTTATGAAGTAAATGAGGAAAATATACCTAGTGAAAGATACATTGAAATCATCCAAAAAGGACTGAGAGAAACATATAAAAATCTTTCTAAAAAGGAAATCATAGAGTACTTAGATTGCAGGATGAATAAAAATATAGCTGACAATGCAGAGTCTATATAAAGTTGGGAATCTATTATAAGAAAATATTACTATATAAAAATACTATATAATAATTAAGATAAGAAAATAGATCTTAATAAAAAGAGTAGATAAATCGGTAAGTACAAACTTAAGATTATCTACTTTTTTTATTTAGAAGAGTTATATAGTAGAGGAGTTATTTGGTCCATGATTTCATCAGTTTTATTCGTATTTTGGTTTGGATAAAGGGGAGGAAAATTCGGTAAGGGACGACTTTTAGGTCAGGTGATAGGAGTTTTTTTGTCGAATGAGTGGATTTTAATCAGGATGGTGTGATTTTTGGAGACCTGGTGGGAAATTTGGAGTTAGGTGGCAGTGATTTTTAGGTGTATAGTGGGTTCGTTTTGGTAAAGGCGAGGTGCTTTTGGAGAACTCGTGGGTGTTTTTGAGTTTATGGTGATGATTTTGGGGGATTCGGCGGTTGCATTTGAATTGAGCTATATTAGTTTCGAGCGGGTTAGGAAGATGCATTTGTAGTATTGTTTTACTTATTGCTAATATATTTAACAATTTTGTGATAAATATACTATTAATGATATTCATTTTTTTATGTGATTTAATGTGATATGGATAGAATCACTTTATGTAGATATATGTAGTATGAGGGAATCTGGTACGCTTAGAAATAGGAGGTATTTAGAGTGAATTTAAATTGAGAAATTATAGCAAATCTTAATAAGAAAAACTTTTTTAGTATATACTTATTATTCGATAATGAGAAATTAAATAGGAATATGTTCCGATTTAAAAGTGAAAATAGATATGTTAGAATTTATAATATATAGAATTATCTGTAAATATATAAACTAAGTGTATAAAGGAGATAAAATGATAAGTGATAATACAATAAGAAAAATTTCAGAGATTTTTATAGGGGATAGTAAAGAAAACTATTATAAATATAAATCAGGACCTAAAATTGTAGAGTTTTTTAATGAATATTTTGGATTTGAAGATGTTTATTATAGCGGATTTCCATCACGTTGGTTATATACTCAAGAAAAAATAAAAGAACTTTTAAATAATAATAGGTTTGATGAATTTATAAATTTAATTTTAGATAAAAGATTTGTAATGAGAGATAATAATTTGAGCGATATAGAAGCCATAAGTAGAATTGATAATATAATAGAAAAATTAAATAAGGAATTAAGTATGGATGAATATAAACTTTTAAAAATAAATGGAAAATATAAAATTATTTCTCAGAATAAGGATTTAAAATATATTGGAGAAGGTGGATTTGCTAAAGTTTATGAATCAATTTCTACAAGGGTTATATTAAAAAAATTAAAAGACGAATTCAAAACTGATAAAGGTATTAGACATAGATTTAGAAGAGAATATGATTTAACAAAGAGTCTTGCTGATCTAGAAGGGATAATAGAAGTATATACATTTGATGATTCAAATTATTCATATACAATGGAAAAAGGAGAAAAAAGTTTAGAAGATTATGTAAATAACTATAATTTATCTGATAAAACTAAAATTAATATTATACGTCAGTTACTAGGGATTATAAAAGAAGTACATAATAGAGATATTGTACATAGGGATATAAGTCCTAATAATATATTGTTATTTAAGGATAAATTTAAGGTTTGCGATTTTGGATTAGGAAAAAATTTAGATATGATTCATTCTTATAGAACGATGGGAACACAAGGTATAGGTCAGTATAATTATTGTGCACCAGAACAATTAATGAAGCTTGGAGCAGGTGACAAACGAAGTGATGTATTTTCTTTAGGACGTCTTGTTAATTTTATAATGACTAAAGAACCTTTAAATAATAAACATTTTTTAAGACGATGTGTTGAAAAGGCTACAAGTGAAAATACAGATATGAGATATTTAGATGCTGGAGAATTTTTAAATGATATTGAAGCTGTCATTGTATATAAAAAAGCAAAAGGTAGAGATGCTAAAGTAAGAACCAAAATTAAAAATAATGTGTATGATACTGAGGTAGAAAATTATATTTTTGATTTAGATGGTATGGAACTTTGTAAATGTATTATAGAAATATCTAATATGGATTCAATAGTATTAAATTTTATAAAAAATGATGAGAAGCGAGCAGTGGAAACAATAGAATTAATTTATAAATATTATTTGGAGGTATGTCATGCCTGGGAGGATTATGATAAATTTGGAAATATAGCATATAAATTAATTTTTAATAACTATACATATATTATTCAAGAAATGGCAGCTAATATTTTATATTGTACTGCTTATAGCAAAAATAGATTTTCTATGCAACGTAAAATAAAAAGTTTAATAACTAGTGGAGTTGATCCGATGATAGACGATATATTAAAAGGTAATAGATAATAATATGATTTTGAGTAATACAAGTTTAATATTAGTAGGGAGAATATACAAATGAGAGATAATTTACTAGAAATGCCTAAAGATAATCCATTTCAAAACGATTTATTTGATAGAAAAACAATAGCTGAAAATTTTATGAAAATATTTGAAGCTGATGAAGAAGGAATTATCTTATCAATAGACTCTGCTTGGGGAACAGGAAAGACTACATTTATAAAAATGTGGGAAACAATGATAAATAATAGTAATGAGTATAACGATAAATATGAAACATTTTATTTTAATGCTTGGGAAAATGATTACATACAAGATCCTCTATTAGCTATTTTGACTGAAATTGAGGTTAATGATGATAAAAAAAGACAAGTTTTTGAGAATATAAAAAATAAAGGTAAAAAAATAGTAAAACCATTATTATCTACAGGATTAAAACTTGCAACACATGGAATAATTAATATTGATTCTCTGCAAATAGATAGTTATATTAAGGATGAAATGCCTGAATTGATTGAAAAAATAGGGGATTCCATGTTTGAAGAAACTGTAGAATTAAAAAAATCAAGACAAATATTTAAAGAGGTTTTAGAAAAAGAACAACAAACCTCAGGAAAAACAATAATATTTTTTATAGATGAATTAGATAGATGCAGACCAACTTTTGCAATAGAGTTATTAGAGGTTATAAAGCATTTATTTAGTACAAAGGGTGTTGTTTTTGTTATATCTTTGGACAAGGAACAGTTGTCATACTCTATTCAAAATATATATGGACAAAATATGAATGTAGACGGATATTTGAGAAGATTTTTCGATTTGGATTTTAAGTTACCTATGCCTGACAAAGTGCAATACTTTAATAATAAGTATAAAAATATTGAATTAAAAAATATAAATCTTGAGACATTAAAAATATTTAAACAATTTTTATTTGGTTTTATAAAAGGATATAATTTTTCTCTTAGAGATATAGATAAAATAATATATTATATAAAATATTTAATACCTTTAGTTAAAGAATTTCAAGGGAGTTATGGAAGAACATATACAGTAGTTATTAGCTATTTATACGCATATTTAATTTCAATAAAAATAAAAGATTCAAATTTATATAGAAAAATTATAAATTTAGATTATGAAAATAATGAGACAGATATAAAATTGACATTTGAATTAGATAATATTAAAAATATAAGTTTTCAACATGAGTTTGATGATATCATAAAAAATAAAAATATTTTTAATAAATTAAATGAAGAAGTGTTAAGTAAATTTTTAAAAGCACTTAAAGTCATAGAGGATTATAATATCAATTTAGAATCGAATGAGTTTAGAATTTTACTTAATGATAATTGGGAATCACTAAGTATGGGATATCTATTTTATGATAAGCAATGCAATTTAATAAAAAACTTAGAATTTGTAGAAAACATATAGAGTCTTGCAGAATTAATTTATAGTTTTACAAATTTATAAGAATAAGCATCAATGAACTTTTAATAATTTTAAATTTGCGCAGCAAAAATAAAACTACTAAAATAGTAATTTTTTTA
>NZ_JAHLOQ010000025.1 GCF_018917435.1 Intestinibacter bartlettii
ATATCTGTTAATATAGACTTTATACTTGGCATCCTACAACCTCCTAAACATTAATATATCTCTATTATAACCTAAATGTATAAAAATATCTATTTTCAACACTAAATTAAAACATAGCCTTAATAATATATTTTTATACATGACTTAAATCCCCCTATTAGTTACAAAACTCTGCATAATAACATATATATGTAGTATTTATATTATTTAAACAATCTAATTCTCCCTAACTCTTCTTATTACTTAGTTTGATTATAACATAAACATCTACATATTTTTATGTTTTTTACAAAATATGTAAAATAAACTTTTGTATTGTTTTTTAGATATTTAGAATTTAAATTTTAATTTAATTTTCATCTGAATCTAATGTATTTTCTACTTTATAAATTTTACTTTTTTGCGAAATTTGATTTTGATTGCGTGCAATTACATATATATCATAGTCAAATTCCTGTGATTTTTTAGATTCAATTTTAATTGTTTCATTTATTTTTCCATCTTTTTTTGTAATACTATTTTTATCTAAAGTTTTTATTAATTCATAATCACTATTTTCTTTTTTATTATCTTTGATATATATTTCATATATTTCTGCATTATTCATTTCATTCCACTCTAAATTTAAAATTAAATCATCTTCCATGAAATAATAGTTCAAATAAAATCCTTCAACTGCTTTATCTTCTATACTAGTTTCATTTACTGTAACATAGATATATTTCTCAACCTTATTTTTTCCCGTTCCACAATATACTAGTAATTTTTCCACACCTTGTCTCAAACCTAAAATTTGACCATTACTGTCTAATCTTATTTTTCTTTGTACTGGAAGTTTGTTCTCAGCAAATGCATATTTTATTTTTGGCGTTTGCAAATTTTTAGGTGTTGTAGTAACTGATGCTTGTATATTTGTAGATTCTCCAACTTCTACACTTATATTATTAGCACTTATGCTTTTTAATTTTGCAGATATGTTATATTTAAAAGTTTGTTCCTTTGAATCTATACTTGCTGTAATTATTGCATTCCCAACTCCAACAGCATATATTTTATTATCTTCGATTTTTAATACATTTTCATTAGAACTCTTATAATTCACTTTATACTTTTCATTAAATCTATCAAAATCAACTTCTACATAATCTTTTATCTTAGCTATATCCCCTACATATGTTAAATCTCCTTCAATTTCTGTATTTAAATTAACTACTGTAGGATTTACTACTAAAATATTAAAACGTTTTAATATTTTATTGTTTCTTACTATGGCAACAGATGTAAGTCCTTCTTTCTTTCCTGTTATTTTTACGGTATTTTCAATATTATCAGAATTATCCTCAATTTTAACCTTATTATCTTCATCTAAACTTTTAAATTCTACAACTGGATCTTTTGCATATGATGGAAATTTTACATAATCCCCAGCTGAAAAAATAACACCTTTATTTAGTTTAATTACATACTTGTCTATATCCTTTATATATTTTCCTTCTACGGCACTTATTTCAATTCCTTTTATTTGAGGCTGTAATATTCCAAATTTAAAAAGATAGTATTGCGAAATAAACATAATGGGAATTAATAATATGATTATTATTGTTTTTTTATCTCTATTTATTAATCTTATGTTTTTCATATAATCACTCCCTCATTAAATTAATACCTTTTTTAATATATATTGTAATTTATATTCAAAATAAGGTATTCAAATACCTTTATTTTCTTTTATTACATTAATTATATCTATTAAATTATAATCCAAATTTACTTATTTTAAACATTTATAGACAACATTTGAAATAAGTAAACTTACTATTTCATAAATATTGTAAACTTATCTGTAATTTCATTTGTAATGCCACTTAAAAAATACTATAATTTACCTAAGATTATTTTTTGAAATATAATGCCTATGGGCGAAGGAAAGGAATTATTTAAATGGAACAAATAGGACAAACTAAACAAAGAAGAACTTTTAAACAATTTGCAAAAGATAAAAATATCGAAATTTCTGTACAAAGATATTTAATTGATGCACTTAGTTTTATGGCCTCTGGTTTATTTGCATCGCTATTAATAGGTACAATATTTAATACCCTTGGTCAAAACTTTGGTATAGCTTTATTTACAGATGTAATTAATCCACTAGCAAAACAAGTCACAGGGCCTGCAATAGCTGTAGCAATTGCATATGGTCTTCAAGCTCCACCACTTGTCATGTTTTCTTGTGCATTAGTTGGTGCTTGTGGTAATGAATTAGGCGGACCTGTAGGGGCATTTGTTGCAACTATATTCGCTTGTGAGTTCGGTAAATTAGTATCAAAAGAAACTAAAATAGATATTTTAGTTACACCTGCTGTAACAATATTAGTAGGAGTTTTAGTTGCTGAAGCCATAGGACCTGCTGTTTCAGCATTTATGACTGGTTTTGGAAATGTAATAATGAGTGCTACTGAAATGCAACCTCTTTTAATGGGAGTAATCGTTTCTGTTTTAGTAGGTATAGCATTAACACTTCCAATAAGTAGTGCTGCTATTTGTATGATGTTAGGACTTAGTGGACTTGCTGGTGGTGCTGCCACAGTTGGTTGTTGTTGTCAAATGGTAGGATTTGCAGTTATGAGTTATAGAGAAAATGGAATTGGCGGATTATTTGCTCAAGGATTAGGTACATCTATGTTACAAATGTCTAATATAATTAAAAATTGGAAAATATGGATTCCTCCAACATTAGCTGCTGCTATCTTAGGTCCATTATCAACTATAGTATTTAAAATGGAAAATATTGCGTTAGGCTCTGGTATGGGTACATGTGGTTTAGTAGGTCAATTTGGTACTGTAACTGCTATGACTGAATCAGGAAACAATTCTATGATGATGTGGATAGGAATATTACTTTTACACTTTATACTTCCAGCAGTTGTAACATTAATTATATCAGAGTTTATGAGAGCCAAAAATTGGATTAAACCTGGTGATTTAAAATTAGATATTTAAAAAAGTATATAGTAAATTATATTAAAACAAATATAATTTACTATATACTTTAAACCAAAAAAGGCTATTAAATAGCCTTTTTTATTTTATTACTGCACTAACTAACCATTTTAATGCGCCTTTTGTACTTTTCCATAAAGCAAAGTTTTCATTGTAGTAATAAGTAGCTTCTGTATATAACACAGGATCTATTACTGAACCAGACATTCTTAAAGCTGCAGTCCATTGCATTAGGAATAATCCTATGTATTTATTTTTTTCTACTCCGGCTTTTATAGCAGATTTAGCAAAGTATAAGTTTCCATTTTTGAAGTAGTATAATGCTTTGAAGTATTCCCATTGAGCTGAATCTTCATTTTTAAATCTTGCAAATAAGTCATTTACTGCTTTTCTATCATTTTTTGCTATTAATAAGTTTATTAATTTGTATCTGTTACCTTGAGTATCATTTTCGTCCATTTTTAATAATAACTCTAACATTTCTCTAGCTTCTTTGTGGTTGTTGTTGTTTATTAATAAAGTAGCTAAATCTTGAGCTGCTATCATGTATGGTCTAGCTGATTCATTATTCCAATAGTTAGCTGTATTTTCTTTATCAACTATCATTTCTTCTGCAACAGCCATAGCTTGTTTTAAGTAATCTAATTTGTCTTCAAATGGTAAATCTTCATGAGCAAGTCCCATTAAAGCTTTGTATTTTGCTGCTTTAGTTTCGTCTTCTGTTAATTCTTTTTTAGAATCAACTGTTACTTCTTCAGCTTTTACAGTTTCTACTGCTTCAGTTTCAGCAGTTGCTGCTACTTCAGATGAAACTTCTTGTTCTCCTTCTAATAAAGCTCTTAATACATCTGATTTACTTTTTATAGTTTTTGAACTAACGCCAGTTTTTTCAGAGAAAGCTTTTTTTGTAATATACATAGGATGTTTTCTTTTAAACATTTCAGCATCTTCTAATACTATGTTTAATATAGATGCTACCCATATATCACATCTAGATGAATTTAATAGTTCTCCGTCTTTTTGTTCTATTTTTGCTAGAACATCTAAACTCATATCTTTGTATTGTTCGTTTAGATTTTCTTTGCAATATTCTATTATTGCACTTCTAATTTCATTTATTCTGTCTTTCATCAATATCCTCCCGAATCAAATTTCTAACCTTTATTATTATATCATTTAATTAAAAAGTCTTCATTTAAATATTACAAAATATATATCTTACCTAAAATTATATTTAGGTATAAATTCTAAGGTTATAAACTCATGTTTATTTTCAACATACTTTATATAATTTATCACATATTACATAGCTATGTCAAAGTTTAACTGCATCATGTTAAAATATAATTTTAAAAATTAGTTTTTAATTAAAACTAATACTTATTTGATATATATTTCTTACTTTTCTAAACTCAATTTCTATGATAAATAATTAACATTTTTGCGTATAATCAGAAGTTAAAATTATTGATTTCAGGAATGCACCTCTAGCTATACATTCGGTCAACTTTGAAAATATTATATTAGCATCTCCCTCTGTTATCTCCTCTAAAATTATTTCCTGTTTTTGTTCATAATATATTTTTTTGAAAAAATCTTTTGTATCTATTGCTATCTTTATAATTTTATTTAGCTCCTCATTTATTAATTCCTTGCTCTTTATATTATGTTCTATATTATATTGAATTTCATCTAACATACTATTCATCTTATTGATGATGGATTCATAGGCTTCCATTTTAATCCTCCACATTTTTATATTTAATTAAAAAGTAATATATATTTTAATTGTAGTATTAAAGTACTTTTTCTAACAATATATTTTTTAGATATTTATATTAAATTTTTTTATAATGTTAAACTTGAAAAGGATAAAACTCTTTTAATTGGAAATAATATTAATCAGATTTTAAAATAGGCGGTGTATTTATGAATAATCTAAAAAAAACTCTACTAAATGAATTACCCGAATTTAAAGACTATACATTAAACTTTATAAACGGTAATCTATCTAAAATGCAATATAAAGGATTTTCAGGTGGATATGGAGTATATGCTCAGAGAAATAAACAATCATTTATGATTAGGCTTAGAACATCTTGTGGTGTTATTTCTAGATCCCAATTACATACTATTTATCAAATAGCACATAAACACAATCTAAACTATATACATCTTACTACTAGACAATCTATCCAACTTCATGACTTAGACATGAATACAACCGTCGATATCATTAAACAATGTATAGAAAAAGATATTTACACAAGAGGAACTGGTGGAAATTTTCCTAGAAATGTAGGGCTTTCTCCCCTTTCTGGAGTTGATCCAAAAGAAAGCTTTGATGTTACTCCTTATGCTTTAGCTATTGATAAATACTTTTTAAGCCAAATAACTAATTACAACATTCCTAGAAAGTTTAAAGTTTCTTTATCTAGTTCACCCAAAGACTCTGCCCATGCTACAGTCCAAGATTTAGGTTTTGTTGCTACACTTAAAAATAATAAACCTTATTTTGAAGTGTATGCTGGTGGTGGTCTAGGTAAAAACCCCAAAATTGGACTTAAATTACCTGAATTAATACATCCAAATGATATTTTATTCTATGTAGAGGGTATGATACAATTTTTTAAAACAGAAGGTAATTATGAAAACAAACACAAAGCTAGAGTAAGATATATGGTAGATGAATTTGGAGAAGAAGAATTTTTAAAAAAATTAAAATCATATGTAGATAAACAAAAGCAAAATAATAATTTAAAAATAAGCCCTGAACCAATTGATTATAATAAACAAGGTAGTGAAATAAATTTTGATAATCCTAGGTTATTTAATCAAAAACAGCCTGGTCTATATACAGTATATATACATCCATTAGGTGGAATCTATAAATTAAAAGACCTAAAATGTTTATTAAAGGAATTAGACAAAGTTAAAAACCCTATCATTAGACTTGGCATGATGGAAGAAATATATATATTAAACTTAAATGCTGAAGAAGCTAAAAAGATTTTAGAAATAACAGAATGTATTAGTGGTTGTACACAATTAGAAAGTAGCATCTCCTGTGTTGGATCTGAAATTTGTCAAATAGGCATCTGCAACAGTCAAAAAATGCTTTCTGATATCATAACATATTTCAAAGTAAATAGTGAAAACAGGGAAAATATTGAAGTAATGCCTAGAATATATATCTCTGGTTGCAAAAATTCTTGTGGTGTGCACCAAATAGCATGTATTGGTTTAGCTGGCAAACTAAAAAAGGTTAATGGTAAATCTGTTAAATCTTTTGAAATGAGTATTAACGGCAATTTTAGTGTTGGAGAATCTAAATTAGGAGAATATATAGCTGATTTTAAACAAAGTGATATTCCTCCTATGCTTTACGAAATAAGTGAAAAATTAATAGAAAAAAATATAGATTTTTATACCTTGACTAACAATTACAGAGAAGAATTCAATCAAATAATGGATAAGTATAAAATCTAAAATATTATATAAACTAAAAAAACTGTAGATATTAATTATTATATCTACAGTTTTTTTAGTCTATAAATTGATTATAACTGCTAAAAATACCAAATCTTCATCTCCTATATTTTCAATATAATGTTTAGTATTAATAGCGTATACAACATCCCCTGAATTCACTTCAACGATTTCATCTCCATCTAAAACTTTGCCTTTACCACTTAATATATAATATACTTCATAATCTTCTGTATGTTCATGTAAACCTACTGAAGCTCCAACTGGTACAGTTAATTTTGCAAATACTTTAGCCTTATTTTGTAGTTCTTCCCCTTCTATTAATAATTCACGGTCTATTTCTCCTTTTCCACCTTCGATAGGTCCAACAACTCTTGTTAATTCATTTTTTCTTTTTATCATTTAATTATCCCCCTTATATTTCCTTTTTATGTAATTTAATAATACAATAATCATATAAAATATAAAAGCATTATCTAATTTTTAACTTAGTTTAGATAATGCTTTTATATTTGTCATATTATTTTTTTAACTGAACATTATATTTAGAATATAGTTCTTGCATTAAAGAAGTTTGTTTAGTGCTTTTTAATGTCTGTATTAAATCATCTTTAATGTCATCAAAATCTTGTGCTTTTTCACCTGTTTTCTTTATTATATGATATCCTGAAGTTGTTTCTACAACTTTTGGATATATTTCATCAACTTTTAGAGAAAATGCTGCTTTTGAAAATTCACTTACCATATCATCTGCTGTAAAATATCCTAAATCTCCACCGCTAGATGCACTTGAATCATCAGAATATTCCTTTGCTAAAGTAGCAAAATCATCTCCATCTAAAGCCATTTTTAAAACAGCCTCTGCAGTTTCTTTATTTTCTTCCTTTTTTTCATCACTAACTTCTTTGTTATCACTGTCATAATTTGAAATTAGTATATGTGAAGCACGTATTTGTTCAAAATCATCTTTATTTTTTTCATAGTATTTTTTAGCTTCTTCTTCACTTACATCACTGTACTCTTCTAAATATTTAGCCCCCATAAGCTCTTTTTTAATACGCTCTTTTAATTTTTCCTCTGTAAGATTAAATTTTTCAAAGTACTCATCTTCTGTTAAATTATATTGAGAGTTTATACTATTTATAGTTTTATCATAATTTTCCTGTATTTGATCATCTGTTATTTCTACATTGTTTTCCTTGGCTTCTTTATATAAAACCTCTATGTTTACTAAATACTCTAACATAGTAGATTCATATGTAGAAATTTGTGAATCAGTTAATTTTTGAAGTCCATTTGAATAAAAAATAGGTTCCATAACACTTTTTAAATCTTTACCTGTTATTTTAGTATCATCAATAGTTGCATATACTTCACTGTTAGAATAATGTCTATAACTCGCTGGTAAAAGTCTTCCGTATGAAATTCCTCCATAGAAAGCGCCTCCAACCACAGCAACTAGAGCACATACTAGGGCTACTTTTTTCATTATTTTTCGTTCTTTTTTCTCATCCTCTGTCATAATAACAACATTATTATGATTTGAGTTTTCTTGTTCAGTATTAACTTTTGAAGTGTCCTTTATTTCCTTAGGATTATCTTCAGATTTTTTATTTTTATTTTTCTTAAACATCCTGTCCTCCTGCATAGTTTTCATATTTAAAAATCCAATATCTACGAATTCAGATAACTATTTAATAAAATTTAACATATGTATTATATCATTATTTTTACATAATTTTTTTAAAAAAATATTACAAATTATTTATCAAAAGACAAATTTTTGCTCTTAAAAAACAACGTAGAAATAAGAAATGGACTAAACACCTTAGTCCATTTCCTATTTCTATACTTTATAATAAAAACCTTAATTTATTCTTAGTTATTTACTATTACAGTAATTTTTAAACAAATTATAAAGTTATTTTTTCTAAATCATATGGAACAAATACATTTCCATCAAATTTTCTCTTTGCCTCTTGTGTATATAAAGATTTTCTATTTTTTAAATTCACATCTTCAGTATGATACAGTAGTAAATTTTTTATATTTAATTCTTGAGCAGTTTTTCCTGCATCAAGTGCTGTACTGTGATACTTTTCATATGGTTTAAATATTTCTCTATCTTTATATAGACAAAATGCCTCAACAAGCATCCAATCACAATCTTGTACATATTTTTTGTTTATTTCATTGTAAGGTTCATCACCAAGACATGCCAATGTTTTTCCATCTTCATATGTTAATTTAAATCCAAATTGTTTTTTCTTTTGTGATTTAATATCAAAAAATTCAACTTTTATATCATTTATAAAAATCTCTTCTTCGTCTTTCACTTCTTGAATAATTATTTCTTGACCAATTAGTTTAAATAGCTTTGAAGTAAGAGTCATTTCACAAAATACCTCTAACATATGTTTAACTTCATCATGACAGTATATCGTAAATATCCCCTTGTATTTTTTATTAAAAATCATAGTTCCAATTTTTCTTATTATCCAAATAACCCCTAGTATATGATCCGTGTGACCATGTGTTATTATCATATTTTTAATACTTGTGTATGGAATTTTAAGCTTTTCTAATTGAGTCATAACACCATTTCCACCACCAGCATCAACCATAAGATATTCATTTTTATTTTTAATTAAAAAACATGTATTGTAACACTTTGTCACCATAGCATTTCCAGTCCCCAACATAATCAATTCTGTATTCATCTTTTACCCCTTTGATATTTATTATTGCTTTCTAATAAATACTAACATATATTATTAAAATTTGCCAAATCTCTATTTTTTTAAACATTTAGTTTATTTTTATGTTTTATATAAATTAAAATGTTATAATAAAATTAACAAATTTTACCTAGATATGGAAAGTTAAATTATGAAGATAAACAATATATATACGATTTAATTAACTGTCTTAATAGAAATAAATAATATAAAATAAGGGGAGTAGCTATGGATTTTAATGAAAAAATCAGAAATTTTATAGATAGAATAGAAACGATAAAAGATACACTTACAACAGAAGAAGCAACTAAAACAGCTTTAATAATGCCATTTTTTCAATTATTAGATTATGATGTTTTTAATCCATTGGAATTTGTTCCTGAATACGTTGCTGATATCGGTGTAAAAAGAGGGGAAAAGGTTGACT
This sequence comes from Intestinibacter bartlettii, assembly GCF_018917435.1. Lineage (GTDB taxonomy): Bacteria > Bacillota > Clostridia > Peptostreptococcales > Peptostreptococcaceae > Intestinibacter > Intestinibacter bartlettii_A. The sequence continues at coordinate 9,655 of NZ_JAHLOQ010000025.1, forward strand.
ATGCAATAATAAAAAATGGGAAACCTATAATAATAATTGAAGCAAAGTCCGTAACAGATAAATTAAAAAAACATGATACTCAGCTAATGAGATATTTTTCTGTTACAGAAGCAAAATTTGCAATACTTACAAATGGAATTAATTATAAATTTTTTACAGATTTAGACCATCCTAATATGATGGATGAAAAACCATTTTTAGAGATAAACTTATTAAATGCAACTGATAATGAAATCCTACAATTAAAAAAATTTGCTAAAAATACTTTTAATCTTGAGGCAATTTCTTCAACTGCTTCAACTTTAAAATATATAGATAATATAAATGATAGACTTAAAGATGAGTTAGAAAATCCTAGTGATGATTTTGTAAGATTTATGATAAATGATTTTTATGTAGGTGTAAAAAATAAAAATGTAGTAGATAAATTTAGACCTATAGTCCAAAAAGCTTTATCGCAATTTGCTACTGATTTTATGAATGAAAAAATCCAAATTGCATTAGGTGAAAATGCTGCAACTAAATTGCCAACTTATAAAAAACCTCTATCTCAATCTGAAAAAGAACAAACTAAACTCATAACAAAAGAAGAGTTAGAAGCACTTGAAATAATAAGGGAAATTTTATCAGATATAGTTAACAAAGAAGATATTACATATAAGAGTACAAAAAGTTACTTTGGAATCAATTATAAAAATAACAGCAATAATTGGATATGTAGATTGTTCCTATATAGAAAAAATAAAATGGGTATACACTTACCTGATGAAAACAAAGATACTATCAAATATGACTTTGATGAAATAGATGATTTAAATGAAATTAAGCCTCTGCTTGAGGAAATTGTTAAAAGATATATTTAAGATATTAAAATAAGCCAGAAAAGTTATAATAATTTCTGGCTTATTTTATTTAACATCCTCTCACACCACCGTGGGTACCGTGATATACTTTATACTTATTCATTCCAAGATTTATTTTAAATATATATACTCACACCTATTACAATTATAGCTGTTACAACTATTGGAATTAATACAGATGTTACAAATATATCCTTGTATGATTCCTTGTGAGTAAGACCACAAATTGCTAGAGTTGTAATAACTGCCCCATTATGTGGCAATGTATCAAGACCTCCACAAGCTAGAGAAGCTACTCTATGTAAAATTTCAGGTGAAATATTCAAAGTACTTGCCATTTGCAGATAAGTAGGTGCTAAAGCATCTAAAGTAATTGTTAATCCCCCAGAAGCAGATGCTGTAAGTCCGCAAATTAAATTTACAGATAAAGCTTCTGATATTATAGGATTTGATGAAATATTAAATACAAAATTTTGAATTACTGAAAAAATAGCCAATGATTTAATCACACTACCATACCCAACGATTGCTGATGAATTTAATAAAGGTCTAAAAGAATTAGTAACACCTTCATCTAAAACACTTTTTATATTTTTGATTTTTTTAAAATTAGTAATAACTAAAAATAAATCTGCTATAACAATTGAAATTATGACACTCCATGTTCCAGATACATTGCCTAAAGTTGTATTAAACTTTTCTAAATAGGCTCCGTCAACTGAAGGATAATATACTTTTGAGAAAAATAAGTTTGATGCAAATATAATTAAAATAGGTACAATTGCCACAAGTATATTTGGTAGTTTTTCTTCAGTTAATTTTTCATTCTCTATAGAATTTCCATATCCTTCATTATTATTTCTAGCTTTTTTAGTTTCTCTACTTAAATAAATCATTCCTAATCCTAACATTAGTAAACTTGCAATTATACCAAGTAAAGGCGCTGCAAAAGCATCTGTTCCAAAGTACTTCATTGGAATAACATTTTGAATTTCTGGTGAGCCTGGAGCTGCTGTCATTGTAAAAGTAAATGAACCTAATGCAATACATCCAGGAATAAGTCTTTTTGGAATATCTGCTTCTTTAAATAAAATCCTAGCTATGGGATATGATATAAAAGCAACTACAAATAGAGAAACTCCTCCATATGTAAGTAGCGCCCCTGATAAAACTATGGATAATATAGCTTTGTCGCTCCCTAATTTTTTTGTTATAAAATGAGAAATAGATTTTGCATAATTTGCTTTTTCCATCAATATAGCAAATATGGCTCCTGTCATAAATAATGGGAAGTAATTTTTTACAAAGCTTGCAAAGCCTGACATATATACTTCTGTATAAGATGCCATTAGGTGGCTATCAAAACCAGTAGTTGCTATAAGTGTCAATAGCGCTACTATTGGTGCTGTGATTATTGTTGAATATCCTTTATATGCTAAAAACATAATAAGTACAAGTGATGAAATTAATCCTATGATGCTAAACATTTTTTATTTAGTGTTGTAGTAACAACACTACTCCTTTCATATTTCTTTTATATTTTATAAATTCCCCAATTTTTTTATATTTAATCTATTTTTCCAAGTTTTATCTTTAAAGATTTAAATCTGTATATAAAATTCCGTGATTTAATACATACTCTTAAAAATATTAAATAAAAATAAGCCAGAGAAATTGCAATAATCCCTGGCTTATTTTATATTTTGGGTGTCAAATGGATGTCAATTTTAAGTTTTTTAATAACCTTACACTAAATCAGGGTCAATATCATTATCACCCATTCCAAGTAATTTCAATGGTTTAAGGGCTGGTCCATTTAATATACTTCCGTCATAATTAAACCTAGAACCGTGACATGGACAATCCCAACTTTTTTCAAAGCTATTAAATTTAAGTTCACAACCTAAATGTGTACATGTTATATCCACAACATATAGTTTTCCATCTTTATCCCTATATGCTCCATATTTGTCGCCATCTATAACTATGATCTTCCCTTCTTCTTTTTGTATGTCAAATTCTGTGCTACCTTTTTTGATTTTACCTTTTATATAGTCATATGCCATGATTGTATTTTCTTTTAAATATTTTAGATTTAAATAACTTCCTGTTCTAGATGGATTAAATAGCTCTTTATATTTTGAATTTCCTGTAGTAATTAAATCTTTAAAAATAATGGCTGCAACAGCAGATGTACTTATGCCCCATTTACAAAATCCAGTTGCAATATATAAATTTTCTTGTTCTTTATTTATATGTCCGATATAAGGTATATTATCTGTTGTTATATAATCCTGAGTAGACCATCTATATTCTAAAGTACCTATCTTAAAGTTATTTTTAGCAAATTCAACAATATCATTAAATATATTACTCTCATCGTCACATTTACCAGTTTTGTGGTCAAATCCTCCACACACTAAATAATTCTTATCTTTGTCAGTATATGTTCTCACAGTTTTTGAAGGTTGTTCTACATTTATAAACATTCCTTTAGCAATAGGTTTGTTTAATTTTGAGACAGTTAAATATGATCTATATGCCTGCTCTTTTGAAAAATAAAGTCCTAATTCATCATGCCATATATTTGAAGATGCTATTATAACCATTTTTGCCTTTATTTCATTATTATATTTTGTTTTTACTATATATTCGTTATTTTTCTTTTCAAGACCAACAACGGGAGTATTTTCATATATTTCAATACCTTTTGATGAAATCACCTTGGCCAATCCATCCATATATTTTTTAGTGTTAAACTGGGCTTGATTGTCCAATTTTAGTGCCCCTTTTACACTTAGCGGAAAGTTTTCTATATTATTTAAATATTCATATGGGATTTCTAGCTTCTGACATGTTTTATACTCTTCTTTTATTTTATTTAAATCATCGTCATTTTCTGTAAATATGTAATTTGGTAATTCTTCAAAATTACAATCGATATTGTTTTTTTTAATTATATTTTTTATTAATTTAAGCCCATCTTCATTAGCTTCATAATAGAGTCTACTTTTTTCATCTCCATATTTTTTACTTATACTATCATATATTAGTCCATGTGAAGATGTTATCTTTCCAGTATTTCTACCAGATGAACCATATCCAACTTTATCTGATTCTAAAACTACGATTTTTTTGCCTATATCACTTAACATATATGCTGTGTGAAGTCCTGTAAGACCCGCCCCAACGATTAAACAATCTGTATCTATATCTTTATCTAAAGTAGGGTAACTTGCCCCTTGACTTGTTAATATCCAAAATGAATTTTCCATAATAAACACCTTTTTCCTTTAGTTTTTATACTCTTTTATTATTTCCAATATTAGAAAATATATTTATTTGCAATTTAAAAATGAATATATTTTCCTTGCAATTAAAAAGCTACCACGAGTAATACTCGTGGTAGCAAGGGGTTGTGTTTATATATGGGTTAATTGATTTTTATCAATTAAATCCTGGTTAACTTATTAATTTGCTTTTTTACTTTTTAATAAACCTAATATTAATCCTCCAACTACAGAACCTATTACTAATGCTACAAAATACATTAGAGGGTTAGTTATAACTGGTAGTATAAATATTCCACCATGAGGAGCTCTAGATCCACATCCAAATGCCATTGATAGAGCACCTGCTATTGCTGAACCTACTACACAAGATGGTATTACTCTTGCTGGATCTCCTGCTGCAAATGGTATTGCACCTTCTGTTATGAATGATAATCCCATTACATAGTTTACTATACCTGATTTTCTTTCACTTTCAGTAAATCTGTCTTTGAAAAATGTTGTTGCAAGTGCTATTGCTATAGGAGGCACCATACCACCTATCATAACTGCTGCCATTATTGCGAATTGTTCTGGTCCTGCATTTGCAACTGTAAGTTGTGCAGTACCGAATACATATGCTGCTTTGTTGAATGGTCCACCCATATCAACTGCCATCATTGCTGCTAAAACTGCACCTAATAGTATTTGACTACTTCCACTCATTGATGATAAGAAGTTGTTAAGTCCTGTATTTATTGCACCCATTATTGGGTTAACTGCCATCATAAATATTGCCATTAGTAATATACCAAATATTGGATAAAGTAAAACTGGTTTTATACCTTCAAGTGATGCTGGCAATTTAGAGAATATCTTTTTAAGTAAAAGTACTATATATCCTGCTACAAAACCTGCTAATAAAGCACCTAAGAAACCTGAACTTACTGGATTAGACTCTGCAAAATTCATTACATTAGTAAATGTATATCCATCTTTTGCGATAACTCCGCCTACAAAACCGACTGCTAAACCAGGTCTATCTGCTATACTCATTGCTATGTAACCTGCTAATATAGGTAACATAAATCCAAATGCTTGTTCACCAACTGTTTTGAAAAATGCTGCTACTGGAGTATTCTTACCAAAGTTTGCTGGGTTTATGCTGTAATCATCTAATAAGAATGCTATTGCTATTAATATACCTCCACCTACAACAAATGGTAACATGTGAGATACACCGTTCATTAAGTCTTTATAAAATTTTCTACCTAAACTTTCTTCTTCATTTGCACTTTCTTCTGAATCATTAGCTGTGCTGTCTGCATGATATATAGGAGCGTCGCCTTTTATTGCTCTATCTAATAACTCATCAGCTTTATGTATTCCATCTGCAACTTTAGTTATTATAACTTTTTTCCCATCAAATCTGTTCATTTCAACTTTTTTATCTGCTGCAACTATTATACATTTTGCATGTTCTATTTCTTCTTTTGTTAAAGCATTTTTAACTCCACCAGAGCCATTAGTTTCAACTTTAATTGTTATTCCTTTTTCAGCACCTTTGTTGTTTAAACTTTCTGCTGCCATAAATGTATGTGCTATACCTGTTGGACAAGCAGTAACTGCTAAAACTTGAGGATATTTGTTATCTTGAGCATTTTGAGCTTTATTATTTTCTTCAACTTTTTCTTCTTTTTGTTCTTCTGGGAATTTTTCAGTTTCTTTTTTATCTATTAATGATAAGAACTCATCTACACTCTTTGAATCTATTAAACTATTTTTAAAATCTGGATCCATTAAGATTGTAGATAGTCTTGATAATACTTCTAAGTGAGTATTATTTGCTCCATCTGGTGCAGCTATCATAAAGAATAAGTTAGATAAACTTCCATCAAATGCTTCATAATCTATACCTTCTTTTGTTATTCCAGCTGCTAAACAAGCTTTTTTAACTGCCTTTGTTTTAGCATGTGGAATTGCGATTCCTTCCCCTACTGCAGTTGTACTTAATTCTTCTCGAGCTAGTATAGCTTCTTTATACTCGGCTTTATTATTTAAATTTCCACTTGCATTTACTAAGTCCACCATTTCATCTATTACTTCTGGTTTAGTTTTAGATGAAAGATTTAGTTTTATGGATTCTTTTGATAATAAATCTGTAATTCTCATAACTCCTACTCCTTTTTATTGTTAAATAGTATTATTGCTCTTTATATTTTTATTATTTACCTCTATATTTTCAATTACTTTTTCATATTCTAATTTATTTTTTGAATTTTTATTTCTTCTACTAATTTATCTATAAATTCTCTAGTTGCTAAATCAGAAGAAAATGCTGTTGCTCCTCCACTTGCTGCCCCTAATCTAAGTGCTTCTTCATAACTACCTGATTTTAAATATCCGCTTATGAAACCTGCTACCATTGAATCTCCAGCTCCAACTGAATTAATAACTTCACCTTTTGCAACATTACTTGTAAACACTTCACCGTTTTCAGATACTAATAACGCTCCGTCTTTACCCATTGATATTAAAACATTTTGAGCACCCATTTCTTTTAACTTTTTAGCATAGAAAACTACATCTTTTGTACTGTTTAATTCAACTCCAAACATTTCTGCTAGTTCATGGTTGTTTGGTTTTATTAAGAAAGGTTTGTATTTTAAGACATTTAAAAGTAAATTTTTAGTCGCGTCTACTATAACCTTTATATCTCTGTCTTCTACTCTCTTCATTATATTTTCGTATAATTTTTCATCTAAGCATGCTGGAATACTTCCTGATAATATTAAAATATCTCCATCTACTAATCTGTCTATAATTTCAAAAAATCTATTTAATTCTTCTTCGCTTATTTTAGGACCTTGTCCATTTATTTCTGTTTCTTCTTCACTTTTAATCTTTACATTAATTCTTGTAAAACCTTCTTTTACTTTTATAAAATTAGATTTTAAGTTTAATTCTTGTAAAGAATCTATTATATAATCCCCTGTAAATCCACTTACAAATCCTAGAGCTATATTTTCATTATCTAAGCTTTTTAATATTCTAGTTACATTTATCCCCTTTCCACCCGGATATACATGTTCTTCATTTACTCTATTAACTTGTCCATTAACTAGTTTTTCAACTTTTATAACGTAATCTATAGATGGATTTAAAGTTACTGTATATATCATCTACAAGCCTCCTTTATACTATTATTAGTGCTCATTTTTATTTTTTTTATTACCTTTATTTATCTTATATCTCTATATTAATTCAAAAATACGTTTTCAAAAAGCCAATAAATTTCTCTTAATTAAAAGAGAAATTTATCGTTTTTATATTATTTAACAATTTAGCGGTGCAAATCCTGTCGAAAGTTAGAATTTGCACCGCTAAAATTATATTTGTAAAGTAAAATTAATACTTAAAACATCTTTATGAATTTTTCATAGCTTTTATTTTCACATATACTTATAACTTTTGATACTGAACCAACTTGTTTGTATATTGTCGAAAATAATTTTTCATAGTCAAATATCTCATCCTTATCAATTGCCAAAATCAAAATTAGCCTAACATCTCCTAACGTCCAATGTATAGGTTTATCTAATATTCCTACTGCAATTTTATTTTTCAATACCTTTCCGTTTGCTCCATGCGGAAGTGCCACCATATGACCAATTTCTGTAGTAGCTATTTTTTCTCTATCAAAGAATGAGTTTTTCATATCTTCATCTATAACCCCTTGATCTAAAAGCTGACTTCCCATAAATTCTATGACTTCTTCCTTAGTTTTAAATTTTAAATCAGTAAAAAATAGATTTCTATCAAATAAGTCCCTTGTTTCAACTTCTTTATACATCTTTCCTGTTTTCATAAACTTCTCTATTATTTTTACCTCATTATCATTTAAAAGGGGAGACACAGTTATTACTGGTACTCTTTCAAACTTAATATCTACAGTAGATATTATAAAATCAACTTCCATAGCATTTATGTAATCTATTAAATAAGCTGGTATTATTTTTACTATTTCTATCTTCCCCTCAAATAGATACTCCAGTTTATTTTTAACTAACATAGAAGTTCCTATTCCTGATACACATACTATTATTACTTTAAATACTTTTTTCTTTTGATTGTGTTCAGCTCTTTCTATAGCTCCCCCAACATGTACAGCTATATTTGATATTTCTTCATCATCTAGTTTTAAATCTAGCTCTTCTTCTATAGTTTTTTTTGCTATTTTTCCTAATTCATAAGCATAAGGATACTTTATTCTTATATCAATAGGCAAAACACCATATTGATTTATACCTAACTTCATTTTTTTATATATACTGTTTATATGATTATAAAGACAGTTTTCAAAGATTTCATCTTTACTAATATCTATAGATGTAGCTATTTTTAAGTTTTTGCAGAATTTTTTTATAGCGCTGATTATTTTTTCTTTATTTTTATCATCGTTCATTATTAATTCTCTTTGAACTATATACTCTTTTATATATGACTTTATAAACTCATTTTCATTTTGGTCGCTTCTGCTAAGCTTTATAAATATTATGCTACATAAATTTTTAAACTCTGTATCACTAAGTACTAAATGTTCACTGCTCAAAATACTTAAAATTATATTTTTTAAGTTGAACATATTATTAGATACTTTATCAGTTAAAAAATCCTTTAAGCTAAGTTCATTATCTTTTTTTGAGCATATTTCTAGTATAAAATTAACTATATCATCTTCATTTGCTTCTATGCCAATTCCCTGTTTATGTTTTGATACAACAGATATATTATATTTTTTTAAAATAGATTTCACTTCTTTTAAGTCATTTTTTACTGTTGAAACACTAATATACATAGAATCTGCTAATTCTTCTAATTTTATAGTTTTATCATACTTAATAGTTAAATTTATTAAACTTTTTATAATATAATCAATTCTGTCTACATTTCCTAAATATGGACTTGGAATAGTAATATGGTCGAATGAACCCTCTATTTTATAACCTATTCCTCTAATTGATACAATTTTCCCATCTTTACTGTTTTTATTGATGTCTTTTATTTCACTTTGTATTGTTTTTGTAGAACATCCAATTTCCTCACTAAGAGCTAAACTGCTAACAGGATCATGAGAATTTTTTAATATTTCAATTATATTTAAGGCTCTTACACTATAAATAATTAAAATCTCCCCCTTAAAGACTAAGTCTGTTATCTATTGTATTCCCTTTAAAAATCTATATTATTTACTTCTTTTTTAAATTAGCAAGTGCTGCAAAAGGATTATTAAATACTTCTTGATCTTTATTTTGATTTTTTAAGTATTTATTTATATCTTTTTTAGAAGCCTTACCCTTTTCTTCTGCTTTTCTCTTATTAAATGAAGATAATTTTTCTCTATATCCGCAACTACATGTAAATATTTTTCCTTCACCTTCGCCTTTTAATTCAAGTCTTTTATGACAAGAAGGACATCTAGCATTAGTAGTTTGTGAAATCAATTTTCTAGTATTACACTCTCTATCTTCACACACTAACATCTTTCCTCTTTTGCCATTGACCTCTAGCATAAACTTGCCACACTCTGGACATTTATTTCTAGTTAGATTATCGTGTTTAAATTTATTTTCACTATTTTTTATTTCTTTAACAATAGTTTTTGAGTAGTTTTTCATTTCATTTAGAAACTCATTTTTCTTACTCTTTCCTTTTGATATATCAGTTAATGTTTTTTCCCATTTTGCTGTTAGCTCTGGACTTTTTAAATCTTTTGGTGCTAAATCTAAAAGTTGTCTTCCCTTTGAAGTAATATGTATTTCTTTATTTTTCATTTCCACAAAGAATGAATTAAATAATTTTTCAATTATATCTGCTCTTGTAGCAACAGTTCCCAAGTTGTGTTTTTCCATTTCTGTAAGCAAAGTAGCTTCATTTAAATATGAAGGTGGATTAGTTTTTTTACTTTCTATTTTTACACTTTCTACTTTAAGTACTTCGTCTACACTTACATCGATTATACCATCATATGTTTCGTTATCATCTGCAGTATAATTTTCTCTCCAACCTAGTTTTATAATTTTGTTTCCTTTTGCTATAAATGTTTCTCCTTCACAAATTCCTTTTATAGTCGTTTGTTCATATTCAAATGGAGGACATAATACACTTAAAAATCTTTTAACTACTAAGTCGTATATTTTTCTTTCTTTATCAGATAAATCTCCTAAGAATACTCTTTCTTCTGTTGGTATTATAGCGTGGTGATCTGTAACTTTTGAATTATCTACAAAAGATTTATTAGGTTTTATATTTGTTCTTAACAACTTCATACAAACTTTTGAGTATTCACTAGTATTTACTGCTTTTATTCTATCTTTTAAAGTATCTACTATATCATCTGTAAGATATCTTGAATCTGTTCTTGGATATGTAAGTACTTTATGATGCTCATATAATTTTTGCATAATAGATAAAGTTTCTTTTGCTGAATACCCAAACATTTTATTTGCATCCCTTTGTAATTCTGTCAAATCATAAAGAGCTGGTGAATATTTTTTCTTATTAGATTTTTTAACATCAACTATTTTTAAATCTTTATTTGATACTTTTTTCTTTATATTTTCAATTTTTTCTTTATTAAAAGTTGAAGTAGAATTATTTCTGTCATGCCACGATAACTTTAAATAACTTCCACCTTTTTGTGTTAATACATCTAATGTGTAGTAGTCTTTTGGTTTAAAGTTTCTTATTTCATCTTCTCTTTTTTGTATCATAGCTAAGGTTGGAGTTTGAACTCTACCACATGACAAACTTGCATTATATTTTGTTGTAAGAGCTCTTGTGGCATTTATACCTACTATCCAGTCTGCCTCTGCTCTTGCTATTGCTGAATAATAAAGATTATTGTAATCTCTACCGTCTCTTAGCTTAGTAAAACCTTCTCTAATAGCTTTATCTGTACTTGAAGATATCCACAGACGTTTAATAGGCTTTTTAACATGTGATTTTTCTATTATCCATCTAGCTACTAATTCTCCTTCACGACCTGCATCAGTTGCTATTACAACTTCACTTACATCATTTCTGTTTAGTTGTGCTTTTACTGTATTAAATTGCTTTGAGCTTTTCTTTATTACTACTGTTTTTAAGTCTTTTGGGAGTATTGGTAAGTCATTCATATCCCAAGATTTATATTTTTTATCATAAGTTTCTGGGTCTGCTAATGTAACTAAATGACCTAGAGCCCACGTAACTATATATTTACTTCCTTCTATATATCCATTTTTTTCGTTTTTACAACCTAAAACCCTGGCAATATCTCTTCCAACTGATGGTTTTTCGGCTAAAACTAATATCTTTGCCATATTCTGTCCTTTCTACAAAGTTTAAAATTTACACTATATTTTTATATAAAATTTTTATTTTATTAGTATATATTAACACTTTATGAGTGTTTTTGTACATATTTATAATTTTAAGACTTACTTATCTTATTATATATTTATCAATATGTTAAACTACTGTCTATTTTTTAATATAGTTTCATATTCTCTTCCAAACATACAAAAATCTTTCTTAGTTTTATATTCTTCACTATTATCATCTAAGTTTATTATATAAAGTCCCTCTTTTTTATTTAAAAATACATCTATAAATTCCTTTTCTCTTATCTTTATCATTTTTTTAACCTCTATTCCTGGGTTAAACTTTATAGCTTTATGAGAAGTATATGTAAATATTCTACAAATTTCTTTATCTAAAAAATCCCCACTACTAGTATCTCTTACTATAGTTCCCTCATATTTTAAATCTTGTAGTTTTAAATCAAGTCCTATCTCTTCTTTAATTTCTCTGAGCATAGCATCTTCAACAATCTCCCCTGCATCTATATGCCCACCAACAGCTATATCAAATAATAATGGAAAATCTTTAAATTCTGCCCTCTGTTGCATATATACAAATCTTCCATCCTTTGAATCTTCTATAGCCCAACAATGTACAACTTGATGAAGCAACCCTTTCTTATGTACATTTGTCCTAGTATCTTGTCCTATAATTTCTAATTTATCATTAAATATATCCAATATTTCTTCCATACCTACTCATCTCCCCACCTTTAAAGAAATTATATTCCATTTAATATCCCTTATCTAATAAAAAAGTTTTTTATTTAATCTATATCTAGTTTAATTTTAAGGACTCTCTTATAAATCTCATAATCTCTATCCCCAAAACATACAAAGCACACTTGATCAATCTTATCACTATATTTTTTAAGCATATCTATCACTGCATCGCAAGCTATACTTGTAGCTTCTTCTTTTGGATATCCATATATTCCTGTGCTTATTGCAGGAAATGCTATAGTTCTTAAATTATTTTCTATTAAAACTTCCAATGAACGTTTATAACAAGAATATAGCAATTTATCTTCATTGGAATGACCATCTATATATATTGGTCCAACTGTATGAATAACATTTTTGCATGGTAGATTATAAGCTTTTGTAATTTTGGCGTCCCCTGTATTACATCCATTTAAAGTTTTACATTCTTCTAAAAGTTTTCTTCCTGCTGCTCTGTGTATTGCACCATCAACACCGCCGCCACCCAAAAGTGATCTATTTGCAGCATTGACTATAGCATCAACTTTCATTTTAGTTATATCGCCTTTTATTATTTCTATTTTTTCAATAATACTCTTCAATGTAACCACCTCTTTTAACAATATTTTACTATATTATAACCCCAATGAAAAATTATTCATCAAAAAAAGAAAAAAGGCATCGATATAAATAATTAAATCATTTATATCGATGCCTAAATGTGTGTTTTTAACGGATAGAAAATTAAGCTGCTCTATCTATTTTATCTATTTTTTTATCTCCTGTAGATAAGAAATAAGTTCCTATTCCTAAGAATAGTATTCCACCTACCATATTTCCTAATGTTACGAAGAATAAGTTGTATGCCATTCCTGAAAGAGTTACTGCAGTAGCTCCTGATAATATACATGTAGCAAAAGTTATCATATTTGCAATACAGTGTTCAAATCCACTTGTAACGAATGCAAATAAACTTAAGAATAATATTATTAATTTAGCTGTATCATCTTTTAATTTGTATGCAGCTAAAACACCTGAACAAACTAATATGTTACATAAAATTCCTTTGAAGAATAATTGATATGCTGCAGCATCAATTTTACCTAATGCAGTATATTCGAAGTATTCAAGAGTAGTCCCTTTGAATAATCCAGTTCCTATGAATAAAAGTGATATTAATATAGCTCCTATAAAGTTTCCTAAGTAACTATATCCTAAAACTTTACCACCATCTTTTATACTAGTTTCTTTGCTCATAGCTCCAACAGCCATAACCATATTATTACTTGTGAATAATTCACTACCTAAAAGTATTATTAAACTAAGTGCTACTGAGAATGACATCCCAACAGCTATTTTAGTCATTGGTGAATGTACTTCGTGTAAATATCCACCTACTGTGAAGATTAGTATATCTCCTAATCCTATAAATATTCCTGCAAACATAGCAGATACTAAGTATCTTAACTTGCTTTGATTTAAAAAGTCGATTTTATGTCTAGCTTTGTGAGCTAACATACTTACTGTTTGTTGATCCATTATTCCGTCTCCTCTAAAATTGATTTGTATAATTTCAAGCTTTTTTATTCTAGCATAATTCAAGCTTGTTTTTCAATTTTTTTTTAATTATTATTATAGAAATTTTTGATTAAAATGTATAATTTATGATTGCTTATATAAGCAAGTTTAAAAGAAAACATTTATTTTAATAATTAAAAGGCATTGGCATTTAAGCTTTAATATTATTTATTTTTTAGCTTTTACTTTTGAAAATTAACTTTTTTATAGTTAAATTAATTCATAATAACTAAAAAAGAGATTAACTTAAAACTTATATTTTAAATCAACCTCTTTAAATAGATTTATTTATTTTTATAAAAATTAATTATCTTATTTGTCCATCTCCAAATATAATGTACTTACTAGTTGTAAGTTCTTTAAGACCCATTGGTCCTCTTGCATGAAGTTTTTGAGTACTTATACCAATTTCTCCACCGAATCCAAATTCTCCACCATCTGTAAATCTTGTAGATGCATTTACATATACTGCAGCTGCGTCTACTCTTTGTAAGAATTTTTGGCTATTTTTATAACTTTCAGTTACTATAGATTCTGAGTGACCTGTATTGTATTTATTTATATGTTTTATAGCTTCATCAACATCTTTTACAACTTTAACTGCTATTATTAAGTCTAAGTATTCTTGATGCCATTCAGGCTCTTCTATAACTTTTATATCATTTACTATAGCTTGAGCTTTTTCACATCCTCTAACTTCAACACCATTTTCTCTAAGTGCTTTTACTATCATTGGTAGAAATTCATTTGCTACAGTTTCATGCACTAGTAATTTTTCTGCTGCATTACAAACTCCTGGTCTTTGAACTTTAGCATTTAATACTATCGCTTTTGCCATTTCAAAATCAGCAGTTTCATCAACATAAATATGGCAGTTTCCTGTTCCTGTTTCTATTACTGGAACTGTTGCATTTTGCACAACTGATTTTATAAGACCTGCCCCACCCCTTGGGATTAAAACATCTATATAGTCGTTAAGTCTCATCATTTCAGTTGCAGTTTCTCTTGATGTATCTTCTAATAATTGTACACAATCTTCTGGTAAACCACTTCTTTTTATACCTTTAACTAATGCTTTTGCTACTGCTTTATTAGAGTTTATTGCATCACTTGCCCCTCTTAATATAACAGCATTTCCTGCTTTTAAACAAAGTCCAGCTGCATCACTAGTTACATTTGGTCTTGATTCATATATTATTCCTAAAACTCCTATAGGAACTCTCTTTTGACCTATTTGAAGTCCATTAGGCATTTGCCACATGTTTGTAACCTCACCTACTGGATCTTGTAATTTAACTATATCAAGTAAACCTTGTGCCATAGCTTCTATTCTAGAATCATCAAGTGATAATCTATCAAGTAAAGCTTCTGTTATCCCTTTTTTGATAGCATTTTGTCTGTCTATTTCATTCGCTTCTATTATTTCTTTTTTTGCTTTTACTAGCTCTTCTGCCATAAAAGTTAGAGCTTCATTTTTTTGACCTGCAGAAGCTATTCCTAATTCATAAGAAGCTTCTTTTGCCTTTTGTCCCATTGAAATTAAATTACTCATAATATTTACCCCTTTCTATTTTTTTGCAGTGAATAAAGTTCCTACTTCTTCTCCTGATAATACTTCAGCAATTATAGCTGGTTCTTCTCCATTTGCAAGTACCATATTTACACCTGCTTCTGTTGCTTTACGAGCAGCTGTAATTTTAGTTGCCATTCCACCAGTTCCTAAACTTGAACCTGCACCACCTGCACATGCTTCTATTTCTGCAGTAATCTCATCTATTTGTTTTATTAATTTTGCATTTGGATTTTCTTTTGGATTACTATCATAAAAACCATCTATGTCAGATAATATTATTAATAAATCTGCATCTATAAGAACAGAAACTATTGCTGATAAGTTGTCATTATCTCCAAATTTAGCTATATTCTCTAATTCGTCTATTGAAACTGTATCATTTTCGTTTACAATAGGAATAATTCCTTTTTGAAGTAATAATTCAAAAGTATTACATACATTTTGTTTTATA
This sequence comes from Intestinibacter bartlettii, assembly GCF_018917435.1. Lineage (GTDB taxonomy): Bacteria > Bacillota > Clostridia > Peptostreptococcales > Peptostreptococcaceae > Intestinibacter > Intestinibacter bartlettii_A. The sequence goes on from NZ_JAHLOQ010000025.1 coordinate 25,494, forward strand.
TGTTCATCTTCTATTACATCTCTAGTTAAAAGTACTTGACCTACTGTATGTGAATACTCTCCAAAAAATTTACTATATATATGCATTAATTCACATTGTCCTATTGCTGCCAATGCTTGTTTCTCTCTTATATTTGTGGGCTTTTCTTTTAATTTTAATTTTCCAACTCCAACACCTACTGCTCCAGATGTTACTAAAGTTACTTCTTTTCCTGAGTTTACTACATCAGATAAAACTCTTGTTAATTTTTCAATTCTTCCTAAATTAATTTGTCCATTTTCATAAGTTAGGGTAGACGTTCCCACCTTAACTACAATTCTTTTTGCATTTTTTATACTCTCTCGAAAGCCCATTTCATATTCTCCTTACTGTAATTCAATTATTGTGTTAAAAATATTATTTTTTATTATAACATATATTTTATTATAATTTTTTAAATAATTGTGCTTTATTTGTTTTTTTAACTAATACTTAACTTTTAGTGTATAATATGTATATTAGGATATGATTTGATAAAAATCAATCATTGTATAAATTTACATGCAATGTTTTTAATTGGGAGGTATAAATATGCTTAAACAAGATTTCTTGCTTAGACAAATAGAAAGTTTAGCTATGTCTTTATCAAAACTTTTCTTCAATAAAGAAATGGTACAATATGAACTAGAAGAAAAAGAAAATCTTAGTGAAACTGATATTTTATATACTAAATTAGGTAAATTAGTTTCAGAAGGTAAAATCAATGAAGCTGAAAATTTACTATTTGATGAAATTGATAAAAGCAATATAGAATATCTAAAAGTCGGTATAGATTTTTATACTAATCTAAATAGACTTGAAGATAAAGTTTTAGAGGCTCACAATTATAGCAGAGAAGAAATTGAACAAGGTCTTCATGATTTATCTGCTGAGTATGGTATTAACTTAGGTTAATTAAAAATCCTAGCGAAAATATGCTAGGATTTTTAATTTAATATGTAATTATATATTTTATTATATTATATAAAATGCAATATATTACCATCCACATTTTTAGGCATTAATTCTCTATGTGAATATATGGAGCTTAAATCTGCATAGTGAGTTGTTATTGGAAGTCGTGATTTCATTATACTTCCTATATGCATAAAACTTAATTTGTATATATCTTCTATAATATTGTTCATTGACTGACTTCCATATACTTTTTTTATTCTAAGCGGGCGTGCCATCCCCATATATTCACTTGGATTTGTAGTTATTAAATAAGCTTTATTTTCTTTTTTAAAGCACATTCCCATTTCCGTAACCCACTTTTTCTTTTCCTTATCTTGACAATTATAGTTTTCCTCTTTTTTCTCCAACATAGCCATTCTACGATTTATATTTTTCGTAACTTCAATATAATCAAATTTTATTTTCAAGGATTTTGAAATTTCTCTAAGTAAATCTAAATCTTCTCTATTAATTCCATCTCGATGAAATACTATATGTTCTAATTTTTTATTATATGTACTTTGATAAGCAGCTATAGCCTCAAAGATTATTTCTTTAAGCTTATTTATTTCTATTTTCTCACCGTTTTGTTTAGACGATACTGTTTTACTTTTTAATACTCGACCATCTTTTCCTATAACTTGTATAAGCCCTGCTGTGCTCATATTATTCTCTCTACATACATCTAATCCAATATAACAATCTGCACTCAAGCTATTTGCCAAAACCCACGGTTGAATCCCACTTTTACAATATATCCCCAGCAATATATTTAAAAATATAGATTCCTTACTTTTTTTATTATCAATCTTTGGATCACATCGTTTTATAGTTTCTAAATCTACAAATTGAGTCGGAATATTATTTCTTCCTCCAAAGATTTTTTTAAGTGTATCATAATATTTATCTATATTCTCTTTCTCTAAAATAATTAAAACTGGATTTTTATAATTCTCAATTATTTCTCTAACATTTAATTCAAATATATTTTTATTTTCAATATTTATTGGATTTAAATTTATATAGCTTGTATCAGTATTAATCTCAACACCTAGTTCTTTTGATTTACTTATTATCTCACTTAAAAAAGAATATACTATTTGATAATCTCTTTTATTATTTAAAATTTTTGGATCTATAAAATAATCTATTTCTATATTTTTTCTTTCATAACTTCCGCCTTGATTTAAACCGAACATCGCACTAGAATTTATAACATTGAAATTAGACTCATTTTTCCCAAACTTTAATGCAGGTCTTTTTAATATCTCTTTTTTATATCCTATTTCTTCAACAATCATATTCGCTTTGTTAAATTTAATATACCTAGAATTTTTTAATATATCTTTTGCTAATTTCATACTCTCGCACATATTCTGACTTGGATTCATTTTAATATATTTATTTCCCTCAATTATTCGTTTATTTCCTAGATTCTCAAATATACATACCTTCTTTAACCTATTTGGTATATATGGGAAAATGCTACCTTCTTTATTTTTAACAAGCACAGCTTTTGTATTTTTATCTAATCCAGCTATAATATAGCTCTGCCCTTTATTTAAATAATAATTAATTATAGAAGTCCTCATATACTCATTTTCTTGGCTTATACTGAATGATGCTACTTCTATAAATTCATAGGTTATATTGTTGTAAAAATCTTTCACCTTATCTCCTTTTTTTATATTTCCACATTTTATTTCTTCGTCTAATGTTTTTTGATATTCAAATTCATGGTTTAAGAAAAATCCTATAATTATATCCTTTTTATCTATATTGACATCGAAATTCAACTTTCTTCTTATAATCAAATTATCATTTGAATATATAGGGATTCTTAAATACACAGCTGGGTTTGCATTCCCCCTTATTTCATACTTTTGGGGTTGTTCCCACGGTTTATTATTTATATTATTTTTAATATCACATAAAATAAGTCTCTCTAATATCTTTCTTTCTGTAGGACTATTTAAATCAATATTTCTATTATCTGGTTTTACATCTATACTGTTATACTTTCCCCAATCTTTTATGGGTTCAAATGATGCTATTATATATTCATTAAAAACTATATTAGGATTTTTATTCAATCTTTTTAATTCCTTAACAATATCATAATTTTCTCTGTGTCTCTCATTTATATCTTTCACTGGCATAGTATACAAAAATATTTTTATATTTTCTGGCTTTAATTCATTTTTAAATTCTGTTATTACATTAAATTCCCTATCTAAACTTACCATATAGCCTACTCCTTTATTCTAATTTTCTCTATATTTATTTTAGGGAAATTTTATCCAAAACATACATTCTATATAAAAAATAATATTTTTTATTTTATTTTTTCAAACTATTTTAACTAAACTTTTTTAATATAAAAACTATTTTTTCCATATTGTATTTTATTTTTTCAAATTATAATTTATTATTTTTTAGTTATTAAATTTATAGAAAAATTCAAAATAATATTATTTTTTCGACAAAAATATTTTTTAAAAATTACTATTTGACAAAATTTGTCTAAAGATATATCATCTATGTTACAAACAACAAATCAATAATCTGATGAAACTTTACAGAAGAGTTGTCAATTTGACACACCGAAGGAGTAACGCTCTCAGGTACTTTATTTTAAAGTGTGACTGTAATGTATAGGATACTCTGGAGATACCTTTTTGATAAGGAGCCGAAGGGGCAAAAGCTATAAAATAGCTCAATCTCTCAGGCAAAAGGACAGAGCTTTTCGGGAAGTTTTTACTTCCGTCTATAATGTATAAATTATCCTATACTAAATCGAACCGATTTAGTATTTTTTAGTTTTATGATAATTTTATACTAGAAATCATATTATATATTTTAAATTTATAACGAGATCCTTGTTAAAAAGCTACAATAGATTCCATCTCCTATACATCATAAAAGATTATTTGATGAAAATTTATTACATTAAAAGGAGTGTTTTTTATGGATTTTTTAAAATTACTTAACTCAATCGATAGCTTAGTTTGGGGACCTCCCCTATTAGTTCTATTAGTAGGTACTGGAATTTACTTTACTATAAGACTTGGACTTATTCAAATTATAAAACTTCCCAAAGCTTTAAAACTAATATTCAAAGCTGAAAATAGTGGTAGTGGTGATATATCAAGTTTTGGTGCACTATGTACAGCTTTAGCAGCTACAATAGGTACTGGTAATATCGTTGGTGTGGCCACTGCTATAAAAGCTGGTGGACCTGGTGCATTATTTTGGATGTGGCTTGCTGCTTTCTTTGGAATGGCAACTAAATATTCAGAAGGTTTATTGGCAATAAAATTTAGAACTAAAGACTCTAAAGGCCAAGTTTCTGGTGGACCAATGTACTACATAGTTAACGGTATGGGAGAAAAATGGAAACCTCTTGCAATATTTTTCGCTATAAGTGGTATATTAGTTGCCCTTTTAGGTATCGGTACTTTTTCACAAGTAAATTCAATAACAGATGCTGTTAATAGTTCATTTGGTATTGATCCTAAAATAATAGGTGTAGTTCTTGCAGTATTAGTTGCATTAGTAGTTTTCGGCGGACTTCAAAGTATATCAAATGTAGCAACTAAAATTGTTCCTTTTATGACAGTTATATATATAGCAATATGTTTAGTAATATTGGTTGCTTCTTATAAATTAATACCTCAAACTTTTTCATTAATATTCACTAGTGCATTTACAGGAAAAGCTGCAAGTGGTGGTTTCTTAGGAGCAACTGTTGCAATGGCAATTAGAAATGGTATCGCCCGTGGTGTATTTTCAAATGAATCAGGTCTTGGTAGTGCTCCTATTGCGGCCGCTGCTGCAAAAACTCAATGGCCTGCAGAACAAGGTCTAATCTCTATGACTGGTACTTTTATAGATAGTATAATCATATGTACTTTAACAGGTGTTTCTTTAATAATAACTGGCGTTTGGCAAGGTGATTTAAATGGTGCAGTAATGACTCAAGCAGCATTTGCAAGTGTCCTTCCAAATATAGGTCCATTATTTTTAACACTAAGCCTTAGTTTATTCGCTTTTACAACTATACTTGGCTGGAGTTACTATGGTGAAAGATGTTTTGAATTTTTATTCGGTGCAAATAAAATAAATATTTTTAGATGTCTATTTGTAGCTATGGTGCTTTTAGGTGCTTTCTTAAAACTAGAAATGGTATGGGTTATAGCTGATATAGTCAACGGTCTTATGGCATTACCTAACTTAATAGCTCTACTTGCTCTATCTCCTGTAGTTGTCTCAGAAACTAAGCTTTATATGAATAATTTAAAATCTTTAAATAAATCTAAAAAACAAGAAATTATCTAAAATTATTGTGAGTAGCATAAATTTATGTTACTCACTTTTTAATTGTATATAATCTACATAGTAATTATTGCAAAATGATATATAATCAATTAATTATTACATATACTAATAAATTGATTTGTAAAAATCTTTTTGCTACAATTATATTAAAATAATTGATAAATTAAAATTTAGCTACCAGGATGTTGACCCTAATTACTTTAATAGGGAGGTAAAACATACATGCAAAACGTTCTTCTTGGATTTTTTTTGTTAACTGTAGGTGGTTTTATCATTCTTTTTCTTATGACATATAGAAAAAATCAGAAAAATATGCATAAAATATGCACCGCCTCAATCATTGGTAGAATAGAAGATTTTGAAATATCACACCATCAAGGCGAAAAACTTTATACCGAAATCTGTACCTATGAAGTAAATAAAAAAGTCTATACAACGAAATCATCGACATCTTTAAAAAAGAAACTACACGAAATAGGTGATGAAATTTTAATTTGCTATCAACCTGAAAATCCAAACAATGCCTTTATTGCACATGACATAAAAATAAATTCAACTACTGATATTGTTTTATGGAGTTTATTAATCATTTGCATAATAGGCAGCATTATTATGTTCTAATCAATTAAAATCACAAACTTAACTAAAGATAACTAAACAAAAAGGTATTGATACCATTTTAAGTTTGTATCAATACCTTTTTATTTTCATTAATAAATTTTTATTTTTGAAGCGAAATAGCTTGTGAATATTCATCCATAACTACTTTTACCTTAAATAAATCTCCATCTATCTCTATACTCATATTCCCACCTTGAAGACTTACTAAATCTCTCGCTATAGCAAGTCCAAGTCCACTACCTTCAGTATTTCTAGATTCATCAGCTCTTTTAAATCTCTCCATAATTTCATCAGGATCAAAATTAAGCTCATATGAAGATATATTTTTCATTGTAGTAATTATTTTTCCGTCTTCTTTTATTACATCTATATACACACGCGTATTTTCAAGTGAATACTTGCTTATATTACAAAGTAAATTTTCAAAAACTCGGTAAAGTCTTCTTCCATCTGCTAAAACATAAGTGTCTTCTTCTGTTAAATTAACTCTAAGACTTAAATTAGCCTCTTCTAATTTATCTTCTAATTCACCTATACTTTGTTGTAACAATTGTTTTAAATCAAGTTTTACTAAGTCTAGTTCTATATTTCCTGTACTAGCCTTACTAGCTTCAAATAAATCTTCAATTAATACCTTTAATCGTTTTGACTTATTATCAAGTACTTTTACATAATCTTTTAAATAATCTGGACTTAAACCTTCTTCTTTTTTGATTAATTCAATATAATTTATTATTGAAGTAAGCGGAGTTTTTAAGTCATGAGATACATTTGTTATAAGCTCACTTTTCATTCTTTCACTTTTTATTCTCTGCTCAATTGAGTTTTCAAGTCCTTCACTTATATTATTTATATCATTTGCAAGTGAACTAAAGTATATATCATTTTTCTCTTCAATTTTATAATTTAATTCACCTTCTTTTATTTTATGGACACCTTTCATTATGTCATTTAAATATCCTAGTTTTTTGACAAAATATATTAAAAATCCTAATTGAATTCCAAATATCACAATTAAAGCAAGAAAATCTATCCATCCTCCTGACATAATTATAAATATAAATTCTGCCAATACACATAAAACTGCTACTGTAATTATTTTCTTTATTAAATCAAAATCTTTATTTTGTTTAATTAAGTTTCTATTTTCTTGCATAGCCACTTTCATTTTTTTAAATATCCAAATTATAATTCTAACAGCCCAACTTGTTTTAAAGAAATCTCTTTTTCTTTCAAAGTTTGAAATTTGTTTTACAATAAGTATAAAGTAAAATAAAAGTATAAAAATAGGTATTATACAAAATTGATTTACAAATGGGTTTGGCTCTTCTGCTATTGCAACTATTAAAGCTATATCAATAGATAAAACCGTAACTATAACTTCTAATGGTATTTTATTATAATAATTCCAAAATTCTCGTTTTGTTTTAGGTAACTTAAAATTCATAATCATATATATCACAAAGAATATAACAGATAATATTCCCGCGGGTATTCCCCATTCTAAGCTTTTTTCATATTTATTTACAATTTGTTGATAAGTAGAATAGCCATATTCAAATACATGAAAATCTATTAATTTTTTTGAAATTGAAACATAAGCATCAATATCATCATTTACATTTATTATAGAATTTTCAGGATAATAAAAATAACCACTTATAGGTTTATACTCTGTATTTCCAATCTTCCTATTTACTAAGTTATTATTTTCAAACTGTGCCTGATAATACCCTTTTGCATTTTCCTTAAAATTGCTTAATGTTTTGTAATCAGTATTAGTTACTGTCTCTCCTGTAGAATTATTGATTATAAAGTAATCAATTCCTCTAACTTCTGTTAATATTTTTTTAGATTCAGCCTTTAGATTTTCTGCTAGCTCTCTTTCTGTCATGTTTAGATCTTCTTCATCATCATAATAATATATGTCTTCATTGTAATCATAGTAATATGAACCCATTGCAGCATCATTCGAACTATATTTATCTTCATTTTCTGAATCTATAACAGAATATTTTAAATTTGTTAAAATGCTATTCATAACCTTTTGGTTAAAATATTTACTTTTAAAATAGTTTTTTTCTATCTTCATCCCATTATCTTGCACATCTGAAGTTACTAAATTATAAGTAAAGTCAGCATTGTAACTATATGCAAAAAATGAAATATTAATTCCTATAAAGATTGATAAACATATTAAAAATCCCAATAAAAAAATATTTTTTAATTTTTTCATTAATTCACCTCTATATTTTTTCTATTTTGTATCCAATCCCCCACACAACTTTTAAATATCTAGGCTCCTTAGGATTTATCTCTATTTTTTCTCTTATTCTTCTAATGTGAACAGCCACTGTATTTTCTACATTGAAGCTCTCTTCTTTCCACACTTTCTCATAAATCTCGTCAATTGAAAAAACTCGTCCCTTATTTCTAAGCAGCAATTCTAGTATTCTATATTCTATAGGAGTAACTTTTACCATACTTCCATCTACCTTAACTTCTTTAGTAGATGTATCTAATTCTAGTCCACCACTTTTAAGCATAGTCGACATAGATTCATTACTAAAATTTCCTAAATTCATATATCGTCTTAAATTTGATTTAACTCTTGCTATAAGTTCTAATAAATTAAAAGGTTTTGTTATATAATCATCCGCTCCGATATTTAATCCTAAAATTTTATCAGTATCTTCTCCTTTTGCCGATACTAAAATTATAGGAATATTTTTTTCCTGTCTAATTTTTATTGTAGCCTTAATTCCATCTAATTTAGGCATCATTATATCCATTAAGATTAAATGTATTTCTTCATTCATAAGTATATCTAAAGCTTCCATACCATCATAAGCTTTAAATACTTTATATCCCTCACTTTTTAAATATATCTCTATAGACTCCACTATTTCTTTGTCGTCATCGACCACCAATATATTGTACATAATTTTTTATCCTTTCCCTTTTTTATGTGCTATTTTCTTTTATAATAACACACTCAAAATAATTATACACGATTACCACTCCTTATTAAATTATCAATATTATACTTTTATAATAAATCGTAAATTTTACATACTACCTTATATAAATCTTAATTTTTTCTTACATAGCAAAAAAAAACTGAACTATTAAGTTCAGTTTTTTTTATCTAAAATTTAAATTATTATTTTAATAAATCAAAGTATCCTGATGGATGGAATAAATATATATGTCCACTATTTTTATCAACTAAGTATGCCATATCACCATCACATTGTGGTAAGAAAACATATCCTTGGATACCTTGTACTTTTATACATGGGTATGTATTTTCATCGCCCATATAGTTGTAATCAGCAACCCCTGGTTCATAAGCTTTTACAAGTTGTAAAGCTTGTGCTTGAGTTAATGTAGTTTTTTCTTCTACAGCTGGTTGTTCTTCAGCTTTAGGTTCTTCTTTATTTACTACATTTTCTGTAACTTGTTGTTTTGGTTGTTCTACTGTAGTTTCTTGTTTAGTTACAACTTTTTGACTTTCGTTGTTAGTTGTTACTTGAGTTGTATCTTGTTTTACATTTGCTTCAGTAGCTTCTTCTTTTGGTTGTTCAGCAACTTTATTAGTTTCTGTTTTTGCATCTGTTTTTGTTGCAACAACTTGCGAAGTTTTTTGTTCTTCTTTATTTGAATTATTTGCGTAAGCTTCTCTTACTGGACCTACTACCATTAAACCTACACATAATACTGAGATAACACTTATAATAGCTTTTTTCATAACATTTGCCTCCTATTCAAACCCTTTTTTTTATTGAATGAATTTTATTATTTCTTTTTATTTATACTATTATAATATCACCTTTTTTTTTAATTTGTGGTTACACAAATGTTACTTTAGATTACAACTTCGTAACAAATATACGTAGAAATTTGTAACAAAAATTACACAAATTTCTTTATCATATTTTCGATTTTTTCTATAGTTACATCTCCATTAGATGTCTCATCTAAGATCTTTCCATCTTCATAAATTCTTATTACTGGTAAGCTTAGTACTTTCTGTTTTATAGCTATTCTAGGTGCACTTTTTGTATCAATATCGCAGAACTTCATATCTTTATCATATTTTTTAGATAACTCTTCCACTTCTGGTAGTAATTCTTTACATGGTTGACATGTTTCACTCCAAAATTCTACAACAACTTTTCCTTTGTACTTTAAAACTTCTTGTTCAAATGTTTCTTTATTTACACTAATCATTATTATCTCCCCCAACTCAACTAATTTATATATTTTTCAACGTTTATAGCTGCTATTGCTCCATCATTTGAAGCCGTTATAACTTGTCTTAAATCTTTAGATCTGCAATCTCCTACTGCATATACACCCTTTATATTTGTCATCATATTTTCATCTGTTTTTATATAACCCTTCTCATCTAGATTTAATAACCACTTAAATAAATCTGTCTGAGGAGTTAATCCTACAAATATAAATAGTCCGATTATATTGTCATCCTCATCTGCTATAAATGTACTTTCTTCATTTGTTTTTAAATTTTTTATTTTAATCCCATTTAATATATCTTGACCCAATAACTCAGTAATTTTTACATTATTTATTATTTCTATATTTTTTGTTTCTCTACATTTTTGCTCAATATATCCACTACATTTAAGCTCATCATATTTACTTAAAATTGTAACCTTTTTAGCGAATTTAGCCAAATATAAACTTTCTTTTACTGCGCTTTCACCACCACCAGCCACATAAACTGGTAATTCTTCAAAAAGATGTCCATCACAAATAGCACAATAAGATAATCCCCTGCCTAAAAATTCTTTTTCTCTATTTAAATTTAAATTTTTATGTTTACATCCAGTCGCTATAATTACAGATTTTGTTTTGTAAATATTATTTTTACATTTTATAGTTTTTATGTAATTTTTTAATTCTACATCTAAAACTTCATCTTTTATTAATTCAGCACCAAACTTTGTGCATTGTTTTACCATTCTTTCAGCAAGTGAAGCACCTGTATCCTCTTCTAAAACACCTGGGTAATTTTCTATTACTCCTGTATTTAAAATTTGGCCTCCAAATGATTTTTTCTCTATAACTAAAGTTTTTAATTTTGCTCTTGATGAATATATACCAGCACTCAAACCTCCAGGTCCTGAACCTATTATTATTACATCATAAATATTTTCCATTATATCGCCTCAATAAAATTATAAATCACTGTCTTTTATATTTTCTAATAATTTATTTATATTTTCTGCAATATTTCTCATAGTATTTTCTTCAAATGGTGATTCTAAGTTTCCTATTTCTACAATTTCTAAAAATGATTTAGTTCCACCAACTTTACATATACTTAAATAATCTTTCCAAGCTTTTTCAAAATCCTCATTTGATTTATTTAAAAATTGGAACGCACATACCTGTGCTAATACATAGTCAATGTAGTAGAATGGATTTTTAAAAATATGCCCTTGTTTAAACCAATAACATCCTTTTTCTAAAATATCTATATCTCTATAATCTCTATGTGGAAGATATTTTTTCTCTAAATCTCTGAAAACTCGTTTTCTTTCATCAGCTGTCATCTTTGGATTTTCATAAATTCTATGTTGGAACTCATCTACAATTACACCATAAGGTATAAACTTGATTGCTGAGCTCATATGATAGAATTTATATTTTAATGTATCTTCTTTGAAGAATAACTCCATCCATGGATAAGTTATGAATTCCATACTCATTGAATGAATTTCACAACTATCTAAAGTTGGGAAGTTTATCTCGTACATTTCAATATCTCTCGACATATAAAGCTGGAATGCATGACCTGCTTCATGAGTTAATACATCGATGTCTTCTGATGTATTATTGAAGTTAGAAAATATAAATGGACTATTGTAATTTGGTATATGAGTACAATATCCTCCAGCTGCTTTTGATTTTCTAGTAACTAAATCCATTAACTCGTTTGATGTCATATATTCAAAAAACTCAGCTGTTTCAGGTGATAATTCACTGTACATCTTTTTACCGTTATCAATTATATACTTTTCGTACTCTTCCCCACCTTTAATAGTTGCATTTCCAGTTTCAAACTCTATAGACTCATCTGCAAACCAAAAATCATCTGTTTTTATTCTATTAGCTTGTCTTTCATAAAGTTTATTGCATAATGGTACTATATAATCTTGCACCTCTTGTCTAAGTTTTTTAATCATGTCTTCATTATAATCACTGCGGTTCATTCTTATATAACCTAATTCTGTAAATGAATCATATCCTAGTTTCTTAGCCATCTTATCTCTTACTGCTACTAGCTTGTCAAATAATTCATCAAATTGAGCTTCATTTTCTTCAAAATAGCTATAGTATAGTTTTGTTGACTCTATTCTAGTATCTCTATCTTTGTCCATCATATACTTCATAAGAGATGATAAGTTATGAGTTTCTCCTTTGTAATCTAGCTTAGCACTTGCCAAAAGCTTAGTATATTTAGAACATAACATATTCTCCTCTTGTAAATCTTCTATAATATCTTTTGAGAAAGATTTTATAGAGTCTTCACAAATATTATAAAACTGTTTGCTAAAATCCTTTATTATTTCTTCTTTAAAAGGAGAATTTACTATAGCCTTATAAAAATCACAATTTAGATCTTCATAAAAAGGCATATACTCATCCCAATACTTTTTCTCTTCTTCATAATATTCATCGCTTGTATCTATACTATATCTTATAGATGCAATTGTTGAGTTTGTTTGAATATCATTTCTTATTTTATTTAATTTTAATATGTAATTTTTTTGTTCTTCATAACCAGCAGCATTATTTATATTAGCTACTAATTTTGTGAACTCTTCTTTTATATTTTCATAAGAAGAACGTTCATATTTATATTGTGAAAATTTCATTTTGTCCTCCAAAATTATGTTTTATATTTAATTTAAATTTATCACATTTATAAAAAATATTAAACAATTATAACTTATCTTGTAATTTTTCTGGCAAGTGTTGCAGTCCATATTCCAACCATGGTAACACCTAGTATCATCTCTATACTCGATAAAATAATACTTGTTCCCGTCGGAATTATATCACCATAGCCAACTGTTGTAAATGTAACCAAACTAAAATAAAGTGCTTCTAAAAAATCAACAACTATTATCTTCTTTTCTAATACTGAAAACCATGATAATCTATAATTTATAAGCCTTCCACCTATACTGATTCCTGTAAACAAATAAATTATAGCAAATATCAATACTATCTCTAATGAGGTAATTAAAGCATAAGTTGGTCTTTCTCCATAACCACACACTATCCAAAATATCTTAGATTTTAATTTTGAAAATCCATCTAAAGTTTTGCTCTCACTACATTTATACAGATAATGGTACTCTCCTGATAAATTTAAAATTCTATTGCTTTCAAATTGTGCAGCTATATTTTTATATATTTTATATATATTAGTATAGTATTCTTTTGTTTTATTGGGGGATATAAATTTGTCAAAGAATGTATTTTCATTTAATTTAGTTATAAATTCATCATCAAACTCTAATTTAGATACATCACTTTTTATCATAGAAAATGACTTTAAATTACAATCAGAAAAGTATATACTCTCAATTCTATTTGTATCTAAAATACACTTTTTCAAATTTGATAATATAAACTGTATATTTTTCATTGTATTTTGTTGAAATATAGATTTTTTTAAATTACTCCTTTCAAATATAGCATTTTCAAAGTATGAATCAAAAAAATATGATATATTTTTATTTGTAAAATCAAAAAACTCATTTGCCTTAAATTTAACATTTAAAAAATCACACTCCAAAAACTCACATCCTAAAAACATACAATTTTCAAATTGAACATTTTTAAACGTACAGTTTTTAAATATAACATACTCAAACTTTATATTATGAAATGTTTTAAATATTGTCTGAGACGTCATTTCAAACAATCCAAATCCAATATTGTAAAATGTCTCAAACTTTAAATTTTCTATATCATCAAAATCCACTATTTCTTTTTCTATATCGGCTTTTCCATCAATAGAGTTTTTAATTATTATTTTTTTCTTTTTTACATTTTTATCTGTAGGCGTGTTTTGTATATTTTGATTTTTTTTAAACAATTCAAATTGATTATAATATATATCTCTGTTTTGAGATAACGAAATCTCCAAAATTTCCTCTATGTTCTTTCTTCTCTCATTAAAATTATATTCATACATTATTAACTCCCTTATTTTTTATTTAATTTATATAATATTTAATTTTTTGAAGTAAAATCCCTCTATTATATAGAATAAATATTTTAGGTGAACTGATTAAAGTAATATTTTTTAAGTAATAAAAATAAAATTATACAAAACCTTTATTTTAAGAACGGTTAATAACGGAGGTCTTATTATATGAATAAAAAAATAAAAGAAATTGAAGATAAACTACCTAAAGATTGTTGTAGCTTGTGTAGCCACTTAACACTTGATGGCCCTGATGAATTTTTTAAATATGAAATTAAGTGTGTACTTAAAGATTGTACCCCTAACCCGCAAGACCACTGCGAGTATTTTGAAGCCGATCACAACGATTTAAACACTTCTGATTTAGACAACTTATACTTAAACTTTTTAGAATCTTGCCTAAGAGTTAAATATGAAGATTATTTAAATAGTATATACTGGAAACTATTTAGAGAGCAAATTTTGTACAAGAATCACTCCCGATGTTCCATTTGTCATTCCAATGAAAACGTTGAGGTTTACCATTTAAATAAAAAATTCGGACGAGAAACAGAAGACGATGTCATATTGCTATGCTCAAAATGCCTAAAAAAAGATGAATAATTTTCCTAAGTTCGCACAAACTAAAGAAAAATCTATGGAGGTATTTAATTATGAAAAATTTAAAATGTAACGCTGAAAAATGTGTTTACAATGATCATCGTGAATGTTATGCTGGTAAAATATGTGTAGATGGTACTCAAGCTGTAACTACAGCAGATACTTATTGCGCAACTTTTAGAGAAAATGAAAATCCTTCTTTCTCTAGTGATGCAGGATGTTGCTGCCATGAAGACCACGCTGTTGGAACTTCAGAAATAAAATGTGAAGCAGTAAACTGCGTATATAATGAACAAAAACTCTGTCATGCACCTGCTGTGCAAATAAATGATATGGATGCTAGTTGCAACACTTTTAAAGCTAGATAATAAACTATTTTTACTTAAATACATTTTTATTTTTACTTAAAATTTAAAATAGATACTATCATAATATATTTTTTATGACAGTATCTATTTATATTTATATCTTTACTTCATATTTTCAGAACTTTTAGCTATACATTCTTCTTGCTCTTTTAAATTTTTTCTTTGTTCAATTATATCCTTAATATATTTAATATCATCTGTTATTATTCTATGCTTAATTTCCTTAGAATTTATTTTACATATCTTAAATCCAATTTGTATAGCATATCCTAGCCCAAAAGCACTTATAATAGTTCCTAAACCTACACTTCCACCTAAAAGCCATCCACATACTAAAGCACTAAGCTCTATACATGTTCTTAAAACACCAACTGGCTTAGAAGTCTTTTTATTAAGCGCTAACATAAGACCATCTCTAGGCCCACTACCAAGTCCTGCACCTAAGTACAATACTGTTGCAATTGCAGAAATAACTATTCCTATCAACATCATTATAGTCCCCATAAATAAATTATCTGCAACTGGTACTATATTCATAGATTTTATAATGTCTAAAAATACACCTATAAAAATCATATTTAACACGGTACCCCAACCGACACCTTCACCTAAAACAGCATCCAAAATTACTATTATAAGCCCAACCATTATAGATGCTTGCCCCATAGTTATTCCTGTCTTAAAAGATAACCCCTGATGCAGTACATCCCAAGGTGATAAACCTATCTTAGCATTTACCATTACTACAATTCCAAGACCATATAATATAAATCCAGCATATAGCCTTGCTAATAAATATAATATTCTTTTCATATGATACCCCCTTATTTTTATGCAAAAAATAAAGAGAATTATAATACATTAATACTATAACTCTCTTTATTTGATTTAATATTAAGATTTAAACTACACAGTTTTCTATTTGAATTAATGTATCTCCACAATTTTTACAAATTATCATACTTACTATATAACTGTCATCTACTTTATTAGCTCTTAAAAGTTTATTAAAAGATTGACCTTCGTATTCTTTTTGAATATCACTTATTACAAACTTTTGATTTTTTGTGTATATATAAAAATGATACTCTAGAAAAGCAAAGAATTTTTGTTTTTCTTTAACTCCATCTAAACATTCAACACACGCTTCTTTGTAGTATTGAGTATCGAAGTCAATTTCTTCTAAATCTCCAATCATATTAAGTATATCATTTAAAGTTATCCCTGTAACAGGTTTTTCTTCATCATTTAGTAAACATACATTTTTGTTTTCTTCTAATACATATTCTTTTTCATCATAAACAAATTTTAACATATCTAGGCTCCTTAATTAATCTATCTCTGATGCAAACAATGTAGGATCATCTACAGCTTCCTGATACTGATCCTCTGTTATATATCCTTCCTCTAGCATATCATCAAGTACCAGTATTTGTCTAGCCTTTGCTTGGTCGTGTTCTCTAAATCTGTAAGGATTGTTTGTAATCCCTGCAAGCATTGCGCACTGTGCCAAGTTCAGTTCAGAAACATCTTTATTAAAGTAAACCTTTGCTCCCTTCGCAACGCCATATGCTGATTTTCCTAAATATATATTGTTTAGATAAGTACATAAAATTTCATCTTTTGTCATTACTTTATTCATCTGAATAGCATTATACATATCTAACACTTTTCTTTTATACGTTTTATCTTCACTTGTAAGCAAGTTTTTTGATACCTGCATATCTATTGTACTTCCTCCTTGAGTTGAAGAAGTAACTAAATTGTTAAGTGCAGATCTAACCAATGCCTTTATATCAACACCTCCATGTTTGTAAAAACGCCTATCTTCCATGGCTACAATGGCATGTTTCAAATCATCTGGTATTTGGTCGTCACTTACAACTTCACTGCTTATATAGTTTTCTCTAATTAGTTCTTTTGTTACTTTTGGAGATCCTTGTACTGCATATAAAGCAAATCCAGAGAACACTATTCCTCCAATAACAGCCAAAACTAAAAGTAATGAAGTTAATCTAACAGCTATTTTTAATCTTTTCTTTCTTTTTATTTTTTTCTTTCTATAATAGATTTCTCTTTCTAATTCAAATTGCTCATTTTGTTCACGTTTTCTTCTAGCCTCTTGAATAGAATCTGTTTTCGTATTTTTATTAGTCCTTGTATTTTTTATATTAGTATTTTTCTTTTTAACACTATTATTGCTATTTTTAACTGTATTTCTATTATTGCTGGTAGTTGAGCTAACTTTTCGTCTTCTTATTCTATTTTCATTATTCTCAGCCATTTTTACCTCCTTGTAATAAATAGATTATACAATGAAATAAGAACAAATAAAAATACAAATTTGTAAGATAAATATTTTTAATTGTTTTGTAATATTTTTTTAATAATTTTTTAAATTTATACTTCTTACTTATGTATAATTTTTATTTATATAAGGAGTGTACTTCTTTAAGCTATATCTATAGTTTGTTTTATATTATATTTGTAATTTCCAGTATCGTTATTTATAAATAATACTATTGGTTGTTTCATATTTTCTAAAGAAACACATATCTTTACTATTTTATTTTCTCCACTATCTAATTTTCCTAAAAAACCATAAATATCTTGTTCTGTATTTATAAAAGTGTCTTGTAATTTGTTATCTTGATAAAACTCATACTTTATTTGTGATAATTCTAGGGGTTCCAGACTAGTATTTATTACATTAAACGTCAATATTGCAAATTTGTCATAATCATCACTTATCTCAACATTCTTTTGTTCCAATTCAATATCCTTTAAAGATATATTTATCTGTTGTGTTGAATTTTCAAGACAATTTGTATCGTTATAATTTTCAATATCTAGTGCATAAATAAATTGATTTAAATTTAAAAATAATACCGTTAATAAAAATATTGTTAGTTTTTTTATTCGCATAAAATTCTCCTTTTTTTAAATTTAAAATTAAAATTTAATTTTAAATTTTTATTTATTTTGTTTTTTAGCTAGATTAAAAACATTGCAAAAACGACATTTTACAATGCTTTTATATTAAAATTTTATACAAAGTCTATGTTTTTATACATCATTTTTCTATTACCATTATTTACCTAGAATATTTTTTGTTTTTTTGTTGCACATTTTGTCGATATTTATTATTATAAATATACAGTTATTCCCCGATAACTGAAATTACTCCCCAAAATAAAAAAGTCTAAATAGACTTTGCGTATTAAGATAATTCTTATACGTTATAAAATATATTCCCTAATACCCCTTTTTATAATATATTTTAATTAAGAGAGCCCTAGAGATCGGACATTTGCTAGGGCTCTCATTTTTTTATGTTTTAACTAATATAAAGTGTATAATCCACCAATTATGGACACAAATTACTTAGCACTTCCAAAATCATTATTATTATACTGTTCATAAGTTCTAGGAAAATATGACGAACCAGAAAAACTACATTCTCTATAAATAGTATCCAATATGTAATTAGAATGATTAATTTCTTCAGGAGAATAACCTTCAATTGGATTTATCAAATGATAAATTTCTATCTTATCATTTAATACATTACATAAGACATAGTTCCCTGCAAACTCATTAGAACTATCATATCCACTTATTATAAATCTTCTATAATCTAAATTTTCGTCATCTCTATATACACTTGTTGTCGGGTTATAAAATAATTTTAAATAAGAATCATATATTTGTTTCATTTCTTGTGTCAAAGTTAGTGATTCATCTTTTCTTGGAGATACTGTGACTTTTAGCATTGCTCCATCATTCGCTATCAATTGATATCCATTTTGAATTTTTTGTGCAGAGTTAAAATAATTTTTAGGGTATCCAAAATAATACCCATCTGCATTGAATATTTCAAAATCATCAGGATTATTGTAGTTTATGTACTCTTGTTTGTTAGAAGAATCTACTGAAGGCATTGATATTTTTTCCCCAGACTCAACATATTCATCATAATATTGTGAATCTTGCTTTTGTTGTGGTTTATTTACACTCTTTGTCTGCGTAGTATTTATTTGTGCAGTTTCTTGATTTTTTGAAAATAGCTGATTTCTGCTATTTGTAACGCTCACACCAATTGTTATGATTCCAACTATAGCTACTACCCCTGCTAATATAGGAATCATTTTATTATTTTTAGATTTCCAAATCATATATCATCCCATCCTATTCATACATCTTTATCAATAGTTTAGTCTTGAAAACATAGAACTTCTTTTACAACTGATGACATATCTACATTTTGTTCATGTAGTTGTTGTAACAAATAAATAATGCTCAATATAAGTTTTTTAAATTCTTCTCTATGATCTTTATTTATTATGCCACAGTCAATTTTAATATCATTTATAAAAAGAGCTTCACCTTTTATTGTTAGTGATTCTACATCATCAATCAAAATCATTCCTATTTTTTCATCTTTCGAATTGTAATATATATTCTCTTGAGTCAATACAAATCCTTGAATAGCCGTTCTAAATAAAGTACTGTCATATATTAAAAATACATGCTCATTATTTTGGATTTGTGCATAATTTTTAATTACTTTTTCTAATCTATTACTAAAATCTATATCTTGTTGAATTAATATAAGACTTCTAAAAAATCTATTTATATCTTTATTTACAGTTTTAAATATTGTGGTTGATACTGTCTCCAATGTTTTTTTATCTATTTTGCTTTCTTCTTTGATTTCTTCTTCACTATCTACTGCTATAGGGTTTGATATTACATCTTCATTTTCATCTTCGCATGGTTTTACATATATCTTATTTAATTCTTTTTCTAAATAATCATATCCCTCTTTTAATATCTCTTCTTCTAATAAATTTCTATTTTTGCTTAAAAAATCTCTTAATTCACTTATATTTATATCTATAGTTCCACTATTTAATAATTCTAATTTTTGTTTAAAGCATTTATTTAATACTACCTCTAACTTATATTCATTGGCATCAGGATATTTCAGTTTTTGTACACTCAAATTAAAAAATTCATCTAATTGATCTAGAGTTTTAGCATTATTTATTATTTGGCTATAATAAATATATTCTATATCACAATACTCTTTATTAAACTTAATATCTAATCCATTTAGTAAATTATCTTTGATATCCTTATTTATAAAGTTTTTATCAAATAAATCCAATATGATAGATTTTGGATTTTTATAATACAGTTTAATTTGTTCACATATCTCATCGTATTGTTTTTCATTTAAAGACCCTACATCAATATTTTCTAAACATGGTTTATATCCATCCATTATATTTAAGAGTTTCTTTTCTATTTCTTGTTTTAATATTTTTTTATTTTCAATATGCTCTACATTTATTTTATTTACAGTATTTGAAAGTGATTCTAATGAGTTGTCTGTATCTTTAAACAAGTTTTTTATATTATCTCTTTCACTTTTTATTAGTTTTTCAAGTTCTATATTTTCAGTGTATAGCAATCTATTTATAGTTTTTAATGCTTTTTCTTTTATAACTTTAATATTTTTAAGTTCAAATCCAAGAATTTGTTCTAAGTTTTGAATAAGTTCTGCATCTTTATTTAGCATATTTACTAATTCATAATCTTTATAGTTTTCTTTTAAATAAGGAATTCTTTTTTCTTCTAGCCAATCACTTATAAGATTAGTATCTAAACATAAATCAGTTACTTCTTCTAAATTATATATAAATTCAAAAGCAGATTTACTATAATCATCTATATCATTTAAGTCTTTTGTATTATAAAAATTAGTCCTTATATAATTATTTAAACTTTTATTATCTAATCTAGATTTTATATCATCTACTAACATTTTATCTAGTTCTTCGTCTATTACTTGATTAGATCCCTGACCTCTATTTATGTCATATATCCAATCCTCTATAAGTTCATCATTTAACTCTCTATCTTTATAAATATTTAAATAATCATATACTCTTATAAGTTTGTCTACCCTCAGATTTTTAAGACCATAAATCTTATATATTTTCTCATATAAATCATTTAATTCATCTTCATTTAATTTAACTATTTCATCTACAAGTGCCTTTATAGACTGACTTATTGTTTTTGTAGAATTAGAGCACCCTTCTTTTTCTAAAATAATTACATTTTCAGCTTCCAAATTGATATTACTTCTAGTTGTTATTCCTAGTTTTATTCTTCCGCTTTCTTCATCTCCTGTTGTATATGAGTTATACCCCACAGCTTTTCTCATATAATAAGGTAGCCTTTTGTATATTTGTTGCAAAATATCTATAGATCGATTGTTGTAATTGTCACCTATTTCATCACAAACTATATATAGTCTTTCACCTACTGTGTTATAAATAGAAAAAATATTGTATAAAATAGTTTTTAATTGCTTATCATTTAATTTTTTAGATTGTATATTGTCAAAATTAAAAATTGCGAATTCTTCTTTGTAATTTTCATCGTTTTTATCTAAAAATACAAACTTAGATTTTATCATTTCATCATTGTCATAATCTAACTTACTTTCACCAATTAATATTTTTTCTTGGGTCAATGTATTGTCTAGATTAGTTGTACAATATACATGAGATATAGGTTGATTTGAAATAGATGAATATACAGATATATCACTTTCTTTTGTATATCTTAAATA
>NZ_JAHLOQ010000026.1 GCF_018917435.1 Intestinibacter bartlettii
ATAATTTTAGATGCCAATGGAATTTAAAAAAGCTGACTCCTGTTCAATTCAGAAATCAGCTTTTAATGGCGGCTTAGCCACCCTTTTTTTCTAGTGTCCTTGACAAAGGGTCCACTTTAAAGAGAGTTACCTCTTTTTTTATTTTTAATGAAGATATATATGTATATCTGTATCTAGCTATATATACATACACCAACTACCATTATAAGTATGTTTAATAACTTTGTGAAAAAATGTATATAAATTCTAAGTTTGGAAATAATTCATTTATTAATAATAACTCTTTGTCAAGTGGAAGTGATTAGAGTTATCTATACAGTATTAGAGCGAATTTTAAAAAAGGTGGTCGAAATATGTTTAAAACAAAGGAGCCAGGAGTATTTGATACTACAAATTTAGAAGATCTAACTAAGAATTTAACTAAAAATCAGTTGGAATCTTTAGTATATATAATTCAAAGGAAAATAAAGCAAGCATATTATAGTAAAATTGATTTAGGTTCAGATGAAGAATTTTTAGGAAATTTCCCGAATAAATGTGAAAGAGATATCGAAATTTTAAGAGGAAGGTTTAAAAATGGATTAAAATGTCCAAAATGTGGGAATCATAGGTTAAATAAAAATGGAAGAAGTAATAATCGCCAAAGGTATATTTGCAAAAATTGTAGAACTACGTTTGATGAAAGGAGTTTCTCTCCTCTTTCTAATACAAAGTTAAGTCTTGATACATGGCTAAAGTATTGTCGTTTTATGGTAGAAGGAGGAACTATAAGATATTGCGCCCAAAAAGTTTCTGTAAGTATACCAACTTCATTTTTTATGAGACATAGGATTTTAGATGTATTAAATTTATCAGTGAGAAATCAGGTATTTCAAGGTATTGTATCTGCTGACGAATATCATTTGAATGAATCTTTTAAAGGAAAAAGCATTAAAAAAAGTATTGAGGAAGATCGATATTTTTATAACTTTGAATATGAAAATATGCCTAAAGGAGGAGGTTTTACTTTTAGAGATTCAAATTATTTATTAAAAAATCCTGAAAAATATATAAAACCAATACAAGTTAAAATTAATACTGCAATAGACAGAAATGGTCATGTTCTTACGAGAATAGTAGAAAATCCACATTTTAAACCATATAGCAAAGAAAAATATCAAGATATGTTGTCGTTTTTTACTGGTAGGTTGGATAAAAATGCAATTTTATGTTCTTTTAAGACACCTTTATACAGAGATGCAGCATATAAGCTTAATGTTAAGTTTCAAAAGGCAAGAAATAGAATGAATGAACCAATTTATACTGTACATCATGTGCTTATGTATCATAATAAATTATCTCGATGGTTATCAAATTTTCATGGGGTTGCGACTAAATATTTAAATAATTATTTATCGTGGTATTCATTTTTATTTATATTGCAGAAAACAAATAAAATAGGTAAAATAAATGATTTATTTATCGAATTTACGACAAAAACTCTATCTATAACTCAAAAACAAATTCAAAATAGACAAGTAGAACTAATTTAAATGGTTGTACTAATTTAAATAATAGAGAAAGTTGCAACTAAATATTTAAATTGGTATCTAAATAGTAGAGAATATATTCCTATTTAACTACCGAGTTTATAAAAAATATATAAAATTTATCACAAAGTTCTTAAATAGAAATATAATGGGGGAAAGAGGAACATGGTAGTTAGAAGTGGTAATATAAACTAGTTTGGAATAAGAATATAACCAATGGTTAATTTTTAATAGATTTAGTTGTTTTGTATAAATTCCATTTTGGCGCTGCCGCGCTTAGTAGGCAAAGTTTTGAAACACCGTAGTTTTTAAATTTGGACATATATCTAATGCAAATTGCTCCACCCATTGAATGGCCCATAAGTGTAATATTACTTTGGTTCAGAGTGGTGATGATTTAATTTATATATTATATGAAATTTTGAGAATATTTGTTTACTTGTGATTTTTTATAGGTTGACAAGAATGATAATTATTGTAAATATTAGGTAAAAAATCATGTATTTTCAAAAAAACTCCCCTAGTACCTAAAAACCATTATATAATATTAATATGAAAACTAACTTTCTAAGGAGGATAGTTATGTGGTTTATAAAAAGAAAGAAGATAAAGCATCCGCCTGAAATGAGTAAGAAAGATATGAAAATTAAAATAGCTGCTGAAAAACAGTTATCAAAGGAGATAAGAGAGCATTATATAAGTGCCTCTAATGCTGTAACAAGAATTTGCAAAAATGCTACTTGGACACGTAAGTATTATAACAAGTTTTTAAAAAAATATGGTTATGATTCAAAGTTTTTGAATAATAGAGGTTTGGATATCATGCTAGAGGTTTATACTTTAGGTAATAAGGTGACTGATTATACAAATTTACATGATATTATCTTTGATAGAACCTTGGTTGAGAAAATTGCAAAGAGACATTTTTACAGTGATGATGTAAAAAAGATTATGCTCAATTATGATAATTCATTAAAACAAATTATGAAAATAACCAAAGGATTTGAGGGGAATTCTCCTTTTGAAAGAGCCGAACAGTGCGGATTTATTGCACTTTACAATAATTTTAGAAATAATGACTGGGACTATATTATAGGTAGTCTCGTTTTTAATAAATATAAATATAATTTTAATCGTT
Organism: Intestinibacter bartlettii; assembly: GCF_018917435.1. Taxonomy (GTDB): domain Bacteria; phylum Bacillota; class Clostridia; order Peptostreptococcales; family Peptostreptococcaceae; genus Intestinibacter; species Intestinibacter bartlettii_A. The sequence goes on from NZ_JAHLOQ010000026.1 coordinate 2,668, forward strand.
TTAATAAATACTGGTTAGATTTAGATAACAATAGATTCGGTAGATTTTTTGATGAATCTTCTGACGAATTATCATTTTTTACGATGCAATATGGATATGTATTTTTATTTTTAAGCCATATTATTATGCTGAGAAAGTATGATGTATTTATCCAAAATGAGATTGTTTCATCTGTTTTAGAGCAAATAAAAAATGATAACAATAATAAAATAGAGGTTTTTCAAGAGTTTTATCTTATTTATAGTAGTTTGTATAGAAGTGCTTATGACGCAGAGTTCACTTATGATGAGATAGGTGCTTTTATTATAAAGGGAGAAAATATACAAAAAAGAAAGATGTTTTTAGAGTGTGATTATTATAGTCATGAAATTAAAAGTTTTAAAGAGGACAAGGATTTTGATAAGTTAATAAACAGTATCGATAAAAATGTATTTTTAAAAGAACATTCCAAAAAAGATCCATTTATTCAAGAAAACATTCGTTATTTTCATAATGATTTGTTTGATTATCTTATGATTAAGGTCATGGATGACTTAGAAGACAGACAAATTTTGGAGATTTTATTTTCTAAAGAAATTTATATCAATAAGCTGTTAGAGCGTCGTTAATTTCACATTATTTCCATTTTATGTTATTATAATGATATTGAGTCGAAAAAGAAGTTGTTCAAAAGGAGAATAACTTTTAAATTGTAAAACAATACTATTATTAATACTTTAACAAAAATAAAAATGCGGAGGTATTATATTTATGAGAAAACTATTGGTCTTGCTATGCTTGATTTTAGGATTAGGTATATCAGGGTGCACAGATCAGGATAAGTATAATGATTCAAGCGATAATGAAGACGCGATTGAGAATATTGATGGTGATGAAAATGATGAAGTAGACGACAATAATGACAAAGACGACGACGGATATGAAGATGATGCAGATGATTCAAATGACATCGATAATGACGATGATGAAGACAATGATGATCCAAATAGTTTTTAATATTTTTGATTTAGTTTAGTAATATTTTATAACATATAGGAAATTGTATTCTTTTGTATCAAGGCTTGTTATTTATATAATAGTATTATGTAGACTAATTTTTTCGCGGGGGTGTGATATGTTATTTAGGGGCAAAAAAGATATTTGTAAACCAAAACGTAAAAGTCAGCGAAATAAGTTAGAAGGACATAAAATTATAAGCATAGCTAGTAAGTTTTTGGCTACTGAAATGCGAGAAAATTATATAAGCATTTCAAACGGCATTACCAGGATTAGCTATGAAATATATGAGATTAACAAACATGTAAAAAAATTTTTTTCTAAAAATCCTTTAAATAAAGAAGAGCTAATTAATAGGTTTTGGTATTTAATTTTAGAAATGTATATTTTTTGTGGAGATGCTATTGAGTATCAAGATTTAAATGAGAAAATTTTCACGTCATTATTTGTAAAGACAATTTCAAGCAAGTACTTTGATGAAGAAGATGTAAATATTATAATGGCTAACTTTGAAAATTCTATTAAAAATATTAAAAATGTAAAAGTTGCATTTTGTGGAAACAATACACCTTTTGAAAGAGGAGAAAAGGGTGGATTTATAGAGGTTTTTAAAAATTTAGAGGGAATGGATATCGATTATATTTTGTTGGGGTTTATATATAATCGATACGATAGAAATATATCAAAATTTAATGAAAAGTGGATTATTTTAGGACAAAATATTCTCAACTTTGCGCCAAATGAATCCATGCAAGAATTTGCATACTTTATTATCCAATTTGGATATGCATATATTTTTATGTGCTATATTATTTTACTTAGAAGATATAAGTGTTTTTCAGGAAATGATGAATTGATGCTCGTGTTAAATGAGCTGAAAAGTGGAAATAAGAGTTTTTTTGAAGTTATACCTGATTTTTATTTAACTTATAGCAGTTTATATAAAAATTCTTTTAACATGTCATTTACACTAGATGAGGTTTCGATGTTTGTTTTAAAAGATGAAAATGAAAAAAAAGGAGATTTATTTAGACAGTGCGATTATTATAAAAATCAAATACATACTTTTAAAATTGAAAGAGATTTTGAAAAGTTAATTCAAAGTATTGATAAAACTGTATTTTTAAAATGTCACAAAGAAAAAGATCACTACATAGAGAGAAATGAGAAATATCTTTGTAATGAACTATTTGACTATTTGATGATTAAAGTTATGGACTTTTTAAATCCAGGAGAATTTTTAAAAATTATATCTTTTAAAACAATTTATGTTAATAAATTAATAAATAAAAATTAATAGATAAAAAATTTACAAAATGTGTTTAAGAAGTGAAAATCTGTCTACAATAAAAATATACTTATTGTTAACTAGATTCAATAAGACCCATAATTAAACAATTTAAATTTGCTCCTTGTTTGTTGCAGTGACCGTGCGGATTGGTCACACTTATAAATAAGCCCATATGTTATAACGCATAATCAAGGGGCAAGAGATTCCAATCTTGCTATTTGCCAATCGAATTTACATAATATGACTCTCGGTTCGATTGGCCTTTTTTTACGCGCAAAAGCAGAATAAAAATTTAAATTTATTGAAAATTATGAAAAAAGGTCCTACAATATAATCAATAAATATATGGAAAGGGGAAGGTATAATGGAATTTTATAAGAGAAAGTCACAACTAAAAAATACATTAAAAGAAACTGGTCTATTTGCTGCATTTGATGTTTTAAGAGACGATGGCAAGATGCTTAAACTTAGTTTGAAGCCTGCGGTAAGAGTTTTTGCCGGGGACTTTTTCGAAGTATCTATTTTAATACCAAACTCTAGTCCTTATAACTCAATAAATTATGTTATTGGCAAATTAGAAGACAGCAAAAAAAGAGAAGATGTATTAAGATTATTGCATAAATTCAACAACGATAGCTTAGTTATAAAATATTATATTACAGCTGAAAATCTTATAGTAGCAAAAATAACTTATATCGGATTTGGAAGCAGTTTTAATAGCTATGAATTTGTAGAACTTTTAGAAGATGGACTTGGAATTGTATCGAATATTAAGTCTGATATAATGGATGTTTTATAAATCTAAAAACTAGGAGGCGAGAATATGGACTTTGTTGAAAATAAACCGATATTACTTCATGAATTACAGGAGTCTAGAACTTTAAATAGATTTGAAATTGTAGAAAATAGCGAAAATAGATTATGTCTATATATTTTACAAAACGTTTATGGTATGAAATCTCCTTGCGAGATAAGGCTTTATATGCTATCTGGAAATCCCTTCACCGTTGTTACATACAGATTTATGCAGGGCAGAAACTCAGATTACCCAATTGAATTACTTGAATTCTTAAATGAGTACAATGAAAAATCTGAAGCATTTAAATTTTATATAAACAGTGATAATGCAATAGTCGGAGAACTTGTATACGCCCACATGGAAGACACTTTTGACAGTGAAGAACTTGTTGAACAAATAAAACTGGGCATAGAATATGTCGGACGCGTTCACCAAGAGATGTTTAGAAGATTTTTGTAGAATTTTTGAGAAAATATTTAATAAAATGAGTATAAATGGAAAATATGGGTATTATATAAGTAGTCTCTATTTTAGTAATAAACTTATGATTAGGCCTATTCATAAAGTATATTATTAAAATAAGAAAAATTTCATAAAAATTTATTAAAACATGTAAATTTAAACTTTACCGATTGAATCTCCCAACTTCAATCGGTATTTTTTTAGTGAATTTTAATAAGCGGAATCTCCAATTCGTTGACACCATGAACGCAATGAATTTTTAAGTAATACTAAACCTCATTTTGTCATATATAAACATAAGGAGGTGGGCGATTGTGAAAGAAGTAGGAATTGAGCGCTTTGTTGAAATGCTTGAAAAGAAAGGGTTGTATAGAACTGATTTAAATCGTCCAGGCAGAGAATGTACTGTTATATATCACAGCAGAGATAACCCAATACATTTAGTTTTGGATTGTAACGTTATAATGAGGTTTGGCGACAAGATTTTGCTCTTGTCCAAGGATGCCAACAGCACGAGCAAAATAGGTTTTAGAGCGATAAGAACTTTTAAAATTGGAGTTGATGAAGAAGACGAAGACGATATGAAATATTATGATTTTGAGATAGAACTTAAAAGCGGGGATTACTTAGAGTTTAGTTTTATAGAGGGGTAAATTTTAAAATAATTAAAATTTCAGATGTGTTAAAAAAGGGGCTAGAGCATAGATTTTGCACGCCCCTTTTAAATTGCAGTACTAATCCTGTAAGAAGCTCTCTTGTCTCAAGATTGGTGAGTAGCCAAAGTCTCTTTTTAATTCTTCTTGACCTTTTGTAAAAAATCGCTTGCGATCTGGGTCAAATGAGAGTTTTAGTTTGCGTTTTATAATGCCTGTTATCCTGTTTTTTAGGATGAGGATTGTTGTTTCTGGTTCGCTGTTTTCGCGCGTTGCTTTAAATACGTAGTCGGCCAAGTTTGGAATTTCGCTCGCCCCTGATATTTCAAAAACATGGGGTTCGCGGTTTTGGAGTGAGCTTTTGTTTGAATGTGCGACCAAGATGATTACTAGGTTGTACTTTTTAGACAGTTGTTTTAATGCTTTTACGGCGATTATTTGTTTTTCGTATTTGTCAGAACCGCTACATTCCAAAGTCATCAAGTTGTCTAATATAAATAGTTTTACGTTTTTTCTCAAAGTTGCAAATTCAATCGCATTTACGAGGTTTACTTCATCAGCTGTGGCCTCTTTTGAGTAGAAAAACAGTTTATCTTTGGACCAGTTCATAATCTGGTTTTGACCTTCTTCGCATACTTTTACATATTTGCCGAAGTTATTACTGCACGACACGAGATGGTTTGGATTGGCGACTGTTTTGCAAAACCACTCCAAAGACATTTGATAAGTCAGCTCGCCTGAGTAAAGAAATGAGTTAAAGCCCAAACTCATAGCATTGGCTAGGATTTGATTTAAAAATGTACTCTTTCCAGAGCCGGGGTTTCCTGTCAAGATAGTCAGCGTGCCGAAGTTTAACCCGCCGCCAGTAGTCGAATCGATAGCAGCAAACCCAGTTTCAATAGCGCCTTTATTTTTACTTTCAAATTCTATCGTCGACGCATCTATTATCAAATCTTCAACATTGCCACTGTCCAAAAGCGTCGTTTTTAGGTTGTCAGAAAACTTGATAAGCTCTTTGCTATCTAGTTTTTTAATGTCTTTAGTAGTTTGAGAAAGCATGTCTTTGATACTTCTTTTAGTCGCCAAATCTTTGACAATTTTGATGTGAAATGCAACGTTGTCTGATGTCGCAATAAGCGTTGTCAACCCAGCAAGATAAGTTATGCCGCCAGCTTTGTCAAGCATATCGTCCTTTTCTAGTTCAGCCCTAAGTGTGACAGTATCAATGGCAATACTTTGGTCAAACATCTTTTTCATGTATTTGTAGATAATCATATGCTGAGGGTAAAAAAAGTCGTCTGCACATAAGTTGACCTTGTTGCCCTCGATGATGACATTTTTATCTATAAAAACAGAACTCAAAATATTTCTTTCTGCATCAAGATCATAAAGTCCCATAAAAATCACCTCACTTAAAAAATTATTCCATATCCTCAAAATCACTTAAATCAAGAGAGTCACAAGTAGAGTAAATATCTCTATGTGGTTTTGATTTTTCGTAGTTTTTGCGCGCAAGTATATCTTCGTATTTGTTTCTTAAAGACCACGGATTTAGCACATGAACGCTCCAAAATGTGTTTTCCACATAAATCCACTTAAGCAAATCAGTCACCTCCTGAAGGCTGCGATTGTCCTCATTCAAAATAAACCTAAATGCCTTTGCCCAGCTTTGTAGATTCGGCTTTTTAAAACTAGGGTTTTTAATTTTGATAAAATTCCACATAAGCTCTGCTAAAAGATCTTCAAAATTATTATCATCGCCTTTAGCCGGAGTGATAGAAGAATTATTTGATGGATTAATTATATGGGTCGACTCTAAATCAATGGGTGATGCGTCAAAAGACGAAGGTGTTGAGTCTAAAGATGAAGGAGTCGAGTTTAAATCAATAGGAGTCGCGTCTAAAGATGAAGGAGTCGAGTTTAAATCAACGGGAGTCGCGTCTAAAGACGAATGAGTTGAGTTTAAATCAACAGGGTCTTCGTCAAATGATGAGTCAATTAATTCAAAAGACATAATATCATCATCAAAATATGAAAAGTCGTCTTCTATATTAGCAGGTTTTGACTTGTATGTCTGTGTAATTGATTCGCCTGATATAAGATTGACGTAGTTTTCGCCAGTTGTGTAGTATGTGTAAGTGCCACGCAATTTAAACACGTATTTTTTTAATACGCCGACATCACTCATCTTTTTTAGTCTTCTATAAAATGCATTTTGTTTTAAATTTAAAACAGGAAGTTCCAAAGGGAGTTTTCTGTGTTGAACCCAGTAGTATTTTTGCCCGTTTATATATTCAACGCGCATATTGCCAGAATCCTTAAAATCCACAAACCATCTAAGAATCACCAAATCCAAAACATCAAGACCAAGATCAAAAGCAACCTTTTGAGAAAATCCTTCTATTGTATATTTCATAAAAACCACTCCTTTAAATTTTTTTAAAAAAATATGTATAAGATTCAAAATAGTGTCCATAATCTAATTAGATAAGGAAATAAGCTCTTCCGAAACTTCGGGTGAGGACTCAGTGCTTAAGAGAGCGGGCACTAAATTGTTTTTCATCAATTATTCATTTGTATCACTTTATAATTTAATGAGCTTGGTATACTCATTAATAAAAATAGTTAGGGTTTCCAGTTTGCTCTCGAGTTTTATCAAAACTATACCAACATCCCCGCTGGAAAACCCAAATTATTTTTTATATATTAATTCCGAGTTGAAAATAATGCTGGAAATTTTTATAACTTAAAGCAATAGAGTATTTACAATCGATATATATACATATAATTTAATTTCATTTCAATAAATTTTCTTCTTACTATAATAATAAATGAAAATAATCTGCAAAATCCACAAAAGTCTTTGAATAAAATTTCACACTCAAATTTTGAACAAATTCGTTGAAAAATTAATTTTTATAAAAAAATTTAAAAATATTAGAAGGAAATTGACAGTTTATGTTGAATTTCTCTATAAAAGGTAGAAATCTAACTAGATGTAGTGTTTTTTATTATATCATTGCTCGTATATATATATAATATATAAACCACCTACTACAGAATCGAAGTAAAAAGATAGAATACATAAAATAGAAAAAGAAATATTGGATGAAGAATATGGGTTTCTCTTTTTAAAATATCTTACAGAAAGGGGCAGTATTATGGGGCCAAATGATAAAGTAGATAAGGGTTATGAAAAAAAGGATAATGAGAATTTAGATTTCGACTATAAAAAAGTCGTACCAGAACATCTACATTTTATGTATGAATTAGTAGGAAGAACAATATACGAAAAGATACTAGAAGAGGGTGGAGGCACATCTATATATTTGCAAAGCAAAAAAAGCTATGATATGTCAGTTAAATCCAGACAAATTTACGACGAATATATGACTAATCGCACTACATATAAAAGTTTAGCAAAAAAATATAAAGTAACCGAGAATACAATCAGAAACGTAATTAAAAAATGTATAGATGAAGATCGAAAAAACAAATAAAATAAAGCGATAGGCATGTCGGAAAACAAATTATATTTTCGACGTGCCTATTGTATGTAACTAAGCATTATGATTCTATTTAACAACTTTGTGATAAATTACTTCACAAAGTCGTTAAATAGAAGTTCTATATATAAAAATTGAAGTCGCAGTTGAAATTTAAAAGATTAATATGCTACACTTTAACTAAGGACCAGTTGCATTTCGGTTCATAAAATTAACAGCAACATATGATGTATTTAAATTATATTTGTATTATAAGTTTAACCGTAACATGTGATGTATTTTAAACCAAATACCCAGAAAAGATAGCACTGCAAATACCCTCTCACGCAATGCCTAAAAAATTAATTAAAAACCACGCCTCCTATATATAGCAAAATTATATTTTTAATTGATATAATATAATTGTATAAATTGCGCTTATAATTATCTGGTCAAAAAGTGTGCCGATTACAAATTTATCATAAATTTTCCAAAATCAAACACATACAACTTTTTATTGTGCTAAAATATAAATATAAAACCCTTAAAACATAAAAATTCATGGATTTTGGCAAAATAAATATTCAAATAAATTTGGATTATAACGAGATAACAACTTAAAAAAATAAAGAAAACATAAAATTTACCTTATAAAAAAATCCAACCGCCACGCACCAGTGATACCAACGGTTTTAGGTGGTTTTGAGGATGTAAAGTTTTTCTTATATGTAAGAAAAAAATTGTACCCCGCAACGGGGGTCTGAAAGCAAGTAATTGCAAGGGCTAAAAATTTAGGGGTTTAAGGAGGCCTCGCACCTGAGGGTGATTGAAACTGTCATCTATTGTAGGAAATATAAAATCATTCATTGTACTGTTTAAGGAGGCCTCGCACCTGAGGGTGATTGAAACCGTCGTAGTTGCTGTTTTCTATTGCTTCTATTTCGTCTGTTTAAGGAGGCCTCGCACCTGAGGGTGATTGAAACTGGTGTTTTATATTCACCGACTGTACCATTTTTGCTGGCTTGTTTAAGGAGGCCTCGCACCTGAGGGTGATTGAAACATATTTTTCTGTATTTATATCATCAGTAGGTATACAGTTTAAGGAGGCCTCGCACCTGAGGGTGATTGAAACTTTCTTTGTGTTTATTTCATAGTCGTCTAATTTAGTTTTTAAGTTTAAGGAGGCCTCGCACTTGAGGGTGATTGAAACCTTCGTCATAATTTTCGTCTTGGCTTTCATCAAATACTGTTTAAGGAGGCCTAACACCTAAGGGTAACTAAAACAACTCACTAATAGAATTAAGAAAGTTGCTATAGTTTATAAATTTATGAATATTTTTTATAAAATCGGATAAAAGATCACAGTCTTTAAAAGAGTCTAGTGATCTTTTTTAGGTAGGTTAAAAACTTGTAATTATATTTGGAATTATATTAGTCAACTGAAATTGCATGATAAAGTTCTTATTATATTTTCCAACCTATGAAATTATAAAAACGTATAGAAAGTAGTTATTGCAATGTATTGGATATTATTTTTGAAAGTATGAAGTTTTTGTTGAAACGGTTGGAAAAATTTTAGAGGAATGTTGAAATTTCAATATTTATTTGATAGTATTAAATTAAGGAATGTGTAAAAAACAGTGGTTTAACAGTAACATGAGATGTATTTAAACATGCTTTATTAGAAATATAGATAAACTTGCAATGCGTTTAACAGTAACATGAGATGTATTTAAACTAGACAGGATCTAGCCAAACATTGAATCCTGGTCTGTTTAACAGTAACATGAGATGTATTTAAACCCTTTTATAAATGAACACTACTCTTTTGAAGGAATTGTTTAACAGTAACATGAGATGTATTTAAACAGAAACTATAGATTACTTGATGAAAATAGAAAAAGAGTTTAACAGTAACATGAGATGTATTTAAACAAGGTTTATGCAAGTGGTAAAAGCTGTTTATGGAAAGTTTAACAGTAACATGAGATGTATTTAAACAAAATCTTATGTACATGACCAATATATCACAGATACAGTTTAACAGTAACATGAGATGTATTTAAACAGTCTCTAAACCTTTCTATTATCCCTAATAGAAGTGGGTTTAACAGTAACATGAGATGTATTTAAACTCATGTGGTATATATCCTCCAGTTTTTCTAATAGGTTTAACAGTAACATGAGATGTATTTAAACGAACGATTAGCTGACAGCATGGATGAAACTACTGTAGTTTAACAGTAACATGAGATGTATTTAAACCTATGACCCACTCGTTCTGAAATTGTCTTTACATGGTTTAACAGTAACATGAGATGTATTTAAACGATAAATTAGTTTTTTCTATTGTTTTAGTAACCACGTTTAACAGTAACATGAGATGTATTTAAACAATCAATACAAAATTTCTACTATAGTAAAGTATTGGGTTTAACAGTAACATGAGATGTATTTAAACAATCAATACAAAATTTCTACTATAGTAAAGTATTGGGTTTAACAGTAACATGAGATGTATTTAAACTTTAGCTTATTACTAATGGCCTCTTTTACTCTTGTAAAGTTTAACAGTAACATGAGATGTATTTAAACTTTATTTCTTTTAATTTTATTTTTAATGTGTTTAATAGTTTAACAGTAACATGAGATGTATTTAAACCCAGCTTCTAAGTTAGTAAAATTAGTTAAATCTGCTGTTTAACAGTAACATGAGATGTATTTAAACTCTGTATTATTCTTTATATCTTCTGGTCTTAGTGAGTTTAACAGTAACATAAAATCTACTTACATTAAAAACAAAAAACATACAACTATAACCCAAATATGCAAAACACAAAAAAGGCACTGCACAATTCACATTGTACAATGCCTTATAAAAATTATTTAATTCTCTCACAATTACACCCCCAAACAAAAAACTAACAGCAAGAACTAGAAGTCAAAATACATAAAACCTTTAGCGGACAAATTGCACATTTAATACCCATAAAATCACCTCCTAAAAATTACAACACGACTAAAAATGTATTATGATAGAAATTGCAGAGCCAATCCCTAAACTTAAACTTGACATATAACCACCTCCCACCTTTATCACTAATTATAATTATATAAACTAAACGCCCAACTATCATATCAAAAAGTGTGGTGATTACAAATTTATCCTGAAATTTTCCAAATTGGTCACATACAACTTTTTATTGTGCTAAAATATAAATATAAAACCCTTAAAACATAAAAATTCATGGATTTTAGCAAAATAAATATTCAAATAAATTTGGATTATAACGAGATAACAACTTAAAAAAATAAAGAAAATATAAAATTTACCTTATAAAAAAAATAACCGCCACGCACCAGTGATACCAACGGTTTGAGGTAGTTTTGAGGATGTAAAGTTTTTCTTATATGTAATAAAAAAGTTGTACCCCGCAACGGGGGTCTGAAAGTAAGTAATTGCAAGGGCTAAAAATTTAGGGGTTTAAGGAGGCCTCGCACCTAAGGGTGATTGAAACGTTATTGGTTAGAGAAGGCGGAAAGGTAAACTATACTTTATAGTTTAAGGAGGCCTCGCACCTAAGGGTGATTGAAACGATTTAACAGTTTCTTCTACTACTTCCATATTTCTTATGTTTAAGGAGGCCTCGCACCTAAGGGTGATTGAAACCTCCAATCCTCTGTCGTCTAATTCCATTTCGATTGCTTGTTTAAGGAGGCCTTGCACCTAAGGGTGATTGAAACATCATCTTTTTCGCAAGTAGAATTATCTATCTCGTCTTCTAGTTTAAGGAGGCCTCGTACCAAAGAGGAACTGAAACAACTCACTAATAGAATTAAGAAGGTTGTTATATTTTATAAATTTATGTATATTTTTTATAAAATCGGATAAAAGATCACAGTACTTAAAAGAGTCTAGTGATCTTTTTTAGGTAGGTTAAAAACTTGTAATTATATTTGGAATTATATTAATCAACTGAAATTGCATGATAAAGTTCTTATTATATTTCCAACCTATGAAATTATAAAAACGTATAGAAAGTAGTTATTGCAATGTATTGGATATTATTTTTGAAAGTATGAAGTTTTTGTTGAAACGGTTGGAAAAATTTTAGAGGAATGTTGAAATTTCAATATTTATTTGATAGTATTAAATTAAGGAATGTGTAAAAAACAGTGGTTTAACAGTAACATGAGATGTATTTAAACCAGGTCTTTTTGGCGACTCTGGTCTGGCTACGGGGGTTTAACAGTAACATGAGATGTATTTAAACTAAACCCACACATAACCTGCATTAACACTTAATTTGTTTAACAGTAACATGAGATGTATTTAAACTCTCAAATTGTGGTAATACTTTTGTACCATTTATACCAGTTTAACAGTAACATGAGATGTATTTAAACGCGCATAAAATGTTTAAGGTAAAAATAGGCAAGAAAGTTTAACAGTAACATGAGATGTATTTAAACCCATTTTTTGCCATTCTTTGTCAGCCACAAAGGAAGTTTAACAGTAACATGAGATGTATTTAAACGAGTTATACGACATCGAAAGTTCTAGTAAAAATATAGTTTAACAGTAACATGAGATGTATTTAAACCAAAGTGGACAATCAGCAACACAATAATAGCAACTGTTTAACAGTAACATGAGATGTATTTAAACTTAACTAACTTAGATTTTCTAGTTATTAATACATCAGTTTAACAGTAACATGAGATGTATTTAAACGTATATAAAAGTGGTGAAGTAGAAAAAACATATCAAACGTTTAACAGTAACATGAGATGTATTTAAACTTGACAGATGTAGATATACCATTATAAGTACTTCCAGCGTTTAACAGTAACATGAGATGTATTTAAACGCGAAAGATAAAATAAAAGCTGCTGAACTTCTAGGTAGTTTAACAGTAACATGAGATGTATTTAAACGATTCTTGAGAATTAGTTACTTTTTCTAATTCTTCTGTTTAACAGTAACATGAGATGTATTTAAACTTTTGAAATCGGATACAATTGCTTCTAAAATAAAAGTTTAACAGTAACATGAGATGTACTTACATTAAAAACAAAAAACATACAACCATAACCCAAATATACAAAACACAAAAAAGGCACTGCACAATTCACATTGTACAATGCCTTATAAAAATTATTTAATTCTCTCACAATTACACCTCCCAAACAAAAAACTAGCAGCAAGAACTAGAAGTCAAAATACATAAAACCTTTAGCGGACAAATTGCACATTTAATACCCATAAAATCACCTCCTTAAAATTACAACACGACTAAAAATGTATTATGATAGAAATTGCAGAGCCAATCCCTAAACTTAGACTTGACATATAACCACCTCCCAGCGTTATCACTAATTATAATTGTATAAACTAAACGCCCAACTATCATATCAAAAAGTGTGGTGATTACAAATTTATCCTGAAATTTTCCAAATTGGTCACATACAACTTTTTATTGTGCTAAAATATAAATATAAAACCCTTAAAACATAGAAATTCATGGATTTTAGCAAAATAAATATTCAAATAAATTTGGATTATAACGAGATAACAACTTAAGAAATTAAAGAAAATATAAAATTTACCTTATAAAAAAATTCAATCGCCACGCACCAGTGATACCAACGGTTTGAGGTAGTTTTGAGGATGTAAAGTTTTTATTATATGTAAGAAAAAAGTTGTACCCCGCAACGGGGGTCTGAAAGCGAGTAATTGTAAGGGCTAAAAATTTAGGGGTTATATAAGGTACCTTCCCTGAGGGGAATTGAAACATATTTCTTATCTTACCGAATGGTATTATTGGAGTAGCGGGTTAGTTATATAAGGTACCTTCCCTGAGGGGAATTGAAACATTTTGCCTTCGTCGTCGTATTTAGTTGCTAGTATAACATGTTATATAAGGTACCTTCCCTGAGGGGAATTGAAACTATGTCTTTAGCTCCTGGCATTAATCCGTCTTGGTATCTACGTTATATAAGGTACCTTCCCTGAGGGGAATTGAAACGAGTACCTATTTTACTATAATTTGTGCCTGCTCCACGTTATATAAGGTACCTTCCCTGAGGGGAATTGAAACTCCACAGTTGTTAATTTACCTATAACTGTCACGTCTTTCTTGTTATATAAGGTACCTTCCCTTAAGACCAGCTAGAAATAGTCAATCTTTTTTTTATAAGATATATTTTTTATTTTTGGACACGCCAAAAAGACCATAAAAATTATACGAATTTTTTGGTCTGTATTTATTTAAAGTTCATAATTTATTTTAAGCAATTTTATTATTTTCTTTATTTTTCAAATACATTTTTTCATGTAATTTAGGATTTCTTTCTTCATAAGGTTTCTGATTTTTTAAGACAGAAAATATATAATTTAAAAGTTTATGCATTATAGCACATATTTTTACCTTTTTAGGTTTTATATTCATATTATCATGATAATATGAATATAATACAGAATTTAATGGTTTACCTTTACTATTTAATTTTATAGATGCCAAAGCTACTGTATATAATGCCCTTCTTCCGAAGGAAGTTCCTCTTTTTGATATTCTTTTTCCTGTAGATATTGATTTACCAAATTGTTTAACCGATGTATCAAGACCAAAATAGGCGACTAGCTGTTTAGCCTTTTTAAATTTATTTATATTCCCATTTCACTTACTATACTTATAGCTGTAAATATTGCAATTTCAGGTATTGTTTGCAATAATTCAACATTTCTAGAAATATAATTTGGTGTATTTGTCTATTGCAAATTTTTTACCTTTTTTAGATTTTTCCAATATTAAATTTATTATTTCGTTATTATCTTCATTTAAAATATCATCTGGACTTGGATATTTCTCTAAAATAGCTAACACTGTTTTAGTATTTAAAGTACTAAAAACTTTTAAAAATCCTGGAAAAATAACTTTAAGTGTAGTCTTTAATTTTTTTATCTGATCAGATCTCATATCTGTATAATTATAGTATTCTCTACAAAGAATTTTCAAAGTATAAACAATATCATCAATATCTTGAGAGACCTTTAAGTCTTGATATTTACAAGAATAAGCTATATTAAGGGCATCATTTTTATCACTTTTAACTTTTCTAATATTTTTTTGTCTATTAGAACATACTACTAAAGGATTTAAAACATATGTATCGAATTCTCTAATTAGATAGTGGAAAAGGGATTTATGTTATATTGATGTTGATTCCATGAATATACCGCACTTATCATTAAATTCATTTTCACCCTTTTTGATTACTAATTCTAGTTTTTTAAATCCATCTAAATCATGTTCTATTCTGAATGGATTTTTATATATTTCACCATTCGGTGAGAGTATTGCAACAACTGAAAAATCAGCTGCTACGTCAATACCAACAACCATTTTATTTAAAAATTTAGACATAACAACCTCCTTATTTAAAGTATTCTGAGTAAAACTCCACCTAAATCAGTAAATTTATAACCTTGATAGTTATACAGATAATTTCATAAAAGAAAATCCAACCAGCAAATCATAAAGTTTTACTGGTGGAGGATAGTCTTCAGGACGGGTATAGAATAATATTTATTCACCCAGGGGGATTACATCCATCCATTACTCAGTAAAATGGTACTATATTTTGGGATTTAAATAGAAAATTTAATTGAAGTGATTTAAATTTGAAATGAGTTGTGATAGAATTTAATTAAGATAGATTTTATTCGCAATGTTCGTGATTATTTTAAGATATTTTCTAGTTAAATCCTATATATATTATACAGGGTGATTGAAACATTATAAATGGGTTGGAGTACCATATGTAGTATATGATAAGTTTAAGGAGGCCTCACACCTAAGGGTGATTGAAACCCCCACTTAAACACATCTTTATCACCTATTATGTCTATTGTTTAAGGAGGCCTCACACCTAAAGGTGATTGAAACTGGAAATCCACGTACTCAGCAGAGTAATAGTCTTTCCGTTTAAGGAGGCCTCACACCTAAGGGTGATTGAAACTAAAGAACGTTTAGTTCCATTTGAATTACTGAATAAGTTATATAAGGTACCTTCCCTGAGGGGAATTGAAACGGAAATGTTGCAAGTGCTGCGAATTGGATATTATATGTTATATAAGGTATCTTCCCTAAGAGGAACTGAGACAACTAACTAATAAAATTAAGAAAGTTGTTATAGTTTATAAATTTATGAATATTTTTTATGAAATAGGATAAAAAATCACAGGATTTAAAAGAGTCTAGTGATTTTTTTTATGTAGGTTAAAAACTTGTAATTATATTTGGAATTATATTAGTCAACTGAAATTGCATGATAAAGTTCTTATTATATTTTACAACCTATGATTATGGATATACTTACATTAAAAACAAAAAACATACAATTATAACTCAAATATGCAAAACACAAAAAAGGCACTGCACAATTAACATTGTACAATGCCTTAAAAAACTATTTAATTCTCTCACAATTACACCTCCCAAACAAAAAACTAGCAGCAAGAACTAGAAGTCAAAAGACATAAAACCTTTAGCGGACAAATTGCACATTTAATACCCATAAAATCACCTCCTAAAAATTAAAACACGACTAAAAATGTATTATGATAGAAATTGCAGAGCCAATCCCTAAACTTAAACTTGACATATAACCACCTCCCACCTTTATCACTAATTATAATTGTATAGACTAAGCGCCCAACTATCATATCAAAAAGTGTGCCGATTACAAATTTATCTTGAAATTTTCCAAATTGGTCACATACGACTTTTTATTGTGCTAAAATATAAATATAAAACCCTTAAAACATAGAAATTCATGGATTTTAGCAAAATAAATATTCAAATAAATTTACATTATAACGAGATAACAACTTAAAAAAATAAAGAAAATATAAAATTTACCTTATAAAAAAATCCAACCGCCACGCACCAGTGATACCAACGGTTTGAGGTGGTTTTGAGGATATAAAATTTTTCTTATATGCAATAAAAAAGTTGTACCCCGCAACGGAGGTCTGAAAGCAAGTAATTGCAAGGGCTAAAAATTTAGGGGTTATATAAGGTAGCTTCCCTGAGGGGAATTGAAACGATAATACTGGTATATCCCTTTCTCTAGCTATAGAACACGTTATATAAGGTACCTTCTCTGAGGGGAATTGAAACAATTTTTGAACATTACCACCTTTATTTGCATCTACAAATGTGCTATATAAGCTACCTTCCCCAAAGGAAAATTGAAACAATCTAACACTATAGGATATAAAGTGACCACATCTATTAAGTTACATAATCCACCTCCCCCTACAAAAATCAAAACCATCAACCTACAGACAATCTACAACACAAGCAACACTGTTAGATCAAAAAACTAAAACCGACGACTATCTCCATTACATTTTCCAATTATAAATCACACCCTACACCCAAGCATGATATGCACGCCCACAAAACACACCCAACTCAAAAATCAAACGAACTTAATTTCAAAAATCACACTACATTCAACAAAACCAAAAGTAAATCAAATTACAAATATAAAAATAAGTCCACACCAGTCAACACTTGTCACTCTATACGGTATAGAGTGATTTTATACAACTAAAATTTATAAAAAAAACATATATAATTAAAATAAAAGAAAATAAACCAAAAAAAGACAAAATAACAGAAAAAAACAGAAAAACAACTAAAAAAACAAGCAATATAGATACAAAAATATATATTTTGGGGGATGTAATATGCAGATTATACAGATAAGGGTAAAGGTTTTAGTAAAGGAAGACACGTCAGCAGATCAAATGCAGTCGAGGGTGTGCGGGCTTATCGATTATAGCTTTTCAAAGAGAGATGAATTATTGAGTATGCACAATATGAACAAGTACAAATTCTATTGTTTTGATTCTTTATATCCGGTTGAGAGTGACCGTATTTATAAAAAGGGCAAGGTGTATGCGCTTACTATTAGGACGCTTGATTTAAATTTGGCGGAGTTTTTTTCAAATTCGCTGTTAGATGTTGAGACTTATTATGTTAAGGCGTTATCTAGTGAAATCAAGATTATACCTCAAAAGCCTATTGAGAAAATCTACTCCTTGACACCGGCGATAATCAAAAATGACAGCGGTTATTGGCGAGATAGTATGTCGATTGATGATTATGAGAGAAGGTTAAAGGAAAATCTGATAAAGAAGTACAACGATATAACTGGTGAGAAGATGGACGAGGATTTTGAGCTTTTTAATAAGATTGAGCTAAAAAACAGAAAGCCTATTTCGGTGAGATACAAAAATATCAAATTATTGGGCGACAAGGTAAATCTTTATATATCAGATGACAAGAGGGCGCAACAACTTGCTTATATGGCGCTTGGCTCTGGGATTATGGAGATGAACTCACGAGGATGTGGCTTTGTAAACTATAAGTTCTTATAGTAGGGGGTGTTTATGTGTTAAAGGATTGTTTGGAAATTTTTGAACCTATACTTAAACAAGAAGGTGACAAGCTTATTATCGACAACCATATACCAGCTGATGGGACTTATGTTGTGGTGGATATTTGTGATGATAAGTTTGAGGTAAGGGAGTCTTTTGATATAAAGTTCGACAAAAAGAAAAAAGAAATTGAGGGTAAGAGCAATCTTTATTATGAATATGTGAGAATGTACGATTATTATAGTAAATTGATTGAGATGAACAAACCGATAGATCTTAAAAAGATAATTCACAGCAACAACTACTTGAGTTTTTGGGTTAAAAAAGACAGCATTCAAAACGGCAAACTTACAGATGATATAATAGATAATTATTATGATATTTTAAAAGACCCTTTAAAAAAATACCAAGCTAAACCAAAGGCTAGGGGGATTTATAAAGAGGTTGAGAAAAAGCTTGGCAAGGTCGATAGTGAGCTTTTGGAAAGGATAAGATTTTGGATTAAGAAGAATATATTTAACCTAGATATCGATATGAAAAACAAGGATTATCTAAAGATATTTTTTCAATTTAAAGACGACAACGATAAAACTATAGCCCTTTATCAAAAGGAGAGCGAAAGATATCTTGTGCCTAATATATACAACAAAAACGACTACAATGAAATGATAAACGAAGAAGTGTATGGATTGCCGAGCGACAACATGGGGCTAAATGCGAAAAAGCCTTATCTGGTTACGAATACGAGAAAAATTAAAGTTCCTTATTTAATAAATAACGACGAGGTCCTTTTGCAAAAGAAGTTTTTTGACTATTTATCATCATGTGCAACTAAGCAAAAATTCAATATTTATATAAATACAGACAAAGATGAAGAAATTACAAAACATAATATTATTGCTAAGAAAAATGGAGAACTGTTAGAAGATAACGATTTTAGGGGGATATATCTAAGAGTTCAAAAGGGGATAAGCACAGATATTATCGACTACGACATTATCTCAGGGTACAGATACAATCTAAAAAAGAAATTCGATTACAATATGTATATAGATGTAGATTTAAAGTTGTCAAAGGGGACAGAGATAGACTACTACTCAACATACGACAACAAATCGGATATTCAAAATCTTTTAAATGAGGTATATTTTTCTAAGTTTTTAAAAGGAAACTATTTTAATGAGCCTAAGGAAATTAAACTTAATGATAATGTGGTAAAGAGAAATTTATTAACATGCAGAAATTCTATATTTAACTGGCTTTACAAGGGATATTTTAACGATGTTGAAGCTGTTTTGAATAGGGCATCTTTAGAAATTACAAAAAATTCAGTTGTAAATGGATATAATGTATTAGCTATACATGAGTTTAATTTGAGATGGTCTTTCATAGAATATTTTAAAGGAGAGGGGAAAATGGCAGATTTTTTAAATGAAGTTAAAACAAACTTAAGGGAAAAAATAAATTGTAAAGACAATAAGATAATTGAAAGCGATATGGAGTATTACTTTGCAATTGGACAAGAGGTGTACTACTTATTGTCTTTGAGCAAGTCAAACAACAAAAATCAATCACTTATAAACCCATTTTTAAATGCTAAAGGTGATGCTATCTTAAAAGAAAAACTTAGAAAATTATTCACTAAATATAACTATGCAAAAGGGCTTAGACACGACAGATCATCTAATCTTTACTCTATGATTTTGGGGTACAGACCAGAGGGCAAAGTTGACCAAGATATGATAATAGCAGGTTTTTTAAATAGCAACTTAATTTATGAAAAGAAAGAAGAAAACGAACAGGGGGATAACTAAATGGATAAGAGAGTATATGGAGTATTGGGGATAAGTTCTATAATGGCGAATTGGAATGCTGACTTTTCTGGCTATCCAAAAACAACTTCTGATGGCAGTACATTCGGCAGCGACAAGGCTTTTAAATATCCTATGAAAAAAATGTGGGACAATGAAGGCGAAAAGGTCCTTTATATAAAATCTATGAAAATTAGTGAAGATAAAAAGAAAGGCGAAGTTCAATTAGTACCAAGATCTTTAAAAGAAAGATATGAGTATTTGTTTGAGGGAGAAGATTTAAAAAAATGCAAAGACAGTAAACTTGTAATGAGCAATTTGTTCAAATGTATAGATGTTAAAAATTTTGGAGCAACATTTGCAGAAGAAGGGAATAATTTCTCGATAACAGGTGCTATTCAATTTGGTCAAGGGTTCAATAAATATGCAGACACAACGCCAGAAGAACAACAGATTTTATCACCTTTTAGAGACCCAACAAAGAAGGATGGCGATAAAGAAGCGAAAAACTCAACATTAGGTAGTAAAATAGTAAGCAACGAGGCTCACTACTTCTATCCATTTGTAATAAACCCAAATGCATACAATGAATACAAAGACATGGGCTTGACAGATGGATACACAGAAGACGACTACATAAAATTTAAACAAACTTCGATAAAGGCAGCAACTTCACATTCTACTAATGCAAAAATGGGCTGTGAAAATGAATTCGGTTTATTTGTCGAAACAGATAGCGACCTATATCTTCCTGATTTATCACAATATATAGAATTTGAAAAAACAGAAGAAACACATGACAAAAACATAATCACAATAACTTGTTCGGAGCTTATAAACGACTTAAAAGACAAGATAAAATGTGTGGAAATTTACATAAATCCATATACTACAACATTAAAAAGTGAAATTAAAGGAGCTAAAATATACAACATATTTACGCAAAAAGAGGTGTAGACTATGAAGATTTTGAAGTTTAGACTTTATGGCAGAAACGCATTTTTCAAAAAGCCTGATGTAAATGCAATTTTGTACTACACTTATGGCAACATTCACAAAGTTGCTCTTTTAGGGATGTTTGGTGCAATTTTGGGATATGGCGGCTACAACAATATGGATTTTTATAATCAAAAAAGTAAAAAACAAATGGATTATCCAGAGTTTTATAGCAAATTAAAAGGTTTAAAAATATCAATAGTTCCCAAGAACGAAGGATTTTTTGAAAAAAAGGTCCAAATTTTTAACAATACAGTCGGCTATGCATCAAAAGAACAAGGCGGCAACCTTATCACAAGAGAACAGTGGCTTGAGTATCCATCATGGGATATATATTTCCAAATTTGTGATGAAATAAGCGAAAACCTAGCAGACTCCATCCAAAATAGACGAGCTGTGTATATTCCCTATCTCGGCAAAAACGACCACATCGCAAACATAGATAATGTAGAGTTGTTTGAAGATAAGGATATAGAAATTTTGAAAAACACTAAAAATATAGACTGCATGTTTAAAGAAAATATGTTTAGATTTAATAATTACGAAGAAGATGAAGAAAACGAAGAAGAAGATGATGACGATTTTTACGAAAAAATTGATCCGTTTAAATACCAAGAAAGACTGCCAGTAGCACTTGAACAAAGTACAAATTTATATGTAATGGAGAAGTTTATTTTTACAAATATGAATGTGAGCGTAAATTGTGATATTGATATTTTTGAGGTCGGTGGTAGGAAAATTGTGTTTTATTGATAATTTGGAGTTTATTTAAACTAGAGATTATCTTTGATTAAAAGAAGTAAAGATTTGGTTAAAAACAGTAAAAAATAAAAGGGGGATTAGTCCCCCTTTATTGATATAAAAATAGGAGGGAAGATATGTACTTTAAAGATTGCAACGAATTTAATATAGATCAGTTTTTAAATAAAAAGTATAAATTTTATGCTCATATAGACGAAAATGATTCAAAAAAAGAAAAAGAAACACTTAAAGAACATACAGACAGAACGCAGTATTACTTTGAACTTATTTTTAAAAATAAAAAGCTTGAAGATGCATTTTTAAAAATTGAGAACACTTTTTTTGATGGATATAGTGAAAACCTAAGCAAGATTTTTAGAGAGATGCTTATAAATACGGTAATTCTCCACGATATAGGCAAGCTAAACCCATTGTTTCAAAGTCAAAAGATGAAAAACAAAATAATAAAAGATAAAACTACACTAAATAAATATCAAAATGTTATAACTTCAAAACATTCGTTAATATCATCAACAGTATATTTAGATTATTACTACAATTATATCAAGACAGAATATAAAGATTTGACAAAAGAAGAAAAACAAATCGCGAGGTTATTTATGACTTTAAATTCGCACATAATATCAAGACATCACAGCGACTTGGGCGATTTTGAAAGCTATATGTCAAATTTAAACAAAAAAAGAGACAGCAAGATTTTGGCGATAAATAAACTTATTAGGGATGAAGATATAGATTTGTTTAATAAATATGGAGTTGGATTAAATCAAAAAAAATTAGATACCATAAAAAAGAGCGTAGATTCTGCTTTAAAAAACATACCTAAGGAAAAAGCAATTTGTCTGTTTATATACCAAAGGCTAGTTTACTCCATGTTGGTGGCGAGCGATTATTATGCAACTAGCGAATATATAAACGACGTTAAAATCGCATCAGTTGGGCAAATTGACGACATAAAAGAGATTTATGACGTATTTAAAAATACTGATATAAATAAAAAGATAGAAAAATATAAAAACATAAATTCTAATCAAAATGAAGAAAAATCTTTTGAAAATGTAGATATTAATGTACTTAGGAGCGAAATTTTTATAGAAAGTGAAAAAAGCCTAGTAGGAAATAATAATGAAAACATTCATTACTTTGAGGCCCCAACCGGAAGTGGCAAAACCAATTCATCACTAAATCTAAGCTATAAATTATTTGAATTAAACAAAAATCTAAACAAAATATTTTATGTATATCCGTTTAACACATTAGTTGAACAAACTACAAAGAGCTTGGATAATACGTTTGGAAATAATAAAAAAGTTTACGAAAAAATAGCAGTAATAAACTCAATAACACCGATTAAGCAAAAATCAAAAGACAAAACTAAAGATCAATCAGATGATAAAGCAGGAAATCAAGACGAATACGAAGATAGCGATTATCAAAAATTCTTATTAGACAGACAGTTTTTAAATTATCCAATAGTCTTGACAACACATGTAAGTTTGTTCGACACAATGTTTGGAGATAGAAGAGAATCGTGTTTTGGCTTTTACCAACTGCCAAACAGCGTAATAGTGCTAGACGAAATCCAATCTTATAAAAACTCAATCTGGACAGAGATAATTACATTTTTAAATGGATTTGCAAAAATACTAAATATCAAAGTTATAATAATGTCGGCGACTTTACCTGACTTAAACAAGCTGCTTGATTGCGATGAAAAAACGACAACATTGATAAAAAACAGAGATAAGTATTTTCTAAATCCGTTGTTTAAAGATAGAGTAGAAGCAAGATACGACCTGTTAGATCAAGAATTTGACGAAGATGTTTTGTTCGACCATGTTTTAGAAAGCATGAAGCTTAAAAAGAAAATATTGATTGAATTTATAACAAAGAAATCAGCATATGCATTTTATCAGAGATTAAAAGAAGAGATGGAGTTTGGTGATAATGACAATGCACTAATCGAGCTTATGACTGGAGATGACAGCATATATGAGAGAAATAGGATTTTAGGGATGATAAAAAGTGAAAAAGCAGAACAAGACGGGATAATATTAGTGGCAACACAAGTTATCGAGGCTGGAGTCGACATAGATATGGACATAGGTTACAAAGATATATCGATTTTGGAGAACGAAGAACAATTTATGGGAAGAATAAACCGTTCCTGCAAAAGACATGGAATAGTGTACTTTTTTAACTTGGACAATCACAACAAAATCTATGGAGATGATTACCGCCACAACAACGAGTTTACACTGCTAAAATCAGAAAATAGAGAAATCCTACAAAATAAAAATTTCACAGATTACTATAAAAGAATATTTGAGCTTTTAAAAAGAAGAAACAATGAATTAAACGAAAACAATATAGATGACTTCTTTGCTAAAACAGTTGCAAATTTAAAATCAACAGAAATAAAAAACAGAATGCAACTCATAGATGATGATGACTGGAGCACAACAATTTACCTTTGCACAACAATACACTTAGAAGACGGCACAATAATCGATGGCAAAGAAGTGTGGGATAATTATAAAGAATTACTTAAAAATAACGAAATGGACTACGCCAAAAAGCAAGTAAAACTGTCACAAATAAAAAGCAAGATGAACTATTTTATATACCAAGTAAGATGTAGCGAAAGACCTTGCTACAATGACATTATCGGGGAGATTTACTGCATATTTGACGGCGAAGAATACTTTAAAGAAGGCAAATTAGACAGAGAGAAATTTGAAAATAATATCGGTGAGTTTTTCTAAAAATAGATCATGACTATAGATTATAACTGATGAAATTTTTCCAACCGCATGGTTTTAAATATTACGTTGAAATCTAGTAACTGCAATATGTTGAAGTGAATTTTTGGCGTAAGATTTGTTTTTAGGACTTCGGTTGGAAAAATTTTGCGTAATTGTTGGGATTTCAACGTTTATGTGATATTATATAAATAAGGAATGTGTAAATTACTGGTATTTAACCGTAACATGGGATGTATTTAAACTTAAAACCTATTTTTTACTTGCAACCTAAGTTCCCAAAGATTTAACCGTAACATGGGATGTATTTAAACGGGCAAATGACGGTATAGATGTAATGGATTTAGATAATTTAACCGTAACATGGGATGTATTTAAACATATGATATAAATACTTGCTGCTCTACCCTTGGACAAATTTAACCGTAACATGGGATGTATTTAAACACCAGATAATTGTTATTTAGAAGGAACCGATTGCATATTTAACCGTAACATGAGATGTATTTAAACAAATATTACAAATATATCTAACTGGAAGCAAGCTGGATTTAACCGTAACATGAGATGTATTTAAACAATAAGCAATTTTGCTAGTGGTATTATAAATGGATTATTTAACCGTAACATGAGATGTATTTAAACTATACATCCATTCTAGTCTGATTGCCTATATAACTATTTAACCGTAACATGAGATGTATTTAAACCAGTAATTCCTTTTATATAAGATATAGCTTTTAGCAATTTAACCGTAACATGAGATGTATTTAAACACTGAACTGTAAGTGTCTTGGAATAATGTATCGTAATTTAACCGTAACATGAGATGTATTTAAACATGATTTATATGTTACTATAAGAGTATAGAAGAATAATTTACCAATAACATATGATGTACCAAAAAAAGGGGTGAGAATATGAAAATAAACGGCACCTTAGTAAACTACTATTTCCACTGCAAGCGACAATGCTATTTATGTGCGAATCGACTAAATTTGGAAGACAACAGCGAGCTTGTTAAGATAGGAAGGGCCAATTCACGAGCAAAAGTCATCGGAGGCTGATAATGCGGAGATAGCGATTGAGAATATAAAGGTGGACAAGATCACAAAGGAGTATCTTACGGAGGTTAAAAAGTCAGATGCTGATATAAATGCGAGCAAGTGGCAGTTATTGTTTTATTTAAAAGTTTTAAAAAGTAAAGGAATAATCAGAAAGGGCAAGCTTGAATGTGTTGAAAAGAAAAAGAGTGATAACAAGATTTATTATTTTGAGCTTACTGATGAGATAGAACAAGAGCTAGAAACTTATATTAACGATATAGAAAAATTAATATCGAATGAAACTATTCCAGATGTGCTTAACAAACCAAAATGTAAAAAATGTGCTTATTATGAATATTGTTATATCTAAAAAGGGGATGTGAAAAATGGGTAGTACGAGATATATTACTTCGATGGGGGAACTAAGTAGAAAAGATAATTCGCTATGTTTTAGAAAAGAAGGCAAAAATGTTTATATTCCGATTGAAAATACTAAGGAGATTTACTGTTTAAATGAAATCAGTATAAATACGAAATTGCTTGATTTTTTGGCTAAAAATGATGTTGTCGTCCATTTTTTCAATTATTTTGAGGGATATAGTGGGACTTTTTATCCTAGAAATAAATACAACAGCGGAAAATTAGTTGTGAAACAGGTTGGAAAGTACGAAGATAGCAAGTCCAGACTTAGTATTGCAAAAGCTATAGTTAAAGGGATTGGAATTAATATATCAGATCTTTTGTATCACTATTATAGACATGAAAAAACTGAGGTCAAGGAAGTTATCGATTGGATAAAAGACGAAGCATTTGAACAAATTGAAAATGCCACAAATATACATGAGCTTATGGCAGTTGAAGGTGAGATTTGGCAGCGATTTTATGCCAGTTTTAAATACTTCTTGCCAGAGGATTTTATAATGAATAAAAGGGTTAAAAGACCGCCAGATAACCCGATAAATTCTCTAATTTCGTTTGGTAATTCTATTTTATATGCAAAGACTATAAACGCTATTTACAGAACACACCTAGATCAAAGGATTAGTTTCTTGCATGAACCATCAGAAGGAAGATTTTCACTTAGCTTGGACATAAGTGAGGTATTCAAACCTGTTTTAGTGTATAAAACTATTTTTGATTTAGTAAATAAGAAAAAACTTCAGGTAACAAAACACTTCGACAAAAAATACAACTACTGCCTTTTAAATGAAGAAGGACGAAAAATCTTTATAGAAGCTTTTGAAAAAAGAATTGAATCAGTATTTATGCACCCAAAATTAAAACGAAAAGTAACGTACAGAACAGCGATTAAACTAGATTGTTATAAATTAATAAAAAATATATTAGAAGATAAAGAATTCATTCCATTTAACAGTAAGGAGAATTTATAATGAGCAAAAATTTAAATTATAACTATGTATTTGTGTTTTATGATGTAGGCGAAAAACGAGTACAAAAAGTATTTAAAGTATGTAAAAAATATCTATCCCATTTTCAAAAATCAGTATTTAGGGGAGAAATGAACCCATCAAAATTAATAAGATTTAAAACAGATTTGAACAAAATTATAGACAAAAATGAAGATTTTGTATGTATAATTAAACTAATGAACGACAATGTTTTTGGGGAAGAAGTCATAGGCTCAAAGGGGAACAATACAGGAGAAGACTTAATAATCTAAAAACATAACATTAAGGGGGCAAGATATGAAAAAATCACTCACAATACTAATAGTATCACTAAGTCTACTACTAGTAGCATGCACAAACAATGAATCAACCAATCAACAGCAGTCAAGACAAAATACAAATTCACAAGTAATAACACAAGATCACCACAATTATGAAGGCCATCACAACTACGAAAGTCACCACAACGACCATCATACTTTAATAAATAGTATGGAACTACAACACAAGTAAATCTATCACAAAGTTGTTAAATAGAATCATAATAACATAAAAAGTACATCCCAAATATAATTAAAGGGATGTACTCCAAGTTTATTTCAATTCAGTTTATCTTAACTTTTCAATTTGACCAGATTGTATATATTCTATATTTTCACGAATTCTATCACTAGACCAATCCCACCACTTGATTTCTAAAAGTTTATCTATCACATCATCACTAAAGCGTTTTTTTATCGGTTTTGCGGGAACACCACCTACGATTGTGTATGGCATAACGTCTTTTGTGACGACTGCTCGTGCCCCTATTATTGCACCGTCGCTGATTGTAACTCCTGACAAGATGACGGCCTCGTATCCAATCCACACATCGTTGCCTATTTTGATATCACCTTTATTGTCCCATGCGTTTGTAATATTTTTTACATCTAAATCCCATTCTTCAAAAAATATAGGGAAGGTGTAAGTGGAAAGTGATGATAGTGTGTGGTTTGCGCTATTAAAAAGAAATTTTGCACCACAAGCTATAGAGCAAAATTTGCCTATACTTAGTTTATCGTGATTTATTGGATAGTGATATAATACGTTGTTTTTTTCAAAATCTCTTGGATCATTGACAAAGTCGTTATAAATTGTAAAATCACCAACTTGTATATTGGGATTTGTTATTACATTTTTCAAATAAATAGTTTGATTGTCCCCAGTTCGAGGGTATATTTTATCTCCTGGAATAGCCATTTAAAAACCTCCTAGTTTTTTATTAATTTTTAAGATACTATTCCAGCAAAAACAATGCAGCGTTTCATAAACCTCACTTCCTTTGTTAATTTAAATTTAGTACTAAATTTAAAGATTGTCAATAAATATGCTACTAAAAAACACAACAATCTAGGATTATAAAAAGATAAATAGTGCATGGAGTCGAGGGATAATACTAATTTGCAAAAAATATATATTTTTGAAATTAAAAGTAGAATAATAAGGTTTTTAAAAATTTTTTTACATAAAAATTTAAATTTACATTAGCTTTGTTAAGTAATTTTTACAATTAAATACTTTTGTTGATTTTATGTTAATTTATATATATATTTTAATTAAATACAAAAAATTAGATTTATAAGTGGGGGTGGTTAAATTCCGAGATTCAAATATACTGGTAGTTTTTATTATCGTTCCGGCGTTGATAATAGTAAATATGATGTTTGTAGATAAAAAATTTTTTATAAGAAAAAGAGCTAGAATTATAAGGAGTTTATATATTATTTCACTTACATGTATAGCTTCATTATTTGTAGTACATACTAGTTCTTATGAGGTAATTTTAGTTATAATAGCAGGAGTTTTAGGAGTAATAGGCGAGATTTTAAATAAAATAAAAAATACATATGATGAATTAAGTGAGTTTTTAATATTGATTTCTATATCTACAAATGTATTATTGACGTTTATTTGACATTTAAGTATATATCAGATAACTTAGGGTAAGTAGTTAAAGATTTTGGGAACATTAATTGAAATATAAATATGATAGGAAAAGTTAAACAGTATGATAAAAAAAATATAAAAAGGTTGTAGATAAATATAAAATTTTTCTACAACCTTTTTAGCTAATATATATTTTTATTATACAGTTTGCATTTGTTCAACTGCATTAGTTGATTTTCCAAGTCTCCAATTTATCATAATATCATCACATTCATACATAAATTCATCTACTATACATCCTGCAGGTTCAGCAAATAATGCTAAAGAAAAGTCAGGATATTCGTATATTGCATAAATGCAACCAAGCCATAAGTTTGAGCTTAAATACATCCAAGTATAATCTCTTTCTAAACTAGGGATTAGATTGTTTACTGGGATTTCATCATAACTATCTAAAATATCTGCGTTTTGAGTAGTTTCGATATTTTCAACTTTGTTTGAAGTTTGTAATTTTCCAAATATACTCATCCATTTTTCAACATCGATTAATTCTTTAGATGTCATAAGGAAGTTCATATGATATTTTAAATCTTCAACTAAATTATAATAATATAAGATGTTCTTTTTTAGATCGTCCG
Source organism: Intestinibacter bartlettii (assembly GCF_018917435.1). Classification (GTDB taxonomy): domain Bacteria; phylum Bacillota; class Clostridia; order Peptostreptococcales; family Peptostreptococcaceae; genus Intestinibacter; species Intestinibacter bartlettii_A. Next base: position 32,157 of record NZ_JAHLOQ010000026.1, read on the forward strand.
TATATCTTAATACATCGCCATTAAATCTGTTTAATTTTTTATCAAATACGTTTTTGGCCATAAAGTCTTGGAAGTCTTTATAAGTTGATGCACTAAAGTCAGTATATTTGAATGACTGTTGTGCAACTTGATAAATTGCTTGTTTTGCATCTTCACTTAATACATGTTCTTCATTATTTTGTGGTTCATCTTCTACATAATCTACAGTTTCTACAGTATTTACAGTTTCTACATAATCAACAGTATTTTCTACTGTTTTAGTTTCTTGTTCATAGCTATAATTTGTATCTACTTCGTAATCATTATCTAACTCTTCATAAGTTTGAACTTGATTAGTTGTATAATCTGTATAAACATCTTCAGTTTTATAAGCATCTTGTTTATAAGTATCTTGATATGTAGAACTTAATTCAACTTCAGATATTTCAACATTATTGTAGCTGTAGTCATATGAAGTAGCTGAGTTATAATTATCTAGTTCAGAAATTTCTTCTTCAACTTCTTCTTCAATAATTTCATTTTCAACTGAATCGAAATCTTCATATTTTTTTACTACAGAATCAGCGACAACAAGTTCGTCATCTTCTTCACCAATAAAAGAATTTTGTACTATTTCATCATCTTCACATCTTTTAAGGATAGATTCAGTTTTAACTACAAAATCATCTTTAGGCTTATTATCTTCAACTTTCTCACTATGTAATTCATAGCTACTATCATCTGAAACACTATTATCAACTTCTTTAACTTCCTCTACCTTAGTTTTATAAACATCGTGAGTAGAAGTTTGTTCATATGATTTGTCATAATAAACTTCTTTAGTTGATACTTCTTCCTTTGTAGCAGTTTCAACTTTAGGTGCTCTTTGTTTAAAGAAAAATGCAGTCCATTTTTCACAAGCTTTATTAATTTCATCAACCACTATGTCACATGGGCAGTCGAATAAATCGTGTCCAAAGTGTGGTTTTTCATAAATTGAGCTGACACAACCAAGCAGTAAGCTTGAATTTATGTACATCCAAGTGTAGTCACTTTCTAATCTACGGATTAAATCATCACCATAAATATACTTATAATCGTCTAAGATATCGCTATTTTTAGCTTCATAAATATCATGTATTAAATTCTTTCTTTGAAGATGAGAAAAGACATCCATCCATTCATCTACACTAAGCAATCTCCTGTCAGTTAAAATCGAACAAATATGATCATTTAAATCATCCATTAGATTGTAATAATAAACAATATCTTTTTTAAGCATATCAGCATAAGCAACATTGTTTCCACATGCACGATTTAACTTTTTCTCAAACACGTCGTTTTTAAGTAAATTTTTTAATTCGTCAAAAGTCATATTATTTAAACCTGTATTTCTGTACGAACAATCTGCAATAGAAGGAATAACCCTTTTTGCGCTATTAGTTAAAATGTCAGTGTTTTGTGAGGGTTTTTCAGAATTATTGTTAGAAAAAGATGAAAATAACTCTTTAAAAAAACTCATTAATTTTTCCTCCTCAATATATTAAGTCTTTCCAAGTTTGGAGAGACCTTCTATATTGTATCATAAAGTCTATGTAATGAGAAAGAAGTAGTTGAGATAGTATGTATTATTTTTACTATAAAAGACTCTAGATAAATATAATATATACCTACAGTCTTTTAAATTTTAATATATATATATAGTTAAAATATTACTGTTATAAGAATACGTACTTGGAGTTAAAAATATTGGGTCATATCCATAAAATGCTCTTGCCTGGCTATAAATTGGATTTGGGTAATTATAATTAACTAAAGCACTAAATGACACAATTTTAATTTCACCTGGAGCTAATGTACCCAAATTAATTTCATACAAGTTTGAATAATAAATAGGTATATTATTAACCATAAGTGTATTAGGTATTATAGATACTGACTCAGATAAATTGTTGTATAAAGTGACAGGGTGACTTATAGTGCCTATATTATCACTACCTAAATTAGTAACAACGACTGTGAAATTTATAATATCTCCTATATAAGTAATATATCTATCTGCATAATTAGTAACAGATATCATATTGTCCGTATGAATTATTGAAACTATTTGATTTAATCTACCTACCACTAAAAATACTTTATTGGAATTTAAAGTTAAATTCTCAACTGATGCATATTGATTTTTAAGGTTGTATTTTATATTAGATACTGTTTCAATTATATTACTTGGTGGATTAGAAATTACTGTAGCCTTAAACGTTATAGTAACAGTATCGTTATTATTTAAATCTTTATTTACATATACTCCCTTTGTTATATCATCATCTGAAGGAACACCGTCTATTGTTGTACTTCCTTCTACAAATTGAAGATAAGGTGATAAAGGATCTGTAACAATTATATCAGTTGCTGTTATATTTGAAGTATTTGAAAATTGATTATTATTTTTTATTGTAAGTGTATATGTTACAGTATCTCCAACTGAAAGTGATGTTGCTGGTTTTACAGATTCACTTGCTTGTAGGGAATAGTTATAGATATTAACTTCTGCAGAATCAGATGTAGTTTCAGTTGCTTTTTCTGGAAAACTCGGATTTTGGGTGAAGTTATATGTTAAACTAGCATTATTAACAATAGGATTATTATCTGGAACTTGTGTTGTATAGATTTTATATTCGACTACAATTTGATTTTCAGTATTAGGTTTAACTAAATCTATAGTTATTTTATCTTCAATATTTCCGCTATAAGCTACATCTTCACCAGTATTTTTTAATTTTACACTTAAAGAGTTAGCTACATATGATGAATTTGGAGGTAGTAAATCTGTTAAAACTAAATTTGTTGCATTTACATTTCCAGTATTATTTATTGTGATTGTGTAAGGTATTTCTTGTAAAATAGTTGCATCTTTGTAAGTTGATTCCTTTTTAAAACTATCCTTATTTATTATTGCCCTTCCTACATAAAGAGGTCTTATTGCAATTTGATCTGGATAAGAGATAGAGTCAACGCCTACTATAGGTGTATAATCAAAGCTTATCCTAGCTAAATTATATATATAAGGATTTTGTTGTAGTGAAGTTACTATAGCGTCAAATTCAATTGAAAGTACATTGTTATCAGTAACAGAAGGAATAGTAAATCCTGTTGTTGGGTTTAAAGTAGGGTTTAGAGTTTGATTTATTTTTACACTTCTTTGTACAAACTCAACACCATCAGGAAGTCTATCTATAAAATTTATATTGCTTAAATCTGTATTAGAAGCATTAGTAAGTGATATAGTATAAGTTACAGTTTCACCAACGTTTGCGAAAGTTGGCGAAACTGATTTTTGTACAGAAAATGTAGGCAAGGTAACTTGGTTTAATTGAACATTATCAAGTGCAAAAGCCATACCATCTTTATCTAAAAGTTTTAATAGAACAGATGTATTTTCACCAGTATTAAATATTATTCCAATTTGTTGCCATATTGGGAAATCTGAACTAGCAAAGATATCTTGGCTATTATCATTGTACAATATATCGAAGTTGTCTAACCCATTTATCGATATACCTATTTGTAAATTAGATACACCAGAAGTTTTATCTATATTTGATACCCATGCTGATAACAAATACAATGAATTTTTTTCTAAATTATTTACAGTAGTAGTAAAAAACGATTTATTAAGACCTTCTCCATTAACGATTTGCATCATACCAGTTTCAATACTTGTCGTATAATCAGAGAAGTTCCACCAATTATAATCTTGAGTAACTGGAGAAAAAGTATTTCCTATAGTAAAATATCCTTTTGGTATTTTATTAGCTTCTTGTGTAAATATAAAGTCATTAGTTAAATTTTGTGATGCATAAGGATTTGTTGCAGGGCCGCTATTTGTATCGCTTCCTTGAGGTAGACTTCCAAATATTCCATTATCAGCAACCGTAATTAAATTATCTGGTGAAATAATAATACTTGAATCTATCTGTAGAGGAGAATACTCTGCAGGACCTAAAAAAAAGTCAGCTATATTCACACGATTTTCTGTGATAGATAAGTTGACAGTTGTAGGTGACACGGCACTTAGTGCATTCATGCCCTCAGCAACAATATTTGGGTCTATTACTGTATAGTCTGGCAATATGGCCGTTTGAACCTCGCTAGCTTCTTTTGCATTTGCATCAAAATCAGCAGGACTGGCTATAATAAGGCCGTCATAGGTATTTACAATAACAACTCTATAATCGCCAAGAGGAACATTTTCAAATTTATATTCTCCACTATCATCAGTATAAGTTGCCAAAGTCCTTAATGTAGAATCTCTACTCTGCAAAACAATAGGAATATTGCTAATTCCAGCATCTAGAGTTGGATCAATAACGCCTGTTCTATTTAAATTAAAAACAAGTAATCCTGTAACAATTGCCATAAAATCACGCTCCTTTTCTAAAAAATATAATTTTCTATGTGTTAAAAAAATACTGTAGATAAATTTGTAAAAACAAATCTATCTACAGTTTTACTATCTAATATACATAAGTCATAACAATATTGCTATTAGCTGTATACGTACTTGTTCCAATATATAGTGGGTCATATCCATATACAACTTTTTGCATATTGTAAATAACAGTAGGGTAACAATTACAAACTCTTACGCTGAAAGTAATCATTCTAACTTCACCTGGTTGTAAAATACCTAAATTAATTGCATAAGGGTTAGATACATTTATTTGTGTATTATTTATCGCAAGACTTCCTGGGATAAATGATACAGCTGGTGATAAACTAGTAAATACTGTTACAGGAGCGTCAGAAGTTCCTAGAATTACGCTACCTACATTACTAACTGTAGTAGTATAAGTGATTGTATCTCCAACACAAACTGCATTTTTATTTGCACTGCTTATTATACATATTCTATTTAAGTCATATATAGGTGTTGCAGGGATTATTGGAGTAGGAGTAGTTGGTATAGTTATTGCATTGTTATCTGTTCCTGTTACAGAGATTTCTATTGGCTCTGCACGTCCTGGTAGAGATAATTCAGTAGCAGCTAGTGCAGTATTTTGGAAATCAGTAAGTCCTTCGCTTGCAACCTTTACAGAAATTACAACTGTCTTAGTTGCACCAACGTTTATAGTACCTACAGGTATACTATTTGTTGAAAGTGTATCAATAGGTGTACCATCAACTGATATTTGTGTTACTTCAAGTTGTGAAGGAAGATTATCTGTAACAGTTACATTATTTAATGCTACTTCACCATTATTATTTACAGCTATTGTATAGTTAAAAGTATCGCCAACTGCTAGAGTAGATGCTGCGTTATCAGTTTTAGTAACTGCTAATGATGCATTAACTACAGTTGATGTAGAAGCTTGACTAGTTGCAGTAATATTTTGTTGTCTAGTTACTCCACCAACAGTAGCATCATATTTTATACTAGCTGTATTTGATATAGTTTTATTTGCTGGTATAGAATTAACTGCTGCTTTAAATGTTATTGTAGTAGGTGTATTAGCTGCTAGGTTGTTTTCCAAATTAATTCCGTTTGTAAGCTCTTGAGAAGAAGTTTCACCGTTTATTGTAACGCTGCCTTTTTCGTATGTTAAGTTAGCTGGTAGAGTATCAGTAATTGTAGCATTTGTATAAGTTGCATTATTAGTGCTAGTATTTTCAACTGTAATAGTATAAGTTACAACTTCTCCAACTACTAAGTTATTTGCTGGATTTACTGTTTTAGTTATTGTAATTGGATAATCTTCTACAGTTACATTAGCAGAACTAGTACCAGTTTGTGTTACAGTAGTTGGATCACTAGGATTTCTTTGATATTGATATGATAAGTTTGCTGTATTTGTAAGTGTACCAGCAACTGGTGCAGTATTTACAAGAGCTTTATATGAAATATTAACTTCGTTGGCTGCCCCAGGTTGTAATGCATTTGTCAATTTTAATCCTGATGCTAAGTCGCCTGTATACTCAACAGTATCCCCTGTTTGTTTATTTGTAACGCTTAATGAATTATCAACTAAAGTTGTTCCAGCTGGTAGAGCATCTGTAATAGTTACATTACTTGCGTTAATGTTTCCTCCATTTGAAATAGCTATAGTATAAGGTATTTCATCTCCTACTTTTGCATTTGTAGATCCTGCAGTTTTTGTAAAGTTAGTAGAACCTATTACTGCATCTCCTATATAAAGAGGATTTGCCTCTGTTGAAGAAAGATTTAAAGTTTGTGCTTGACCTCCACTTATAGGAGTATAACTGAAACCAAATTGTGCTGTATTGTCTGTTTTTGGTGTAGTAGGAAGTGATACTACTTTAGCATCGAAAGTTACAGTAGCATTTCCATTTCCAGTAATATTATCTATAGTAAATTGAGTATTAGGGTCTGCACCAGCTTTTGCTTGACCGTTAACTGTTAAAGTATTAGGCACAAATTCAAGTCCTGCTGGTAATTGATCTACGAAAGTAACATTACTTAAAGTATTAGAAGATGTATTATTTAATACAACTGTGTAAGTAACAGTATCATCTAGACCTGCACTAGTTGGATTTACTGATTTTTCTACAGTAAATGGTAAAGTTACTTCTCTTAACTGAATATCATCTGCTGCAAATGCGTTATCTGTATTAGTATTTCCTACGTTTACAAGGTTTAATGTAACAGATGAATTATCCCCAGAGTTAAATACTGTTCCAATTTGTGTCCACTGAGGTAAATCAGTGCTTGTAGATAGAGGATTAGCTAGGTTTTGTGTTAAAGCTGAACCATCTGCACCATTTACAATGATACCAGCATTAGGTGTTTCTGTAGTAGTTTTATCTAAATTAGCTACCCATGCAGTTAAATAATAGTTTGTATTTGGTTTAACATTTACAGTAGTAGTAAAGAAGTTTTTGTTGTCAGTAGTACCGTTACCAATTTCCATCATACCAGTTTCGATAGCTGTTGTATGATCTGATAGGCGCCACCAGTTAGCTCCACCTGTTGGATTAAATGTGTTACCAATAGTAAATTGACCATCAGCAATAGCGTTGTTTTCTTGCACAAATGTAAAATCATTAGTTAAGTTTTGTGCTGCATAAGGATTTGTTGCAGGTCCTGAATTTGGTTGACTTCCTTGAGCAACTTCTCCAAATGTTCCATTGTCAGCATTTGTAATTAAATTAGTATTGTCTAATGTTATCGCAGGGTCTATTGTTAAAGCTTTATTATCAACTGGTCCTATATAAAATGTTGGAGCAGTTACATTTTGATTAGAAGCTACAGTTACAGTTTCTGTTGTTGGTGTTACAGCATTTAAGGCATTCATTCCTGCAACACGGTTACCTTGTGGTACTACTGTATAGGCAGGAAGACTAGCTTGTTGTGCTTCTTGGCCAGCTGTAGCATTAGTAAAATCTGCTGGACTTGTTTCAGCACTACCTGCATAGTCGCCAACGACAACAAGTCTGTAAGTTCCATCATTAACATTTTGGAACTCAAATTCACCAGTAGCAGTCGTGTTAACTGCTAATAAAGAATTTGTAGCTGTATCTTGTAAGACTACGGGCACATTCGCAAGACCAACATCGGTACCAGAGTCTTCTTGACCATTTCTATTTTTATCGAAAACAAGTTTTCCTGTGATATTAGCCATAAACTCACTCTCCTTATGAATAATTTAATTTAAATTAAATTAGGCTAAAAATTGAACCTTAATAAATTAAGGGCTACTATATAATATTTTGAAATTTGTAATATGTGACTTTATTTTGTAAAATAATGTAGAATTTTACAAAATAGCGAAAAATGTAATAATTTGTATATAAAAAAAAGAAGGCTATTTAAATACATTTATCTAATAAATAAATAATCGAATTTTATGTTTAAAAGATTACAAATAATGGTTTTGATAGGTTTTTTAAGTTCAAAGGGGCGATAATTATGTTAGATAGGATAGATGAATTGATAGAAATAGCTAAAAAATATGTTAAAATGGGATACGACCCAATTGAGGCTATAAAATTAGCAGAAAAGAAAATTTATGAAAAATATTTAAATAGCTGAGGGAAGTGAGATGTGCATATTGAGATGTAATCATAAAATTAAAATACGGCAAATAAGTTATTAAAAATAGCAAAAATAATCTGGCACTATATATATGCCAGATTATTTTTTTCATTAATTATTTAAAATTATTTTTAAAAGTCTATTTTCATTTATGCTAGTCATATGTTTTTTATCTAACCAGTGATTTGAACAACCACAATAATCTAAAACAACACATTGCGGAATAAATCCAAGTCTTAAAGCCTTAAAACCACCAGCAATTAAGTTTAAAGCACAGGCAATTCCCACAATTCCAATATTTTTATTAATATCTAATGATGAAAGGGTTGTTTCATGTTCTATTATATAAACTTTAAAATTATATTTTTGACCTAGTTTTGAAATTCTATTTACATTACAATTTGATGAGCAAAAATTGCACCTACCGCCATAAGATGTGTTTGAGCATTTGCATGGAGTTTTATCTTGTGTCATACATGCTGGTAAAAATACTACTTTTTTATCTGTATTTAAAAAATCATCTCTAAATATATCATTCATAACCTCAGAAAAAATCATATTAAAATAATACTGAATAAACCCCTTGCCACAATATATAATATCTTCTTTATTATAGTGGTCTTGTTTATACGTATTTAAGTAATTTTCTAAATTAGGAAGATAGATGAGTAAATTTTCATCTCCTAGCTTTTTTATATATTCTACATGGTTTAATGTAAAATCAAAAAAGAAGCTTACGTAATCTTTAGATTTTGTTTTTAAAAATTCATACCAAATTTTAAGTCTAACAACCTCATCTTTAAAGTCATAAGTAGCATCAAGCCACTTTATCAATCTGTAAAAATCATCTAGACTGTAATTAGTAAATTTAGTTTTATAATTTGATTTATCATTTTTAATACTATAAAGTGAAGTATTTATTTTACCTCTTATAATATCTATTTGAGATTTGAACTTTGAGTTTCTTTTTTTATTTAAAAAATTATAAAAAAAAGAAAGATATGGTTTATAGTTTGGAGTATAATCTATATATTCATCAAATAAAACTCCAATAAGCATTATCTCAATAAAGTAGTATTTATCATCTCTGAGTTTCTCAAAATTTTGTATATAAACCTTAAAGTCATCTATATATTTCTTAGATTTATTGTAATCTTTATCTATAATCATTTTTCCAAGTTGTTTTAAAGTAGAGTAGTAGTCATCATAAGTTTTACCATCAATATTTAAGTTATAGGTTATCAAAACATCGCCTCCCCAAACGGCGTTTATTATATATTTTTATTTAATAATACATTTTCAAGCACTTCATTTATATAATCTTTTGTAAATTCAAGATTTTGATAAAATAAAAACATAGCAAATTGATTTGCGTTTAGTTCTTCGCCATTTTCTTCACTAAGATCTGTAATTTTTTTTATTAATTCTTCTGAAGAGTATTTTTGACTTAATAAATTGTTAAATACGCTTTCTGTTATTATGTTTAATTCTTCCCTTGTCATGAGATACCTCCTTAATTATTTAGTAATATTATACAATTAATTAATATAGATTTCATTACAAAAAAACTTGACATTTTGCGAATAAATATAATTTTTTATGTTAAAATCGTAAAAATGTTAAATAAATCCGAGTAGGAAATTGTAATAATAACAATTATATAAAAACCAAGAACTCATTTGTAATATTTTTGAGAATTTATTTTAAAAACTATGTGTAAATATACTTTTTGTTAAAACCGATCTGAAATTATATTTCCCCACAGTTTTTAAAATAACTTTTTGACATTTAGGTTGAAAAATATGCTAAAAATAATATAATAATTAAAAATGAAAAAGAACCCCAAATAAGAGGTTCTAAATTAATATAATTTAAGCTAAATTATATTTGTCATTCATAAGATAAGACAAGGTAAATAGGCTATTAGAGAAGTTTACATTTTCTACTTTTACATCATCTGGTACATTTATATCAGTAGCAGAGAAGTTCCAAATACCTTTTATGCCGGCATCTACTAATATATCTGTCATTTCTTGGACACAGTGTTTTCTAACGCATAATATGCCAATATCTATATTGTTATTTTTTATAAATGATTTTAAGTTATCTAAATCGATTATTTCAACTCCGTTTATTTTCATTCCGATAAGTTTAGGATTTATGTCAAATAAGGCTTTAATAGGGAAGCCAACCTTATCAAAACCATCGTAGTTAGCCAATGTTTGACCGAGATTTCCTGCACCTATAACTATCATATTATGTACTTTATTAAGACCTAAAAAATTTCCTATTTCTTGTTTTAAAGTATCGAGCTGATAACCATGACCTTGGCGTCCAAACTCTCCAATTGCATTGAAGTCTTGTCTGATTAGAGAAGGGCTTATTCCCATCATTTTACCTAATGTATATGATGAGACGATTTTTACATTTTTAGAATTTAGTTCTTCTATATAACGATAATACTTAGTCAATCTTCTAATAGTGGTATTTGATACTGTTTTGTCTTTTTCCATATTTACATTACCTCACTAAATAATAAATAATTATTAATTATATTGTATAACATAATTGGTAAATAATTCAAATTTATTTGTTAAAAAATTTATTATCACAAAATAAAAAGAGCTTATAGGATTTCTACAAGCTCTTTTTTTATTATTAAGATATTATTTTTATAATGTTAATTTATATGTTTATAATTAGATTATCAAATATTTATTAATTAAGCAGCAACTTCTTCTGTTTTAGTTCCACGAACTACATCAGCAGTTACTATTTTATAGTTTTTGAATATTGCATGTCCTATAAATCCACCTAACATACTTACTAATGCACATCCAACAGCAGCTATTAATACTTTAACAGCAGGGTTGTAAGCAAACATTACAGCAAGACCAGCTATTGGAGTAGCAGTTCCTGGTGAGTTATTTATAAGTCCCATAGAAGCAACTATTACACCTGACATAGCCCCACCTATGAAGTTAGTAACGTATACTGGTATTGGGTTAGCTGATATTAAGTCAGCTTGAGTTAATGGTTCTATAGCAACTGCTATATTATCTTTTTTAGAACCGAATTTCATTTTGCTGAAGAACACGAAGTTCATGAATGAAGAACCGAATACTGATAAAGCACCGATTGCCATTGGAGCACCAGTAAGTCCTATCATAGCAGTTAATGCCATTGAACTAAGTGGAGCAGTAGCAACTACTGTTATTAATCCACCAAGGATTATACCCATTATTATTGGTGAAGCAGTTGAAGCCTCTATTAAAACTGATCCTACAGTATTTAAGACACCGTTTACAACTGGGCTTGTAACATCTCCTATGAAGTAAGTTAAAGGAGCAGCAACTAATATTATAACTATTAAGTCAAGACCAGCTGGTACTTTTTCTTCTAAGAATTTAATAACAAATGATGCTATGTAACCAGCTATGAAACCTGGTAATATTTTAAAGTTTAAACAAGTTAAACCAACTAATACAGCGTAAACTGGAGAAACTCCAAGTGCTAAAGGAACTAGAGTTGCAGCAGCAACACCACCTAAAGAACCGTTTGCATTACCAACATTTTGTAAAAATTCTATACCTAACACATCTCCAAAGAATGATAAGTGGAACGCTTCCACTAAGAAAGACGCACATGCAGCGTTTGCAAGACCACCCATAGCCTTCATACCCTGAGGCGCTTTGTAACTAAATAATGTAAATAGAGCAAGTACTACTAGTAGTAAAGCAGTACCTATTAAAATATTCATCATAATATGATACCTCCAAAATTTTATAATAATATACCTTTTCTTTTCCTAACGGACCACCTCCTGAAAGTGATTTCCTGACACTTCTTAGGTGTTATCCCGAGGACAATTATGATTATATGTTAAAAAATTAATTTTGTAAATACCTTTTTCGACAAAAAATGATAACTTTTTCCTGGTAAAATATGTAATGATTACGTTTTCTAAGTATTTTCAATGGTTTGAGCTATAATTCGCAACCATACGATTATTGAAATTTTATTTAAAAAAATAAACCTAAATAGTTCGATACGTTAAAAAATATAAGTGAAATGATAAGAAATATTATTCAAGTGGTGTTTTATCAATAGAAATCTTAAAAATATCAATGATATAAGTTGTAGATTTTAAGTAGATAAACTTTTAACTCAATATTTAAAATTATAAATAAATAAAATTACATTAAAAAAAGTGTTTAATTATTATCGAAAAGTTATTCTGAAATTCAAAAGTAAAAATTAATATAATTTGGTACAAATTAGCTTAAATATTAATAATATAAACTATGCAAGTGAATTACTGGGGAGGTGACATCATGGAAAAAATAGTAGAAGTAAACGACTTGACGAAAACTTTTTATACTAAGGATGGAGAGATGCGTGTACTTGATCATATCAATTTTTATGTTGAGCAGGGTGAGATATTTTCATTGCTTGGACCATCTGGAAGTGGAAAATCTACTATTTTAAACATATTGACAAAATTGATAGAACCAACAGAGGGCAATGTGGTCATTAATGGAACAATCGGATATATGTTTCAACGTGACCATTTATTAGACTGGAGAACTATAATGGATAACATAACAATAGGTCTTGAAATTTTAAAAAGAAAAGATCAAGCATCACTAGATAGAATCGAGAGACTTTTAAAAACGTACGGACTTTGGGATTTTAAGGATATGTATCCAAAAGAATTGTCAGGAGGTATGAGACAAAGAGTAGCGCTTATTAGAACTTTGTCAGTAGACCCAGACATACTTTTATTGGATGAACCTTTCTCTGCTCTTGATTATCAAACTAGACTAATGGTAAACGATGATATTTATAAAATCATAAAGAATGAACATAAAACAGCTTTACTTGTTACTCATGATATAAGTGAGGCTATAGCAATGTCTGATAGAATTGCAGTACTTTCAAAAAGACCTGCTACAATTAAGTGTGAACATGAAATACATTTTGAAAATATTCAAGGCGAAAAGACACCGTTTGAATGTAGAAAAATGCCAGAATTTCAACAGTATTTTGATATTCTTTGGAAGGAGATAGATAATTATGACATTGGGTAAATTTAAAAAAAATAAGCAGTCTTCTGAAATTTCATCAGCTTCTAAAAAAAATTCCAAAGAACTTTCTGTAGGATATCAAAATTATTTAAGAAGTATTAAAGTAGAGAAAATAAAAGTATTTATTTTGCAAATTCTTTTATTAGTTGCTATATTAGCAACATGGGAGATATTAGCTAATAAAGGGGTTATAAGCACATTTTTATTTAGTAAACCATCAGATATATATGATTTGTTTATGAGATATATGGAAAATGGTCAACTTTGGGTCCACGTTAAGACATCTGTATATGAGACAATACTAGGTCTTGTTATAGGGACAGTAGGCGGTGTGATAGTTGCAATATTACTTTGGGCTTCGCCTAGACTTTCAAAGGTATTAGATCCATTTTTAGTAGTATTAAATGCACTTCCAAAAACAGCCTTAGCTCCTATAGTAATTGTTTGGGTAGGAGCTAATATAAAAGGTATTGTAGTAACTGCAATATTAATTTCTATCGTTGTCACTATATTGTCAGCATATAATTATTTTATAAATGTTGATGAAGAAAAGATTAAAATGCTTAAAAGTTTTAAAGCTACTAAGCTTCAAATATTATTTAAATTGATATTACCTGCTAATATAGGTAATTTAATAAATATAGTTAAAATTAATATAGGTATGGCTTGGGTAGGTGTAATAGTAGGAGAATTCTTAGTTTCTAGAAATGGTATAGGTTACTTAATTGTATATGGTAGCCAGGTATTTAAACTTGATATAGTTATGATGGGCGTATTTGTGCTTGCTGTTTGCGCTTGGGTAATGTATGAGATTGTAAATATAATTGAAAAACTATATAAAAATTATAGATAGTTTTAAATAGTATAAGATTCATATAGTGATTATCTTGTTTATAAAGCTATCGCTTATAAAGAGGTGTATGTAAAATATCAATTTATATACACCTCTAATTTTATGTTTATATATTAAGTGTAAATTTAGAAGTATTGTAAAGGAGTGTTTATTATAAAATCTTTTTAATTTAGATTTATTAGATGTTATTAAAATTTTGCTCAAAATAAACCCAATAATCTCTTTTATATACTATTATTAAACTAAGTGCTTATAAATATATTTTGTAAATGCTTAAATTTGTAAATGCTTAAAAAGGGGAAATGGTTTTGTTAACTAGATATGAAAAAAATGATCCTCGACAGGATTAATAACCGATAGGTTCAATTTTAGATTTCACATATTAAAAAATGGCATGACAAATAAGCCTAATAAAATTATATT
>NZ_JAHLOQ010000027.1 GCF_018917435.1 Intestinibacter bartlettii
CGTTTAGGAATATCCTTATTTAAAGAAAACGAAGTAGCTTAATATGTAAAAATATAAAATTTAACTACTTCTATTTGTTATGCTCAAAAATATGAAAATCTAGACATTTTTAAGCGTTAGCTTTCTTTTTTACCTCAAACTAAAAAAGAAGTATTGCAAAATAGTTTTTTTACTCTATTTTGCAACACTCCCTTTGTTTTATTTCCTATTTAATCAATTATATTAACAAGTGTACCTATTTTTTCAATCGTACACTCAACTTTATCTCCACTTTTCAAATATTTAGGTGGTTTAAATCCCATCCCAACTCCTGATGGAGTTCCTGTGGCGATTATATCCCCTGGTTTCAGTGTCATCCCTGCTGACAAATCACTTATTATTGTTGGTATATCAAATATAAAATGTTTTGTGTTTGACAATTGTCTAACTTCTCCATTAACCTTACTCAAAACATTTAAGTTTACTGGTGGTTTTATTTCATCTTTATATACAATACATGGGCCAAGTGGCGTGAAAGTATCTATACTCTTTCCTCTAAACCATTGTCCACCATGTCTTTGTTGTAAATCTCTAGCACTTACATCATTCATTATTGTATATCCAAATACATAGTCATAGGCATCTTCTTTTTTAATATTGATTCCTTCTTTTCCTATTATTACAGCTAGCTCTACTTCATAGTCTAATTCATTTGAAACACCTTGATAATTAGTTATTTTATCATTTGTTCCTATAGCTTTATTTACTCTCTTTGAGAAATAAATTGGGTATTTAGGTAATTCATAATTTGCATTAAAGCTTCTATTTGTTTCCTCAACGTGATCTTTATAATTAAGCCCTAAGCACAAAATATCTTTTATAGGATTAACTATTGGAGAGCATAATTTAATATCTTTGATATAGTCTATTTTTATACTTTCATCCCCTTCATAATCTCTCTGTTGCAAAGTCTTTAAATCATTTTCTGTAACATTTGCTATAAAATCATTCATATCAATATATGCATTTTGCAAACTTTTTATAGATTTTAAATTATAAACTCCATCCATATTGCTATTTACTATCCCTAGTCTCTCTATATTATCTTCTAGTAAATATGTAACAAATCTCATAGATTTATTCCCCCCATTATTCTATTTCAAAAATTTATACTTATCATTAATTTTAAGATAACTATAAATTCTTGTATTATAAAAGTTAAATTATTTATCTAAGCGTCTTCTTCTCTTTGTGGCTCTCTTTAGACGTTTATTAAGAGCTACTCTATCACCTTTAGCTAAATCTTCTCTAAATCTACTCATTTCAGCCATAAAGTCATCTATTACTTCTAATAAATTTTCTCTATTTCCTAAAAATAATTCTGTCCATAAATCTTCATTTATATCTGCTACTCTTGTAGCATCTCTATAACTGCCTCCCATGTAGATTTCAGTATTTCTAGCTTCTACATCACTATTTATTAATGAAACTGCCATAACATGAGGTAAATGTGATGTAAATGCAATTATTTGATCGTGAAAGTCAGAGCTAATTCTTATAATTCTTTTAAAACCTAATTTATATATTATTGATTGTAAAAGAAGTACATTATCATCATCATTGCGCTCTGTATCTATTAATAAATAATTTGCACCTTTATAACATTGTGCAGTTGCATGATCAATACCTTTATTTTCACGTCCTGCCATTGGATGGCCAAAAATAAAATCTATATTGTCAGGAATAATATCATCTAGTTCTTTTATTAAAGTTCCTTTAATTCCAGCAACATCTGTTACTATAGCTCCATCTTTAAAATTATCTCTATTTTCCACCATAAAATTCTTTATAATTCTAGGATATATACAAATAATGACTAAATCTGATATTTCTAGAAACTCTTTTGCTCTATCTGAACCATCTTTTATAATACCCATATTCTTTGCCTTTGCTATAGATTCTTGATTTAAATCTACTGCATATACATCTTCAAAACCAGCTTCTTTAAATGCCATGGCAAAGGAACCACCAATAACTCCTAAACCAACAATTGTGATATTCATACTATATTGTTGCACCTTCTAATTCAGTGTAAACTTCTATTTTTTTCATTATCTCATCAAATGTTTCTGGTGTTATTGATTGTTTTCCATCACATAATGCTTTTGCTGGATTATTGTGTACTTCTATCATAAGTCCATCTGCCCCTACTGCTATAGCTGCTTTTGCAAGTGGCTCTACTAAATCACGTTTACCTGTTGCATGAGATGGATCTATTATTATTGGTAAATGTGATTTTTCTCTTATAACTGGTACAGCACTTAAATCTAATGTATTTCTTGTTGCTGTTTCAAATGTTCTTATACCTCTTTCGCAAAGTATTACATTTTCATTTCCTTCAGACATTATATATTCAGCACTCATTAGCCATTCTTCTATAGTTGAACTCATACCTCTTTTTAATAATACTGGAGTTTTTGTTTTTCCAACTTCTTTTAATAAATTAAAGTTTTGCATATTTCTTGCGCCTATTTGGATGACGTCTACATCTTCAACAAATCTATCTAAATACTCTACAGACATTAATTCAGTTACTATTGGAAGTCCTGTTTCTTGTTTTGCTATTTTTAATAATTCTAATCCTTCTAATTCTAATCCTTGGAAACTATATGGTGAAGTTCTTGGTTTGAATGCCCCACCTCTTAAAAAATTTGCCCCTGATGCTTTTACTGCTTTTGCTATTAATACTACTTGTTCTTCACTTTCTACTGAACAAGGTCCTGCCATTATTCCTAAATGACCTCCACCTATTTTTGTACCGTTCACATCTATTATTGTAGGTTCTGGATGGAATAATTTATTTGCTTTTTTGTATGGTTCTTGTACTTTTAATACTTTTTCTACACATTTAAATGTTAATAATTCATCTGGATCTATATATGCTGTATCCCCCACTAGCCCTAGTACAGATGTTGCAACTCCTTCTATTTTGTCTACCTCTGCTCCTCTGCTTTCTACTGCTTTGACCACTTCATTTAATTCTTCTTGTGTGAATCCTGGTTTCATTACTATTATCATATCTATTCTCCTCCTATATCCACTTGGAATACTTTATATTATTTAAATTTTAATTATTTACCCCTGTTATCTTACTTTTATATTATTGCTATAATACTATCTCTTTTTCTAATACTATTTCTTTGCCTTCAATTTCTGCATATTTCTTAACTGTTTGCATTATTTGTTCAAATGTTTCTGGTTTTATTGATTGTTTTCCATCACATAATGCCTTTGCCGGATTATTATGAACTTCTATCATAAGTCCATCTGCCCCTACTGCCATTGCTGCTTTTGCAAGTGGTGCAACTAAGTCACGTTTACCTGTTGCATGAGATGGGTCTATTATTATTGGTAAGTGTGATTTTTGTTTTATAACTGGTACAGCACTTAAATCTAATGTATTTCTTGTTGCTGTTTCAAATGTTCTTATACCTCTTTCACAAAGTATTACATTTTCATTTCCTCCAGCCATTATATATTCAGCACTCATTAGCCATTCTTCTATAGTTGAGCTCATACCTCTTTTTAATAATATTGGAGTTTTTGTTTTTCCAACTTCTTTTAATAAATCGAAGTTTTGCATATTTCTTGCACCTATTTGAATTACGTCTACATCTTCTACAAATTTATCTAAATATGCTGTAGACATTAACTCAGTTACTATTGGAAGTCCTGTTTCTTGTTTTGCTATTTTTAATAATTCTAATCCTTCTAATTCTAATCCTTGGAAACTATATGGTGAAGTTCTTGGTTTAAATGCCCCACCTCTTAAGAAGTTTGCCCCTGATGCTTTTACTGCTTTTGCTACTTCTACTATTTGTTCTTCACTTTCTACTGAACAAGGACCTGCCATTATTCCTAGGAATTTTCCACCTACTTTGCTTCCATTTACATCAACAATTGTATCTGCTGGGTGGAATAATCTATTAGCTTTTTTGTAAGGTTCACTTACATTCATGACTTTTTCTACATAAGAGAAAGCTAATATTTCATCTGGATCTACTAATGTAGTGTCCCCTATAACACCTATAACACACATTTGTTTACCATGAGATATAGTAACTTTTAGTCCTCTTACTTTTAAGAAATCTAATATTTCGTTTAATTGTTCTTGTGTGTATCCTATTTTTAATACAACTATCATAATTTTATCCTCCACAATAAATTCTCTATTTTTTAATGGCATATTTATATGTCTATCTTAAATGATCATGTTTAATCTATATCTAAATTTATTTACATTTAACATCTCTATAACAACCTAAAAGTTTAAAATATTTAGAGTTTCTTGCTATTACATTTATAGCTTGTTTTATATTCTCATCAAATAGATTTCCATCAAAATCTACAAAGAATATATAATTCCAAGGGTTATTTCTATTTGGTCTAGATTCTATCTTCGACATATTTAAACCAAATTCTTTAATATCCCTTATTACAGTATATAATCCCCCACTTGTATCTTCAACTGAGAATAATATACTAACTTTGTCACAAGTTTGATCACACTCTAAATCTCTTCCTATAACAATAAATCTTGTATAGTTATTTTTTAAGTCATTTACATCTTTTTTAATTATTTTTAAATTATATAATTTAGCTGCTCTTTCAGAAGCTATAGCTGCCTTGCTTTTATCTTTTAAATCAGATACAAGTTTAGCAGAGATTGCTGTATTAGAATAAGGAATTAAATTATAATCTTTATGCTTATCAAAGAATTTTGTACTTTGTTCAAATCCTTGTGGATGTGAGTAAACTTCTCTTATATCGTCTACTGTAGCACCTTTTATTCCAACTAAATTTTGACTGATTTTTATACATTCTTCTCCAACTATATATAAATTATATTTCTTTAATAAATCCTCTACTGTTCCAATTCCACCTGTTGATGAATTCTCTACTGGAAGTATTCCATATTCTATTTCGCCACTTTCTACGGCTTTAAACACATCTTCAAATTTTTCATACGATTTGGCTTCTTTTATATTTTTAAAATATTTTAGCATTGCTTCATTGCCAAATGATCCAGGTACGCCTTGATATCCTACCACCAAATTTTCCCTATCATTTTTATAAGGTTTAGTATAAATTTTATTCTCTGGGTAGATTTCTTTTTGTTGTACTAATCTACTTAGATACATTAAATTATCATAATAACTCTCTACTAAACTTTCATATTCTTTATTTTCTAAATGATCTTTATTTTTTTCTATTACCATTTTTTCTCTTTCTGGATGAAAAATTTGCATATCATGTTCCATTTTATATTTTGAAATAGACTTTGAAATATTCATTCTCTTTTCCAATAATTTTGTCATTTCCTCATCTATTTTATCAATCTCTATTCTATAGTCTCCTAATAGATCCATACTACCACCCTTTCTTTATTTAAATATAACTATTTGTCGAGAAAATCATTATTCTAAAAATCTATAATCTTACCTTTTCTCTATAGTTAAAAAAGAGAACTCCTAAAGAGTTCTCTTTCATAAAACAAGTATTATTTACCAATTTCATATTTTAAGATTTAACCTTTAAATCCAGGTTAAAATGAACTCATTAGAAAAGATTGATTTTTTATGTTTTTGCAATAGAAATAGCCAGCGCTAAAATAAAAGCCCCAGAATATAAAGTAGAAAAAGCTATATAATTTTGCAAAATCTTTTCTAATTCCTTTCATTGTTTTTCCTCCATTTAAAGTATTTTCATAATATACTAGTATTTTATTACTATTATATTAAATGTCTATCTAGTTTCAAAAATTTATATTTATAAGCTAAATACTTTCTATTATTAGCTTATACCATAATTTTATTATATTAAACAAAGTTGTCAACCTAAAAATTAATTTTATATATATAAAATTACTGTTTTATATTTATTAGAAATTAACTGTTTTTTATTTATACTTTTTATTAATTTGTTATTTTTTATTATTTCCCTAAAATATCTTTCTATTTTTAAAAAAAATATAATTTTTATAATTTTTTAAAGTTTATAAATATTTATATTTTATTTTTATAGATAAAAAAATTTACTTCGTTTATGGCTTAACGACTTTGTCATTTGCTTAAAAAAAGACCCCTAGATATACTTTAGGGGCCTTTCATAAATAATTTTTTAAAAAACGATACAACTTATAATAATATGTACAAATATACATAAATATATATCTTTATATTTATATTTCATAAAACCTGTTGCCGCAGCTATTAATATTCCTAATCCCATTTTAGAAGTCACAACATCTATAGCAAATTTGTCACTACTTATAACTTCAAGATTTTGGCTGATAATATCCCAATATCCTAATATAAATAAAACTGAGATTATTGATATTATAATCCATGTTGTTTTTTGATTTTCTACAAAACTATTTACATAATTCCATAAATATTGTCTAAATAATAGCTCTTCATACAATGGAACAACTACAGCTGATAAACACATTATAAGAATTTCATAAAATACATAATCAGTTTTAAATATTATAGTTAAAGCCAAGCTCATTAACATCAAAATAAAAAAGATTATTCTAATATTTTTATTATCGTATTTATTAGACATTTGTGTAAGTCTATATCCAGCTGGATTAAATAAATTACTACCTCTTAAAAATAAAAATATACTTATCCCAACAATCATAATAGATATTATATTTGCTATATTTAAATTTATAGCAGTAAAATTAAGTACACTCAGCAATACATTTTTTATAATTATTCTTACAAGTTGTAAAATAACCAATATCAAAAAACAATCTAGCAAGTACTCTCGGTTTCTTATGCTAATACTTTTTTTACTCAAATTTTATCACCCACGCTTCATAATACTATCTATTAATTATAGCATATTATAATCGTGAGTATACAATAAAATCCTAATCGTAAACACCATTTAATACTCTACAAACTGTAGCTTTACTCCAACTAGTTTTTTGAGAAATTTCTCTATAACTAAATCCTTGTGTTCTAAGTTCTTTTATAGATTCTATATCACTATCTTTTATTTGTTTTTCTTTAGGTCTTAAATTACTTCTAAATGATTTTAATTCTTCTAGTTGTTTTTTTAATTCATCTATTTCATTTTGTTTTGCTAATATTTTCTTTTCATATTCTGATCTCATTTCATTAAATTCTTTAATATAATTTATTTTCCAATTTTCATCTGATTTTGATTTAAATAAACCCATAAACAACAACCCCTTTTCATTAGTTTATAAACTATAATTTCTTTAAATTCATAAAAAATCCTTGTTGCTTTAAGGCAATTTCATTCGTTATTTTCATTGAAATTTCAATCTTTTTTTTATAAATAGCATTTTTAATGTCTACTTTATAAAAATTTTGTTTTTTTATGGTATATAAAAAATAAATTTTTTTACTATAAAATAATATTTATAGCGTCCCAATTAGTTTCTTATCACATTCACTAATATTTGCACTAAGTTATATATAGCTTTAATAAGAAGTCTTTCACATAAATAAGACAGTAGTTGTTACAAATTATATTGAAACATGTATGTTTCATAAAACGGATAAAAAAATACCTATGTTAAAAGCATAGGTATTTTTTATTATATATTAAGTTTATGACAATCTATGCTGTAACAAGTCGTAGAGAACCTTTTGTGTGTGCCAAAAATAGATCAATTATTTTTCCACTAAGAGTAGATGCAATCATTGAATAGAAAATAGCGTCTGCTGATAAGTAGCTAAGAGATAATAAAAGGATTATCCCATCCATTAAAATATATACTTTTGTCATACTTAAAGATGTTTTCTTTGCAATTACTAATGCTAATGCATCATCTCCTCCTGATGAACATCCTGTGTTGACAATTATTCCACATCCAACTCCCACGAAAACACCACCTAATATAGCATTAATTAAGTTATTGTTTATTGCAGGTAATATTGGACCAATACTTTCAAACATACCATATGTTACTGAAAATGCAAAAGATGCAAATAGTGAATACCAGAAAAATTCTTTTCCAAAGATTTTATAACCAAGTAATAATAAACTAAAATCAATTATTATACTTGCCATTGATGGATGTATACCAAATAAATTCTTTAGAAGTAGTAAAAATCCTAGTACTCCTCCTTCTGTAATATGATTTAAAAAATAAAAATTGTAAAATCCAAAAGATAGTACTATTGTCCCCAATAATATAAATCCTATCTTTTCTATTGTCTGCCGACTACTCATTGTTATACCACCTTTCTCCTTCCAACCAGGAAATTTATTATAACTTATTGTAATATTTTAATTTAGAAAAACTCTTAGATGTATTAAATATTACTCTGTAATTTTGTATCTTTTTTAAGATATATTTTGTTTTTCTAATTATCTATATTTATATTATATATAATAAAATCCGATATGTATACCTCACTTTTGTAAACTTAAAATTATACAAAATTTTTTAATTTTTTTCAATGATTTTTTCGTTTTTTTTTATATTTTTAAATACACTCAAATAAAACCTAGTATTTTCAATGGATTAAACATTATCTTTTTATTAAAAAGTTTAGATTAACTACTTTTCAAATTTAGTATTTATAAATTTGTGTTTATATTAATTTTTTATTAGTTTACAAATACTATCCTAATTTTTCAGCTTATATGGTTATAATATATATAATTTAGTAAGTTATTATGTTATTATTGTTAAAGTAAATTTATTTGAAAGAGGTACTACTATGAATTTTAAAGATTTAAAAATAAGCGATGAATTAATAGATACACTTAAGAAAAATGGTATTAAAACTCCAACCCCTATCCAAGAAGAAAGTATACTTCATATAAAAAATAATAAGGATATACTTGCACAATCTCAAACTGGTACAGGAAAAACACTTGCTTTTTTAATACCTATTTTTGATACTATTTCTTCAAAAAATCAAAATATACAAGCTCTTATATTAGCACCTACAAGAGAACTTGCTATACAAATATATAATGAAGCAGAAAAACTAAACAAAGATAAAAATATAAACATATTAGCTGCTTACGGTGGAAAAGATATAAAATCACAACTTAATAAATTAAAAAGAAACATACAATTAGTTATAGCTACTCCTGGTCGTCTTTTAGACCACTTAGACAGAAAATCAATTGATTTAAGCAAATTAAATACACTTGTACTTGATGAAGCTGACCAGATGATACTTATGGGATTCAAAAATGAAATCGAAGCTATCATAAAAGAGACTAATAAAAAACGTCAAACTCTTTGTTTCTCTGCAACACTTGATTCACAAGTTAAGAAACTAGCTTATAGATATATGAAAGACCCAGTTGAAGTAACTATAAAATCTAAGGAAATAACTTTAGATACTATTAAACAAGAAGTTGTTGAAACTACTGATAGACATAAACAAGAAGCTTTATGCAAAGTTTTAGATGAAGATAATCCATTTATGGCAATTATATTCTGTAGAACAAAAAGAAGAGTTGATGCATTAGACGAAGCATTAGCAGTAAAAGGATACAACTGTGAAAAGTTACATAGTGATATTCCACAAGCAAAACGTGAAAGAATTATAAAATCATTTAGAAAAGCTGATTTACAATACTTAATAGCAACTGATGTTGCATCTAGAGGACTTGATATCACAGGAATTACACATATATACAACTACGATATTCCAGAAACAAGTGAGGATTATATCCACAGAATTGGTAGAACTGGTAGAATTGGAAATGACGGATATACATGTATGTTTGTCGATCCTAAAAATACTAAAACACTTGAAAAAATTGAAAGTGAAATAAAATATGAAATTCCAAGAAGAATAGTTGAATTAGATAAATAATAAAAAACTCCTTTTAGTATAAAATTTCTATATTAAAAGGAGTTTTTATTATTTATATGTATTTTTTGAAGTTTTTTAGAATAATGATTTCTTTACAATTCTAATAAATCTTCTATTTTTTCGATTTTATATTGATATTTATCTACATTTCCAAATCCATAACTAGCAAATACAAATTCAAGCCCTGCATCTTTTGTTGCATTAGCATCTCCTTGAGTATCTCCTACATAAACTGGATTTTTCAATTTATTTCTCTTTGTAATTAATTTAATATTATCAGATTTAACTATTTCTGGACTCTTTGGACACTCATGATCCTCAAAGTATTTATTTAATTTATAGTAATCTAAAAATGTTTCGATATATCCAGGTTGACAATTACTTACTATAAATAATCTATATTTTTTAGAAAGTTTATCAAGAGTATTCTCTAAATTATCAAATAGTTTTGCACCATGTTTTGATAAATATGATATTTCATTTTGGCCACATCTGTCTAAGATTTCTACTCTCTTTTGTTTAGGTAGTTCTGGATATAAGATATCTTCTATTTCATCTATAGTTTTACCCATTAAATCATTTACTTCATCAAAAGTAATGCTTTTTCTTTTATAATTATATTCCCCCATTATTTCACTCCATGCACTTGCAACTTCTTTTCTTGAATCCCATAGAGTTCCATCTAAATCAAATATTATACTATCTACATTATTAAATTTCTTTGTCATATCACTTTCTCCCATTTTATTTTTTAACAACAACATACATCACCCTAATAATACCAATAAATGGATAATATATTCAAGGGTAATTTGCATAAAAAATAAATTTCATATTAACTGTATTTATATTATTTTTAGAATTAGCTTTTCTAGATTTTCTTTAAATATAATATTTTGTGATTTATCTCTTTTTTTTGGACCTTTTAATCTTACTCCACTATTTCTCATTTTTTTGGATATATATCTTGAATATAATAATTCATCTATATTTTCATCAGTATAAACCATACCACTTTGATTTATAGCATATGATTTTTTACTAAGTACTAAAGATGCAAGTCCATAATCTTGAGTTATTACGATATCACCTTTTTGTATATTATTTAAAATAGCAAAATCAACTGCATCTACGCCTTTAGACACAATTACTACTTCTACATTTTTTTGATTAAAATTATGTGCAGTATCACAAAAAATTATAGACTCTATATTAAATTTTTCTGCTATTTCTATACTGTCCTTTACTACTGGACACCCATCTGCATCTATTAAAATTCTCATAATATATCCTCCTTTATATTATTTCACAAGTATTTTAACATAAAATAAAGGAGATAATAGCCAACTGGCTATATCCCCTTTATTAATTAATTATATTATTTTATACTGCTTGAT
The DNA here is from genome assembly GCF_018917435.1 of Intestinibacter bartlettii. GTDB lineage: Bacteria > Bacillota > Clostridia > Peptostreptococcales > Peptostreptococcaceae > Intestinibacter > Intestinibacter bartlettii_A. The sequence continues at coordinate 11,261 of NZ_JAHLOQ010000027.1, forward strand.
CTTCTTCTTCATCGTTTTCAAATTGAGAGTTATATAAATTAGTATAGAATCCATTTTGAGCTAATAACTCTTCATGAGTTCCTTGTTCTATTATATCTCCTTCATTTAAAACTAATATTAAGTCTGCATTTCTTATTGTAGATAATCTATGCGCTATTATGAAACTTGTTCTATTTTCCATTAGATTATCCATAGCTTTTTGAATTAATACTTCTGTTCTTGTATCGACTGAACTTGTAGCTTCGTCTAATATTAGTATTTCTGGATCTGCAAGTATTGCACGAGCTATAGTAAGTAATTGTTTTTGACCTTGTGAAACATTACTTGCCTCTTCATTTAATACCATATCATATCCAGATGGTAAAGTTTTTATAAAGTGATCTACATGTGCTGCTTTAGCTGCTTCTTTTACTTGTTCGTCTGTAGCATCTAATTTTCCGTATTTTATATTATCTTTTATAGATCCGCTAAATAACCATGTATCTTGTAGAACCATACCAAAATGAGTTCTAAGTTCTTGTCTGTTGTAGTCTTTTATATTTTTGCCATCTACATATATTGCACCACTATTTACATCGTAGAATCTCATAAGTAATTTAATTATCGTAGTTTTCCCAGCTCCTGTTGGCCCTACTATAGCTATTTTTTGTCCTGGTTTAACTTTAGCATTAAAGTCTTTTATTATTATTTTATTTTCATCATATCCAAATCTTACATGATCAAATACAACTTCTCCATCATGTCTAGTAACTTTAACTGAATCATTTTCTGTTACTGGTTCTTCTTCTTCAGCTAAGAATTCAAATATTCTTTCAGCAGATGCAGCAGTTGATTGTAATTGGTTTGATATTTGTGCAATTTGGTTTAATGGTTGATTAAATTGTCTTACGTATTGGATAAATGATTGTATATCCCCAACTTCTATAGAATTTTTAATTACTAAAAATCCTCCTAATATTGATATTAAAACATATCCTAAGTTACCAACAAAACTCATCAAAGGTTGCATTAAACCTGATAAGAATTGTGATTTCCAAGCTGATTGATATAATTTTTCGTTAGTTTTATCAAATTTCTCAATAGCATCATCTTGACCATTGAATGCTTGAACAACTAAGTGACCACCGTATAATTCTTCAACTTGACCGTTTACATTTCCTAAAAATTCTTGTTGTTGTGCGAAGAATTTTTGAGATCTTTTTATTATCATTGATATAACAAACATTCCAATTGGTATAATTACAAGTGCTGCAACTGTCATTGTTACACTTATAGTAAGCATCATTATAAATACACCAACTAAAGTTGTTACTGCTGTTATTATTTGAGTTAAACTTTGGTTTAAACTTTGTGCTAAAGTATCTATATCATTTGTGAATCTAGATAATACTTCACCATTAGTAGTTTTATCGAAATAACTCATTGGTAATCTATTTATCTTTTTAGAAAGTTCATCTCTTAAATTATAAGCTAACTTTTGAGATATTCCACTCATTATGAACCCTTGTATAAAAGATAATATAGCACTTATTACATATAAGCCTACTAATGTTAATAATATTATTTTTATCTTATCAAAATCTATACCATTTCCACCAGATATTTTACCGACTAATCCGTTAAATATCTCTGTTGTTGCTTTTCCTAAAACTTTAGGTCCTATTACTGAGAATGCAACACTTCCTACAGCAAATATAAATACTGCTATGATAGCATAAGTATACTTACCTAAGTAAGACATTAATTTTTTCATAGTACCCTTAAAGTCTTTTGCCTTTTCGCCAGGCATCATTCCACGGCCACGTCCCATAGGTCCGCGTCCTGGTCCTCTTCTAGGCCCTCTCATATTATCATTACTCATTTTCTAGTTCCTCCTTTGAAAGTTGTGATAAAGCAATTTCTTTATATACTTCACAATTCTTTAGAAGTTGTTTATGATTTCCTATTCCAACAACTTTACCTTCATCAAGAACTACTATTTGCTCAGCATGAAGTATAGTACTTATTCTTTGAGCTACTATTAAAACAGTTGCATCTCCTGTTTCTTCTTTTAATGCTTTACGAAGTTTTGCATCTGTTTTAAAGTCAAGTGCAGAGAAACTATCGTCAAATATATATATTTCTGGTTCTTTTGCAATTGCTCTTGCAATAGATAATCTTTGTTTTTGACCACCAGATACGTTTGAACCACCTTGTGCTATTGGAGTTTCATATCTATCTGGTTTAGAATCTATAAACTCTGTAGCTTGAGCTACTCTTGATGCAGTTTCAACTACTTCTTCACTTGCAGTTTTATTTCCATATTTAATATTAGAATCTATTGTTCCACTAAATAATACACCTTTTTGAGGAACATATCCTATTCTCTCTCTTAAATCATGTATTGAAGCATTTTTTACATTAACTCCATCTACTTTTATTTCGCCTTCTGTTACATCGTAAAATCTTGGTATTAAGTTTATTAAAGTTGATTTACCACTACCTGTACTACCTATAAATGCAGTAGTTTGACCTGGTTTTGCAGTAAATGAAATATCATGAAGGATTTTTTCATCAGCATCAGGATATTTAAATGATACATTTTTAAACTCTACTAAACCTTTTTTATCATTATCAAATTCTTCAACTTTATCAGCTTCTTTGATTGATATATCTGTTGTTAAAACTTCATCTATACGATTTGCAGATACTGCAGCTCTAGGCATCATAACTGAAATCATTGATATCATTAAGAATGACATTACTATTTGCATAGTATATTGAATAAATGCCATCATATCCCCAACTTGTATAGTTCCTAAATCTACGTTTTTAGCTCCAACCCAAACTATTAATATTGAAATTAAGTTCATTATAAGCATCATAGCTGGCATCATACATGACATCATTCTATTTACAAACATATTTACCTTTGTTAAGTCTTTGTTTGCTACATCAAATCTCTCTTCTTCAAATTTTTCGTTACTGAATGCACGAATAACCCCAAGACCTGTAAGTATTTCCCTTGTTACTAAGTTTAATCTATCTACTAAGTTTTGTAGTATTTTAAATTTAGGCATTACAACTGTGAACATTACTAATACTATACCAAAGACACATACTACTCCAAGAGCTATAATCCAACTCATTGAAAGGTTTGTATTTAAGGCTTTTATAATACCTCCGATAGCCATGAACGGTGCAAAGAATACCATTCTAAGCATCATAACCATCATTTGTTGTATTTGTTGTATGTCATTAGTACTACGAGTTATAAGTGATGCAGTTGAAAATTCACTAATTTCTTTTTTAGAGAAATTCATTACCTTTTTAAATGTCATAGCACGTAAGTTTTTACCTAATGTAGCAGCAACTCTAGCAGCTATAAATCCAACTGTAACAGAACATATAACACTTATTATTGTTAGACCTATCATCTTTAACCCTGTCATAAATATATAATTCATTTGAAGGCTATCTGTATCAACACCTATTGCTGTATATTCAGCTTTTACAAAAGTTATTGCACCTTGATCTAACATTGCCTCTGGAAGATTAACAAATTGATCATCCATCTTAGATAACATTTCTTCTTTTTGTTCTTTAGGCATTGCATTAATATATGCAAACATATCAAGATTTCCATCAGCATCCATGAATTTGGCCATCTGACTCATATCCATATTTGCTTGATTAGCTGCCATATTATTTTGGCCCATCATTTTAGACATCATAGAGTCAGTAAGTTTATTTCCTTCTGAGCTATTTTCTAAGTTATATACTATTAGCATTGGTTTTGCTAATATATCGCTAAGTTTTTCTATAGTATCTTTATCTTTAGTATTTAATACATATAAAGATTCATTTTTTATTATTGGATATTCTTCTTTATAATTATTAAATTCTTCCGTACTTAAATTGTCCTTATTAACTAACTTGTAGTTATCTAGAACTTTTTTCTTGTCACTATCATTCATAAAAGTAGTTAGTTTATCCATTTCACTTTCTCTGATAGCTTTTATTGTGGCATTTTCTATACCTGATTGTTGTATACCAACGTTTACTATATTTGAAGTATATGTTGGTAATGATAATTCTGTAGTAGCTTGTAGTCCCAATAATATTAATATTGTAAAAATAGCTACCCAAGATTGTTTCAAATACTTAAATAATTTTGTCATAGCAAATCCTTTCTTTTTAATGATTTTCGTATTTTTATATTAACAGCTATATATGTAATATATATTAACTGTCTTTTAAATCATCCATAATATCAGATAATTTATTTAATAATTTTATAAATGTTTTCATGTCTTCTTCACCCATTTCATGTATTACCCTATTTGTGTAATCCACCATTTGTTGGTGATGTTTTTTTAATAATTCTTCGCCTTTTTCTGTCAAATCTATATAAGTTACTCTTCTGTCTTTTTTGTCTGATAATCTATTTATATATCCTTTATCTTCTAGATTATTTAACATCTTTGAAGTTGCTGGTTTTTTCATAAATAGACATTTTCCTATGTCAGAAGTTTTAACTCCTATAGAATTTTCATCATTTCTTTGCTTTAATTTGTGTATTGTTCTCAATGCCATAAATTCACCGGCATATATATCTTTTAACTTGAAATTGCCATGTGATTGTTTTTTTAATTTCAATACTGCTTCAAAAAGTTCTTTATTTACTTCGTTATTACAACACAATCTTTTCATCTCCCTTTGATTTCTAAAATCAATTTTTTCTTTAGTCAATATTTTCTATAATAAATAGTTTCCTTATTCAACTATTTATTATAGCAACTTTTTCATTTTTGTCAATTTTATTATGCTTACTTTCCAGTAATATTATTATTTGCATATTTGACATTTTTTTATCATATTTTTAATATCTATCATGTGTATTAAGCAATTTTTTCTATATTAATTTATATTTTTAAGTAAATATACATATTTCTCACGTTAAATATTAAATTTTTGTGCAAAATTTTATTTTTATAGCTATAATTAATTATGTACATATTTAATTATTTTTATTTCACAGGGGGTATAACTATGAGTGGCTTTAAATTTGAATGTTTTTATTATCCTACTATTGAACATGGTGAAGTGGTAAAAACAACTAGAAACGTTAAATCATTTGAATTTGGTGAAGCAGTTCCTACAAAAACTTTATACTATAATTACGGTAAAAACTTTGCTATATACCAAGGTTCTAGAATAATGATAGTAGAAGATGGAATATTAAAGGGAGAAATAACAAAAGATGAATTAAAATTCCCATTAAAATTAGTTTTTGACAAAGGTACTCAATTAACTATATTTAATAAAGAAGATTTAAACTCTATAAGACTTTTAATGACAGGGGAACATGAAATTGAAAAAGAATTAGGTGCTTTATTCTTCTTATCTAGAGTTTATAATAGAAAAATAAAAACTATACAATATAGAGTTATGGGTGAATTAACTAATAGTTCTAGAGATTTCGATTATATTAATACTTCAATAGAAGAAGAAACTAAAGATTTAATTGCTGAATTACAAATAGTTGAAAAGAAATTCAGAGATTTAGTTGTTAATAATCCTGGTATAAAAGAAAAATATTTAGATTATATGAATTTTGGTACTAAGGAAGATATGTTTGATTTATCAATAAACAAATACTGTCTTGAAGGTTCTGAACAATACGAATATTTCAAAGCTGAAAGCGCAGTATTAAAAGCTAAACCAATATATCCTAAATTTAAATTAGATCACTTTATGAGCTCTATGAATTACCATTAAGATTATTTGTATTACGTTAGATAAAAGGATGATACCAAAATAGATTTAATTCTATATTGATATCATCCTTATTAATTTTCATTAAAAATTATATTATTCGAACTTCCTTAATTATTTTTCTATATTTTATATATCCAATTTTACATTATAAAACTTCATCCAGTTATTTAACTGAATTAAATATGCGATAACTTGAGGTCCTGTCATCAATTGTCCATACCACGGTTGTTTAAAAGATACTCCTCCTGTATCAATTAATCTAGATACAAAGTCATAATCTACAATTTGATGAATTGGAGAATTTTTATCTTCTAAAATTTTTCTCAACATAATACTTACTTCTCTAGTATATATTGGGTTATGTGTTTTGGGATAAGGGCTTTTTTTTCTATCTATTATATCATCTGGAACTATTCCCCTTACAGCTTCACGAAGTAATCCTTTTTCTCTTCTATTCAATAATTTTATATCTTTAGGAAAATTAAATGCATATTGAACTAATACTTTATCAGCATATGGAACTCTTCCTTCTAATGAATTGGACATTGTCATTCTATCTTTTCTATTAATTAAAGTTAGCATTTGATATTTAATATTTAAATAAGTAAGTTCCCTAATTATTCTATCATCATGACTTTCCCCTGGTATTTTATCTAATTTATTTATACAATCTCTACAAGTTTGTTTTACATAATTTTCAATAGGTAGTGACTTTAAATCAGATTTTAAAATATTTTTTCTGTACTCTATTGAATTAGACCATGGAAATATTTCTATCGAATCATATTCTCTAGTAAACCATGGATATCCTCCAAAAACTTCATCTGCACATTCTCCTGAAAGAGCTACTGTAGCATATTTTCTTACCTCTTTTGCAAATAAATATAAAGATGAGTCTACATCTGCCATACCCGGTAAATCAGATGCCATAGTTGCAGAATCTAGTGAATGAGCTAAATCAACATTATTTAAAACTATTCTATGATGGTTACTTCCTAAAAAATCAACCATTCTTTTTACATACTGAGAATCTGAATTTGGTTCATATAAATTTTTTTCAAAATATTTTTCATTGTCTTCATAGTCAATAGAAAAAGTATTTAATATACCCAAATTATCTTGTTTAAATTTATTAAAAGCAACGGCTGAAATCACACTTGAGTCAAGCCCTCCTGATAAAAACGTACATACAGGTACATCACTTACAAGTTGATTTTCTATAATATTTACTAGCATATCTCTCACTTTTTTCTTAGTTGTTTCTACATCATCCTCATGTTCTCTTACTTCTAGTTTCCAATATTGACTTAAAGTTATACCATTTTTATTGAATATTAAATAAAATGCTGGTGGAACTTCTTTTATATCTCTAAATATTCCACTATTTAAAGTACGAGCTGGTCCCAAAGATATAAGTTCAAGTAACCCATCTTTATCTACTATTGAATCAACAGAAGGGTGTTGTAGTAAAGTTTTTATTTCCGATGCAAATATTAAATCCCCATTTTTATATGAATAAAAAAGAGGCTTTATACCCAATGGATCTCTACATAAAAACAACTCTTGATTATACTCATCCCAAATTGCAAATGCAAAAATCCCATTAAGATAATCAACACACTTTCTTCCATATTCTATATATGATGTTAATAATACTTCTGTATCTCCATATGAATCAAATTCATATCCCTTTGAAATTAAATCGTCCCTAATTTCTTCTGTATTATAAAGCTCCCCATTATAACAAATAGTATATTCTCTATTTCCTATATTTTTTGTCATTGGCTGAAGTCCCCCAGTCGGATCAACTATTGCAAGTCTTCTATGACCAATTAATGCATGGTTATAAACTTTCAATCCTCCAGAATCTGGACCCCTTAGCTTTAGTGTTTCAATCATTTTTTCCATTATATCGGAGTGCTCTCTTATATTATTTTTGAGGTTAGACCATCCTACAATACCACACATAATATATCCTCCTTTTTTCAAGATATATTACTATATGATATATCTATAATTCTTGCTTAATTAAAATATATTTTTTATATATAAATAAAGAAATCTTTATATTTCCTATGTTCTATAAAAAAAGAGCGATTTACGAACTATTTATGTTCATAAAAACGCTCTCTTTATCTATATTATATAATCAATGTTTTATAAATCTTGTATTTCAAATCCGGCTGCATTCATTTCAGCTTTTAATTTTTCTATATGTTCATGGTCAAATGTTTCTATTATAAATTCAGCTACTTGTTTACCTATTACTCCACCTGAAGATAATCTTGTTTGGTTAGCATTAAGTATATTAGCATTAGATTTACTTATTATGCTTATTAATTCTAAGAATCCACCTGGTTTATCAGTCATAGTAGCACTAAATGAATAACGTCTTCCTTCTGCTGCTAATCCAACACCTATTACTCTATATAAAGTATTTACGTCTACATTACCACCTGATATTACACATACAACATTTTCATCTTTTTGTGGTTTATATTTTCCAGATAATAATGCTGCTGTAGTTACTGCTCCTGCACCTTCTGCAACAACTTTTTGATGTTCCATTAAGAATAATATTCCTCTTGCTATTTCTTCTTCTGATACAGTTATTACTTCATCAACTAATTCATTTATTATTTCGAAAGTAGTATTTCCTGGAGTTTTTACTGCTATACCGTCAGCTATAGTAGCTCCATTAAATGCAGTAGTTACTTTTCCATTTTCTTTTGATACTTTCATTGATGGTATGTTATCTGTTTGAACACCTATTATTTTTACATTAGGGTTTAATCCTTTTGCAGCAACAGCTATACCAGCTATTATACCCCCTCCACCAATTGGGCATAATATAGTATCAACGTTTTCATTTAATTGTTTAAATATTTCAAGACCTATTGTTCCTTGTCCTGCTATTACATATTCATCATCAAATGGATGAAGGAAAGTAGCTCCTGTTTCTTTTTGTATTTCAACTGCTTTTGCATAAGCATCATCATAAACAGCACCGTTTAATACAACTTCAGCACCATATGATTTAGTTGCTGTAACTTTTGCAAGTGGAGCAGTTTCTGGCATAACTATAGTAGCTTTTATTCCAGTCATTTTTGCACCTAATGCAACCCCTTGAGCATGGTTTCCTGCACTAGAAGCTATTACTCCTTTTGCTTTTTCTTCATCTGTTAAATTAGCTATTTTATTACAAGCCCCTCTTATTTTAAATGACCCTGTTTTTTGTAAGTTTTCACATTTATAATAAACGTTTGCCCCAAGTTTAGCACTAAGCTCTTTACTTTCTTGTAATGGTGTTTCCTTAACTATAGATTCTAATACTTCTTTTGCTTTTTTTACATCTTCAAGATTTACTTTTAACATTTCTTGCACCGTCTTTCTCTAAAATATTTAACTATAATAATACAATGAGTTTTTCTAATTATTTTAAATTAAAAAATATTTATTTTTATATAAGGCATTTCATAAATATGCTCTATATAATCTTCTCAATAATACCCTTTTTTTCTTTTAAGTTTCATATAAAAAAAATTATATATAAATATTTTCCCTTTCGGAAAACATTTTCAATATAATTATATAATATTTTTTATTTTGTGCAATGGCAAATTTCAATTTCGTAATATTGTTTATTTTCAGTATTTTTAACATTCTTTTATTATTTTTTTTATCGTACAGATTCCTACCTATTATTTCTTATTTTTATAATATTTTGTCCACATGCAACAAAACTATAATCTATAATTATTAGATTATAGTTTTTTGCAAATTATCTACAAAATTTATTTTTCAGAGGTTGTTTTTTCGAGTTTCTCAATTTTTATACTTACAACTCTAAATTTATCTAATTCTATCACTCTAAATCTATACCCACTAAAATCTACACTTTGATTTACTTCGATATCCATTCCCAGCATAAAAAACATCCAACCCCCTATGCTATCAAATCCATCTTTTTCAATTTCTATATTTAATTCCTTATTTATTTCAGTAATAGTAGCAATTCCTTGTACTACATAAGATCCATCATTCAATTTCTTTATATCTAACTCTTCATCTTCATCAAATTCATCCTGGATTTCGCCTACTATCTCCTCTAGTATATCTTCTACAGTTATAATTCCAGATGTTCCACCATATTCATCAACTACAATTGCCATCTGAACTCTATCTTTCCTAAGCTTTTCTAAAACCCTACTTGTTAGTTCATTTTCAGATACATAAGTTATCTTTCTCAAGATTTTACTTATATCTATTTTATTTTCAAGTAATTTCTGATTATATAAATCCCTAATATGTATAAAACCTCGCAAATCATCTTTATCTTTACCGCATACTGGATATCTAGTGTAGCCTTCTTTTCTAATTAAATTAAATATATAGTCTTCATTATCATCTAAACTTATACATACCATATCTGTTCTAGGCACTAAAACTTCTCTTATTTGTTTTTCTTCAAAACTAAATATATTATCCATAAATCTTTTTTTATCAATATTATATTCATCTATCTCTTCATTTTCATCTTCTAGTAAGAATTTATCCTGTTGTAAATTTTCTTTGTCTAAAACAGTAAAATCTCCTCCTCTAAATATTTTACATACTTTATCTGATACAAAATCTACAATAACTGAAAAAGGTCTTAAAATAGCATAAAATAGTCTCAATAGTAGAGAATTTCTTAGCATTATTTTTTTTGGTTTCTTTGCTGATAGTCCTCTCGGAATATAAAAGCCTATTATCGCTTCTAATATACCTACTATTAATATGATTGATACTGCTATAATTCTTTCTGTTATGCTATCTGTTAATTTAAACTCTATGAGTATAAATTTATAAACTTTACTTAAAATAAATCCTATTGTTATTACAGAAATAATGATTCCAAATTGACAAACTGATAAAAACTCTTTTTCCTTTTCTTTAATTTTTTTGCATCTATTTGCTGATAAATTCCCTTGTTTTTCAATTTCTTCTAATACTTTTTCATCTATTCTAGATAGTGAGTACCTGCACTCAACAAAGAATATATTTATTATTGTCAAAACTAAAATTGAAATTAATAATACTGATATTTGCATACTAAACTATGTGCCCCCTTACACAATGGTGAAACTTAACCTATTTTATATTATAGCATAGACACCACCCCTATCGAGTTAATTTTTTCCAAAAATAATACAAAAAAATAACACTACTTAGATATAATCCAAGTAATGTTATTTTATATAAAGATATTGCATTTTAGGGCTTTTTTACACCATATCGAAATTATCTTATAAATTCGATATGTTTCAAGGAAGATTTTCGTAGGCTTTTATATTTTCCTAAAAAATCAACTCACATATTTATTATTGTACATAATTTCCATAAAGTCAATATGTGTTTGCTATATCAAGCCTTTAAATATTTCTTCATTGATTTTATTCATTAAATTATCTGTTGATTTTAAAGGATTTACCATTAATCCATCTGGTATGTAGACAAATTTTGGTTCTGATGGTTTTAACACTCCACCTAATAATTGACCTACATTTCCTTCTCTATATAATTCATTTACATCATTTAATTCTAATCTGATGTCGTTTATACATGTGAATCCAAAATCTTTTTCATATATTTTTGAAAGTATTGTAGGTATTTTCCAGTTAGGAACTTCTACATTTTCTCTCATTGCAGGATTTACTCTTTGTAGTCTTCTTTCAGTATTAGTAAATGTACCAAATGTACTTGCAAAACTTGTAGCAGGAAGTACTACATCTGCGCTCATTGCTGTTTTTGTCATATGAGTATCTGATACCATTAAGAATTCAAGTGATGATAAATCTACATCTGGATCTTCACCAAAGCATAAAAGTCCTTTAACTCCATTTAATGCTTCTCTACCTTCTGTTACACCAAGGTCTACTAATCCCTGAGAGTTACATTTAGGTTTAACTTGTAATATACCATCTCTTGGAGAACCTATATGTCCTGAAAGTATTGCTATTTCTCCTATTAAGCTAGCTACATCTGTAGTAACCATGTTTTGTTGGAATACTATCATTGCTTTTTTAGCATTTGCATATATTTCTGCTATTTCTCTTATTTCATCTGATACTTCTACATTTTCAAGTGATGCTTTAAATGAGTCAAATCCTTCTATATCAGAAGTTTTACCCATATCTATTAAAGCTTTTGCTATTTCTTTTATTTTTTCAATTTCATTACTTGTATATACAGTTTTTGCATCAAATCCATAGTTAGATATTTTGTATTCGCTTGGGTTTACAAATAATAGCTTAGCTCCATTTTTAGCAGCTTTCTTTAATTTTATACCAAGTATAGGATTGTTTTCTGGTTTAAATCCAATAGCTAATATAACATCAGTTGCTAATAATTCATCCATACTATTTGGAGAAGCATTTACACCTAATACCTTTTTAAGTCCGCTTTCTCTGTGGTTAAAGCATAATGTTTTAACATTTAATTGATCTGCTAATTTTTTAATTGCATAAGCTTCTTCGTTAGTATATCTATCTGATATTGATATAGCTACTGCATCTCTACCAAATTTACTTCTTATAACTTCAACTTTTTTAGCTATTATTGTAAGTGCATCTCTATATTTACATTCTTCTAATTTTCCATTAACTCTCATATATGGTTTTCTAAGTCTATCATCATCTATTGCACTATCAAATGCCCATTTACCTCTACCACATATTAAACCTTCATTTACATGACCTTCTTTATGAGGTTCTGATTTTATAAGAAGATTTCCATATGTTTTTAATTCTATCTTACAACCAACTGAGCAATATGAACATGTAGTTACAGTAGTTTCTTTTTCAAGAGGCACATTTTTCTTTAAGTTAGTTTTTTCTTGTAGAGCACCTGTTGGACAAACTGATACACATTGACCACAAGATATACAAGATGTTTCTTCTAAACCTTGTCCTAAAGCAGGCTCAACTTCTGTATCAAATCCTCTTGATACAAGACCTAATGCCCCAACACCCATAACTTCATCACAAGTTCTTACACATAATCCACATAAGATACATTTGTTCATATCTCTTAATATGTATGGATGGCTGTCTTCTATTGGTAATATTACTTTTTCTCCTTCAAATCTTTCTGGCTCAACATCGTAAATATTAGCATAATCTATTAGTTTACATTCGTGGAATTTTTGACATCCACATTCTAAACATCTTCTAGCTTCATTTTTAGCTTGTTCTTCTGTAAGACCTTCAGTTATTTCAAGGAAATGTTCTTTTCTTTCTTTTGGGCTATGTTCCTTAATTTGTGGTCTATATTTTCTTTCTCTGTCTTCAAAAGACTCTTCTGTTAGATCATGTCTTTCGTGAACATAAGGTTTTTTGTATTTTAATTCTTTACCATATAAGTAAGCATTTATAGACTCTGCTGCTTTTTTTGCATCTGCTATTGATTCTACTGCTATAGAAACTTTATCATTACCACAGTCACCACAAGCAAATACACCTTTAGTTGCAGTCATATATGTTTCTGGATCATATACTAATGAATTTTTTCTAGTTTTTTCAATTCCATCGAATAATTTAGAATCAACTTGTTGACCTATAGCTATTATTACAGTATCAACATCTAAAACTTTAGTTTGTCCTTCAACAGGAACTGGTCTTCTTCTTCCTCTTTCATCAGGTTCACCAAGTTTCATAACTTGAAGTTCTATTTTGCTTACTCTGCCATCCTCTCCAGGAATTATGCCTATTGGGTTAGTTAAGTTTTCGAATCTAACTCCTTCTTCTTGTGCTTCTCTTATTTCCATTTCGTCAGCTGGCATTTCTTTTATTGTTCTTCTATATATATTATAAACTTTTTTAGCTCCCATTCTTACAGCAGTTCTGCAGGCATCCATCGCAACATTACCACCGCCGACTACTGCAACACTTTCGCCTAAATTTATTGTTTTACTTTTTGCTATTTTTTCAAGGAAATCAATACCACCCATAACTCCTGGTGTATCATCTCCTTTACAGTGTAATCCAATTGATGACCAAGCACCTATTGTCATAAGAACTGCATCGTATTTATTTTTTATAGATTCAAATGATACATCTACACCAACTTTTGTGTTAGTTTCCATTTTAACGCCCATTTTAGCTATTAAATCTATCTCTTTTTGTAAAATTTCTTTTGGTAATCTATATTCAGGTATACCATAACGAAGCATCCCACCTAATTTAGGCATTGCATCTATAATAGTGACATCATGTCCTTTTTGAGCAAGGAAATAACTTGCTGATAAACCAGCTGGCCCACCACCTATTATTGCTACTTTTTTACCTGTTGATTTTGCTATTTCTGGTATATATGGATCATCTGAATTTAAATCTCTATCCCCTACAAACCTTTTTAATTCTTTTATTGCTATTGGCTCTTCAACTAAACCTCTTCTACAGTCTGACTCACATGGATGAGGACATACCCTTCCTATGGATGCTGGTAGAGGAATTTTATCTTTAACTAATTTAAGTGCTGCTTTGTGAAGACCATTTGCTATAAGACCTACATACCCTTGACAATCAGTATTTGCTGGACATCCTAAAGAACATGGTGCTTTACAATCTCCATTATGATTTGATAATAATAACTCTAAGTTAGTTTTTCTCGATTCTTTAACTCTTTCTGTATTAGTTTTTATTATCATATTTGGTGCTATTTCAGTTGCACATGCTTTAAATAATTTTGGACTTCCTTCTACTTCAACTACACAAATTCCACATGAACCATATATTTCTGCTCTTTCATCATAGCAAAGTGTTGGAATAAATATGTCATTTTCTTTTGCAACTTCCAGAATAGTTTGCCCTGGAAGACCTAAAACTTCTCTGTCATCTATATTTAATCTTATTTTTTTCATTTCATTAACCTTCCTAATTTATTTCAATTGCATTAAATTTACAAGTTTCCATACATTTACCGCATTTGATACAGATATTTTTATCTATAACATGAGCTTCTTTTTTATTACCGCTAATAGCTGATACTGGACATTTTCTCTTACATGCTCCACAGCCTTTACAATTATCTTCTACTATGTCATAACTTATTAGTGCTTTACATGCTTTAGCAGTACATTTTTTATTGTATATATGATCTTCATATTCATGTCTGAAGTATTTTAATGTTGTTATTACTGGGTTTGGAGCAGTTTGACCTAGACCACACATAGCACCATCTTTTACTTTATATGCTAATTCTTCTAGTAATTCTATGTCTCCCTCTTTTCCTTCTCCATTTGTGATTCTCTCTAATATTTCAAGCATTCTTTTTGTACCTATTCTACAATAGTTACATTTACCACAAGATTCTTTTCTTGTGAAATCTAAGAAGTATCTAGCCATATCAACCATACAAGTGGTTTCATCCATAACTATCATCCCACCAGAACCTACTATGGCTCCTGTTTTGTTTATATTCTCATAATCTACTGGTGTATCTATTAAACTAGCTGGAATGCATCCTCCTGATGGTCCACCCATTTGAACAGCCTTAAATTCTTTATCTTCCTTGATACCACCACCGATATCATATATTACCTCTCTTAAAGAGATTCCCATTGGAACTTCTACAAGTCCACCTTTTTTAATTTTTCCAGCTAATGCAAATACTTTTGTCCCGTTGCTTGTTTTTGTTCCCAGTGAACCAAAAGTATCCCCACCATTTAACATTATCCATGCTACGTTAGCATAAGTTTCAACATTGTTTATGTTAGTTGGTTTTTGCCAATATCCTTTTTGTGCTGGGAATGGCGGTTTAAGTCTTGGCATACCTCTTTCACCTTCTAGTGAAGCAATAAGTGCTGTTTCTTCACCACATACAAAAGCTCCCGCACCTTCTTTGATTCTTATATCAAAATCAAATCCACTACCGAATATATTTTTTCCTAAATAACCTCTCTCTTTTGCTTGAGCTATAGCTATTTCTAATCTTTTTATTGCAAGCGGATATTCAGCACGAACATAAATTACCCCTTCAGTTGCTCCCATTGCATAACCACCAATTATCATACCTTCAAGTAATGAGTGTGGGTCACCTTCAAGAACAGCTCTATCCATAAATGCCCCTGGATCCCCTTCATCCGCATTACAGACAATATATTTTTGATCTGCTTTGTTTTGTCTTGCAGCATTCCACTTAAACCAAGTTGGGAAACCTGCTCCACCACGTCCACGAAGTCCAGATACTTTTATAACATCTATAACTTGTTCATCAGTCATAGAAGTTAAAACTTTTTCAGTTGCTTTATATCCATCTCTTGCTATGTATTCATCTATTTTTTCAGGATTTATACATCCACAATTTCTAAGAACTATTCTCTTTTGTTTTTCCATTAATTTTTTATTTTCTTCAGAAATTTCTTTAGCTTCTACTACTTTGCCACCTTCGATATGACTCTCAATTATTTCACACACATCTTCTGGTTTAACTTTTACATATCTTGTTGGCTCATCTTTTCCATCTTCATATATATCCACTATTGGTTCTAAAAAGCATGTGCCTATACATCCTGTAATATCTACATTTATATCTATATTTTTTTCCCCTAATATTTCTTCAAATCTGTTAGCTACTTTTTTTGCACCTGTCGCTATCCCGCAGCTACCTTGACCTACTACTATCTTCATCGAAACTTCTCCTTTTGACTTATTAAGCTATTATTTCCCCTTCTGTTTTTTCTTCTTTTTCTTTTATTTGATTTAATATTTCTATAACTGAATCTTTAGTTAAGTTCCCATATGTTTCATCATTATCTTCAGTTTTAATCATCATAACAGGAGCAAGTGAGCAACATCCTAAACATGAAACTTGATTTAATGTAAATAAACCATCCTCTGTAGTCTCTCCATCTTTTATATTTAATTGTTCGCTTATTACTTGAGATATCATTTCTGAGCCATTAACATGACATGCAGTTCCTTGACAAAGCATAATTAAATATTTTCCTATAGGTTGTAATCTAAATTGAGCATAAAATGTTGCAACTCCATATATCTTAGCCACCTTAATTCCTGTAAATTCTGATATTCTATTCATAATATCTATTGATATATAACCGTAAGCATCTTGAGCCTTTTGTAAAATAGTTATTAGATATCCTTCCTTTTTACCGTAAGTTTCTAAGATTTCGTCCAATTTCTTTAGATTATCAGTTTGATTATTCTTGCATTTACAAGTTGACATTCTAATTTCACTCCATTTCTTATTATTAAATTTTTCATAATGTATGTTGTATACATTCCACCCATATAAATATTATCATCAAGCTTTTTTATTTGATTTGTAAAGTTGATTTTAAAAAAATAACATCTTTAACCTTAATTAAAGATACTTAATTTACTAAATAATTTTAATATATTCATATGACATTTTTTTAACATTAATTGCCATATTTTTCTTGTTAGATTAATTATATTATCTGATATAATTATCTGTCAAGAAATTTATTACCATATTATGTATATTTAAATTTTATTTTCTAATTATATAAACTTTTTTTGACTTTAAAATAAATTAATATTTCAATATAAATTAGAAAAAATTTATTATTTTACTTTTTTTATACAATAATTTTATTTTTTATTTTATCCATTAGTTTTATCTATAATTATTATTTTAACAATCTTACCCCATATTTATGCCTTTTTGACATCGATTTCCTAAATCTAATTGATATAATTCTAACCTTAGAACAAAACTTTTGAAATTTTTTCTAAGCATATAAATTTACCTTTATACAAAAAATATAGACTGTTAATATCTATAAGTTTAAGTATTTTCAGTAATTCAAATTAGGTGGTGGAAAATTTGTTAAATTTAAATATTTTTCGTGAATATCTGATTTTATTTTTAATAGGTGGAATTGTATATGTTTTTATTGAAATAGCTTATAGAGGATATTCTCATATCTCTATGTTTATAGTAGGAGGTCTCTGCTTTGTTTTGATGTCTTCTCTAAACGAATTTCCATTTAAAATTCCATTAATATTGCAAATGGTTATATCTTGTTTATTAATTACTGGCATAGAGTTAATTTCTGGAGTAATAGTAAATATACTTTTCCATTTAAACGTTTGGGATTATTCTTTAGAAAAGTTTAATTTTTTAGGACAAATCTGCTTAAAAGCATCAATTGCTTGGTTCTTTTTAAGTTTACCAGGTATTTATATGGGTAATTTTATAAAATCAATTTTTGCTCAATAAAATTATAAAAAAAAGACAGGCTAATAGTTTAAACTACTTCCTGTCTTTTTGATATATCTTTATAATATTAATATATTCTCATATTTTTTGTAATCATCTATATTGTTAAGGCCTATCGCTCCTTTATTTTCTAAAAGATATAAATTTCCCTTAACTGTTTCAATATCGCTCCTTATTTCATTATGAAGTGAAACAGCAATCTTTTTTTCATATTTTTGTGCGAAACCAACTGTATGCATAGTTCCGCACTCTATAGCACATTCTACCACTGCAACGCCTAAGCTAAGTGCAGCTTGGAGTCTATCACGCTGTATAAATTTTTCTTTAGATGGATTAGTTCCTATTTTATATTCACTAATCAAACATCCACCCTTTTTTACTATTTCATTTGCTAAATCATTATTGTCATTTGGATAACATTTGTCTAATCCACATGGTAATGTAGCCACAGTCTTTCCACCAGCTTTTAAACAGCCTTTATGTGCTGCTGTATCACATCCATTAGCAAGTCCTGATACAACTACAAAACCTTCTTTTGCATAGTAATATCCTAATGATTCTCCAATTTCTTCTCCTTTTTTAGTTGGAATTCGTGTTCCTATAACTGCTATAGACTTTTTTTCATAAAGACAATTTAAATCCCCTCTATAGAAAATTAAGATTGATCTATCTTTTATATCTTTTAATTTTTGTGGAAAATCATCATTAAATATGTTGGTAGCTTTTATTCCTAATTTATATGACTCTGATAAAGTTTTTACAGAGTTTTCAATTACATTTTGTATTTTTTCTAAATTAGGTATCTCAAAACTACTATCTATCTGTTTATATTTTTCTATACATTTTAATATATCTTCTTGTGATAATTTTATACATTCATTTAAGAATCCATTTTCTATTAAAACATTAGTTTTTCTTTTTCCTATTAAATCTATAATCGTAAGTATTAAGCTATTGTCCATATCCTCATCCTTTATTTTTTATTCCAAATTACATCTCCAAAAGATCCGTCGTCTTCTCTGAGAGATAACCTAAGTGTATTATGGTCATATTTTTTTTCTTTCATAATACTATCTATATATTTATGATAAAAAATATCGCTAACTAAAGACCAGACTTTATAGTTATCACTTACCTCAATAATTCTATAAATTTCGACCACGGTACCGCTAAAAAAAGCTGGATTTAATTTGGATAATGTACTAGACATCATTTTAGCTTCATATTCACTTAAATTTCTTCTTAATAATTCAAAATATATTTTCTTATATGTCTGGCTATACGCATAGTTGTATGAATAATAGTTAAAATGAAGTAAATTATTATCTAATATACCCTTTTCAAATGCCCACCTCGAAACATCTAATATTCTTGTTTTATAATATATACTTTTTTGAGGTTCATATTTTAAAACGGCATATTGATTTCTGCATACAACTAATGAACTTGTAGCTATATCATATATTTTTCTATTTTTAACTGTTTTGCTATACCCTGGCTTTATATGTTGTATGTGCAGGTGTCCACTTAGATTTAAAATAACATCATATTTAGCATATAATTCTACAAGTCTTTGGTTATCTTCTAAAGTATATCCCTTATTTAATAAATCATTATGATCAACTAAACTGTGATGTGTAACTGCTATTACTTTTATATCTTTTTCTTTGGCTTCTTTTAAATGTTCTTCTAGCCATTCATAAGTGCTATCACTCAATTCACCTTTTATTGCAACGGGATTTTTCCAGTTGTTATTTTGATATAAATTAGTATCTAGCATAGCAAGCCACAAATCATCAGAAATTTTAGCAATATAGCTAATAGAATGTTCATCTTTATATATTGCCTTTTTATACCCACAATCATAATATATTTGTTTAAACATCTTTGGAGAAACAGACTTTATAGGTATTCTTTGTGCACCTTTATATTTATATGCATTATAATTTTTAATGTCGTGATTGCCAGGTACAACGTATATATTTATTCCTTTATCTATTATTCTTTGTAATTTTTTCATTAAGTCTACGTGACTTACCATCTCACCATTATATGTCAAATCACCACATATAATTAAACCACCATTAGGTTTATGCTTGATGACTTCGTCTATAAGTGCATCTATTATTTGAGATGAATATTTCATTTGTTTTAAATCACCCTTAGCCTGACATATCTCTATTAACTCTCCTTCAACGTCTGCTTTAGGAGATATATAGTGCAAATCTGTTGCAACAATAAATTCTATATTATTTATTTCATCATCACCCTTTAAACAATTTATTTTTTTTGAATTCATATATTCGCCCCTCATATCA
The DNA here is from genome assembly GCF_018917435.1 of Intestinibacter bartlettii. Lineage (GTDB taxonomy): Bacteria > Bacillota > Clostridia > Peptostreptococcales > Peptostreptococcaceae > Intestinibacter > Intestinibacter bartlettii_A. The sequence continues at coordinate 31,585 of NZ_JAHLOQ010000027.1, forward strand.
AGTGCATCCTTTTCCCCATTTATATAAATATATTTTAATACTAATATATGAAAAGAACAATATTCTTATTTTTAAAAAAATAACCTAATGAGAAGTTTTATATATCCCCATTAGGTTATTTTTTATATATATAATTTTATAAAAGTAAAAAGTTGCTATTTCTTAGTTATTAAATACTATTTTATTTCTTTTAATAGAGAAGCCATTTCTAAAGCTCCCATTGCACAATCATATCCTTTATTACCTGCTTTTGTTCCTGCTCTCTCAATAGCTTGTTCTATATTTTCAGTTGTCACAACACCGAACATAACTGGCATATTTTCATCTAAAGATACTTTTGCAATTCCTTTAGAAACTTCATTACAAACATAATCATAATGTGAAGTTGCTCCTCTTATAACACAACCTAAACATATTATTGCATCATATTTTTTAGTTCTTGCCATCTTTTGTGCAACTAGTGGTATTTCAAATGCTCCTGGCACCCATGCTATTTCTACATCTTCTTTTGCTACATCATGACGATATAAACAATCTTCTGCCCCTGATACTAATTTTGATACTATAAATTCATTGAAACGCGCTGCAACTATTCCTATTTTTAATCCACTTCCATTTAATTTTCCTTCGTATATCATATTTTTTCCTCCAAATTATATTAATTTATGTATTTGAAAAATTATTATTTTGAAACTATATTTATTTAATAATTTTCAATATTTTTTTACTTATATTATCTTCTATATTTTTAACCTATATCGAGCATATGTCCCATCTTATCTCTCTTAGTTCTCAAATAATCTATGTTGTATTTTGTTATCTCTTCTTCTGTTGAAACTCTTTCATTTATTTTTATTCCATATTCCTCTAATTGGCCTAATTTATCGGGGTTATTACTCAAAAGTCTTATGCTTTTTATACCTAAATCTTTTAGTATTTGAGCTGCCATGTTAAAATCTCTCAAGTCATTCTCAAACCCTAAGACTAAGTTGGCCTCGATAGTATCATATCCCTTATCTTGCATATGATATGCTCTTATTTTATTTATAAGCCCAATACCTCTTCCCTCTTGTCTAAGATATATTACAAGTCCACTGCCATTTTGAGAAATAGCCTCCATTGCTGAATTTAATTGTTTTCCACAATCACATTTAATTGAATGAAATGCATCTCCAGTCAAACATTCTGAGTGTACTCTAACTAATACATCTTCACTATCTAAATCACCATATTTAAGTGCGACGTGTTCTTCTTTAGTATACTTATCTTTATATCCGATTATTTCGAATATTCCGTAACTTGTTGGTAGTTTGGCACTACTAACTCTTTGCGCTGTTATCTCTGTAATCTTTCTATATTTTATTAAGTCAGCTATAGTTATTATTTTTAGATTGTGTTCTTCTTTAAATTTCATCAAATCATCTACTCTGGCCATAGTTCCGTCTTCTTTTAATATTTCACATATTACTCCTACTGGGGAAAATCCAGCAATTTTTGCTAAATCTACAGCCGCTTCTGTATGTCCATTTCTTACAAGCACACCACCATCTTTTGCTACCAAAGGAAACATATGACCTGGTGTTTTAAAGTCAATTTCTTTTGCATCTTTATTTGTAAACTGTCTTATTGTTTCACATCTATCATATGCAGATATACCTGTTGTTGTATTTGATCCATCTATAGAGATTGTAAATGCTGTTTCAAAAGAATCTGTGTTATTTCTAACCATAAGTGGCAAGTCTATTTTATCAAACTTTTCTTTTAAAGCCGGCATACATATTAATCCTCTACCGTATTTAGTCATAAAATTTATGGCTTCTGGTGTTACCATATCAGCGGCCATAAGTAAGTCGCCTTCATTTTCTCTATCTTCATCATCTACTACGATTATCATTTTTCCTTGTTTTAAATCTTCTACTGCTTCTAAAATTGTATTAAATCCTGTCATAAAATCACCCCTGTATTATTAAAATCCATTTTTCATTAGAAAATTCAAATCTATTTTACTTTTATTTTTATTCTCTTCATTAGATAAGCTTGTAAATCTTTTTACGTATTTGCCGATAATATCACTTTCTAAATTTACTAAATATCCAACTTTCTTTCCTAAAAGTGTAGTACTTTCTTTTGTATGAGGTATTATAGATACCTTTAATACCTTTTTATCGACATAAGCTACTGTAAGACTTACACCATCTATAGTTATTGAGCCTTTATATACAACATAATCTAAAAAATCCTCATCAGCTTTTATGGTAATCCAAACTGCATTTTCTTCCTTTTTAAAATCTACTATTGTACCTGTTGTATCAACATGTCCTGTAACTATATGACCTCCAAATCTAGAAGATAAACTCATTGCTCTCTCCAAATTGACCTTTGAATTTCGTGTTAATGTACTTAAATTGGTTGCCCTTACGGTTTCCATCATTACATCAGCTACAAATTCACTTTGAAATACTTCACAAACTGTAAGGCACACTCCATTAACTGCTATCGAGTCTCCTAAATGTACATCTTCTAATACTTTATTTGCACAAATTCGTATTTTTCCACTCTTCCCACTCGCCGTAATATTTTTGACTATTCCGACTTCTTCGACAATTCCAGTGAACATAATACCTCCTCTCTGTAATCAAATTTATTTAATTACATCTGCTTCTATCAAAATATCATTATCTATCATTGTTGTATTCTTAATTTCTAATTTTGTGGCATCACTTAATTTTTCTATTCCACATCCAGAGACAAAGCTAGGAGCATCTTTTCCCCCTATTATCTTTGGAGCCATAAATATTTTCACTTTGTCTACTAAATTATTTCTAAATAAACTGTCATTTAAAGTTGCACCACCTTCAACTAGAACTGAATCTACTTTTAATTCACCTAGCTTTTCTATTACAAAGTTTAAGTCAACACCTTCTTCATTTTTTGGGCTGATATGTACGTCTACATCTTTTTCTTTAATCAAATTTATTTTTTTTAAATCATTATTACATGTAAAAATAATTGTCCTTGCATTTTTATCATTAACCAAATTAGAATCCATCGGTATTTTTAAATTTGTGTCGATTACAATCCTTATTGGATTTCTAGTTTTCTTATTGTTTATTCTACTCGTCAAACTAGGGTTATCTTTTAATACTGTATTTATCCCAACCATAATTGCCATATATTTATTTCTAAATTCATGTGTCATTTCTCTGCTGCTTTCATTTGAAATCCATTGAGATTCCATATGCTTAGTAGCTATTTTCCCATCCATACTTATTGCAGTTTTTGAAATAACTAATGGCTTATTATTTTTTATATAATGAAAAAATACTTCGTTTAGTTTTAATCCTTCCTCTTCTAAAATTCCTGTTGTAACTTCAATTCCTGCATTTTGTAATTTTTTTATCCCATTTCCGGCTACTAATGGATTAGGATCATTATTACAAATTACTACTCTTTTTACTTTATGTCTTACTAAGTTATCAGCACAAGGTGGAGTTTTTCCAAAATGTGAACAAGGTTCTAAAGTAACATATACTGTTGCACCTTCTATATCTTCTTTTGCACTATTTATTGCATTCACCTCAGCATGAGGTTCACCATATTTCATATGATATCCTTCTCCGATTATTTTTCCATCTTTGACTATGACACATCCCACTAATGGATTAGGATTTACAAATCCAATGCCCAGCTTTGCAAGTTCTAAAGCTTTTTTCATATAGTAGTTATCTTCTTGATATTTTGAATCAAACTTCATAAGAATTCCTTCTTTCTCTGTTTCATATTTATATACATATTTTGACAATTAAAAAAGCCCTGATATAATCAGGGCTGATAAGTTCAATAATTAAAATGATTCTAAAACTAACTTAAATTTGTTTTTATCACTTTATTTTATCTTCTTTCATCCAGACTTTACTGTCGGCTTTGGAATCTCACCAAATCAGCTACAATGTAGCTCGCGGGCTATACCGCCGGTCGGGAATTACACCCTGCCCCGAAGAATAATTTAATTTTATTTCTTTATATTAACTTTTTAACTTTATACTTGTAATGTAGCACATTTTGATATAATTTGCAAATTTTTATCAAATTTTTTTTGAAATTGCTTCTATTTCTTGCTCTAATTTAGAAATTCTTTTTTCTTGACTTTGTATTTTTTTATTTAAATTTGTTATGGTTTCTCTTTGAGAATCTAATATTCCTATTATTGCACGTAAATTTTTATCATTTGTCTTTGCAAACTCTTCAAAAAATGATTTGACCCCTTCTTCATAAAAAATACTTAATCCTTCACTGTAAGCATTTAAAATATAATTTATAATTTCATCATAATCGCCATTATCTATCCCTTTTTTTAATTCTTTACCCAATTTTTCTTTTAGTCTTTTTTCAAAATCTATCGTTTTGTCTGCCTCAGTATTCATAATTATATCTAACCAAAATTATTTTAAATTTTGATTTACTCCTTTCCCCTTTGTTTTTAATTTTATATATGACTATCTAAAATATATCCTAAGAATATTTTAACAGTTATATTTAATACTGATATAAAAAATCTATATTTTTTCTAATTTAATTAAAGTTTTTAATAATACATTAAATAGATAAAATAACTTTTTCTATACATTTTAAAATATGGTATATAAAATTTTTTTTTGTAAATAATTCTAAATAGATGAGCTCATTATTTTTATAACAGTAACAAGGGAGATTAAATAATGAAAAAGATTTTTTTAGTAGATACAGAAAACGTAAATATACGTTCACTCAAAGGAGCTAATTATTTAGATGAAAATGATTTAATAATACTTTTTACGACAGATAAAACTATAGTCCATAACTTTCATAGTAATTTAATAAAAACTATAGAAACAAAAGCAACTATAAAAAATATACACATAGAATCTGGAGGTAAGAACTGCCTTGATTTTCAATTAGTAAGTTGTCTTGGATTACTTATTGGATCTAATACTAAACAAAATATAGAGTATTACATAATCAGTAGAGATAAGGGGTACCTTCATTCAATAAACTTTTTATATGAACAAACTCAATGTTCTATACATTTAATATCTAATTTAAAATCATTATTTGATGAAAATTATGATGATACTTTAGCCATAATGCAGAATATGGATGATGAAATAACCGAAGCCCTAAAAAATCTAGGATATACAAATAAAACTATAACCAAGGCATTAATAGCAATAGATTCATCAAAAACAGAAAAGGATTTAGAAGTTAACTTTTTTCTTCAATTTGGCTGGAATAACAAGATATATAATACTTGTAAGCCTATAATATTCAAGTATGATATTCTTAATATCGCCTAAATTAACGTAAGAAGTATAATTATTATATTTTCTTTTAAATAAACATAAAGAAAGCACTTGAGTATGCAAGTGCTTTCTTTATGTTTATTTATGTACAATAATTTATATTTAATAATCTTTATTTTCCTTTTCCATCTTTCACCTGGAAGTTCTTTTTATTTAAAAAAGCCAAGTCTTTTTTTAAGAAAATTCCAGCAAATATTTTAGTTGATAAAAATATTATAAAACCTATAATCGCATAAATTTCTATCTTTTGAACATCAATACTTTTTTTAAATATTAAATATAAAAAAGAACCATATGGATCTAGTCTAACATATCCCTCACAGAATATTATTGTTAAAAGACAAAACATTAATACTACGTCTACTTTACCATTAAATACTTTAACCATATGCTGTACTATACTTATGAATATGCAACATATTGTCAAAATACAAGTTACAAATGATAATGTTCCAAATTGGTCATTTATTCCCCCAACTGCCAGAAATAATAAGGTTAAAATTGCAAAGAATACTCCTAATTTAAATGGCATTCCTTTATTAGCAATAGTCGTTAATTTTGTATTTAATATAAATAATACTATAAATAATAAAATTCCATATATCAATGTTCTTTCCACTATCTCACCTCTTCAAAGTAAATTCTAAAATACTAAATTTGTAAAATACAAAAATCTACAAAAAAATCTAAAATTCTTATTAATTTATATTATATAAAAATTTTTTATCTTTTTAAAGCTATTTGAAAAATTTGAGAAATTCATACTAAAAATACATAAAAAAAAAAGCCCTGATTAACGAGGGTACAGGGCTAAAATTGATAATGATAGATAAAAGAGTGTGAGGGAATCTATCATTACCCGGGTATTTAAGTAAATTATTAAGCTAGTCTTTCTATACTTAAATAATACAGTTCCAATATGAATTTAATGTAAATTTTACATGAACTATATTTGAATTTTTATATTTATATAATTTTTTCCAATTTATAGATATAAAAAAACAAATTTTTACTTATTTCTACTTTTTTCATCAATTAATTATTTTTTCTTGCTTTAAATAAAAATGAAAAAATACCTTTTTTTGGTGTTTTTTGGTCTATAACAAAAAATGCATTTTCTAACTGATATAATAAAATTCTGTCAAAAGTAAATATAACATCTATATTTTGATAAATGTTTTCTTCATATAAGTTCATTATCTCAAACATATGCTCATAAGATTCACCTTGTATTATGAGTATAGGTTTTGTTTTGAATTTAACATTAAGGTTCTCATAATTTTCTATAACAGTATTATACCTTGATAACTTTTGACTTAATTTTTCTTTCCAGTCTGGAGTTTTTCTAACTACTTCAACCAAAAAATCTTTATCTTTAAATTTTAAAATAGACTGCGGTCTAACTATACATCCTCTAATATTATCATTTACTATAACTTTAGATACTTCAAATTGTAAATCATTGTTCATAACTTGAGTTAATAGCTGGTTTGATGCTAAGATAGATTTTATTTTAAACGTTTTTATTTCGCTTACATATCCTTGAGAATACGTTTTTACATCTAATGCTCTTAGCAGCCCTGTCCCGTGATATCCTAAATAATAAGCTTTATATGAGCTAATACTATTTTCAGATACAAATTCTATTTGTCTTACAAAACTTTTTTCTTTTAATCTTGTCAATTTTCTGGCTACCGTTTTAGATTCTATATCATAGCCACTTTTTTTTAAATAAAAAGTAATTTGTAAAGAGGTTGCAAATACTAAACGATTTATTGTAAATAAAATTGCTTTTTCTATATCCCCAATATGCCCTTTTTCCAATAAAAAGTCAGCCTCTACCTTTGTCGTATTTTTTTTAGGTTTATTTAATTTGTGCATATCCCCTACATATGATGCAAATGGCGATAATTTCTCATCGCAAATAGGTATCATTGCCTTTTTTAAATCAACCTTTGCACAAGTTTCCCCTATTGGTGAAATAAGTTCAACATTCTTTTCATTCTTCATACTAATTACTCCCCTCATAGATAATATGAAACCATAATTATGTTTCATAAAATTTATACTACTTTAATTATAATATTTTTTGTCATATATATCATTTATTTATTGTATTATTTTTTTATTTTTTTTCATTTTATGTAAAAGTTTGTATTATTTTTTTGCTTTGTGCGAATATTACATAAAATAATGAATTATTTTTTATAATAAAAATGCTATTCTCTGCTTTAGGGTTTTCTAATTGCAAAGAATAGCATTAAATAATCTAGTTTTATCTTTTAAAAGTTTTTTTACAAAGTGTACTTATCTCATCTTTAATACTGTAACAAAGTAAAATCATTGGGAATAATTCTAAACGTCCTGCTAACATGTCAAAACTTAACACTATTTTAGAAAAGTTAGATAGTGAAGCAAAATTTCCAACAGGTCCAATTAAATCCCCAAATCCTGGACCAACATTACCCAAACATGTAAGTGGTGCAGTTAATGTTGTTATTATATCTAAATTTTCAAATGATAGTAATAGTACAGATCCAAAGAATATTAAAGCATATACAACGAAATATGAATATGCAAAATCAAGGACTTGATTGTCTACAGGTTTACCTTCAACATTTATTGTACTTACTCTTCTAGGACTAACCATTTTTTTCACACTTGATTTAGCAGATTTTATAAGTATCATAATACGCGATATTTTCATTCCTCCACCAGTTGAACCTGCACAAGCACCTACTACCATTAAAAGTAATAGTAATATTTGCGATAACATAGGCCACATACCAAAGTCAGTAGTTGCAAAACCTGTTGTTGTTATTACAGATGCAACCTGGAATATAGAATATCTAAATGATTGTGCTACATTGCCATAAACACCTAATGTATTAACAGTTATTATTCCTGTAAAAGCTACAACTATTAATATATACCATCTAAGTTCTTCACTTTTAAAAACTTGTTTTACATTCTTTAACATTAGTAAATAGTACAAGTTAAAGTTTACACCGAATAATAGCATAAACGCAGTAATTACCATATCTATATAATAACTATTATAATAAGCTATACTACTATTTTTTATAGCATATCCACCTGTACCTGCTGTCGAAAATGCATGTACTATACTATCAAAAAGAGGCATGCCTCCAAATAACAAGAATACTACTTCCAATGCAGTTAAAAATGCATATATAGCATATAATATTCTTGCTGTCATCTTAACTTTAGATACTAATTTACCCACTACAGGTCCTGGAACTTCAGCTTTCATAAGGAACATATTCTGTCCTTCTGATTGAGGTAAAAATGCTAATACAAATACAAGTACACCCATACCACCTATCCAGTGAGTAAAACATCTCCAAAATAACATTCCTTTTGATAATCCTTCTATATTATTTAATATACTAGATCCTGTTGTTGTAAACCCTGAAACAGTCTCAAAGAATGCATCAACATAACTTGGTATTTCCCCGCTTATATAGAAAGGAAGTGCTCCTATTAATGAAACAACAATCCAACTAATAGCAACTACTATAAATCCTTCCTTAGCATATATATGTTTATTTTCTGTTTTTAAATTAGCTAAAATATATCCTATTACCAATGCAACCATACTTGTTATAATAAAGTAAATTGCTGTATGTTCTCTGTAAATAAGAGATACTAAGAATGGTAATATCATTATAAGTCCTTCAAATATAAGTATATTTCCTAAGATTCTATAAATCATCTTTCTATTCATTAACTATATCCTCCTATGCTAAAATATCTTCAAGGCTAGTTAAGAAAGATTTTGTTGTTACTATTATTACGCTATCTCCAGCTTGAATAAAATCATCTCCACTTGGTACAATAAGTTTATTTCCTCTCATTATACCTGCTACAAGTAAATTATCTTTTGTCTTTAATTTTTTAAGTGGAACTCCTAAGAAACTGACACTTTCATTTGCTATAAATTCGATAGCCTCTACTTTTTTATCTACAATTTTGTAAAGTGTTTCTATTCCAGAATCACCTTTATTTGCTTTTGCTCTAACATATCTAACTATTTGGTTAGCTGTGATATCTTTAGGTGAAATAACACTTTCTATTCCTATAGATTCCAACATATTTACTATAGAGAATCTATTTACTTTTGTTATAACTTTTGTAACATTACATTTTGATGCATATAGAGATATTATTACATTTTCCTCATCAATACCAGTCATAGACACACATGCATCCATATATTCTATTCCTTCTTCTAGTAATACATCTTGATCAGTACCATCAGCACATATAACTTCTGCTTTTGGTAATAATGCACTTAGTTTTTCACAATTTTTTTCATCATTATCAATGATTTTTACTTTTATCCCTATTTCATCTAATTGTTTAGTAAGATAGAATGCTATCCTACCTCCACCTATTATCATCGCAGATTTAATTTTTCTTTCATAAATTCCCGCTGAAATCATAAATTTTTCTAAATCTTTATGTGATGCAGTTATGTGTACCTTGTCACCTTCCTCTAAAGAAAACCTACCATCTGGTATATAAACTTTTTGTTGTCTTTGAAGTGCACAAACTAATACACTTGTTTTAAATTTTCTATTTAAATCACTTAAAGACACTCCTACTAATTTACTTCCTGGTCTTACTTTTATTTCTGCTAAATCAACAAGACCTTTTGCAAATGTATCTACTTTAAGTGCAGATGGGAATCTCAATATACGAGCAATTTCATCTGCTGCAGCTTTTTCTGGATTTATCATTAAGCTGATTCCTAATCCGTCTCTCATAAATGATATCTGTGAAGCATAATCAGGATTTCTAACCCTCGCAATTACATTTTTAGATCCTATTTTTCTTGCAATTAAGCATGAAATTAAATTAACTTCATCAGATGATGTAACCGATATAAATAAATCTGCTTTATTTACACCAGCTTCTAATTGGATGTCGTTAATCGCTCCATTTCCGCATATACCCATAACATCACAACTGTTTACTATTTCCTCAACACTTTTTTGATTAGTATCTATAACAACGACGTTATGACCTTCCATAGCTAGATGTTCGACTAAAGTTTTACCTACCTTACCACATCCTATAACAACTATTTCCATTTCTTTCCTCCTGTTAAACTTTAAACCTAAAAAAATAATTTCAACCTCTATTATAATACATATTTATATTTTGTTTATATGTTTTTAATATATATTTAAATACTTTAACAATCTATTTTTATCCAGTCATTGAATATACTTAATTATTGATTTCTTGTTATATATTTTTAATAAAATCATTCAAATTATATATATTTAATATAATTTTTTGTATACAATTATATTATTGGAAATAATTTCATAAAAAATATTTAGGAGGTAAAAATGCCACAATTAAGTAATAGAGTAAATACATTTACTGATTCTGTAATTAGAAGAATGACTAGAATAAGCGATAAATATGGTGCAATTAACTTATCTCAAGGCTTTCCAGATTTTCCACCACCAAAACCTATGACAGATGCGCTGTCTAAAATTGCATTAAATGGCCCACACCAATATTCTGTAACCTATGGTGCTCCTAACCTTAGACAAGCAATTGCAAAAAAACAAAGTAAAGCATTCAAAAGAGATATAGATTTTGAAAAAGAAGTACTTGTTACATGTGGTGGAACGGAAGCCATGATGTGCGCTATGATGACAGTTTGTAATCCTGGAGACAAAGTAATAGTTTTCTCTCCTTTTTATGAAAATTATGGAGCAGATGCTATATTATCTGGAGCTGAGCCTATATATGTACCACTAGTTCCACCTAGCTTTAATTTTGACTTAGATGTTTTAGAAAATGCATTTAAGCAGAATCCAAAAGCTATAATTTTATGCAATCCTTCAAATCCAACGGGAAAAGTATTTACTGAAGAAGAACTAAATATAATTGCAAAACTTGTTGTAAAATATGATACATTCGTCATAACAGATGAAGTGTATGAACATTTAGTATATGAACCTTATCATCACACATATTTTGCATCTCTTGAAGGAATGTATGAAAGAACAATTTCAACAAGTTCTTTGTCAAAAACATATTCGATAACTGGCTGGAGGTTAGGATATTTAGTAGCCCCAGAACAAATCGTAGAATGTGCAAAAAAAGTTCATGATTTTCTAACTGTAGGCGCTCCTTCTCCGCTGCAAGAAGCAGCAGTAGTAGGTCTTAACTTTGATGAATCTTATTATGAAAAACTAAAAAAAACATATACACAAAAAAGAGATTATTTTTTAAAAGGACTTGATGAAATAGGACTCGAACATACTACTCCCCAAGGCACTTATTTTGTGTTAGTTGATATATCTAAATTTTTAGAGTTAGATATGTTTAAAGGAATGAATGATTTAGAATTTTCAGAGTGGATGACAATAAATATAGGAGTTGCTCCTGTTCCTGGTTCAAGCTTTTTCAAAGAAGATGTAAATCATCTAATTAGATTACATTTTGCACGATCAAAAGAGACGCTTGATGAATGCCTAAAACGACTTGCAAAATTAAAAAATCTATTAGATAAATAAGTTTTTATTTGTTTTTTGAATACATTTACTTTTTAAGATCACTTAATTGACATTTTATGTAAATAAATGGTAAAATTATTATACTATATTATATAAAATATATAAAAAACAATATATAAAAGCACTGATGAGGAGTAGTATATTTTAGATAAAGCACAGAGAGAAAATGGTAGGTGAAAATTTTCATAAATCTAAAATTGAAGTAGCCTCTGAGCTGTGAACTGAACAATTTTCTAAGTAGGCTTCACCGGATTTCTAACCGTTAAAATAGAAACGATATGCTTTTGTATCGATTGAGTGCAAAGAATCTTTCTTTGAATTTAGGTGGTAACACGGATTAGATAATTCGCCCTAAGCTAATATATTAGCTTGGGGCTTTTTAAATACAATTTTTTTATAATACATTTAAATAATAGGGAGGGCAATATGGAAATTACAGGATCTCAATTAATTATTAACTCTTTAATCGAAGAGGGCGTTGATAAAATATTTGCTTATCCAGGAGGATATGACAAAGATATTTTCGATGCATTATATCATGAAAAAGATATAGAACTAATATTACCAAGACATGAACAAGGTCTTATCCATGCTGCAGAAGGATATGCTCGTTCAACTGGAAAAGTAGGTGTCTGCTTAGTTACAAGTGGACCAGGGGCAACTAATCTAGTTACTGGTATAGCCGATGCAAATTATGATGGTATCCCTTTAGTATGTTTTACTGGTCAAGTTGCAACTTCAGTAATAGGCAATGATGCTTTTCAAGAAGTTGACATAGTTGGAATTACCAGAACTATATGTAAATACTCTACTACTATCAGAAAAAGAGAAGATTTGGGTAGAGTGATAAAAGAAGCATTTTATATAGCTAGAACAGGAAAACCAGGACCTGTTGTAGTAGACTTACCAAGCAATATAGTAGGTGAATTTGGGCCTTCTAAATATCCTAAAACTGTAGATATAAGAGGTTATAAACCAAGTACAGGAGTTCATATAGGTCAAATTAAAAAAGCTCTAGAAATGTTAAAAAGTGCAAAAAAACCTCTATTCTTAATAGGCGGTGGTGTTAATATTTCACATGCTAATGAAGAATTTGAAAAACTTGTAGATATCACTAAAGTTCCTGTTATCACAACAATAATGGGAAAAGGTGCTATTCCTACTTCTCACCCACTTTTTATTGGTAATGTAGGTATGCATGGTAGCTATGCATCTAATAAAGCTGTAAATGAATGTGATGTATTATTTTCTATCGGTACAAGATTTAACGATAGAGTTACAGGAAAAATTTCAGAATTTGCTCCAAATGCAAAAATAATACATATAGATATAGATTCTGCTTCTATATCTAGAAATATAGTTGTTAATATACCTATAGTTGCTGATGCCAAAGATGCTATAAAAGAGTTAATTCCATTAGTAGAAGAACTTGATACAAAACAATGGATTAAGCAAATAAAATCTTGGGACAAAGAACATCCAGTAACTGCTCCTAGTTCTGTAGAAGGATGTATTTCTCCTCAAGCAATATTTGAAAATTTAAACAAAGTTTTCACAGATGGTATATTTGTAACAGATGTCGGTCAACATCAAATGTGGACCACTCAATTTTTAGAAATGAATAAAAATAAACAATTAATAACTTCTGGGGGACTTGGTACTATGGGATTCGGTTTGCCAGCTGCAATAGGTGCTCAACTTGGCAATCCTGATAAAAGAGTTATTTGTATAGCAGGTGATGGTGGTGTACAAATGACTATACAAGAACTTGCCACTGCAGTTCAACTAGAACTTCCTATAACATTAGTTATTATCAATAATGGTTTTTTAGGAATGGTTAGACAAATGCAACAATTCTTCCACGATAAAAACTATTCTGGAACATGCTTAAGAAAAAGAAAAAGTTGTGAAGGAAAATGTAATTTTGATGGAAATAATATACCAGAATGTTGTCCACCATATACTCCAGATTTCATAAAACTTGCCGAAAGTTATGGAGCTTATGGAATAAGAGTTATGGATGAAGATAAACTAAGTGATGCATTTGAAGAAGCTAAACAAAATACAGATGCACCAACTATTATTGAAATACTAATCGACTTCAAAGATGTTGTTTTACCAATGGTTCAAGGTGGTAAACCTCTTGATAACATGTTACTTGAAACTAACTATTAGAAAGGAAGTTATAAGAAATGATGAAAAAAAGATGGATTGCTCTTTATGTAGAAAATTATTCTGGGGTACTTGCTAAAATCTCAAGTTTATTCTCAGCTAAATTATATAACTTAGATACTTTAACAGTAGGAAAAACAGAAGACCCAAATACATCAAGAATGACTATTGGTGTTTACTGTGATGATGTTACTTTTGAACAAATAAAAAAACAATTAAATAGATTTGTAGAAGTTATAAAAGTTATCGACTTAACTACTATGGAAACTCATACGAAAGAACTTTTATTTATAAAAGTAAAAAATTGCTCTGCTGAAGATAAACAAAATATATTCCAAATGGCCCAAGTTTTTGATATGGATATAGTAGATATCGGCAGAAAAAGTGTATTACTTCAATGTGTTCATACAGAAAAAAGAGTTGATAGATTGATAGAAATTTTTGCAAAACAGTATCCTAACAATATAATCGTTGTCAGAGGTGGTGCTGTTGCAATAGGCGCTATCAATGTTACTGAAAGATAAATATAAAGAAATTTAAAAATAATTAAGGGGCTGTCGCACGAACAATAAAAAATTCGTTCTGCGGTAGCCTTTTTTTAACTTAAATTTAATGTATTTTTTAGTGTTTGATAAGGGAAATTTACTTTTAAAATATAAAAATATACAC
>NZ_JAHLOQ010000028.1 GCF_018917435.1 Intestinibacter bartlettii
AGCTTTGATAAGAAAAACATGCGAATTTCTTATGTTATCCCGTATTAGCATACCTTTCGGTATGTTATCCGTGTGTACAGGGCAGGTTACCCACGCGTTACTCACCCGTCCGCCGCTCTTCTCCGAAGAGAATCGCTCGACTTGCATGTGTTAGGCACGCCGCCAGCGTTCATCCTGAGCCAGGATCAAACTCTCAAATAAAAATTCGCTACGCTCATTTCACCAATCATATTTTTGCTACTGCTCAAATATAAATTGCTCAAATTACGTAAATCCTGCTCAGACTAATCATTATCTGAATATCTGGCTTGGTTTGTTGTTGGTTTTAATTCGTGTGAATTAAAGTTTATAATTAACCTACTGTTTAATTTTCAAAGTTCATTTGCTTAACTCGCTTAAGTTTTTTAACTTATTTCGCTCGTTTCAGCTTCTTTAGTTTAACAAAGTTTCAATTCTTTGTCAACTACTTTTTTTCTTTAAGTTTTTCGAGCTGTTTGCCCGTCTCTCAAAGACAAGTAATAATATATCATCAATTTTAAATACCGTCAACACTTTTTTTAATATTTTTTTAAATATTTTTTAATAATCTATTTTTTAGTTGATATTTAGGCTTTTTTTGATAAATATTTTGATATATATTATTATGCTTAATATTATATTTTTATATAAACTCTATATAATAGACTTTCCTAATTTTATTATTTTATTCTATTTCTTCTATTTTAATTATATTAACTGTATATAATGTATTTTTTATAATTGTTATTCTATTTAACAACTTTGTGATGATTTATATTTTATTAAATAAGTCCCCTAAATCATTGATATTGTTAGGTTTTTGGTAATTATCTATACTCCTGCAATAAATATAATCTATTTTTTCTTTATTCTTCTATATTAGTATTTATATAAATAAAAATTCAATAGTTATCACAAAGTTGTTAAATAGAGTCATAATATATTAGACTTCAATATAATCATTGTAAGTCTATTGAATAAAACCATAATGCAAAAAACTATAATATAGTTATCACAAAGTTGTTAAATAGAATCATAATAGGTCAAAGACTCTTATACATCCCTCAACCCCCACACAAAAAAAGAGGCCATCGCAATATTATTGCAACAGCCTCTCATCATTTATTCCAATCTTACATCAATTAATTTGTCTTAATTTCTGTCCAAGCATCATCATACATCTTCATAACTTTGTCTGATAGATTTAAGAATGTCTCACATTTATCTAGTACTTTTTGGCTTGGGTAGGCAACTGGTGATTTTTTTACATCTTCGTCTAATAAATCGTACACACCTTGGTTTGGTGTTGGGTACTCGATGTAATCCACGTTTTGTTTACCTACTTCAGGGTCCAACATGAAGTTTATAAATGCTTCTGCGTAGTCTTTGTTTTCTGCAGTTTTAGGTATGCACATTGCATCTACCCATTTGTTTGTTCCCTCTTCTGGTATTGCATAAGCTAGGTCTGGATTTTCGGCCATCATAACTAGTGCATCTCCTGAGTAAACTATTCCTATATCTGCATCTCCCGCAACTATTCTATCTTTTCCGTCGTCGTTTACGTATGCTTGAACTACTGATAATTCTTTGATTAATTCATCCTTAGCTTGGTTTATTTCTTTTGGGTTATCAGTGTTCATAGAGTAACCTAATCTCATTAGTGATATACCCATTGTGTCTCTTACTGAGTCTAATAGTAGGATATCGCCTGCGTATTTTTCGTCCCACAGTATATCCCAGCTTTTAGTGTCTTCTTTGTCGACTACTTTTGTGTTGTAAATTATACCGAATGTCCCCCATAAATAAGGTACGCTATATTCATCCGTTGGGTCGTAGTTTGGATGTTTAAAGCTATCCATTATTTGTGAGTAATTTGGTATATTTTTATAATCTATTTTTTCTAACATGTTTTCTTTTATTAATTTATCTACCATATAATCCGATGGGAAGATTAAATCATATTTTGAAGAACCACTTTTTAATTTTTGATACATTGCCTCATTAGTGTCATAAGTCTCGTATACTACTTGAATTCCCGTTTGTTCAGTAAATTGAGCAAGTAGGTCTTGATCTATATAATCCCCAACATTGTATATGTTTAGAACTTCACTAGATTTTTTAGAACTACCACATCCAGTTAACATGCTGGCTGTCATAGCAAATGTGCATATTAATGCAATTATTTTCTTTAACTTCATCTAGAAATCCTCCCTGTTTCACATATTAAATCTCATGTTGATTTTGTTTATTTTTATAATGTATTTTTCTAATCTTCTATTGCCTTTTTGTTCCCCACAATGTTAGAAGTTATTAATAATGCTAAAACTACTATAAACATTAATGTTGATAAGGCATTTATTTCAGGAGTTAGACCTCTTCTTGTCATTGAGTAGATTTCTATTGATAAGTTTGTTACACCATTTCCTGTTGTGAAGAAACTTATTACGAAATCATCTATAGACATTGTAAACGCCATAAGCGCCCCAGATATTATACCTGGTTTAAGTTGTGGTAATATTATTTTTCTAAGTGCATATGATGGTGTTGCACCTAAATCAAGTGCAGCTTCTTCTATATTTGCTGGTAACTGTTTTAATTTTGGTAAAACAGATAATATTACATAAGGTATATCAAACACTAAATGAGATAAAAGCATTGTCGTCATACCGAAGTTTACTTTTAAAAATACGAATAATGTCATAAGAGATACCCCAGTTACGATATCTGGGTTTAAAACTGGTAGATAGTTTATATTAAGTAATAAATCTCTTCTTTTGCCGTTTCTCATTTTATGTATACCTATCGCTGCTATTGTCCCAACGATAGTAGATATTATTGTCGCGATTATTGCTACTAATAATGTATAATAAAGTGCACTTATTAGCCTGTCATTTTGAAATAAAGTATGATACCAGTCTAATGTGAACCCATTCCAGACAGACATGGATTTAGAATTATTAAATGAAAAAATCGCTAATGTCACTATTGGTAAGTATAAGAATACAAATACCAAAAATAAATATACGTTTGAAAAAATCTTCTTTATAATAGTAATCCACCGCCTTCCTTGTCATTTCCGCTACTGTATTTATTCATTATTGCCATAGAGATAAGTATTATAATCATCATAAATATTGATATTGCTGATCCAAAATGCCAATCTCCAACTGACATAAATTGTTGTTCAATTAAGTTACCTATTAAGTAGAATTGTCCTCCACCTAAAAGTTTTGATATTACGAATGTTGAAACAGCTGGCATAAACACCATTGTTATCCCTGATACAACACCAGGTAAACTAAGTGGGAATATAACCTTTGTGAACACTTGGAAGCTGTTTGCCCCAAGGTCTCTCGCTGCATTTATTAAATCGTGGTCCATTTTTGATAAAACCGTATGAATTGGAAGTATCATAAATGGTAGGAAGTTATAAACCATACCTAATAAAACTGCCGTATCTGTGTATAGTATGTTTACTGGGCCAAGACCGACAAATCTAAGTAAAGTATTTATAAATCCATTTCTACCTAATATAGCTGACCAAGCGTAAGTTCTAAGAAGGAAGTTCATCCACATTGGTAAAATACAAAGTAAAAGAAGAGTTCCCCTTCTGCTTGGTTTCGCTTTTGAAATAATATAAGCTGTTGGATAACCAACGATTAAACATAAAACTGTAGATATAAATGCTAAAACAAGTGATCTTCTGATAACTTTGAAATACATTGGGTTAAAGAATTTTTCAAAATTCGCCGTTGTAAACACATATCTTCCATCTACTTGCGTTGTAAAACTGAAGAAAACTATTAAAATTAAAGGTATTACTATAAAAAGTACACTCCAAATCGCATAAGGAGTTGCTAATCTTGATTCAGATGTTTTTCTTTTCATTATTATCACTCACCTTCACAAAATATTTATCAATTTAGCAGATGATAAATTATTATTGGCTTACCTTTCTCATTATATGTATATCTTCAGGGTAAATATCCATTCCTAACATACTGCCTTCTTCCGCCATCTTAGTATTATGGATAAACCAAGTTCTTCCGTTTTCTTCTACAGCTATTTCATAGTGAACACCTTTAAACACAACAGATGTAACTAGACCTTTTAACATCCCTTTTTCTGGGTCGACCATCTTGATATCTTCTGGTCTAATTACTACTTCTATTTCTTCGTTTTTCTCAAATCCGAAGTCTACACATTCAAACTCTCTTCCACAGAATTGTACTCTGTAGTCATCAAGCATAATTCCATCTACTATATTACTTTCACCGATAAACTTCGCAACAAACGCATTTTTAGGTTCGTTGTATATATCTTCAGGGCTACCCATTTGTTGGATTTTACCCTTATTCATAACTACGATTGTGTCAGACATAGTTAATGCTTCCTCTTGGTCGTGAGTTACAAATATAAAAGTAATTCCTAATTTTTGTTGTATCTTCTTAAGCTCTCTTTGCATCTCTTGTCTTAATTTTAAGTCAAGCGCACCTAAAGGCTCATCTAAAAGTAATATCTTAGGCTCATTAACTAATGCTCTTGCAATAGCGATTCTTTGTTGTTGCCCACCACTTAAAGAATCAATTGAACGTTTTTCAAATCCTTCAAGCGCAACAAGTTTAAGCATCTCTTTTACCTTAACATCAATAGTCGCCTTATCCATTTTCTTTATTTTTAATCCAAACGCGATATTTTCATAAACATTCATATGAGGGAATAACGCATACTTTTGGAAAACAGTATTTACTTGTCTTTCATAAGGTGGAGTATCATTCACATTTTCACCCTCGAACATAACCTCACCCTCATCAGCATGCTCAAAACCAGCTATTATCTTTAACGTAGTAGTTTTTCCACATCCTGAAGGTCCTAATAAAGT
Organism: Intestinibacter bartlettii; assembly: GCF_018917435.1. GTDB lineage: Bacteria > Bacillota > Clostridia > Peptostreptococcales > Peptostreptococcaceae > Intestinibacter > Intestinibacter bartlettii_A. The sequence continues at coordinate 4,901 of NZ_JAHLOQ010000028.1, forward strand.
TAAAAATTCATTCTTCTTTATATCAAGATTAAGATTATCCAATACTAAAAGATCATCGTATTGTTTTGTTATGTTTTTTAATTCAATAATATTTTCTGACTGAGCTACATTTGACTTAGTCTCATCTAGCTTCATTTCTGAATTTGTATTATTCATAGATACACCTCTCTTTTCTTTCCTCGCACAATATTTATCATGCCTTATAATTGCAAACTTTATTTTCAACGTACATCTACGTCTATCTTTAATTTTTCAGTACTCACACCTTTTAAAGATTATTTTCTAAAAAGATGGTGGCGTACTAACCCATATAACCTTAGCTGTCGTCTTACCAGGGTTTGATATGTAATGATTCATTCTCGGCTTAAAATAAAAACTCTCGCCCTTTTTCACTTTGTTAACTCTGTCTCCCAAATGAAGCAGAATATTCCCAGCAACAACATAACCAAATTCCTCACCTTCATGAGGCTTCTCTTCCTTATATTGCCCGCCTGGATATAAAGTTATTATAATTGGCTCCATCATATTTTTTTGTGAATTCGGAATAAGCCATTTTAAATGGTATTTTAACTCCTCATCCTCAGTCTCAAACATATCTTCCTTCTTAAAAGTAATTCTTTCCGGGTCAATCTCGTTGAAAAACTCTCTTAAATTCGTTCCCAAAATTTCTAAAATATCAATCAAAGTCGCTATCGATGGTGATGTAAGGTTGTTTTCAAGCTGCGATATAAACCCTTTAGAAAGTTCACACCTATTAGCAAGCTCTTCCTGGGTCAATTGTTTTTCAATACGCATACTCTTTATCTTACTCCCAATATCCATACCTAGGCCTCCCGTAATTATAATTTAATAAGTAATTTTTATTTAAATAAATCCCTCTCAATAAGTAAAATTTATTAAATTCCTCAAATCAATCCAACCCAAACTTTCCTTTAAATTGAACAAATTCCATCCATAAATTCAATAAATCTTATTAAAAGTAAACTTTTTTCTTATATTGTTAAACTTTTTTAGTATCTTTCTAAACTCAAAGTTTAAAATTACTAAACTCACCATTGATATTATATAGCAAACATAACCAAAATTCAACGTTTTTATCAAAAAATATAAATTTTATATAAAACTCAATAATCGTGTAATTTTCAACGTTTTACAACTTAATTTTCTCTAATATATTTCATAATATTAATTTTATAATTTAGTATATGTAACTTTTTTCAAATAATAATCTAATTTTCTCACAAATTTCATTTTTCACTTCAATCTAAAAAAACTCAAATTTCATTTTTTTAATTTCTTCTTTTAATATAAATTTAATATAAATCCAATTAAAAACTTACTACTTATTTTGCCTAAATCTCTCACTTTTATAACGAATAACAAAACTTCAATAAATCCAATAAACTTTATTTCCAATAACTGCTATAATATTATTTGTAAGCAAAAAACTAAAATTTCAAGGAGGAAAAACAATGAAAGTTTTACTAATAAACGGAAGTCCCAAAAAAGCAGGATGTACATTTACAGCTTTAAACGAAGTTGCAAAATCATTAAACGAAGAAGGCATAGAAACAGAAATATTCCAAGTTGGTGCAAAACCAATCGCTGGATGTATAGGATGTGGATCATGTAGAAAAACAGGAAAATGCGTATTTGACGATGTAGTAAACGAATGTATGCCAAAAGCAAAAGAAGCGGACGCTATAATAATCGGTTCACCAGTTCACTACGCATCAGCATCAGGAGCAATAACTTCATTTATGGATAGATTATTCTACTCATCAGGCGGAGCCTTACAATACAAACTAGGCGCAGCCATAGCAAGTGCCAGAAGAGCCGGTACAACAGCAACACTAGACCAACTAACAAAATACTTCACAATATCAAACATGCCAGTAATCAGCTCATGTTACTGGAACATGGTTCACGGAAACACTCCAGAAGAAGTAGTCCAAGACCTAGAAGGAATGCAAGTAATGAGAACACTAGGCAAAAACATGGCATGGATGCTAAAATGCGTAGAATCAGGCAAAAAATCAGGCGTTCAAATGCCTATCACAGAAGAAAGAGTCCACACTAACTTCATAAGATAATTTCAAAAAAACAAAAAGGAGTACCCCAAAATGGCCTAACCGCACTAAAACAAACCCCTAATTCATCCATAATGCGTCCATTGAGTACTCCTTTATCTTTATTCTCCTACTTACCTTTATCTTTATTCTCCTACTTACTATGTCTAAAACCCACTCATCTATCCTTATACATAAATAAAGTCTAATCATTCCCCCTCGTATCGATCTATAATCCATTTTTATTTTTATCATTATATAAACCACCATCCCCACAAGCTTCCATAACCCCCAACAAACTCCCACAAACCATTGGTACTCTATTTAATTACTTTGTGATAAATTTGATAACAACATATATATCAATCATTATTATAATTTCTATAATAATAGTTATATAAATATTTATTTTAATTTACATAAGATGATATTTTAAGCTTAAATCTTATACAAAATTATTTTATATATTTTAATTTTTATTTAATTCCACCTTTTTTATGTAAACTTTTCATATAAACTTTTTATATAAACTCAACTACTCTATTTTGAATTTGTGGTTTAGTTATAGATAAATTTTTTGTCGTTAATTCTATAAATAAATCACTTATACGACCTATTAAGCTAACTTTTTGCAACATAAATAAAAATGAATACCAAGATAAATAATTATTTAAATATTTTGTAGCCACTCCATGAAAATTAGCTAACCATCTGCATAATTTATTATGATACATATGCACGTGATGCACTGTGTAAATAGGTTCATTCATTCTACTCTTAGCTTTTTTAAACTTAATATTCAGTTTACGTGCTACCTCACTGTACTGATATGGACTAAAAGCACATAAAATTGCATTTTTATGTAATTTTCCATTAAAAAATGACATCATATCTTGATATTTTTTCTTACTATATGGCATAAAATAAGGATTTTCTACTATTCTTGTAAGGACATGACCATTTCGATCTATTGCTGTATTAATTTTGACTTGTATTGGATTAATATATTTTTCTTTATCTTTCAAAAAATGATTCATATTTTTAAATGTCCATCCGACACCTTTTGGCAAATGTTTATATTCAAAGTTATGAAAATATCTGTCTTCTTCTATGCTTTTTTTAGGACTTTTCCCCTTAAAAGATTCATTTAAATTATACTCATCAGCCGATACAATCCCCTCAAAAGTCTGATTTCTCAATGATAAATTTAATACATCTAATATTCTATGGCGCATAAAAAATGATGTCGGTATACTTACACCTACTTTTTGGGCACAATGTTTTATAGTTCCACCTTCCACCATAAAACGACAATATTTCAACCAAGTATCAAGACTTAACTTAGTATTAGAAAGCGGTGAAAAACTTCTTTCATCAAACGTAGTTCTACAATTTTTGCAGATATATCTCTGACGATTATTAGTTCTACCATTTTTATTTAACCTATAATCCCCGCATTTTGGACATTTTAATCCATTTTTAAACCTTCCTCTTAAAATTTCGATATCCCTTTCCCATTTTGTCGGAAAGTTTTTAAGGAATTCATCATCCAAATCTGATATTTTCTTATAAGATGCTTTTTTATTTGATAAATTATTATTAATATTTATGTCAACTCTTTGATTGTAAGCTTTTTTAACCTTTTCCTGAATTATATATATTAAAGATCTTAGTTCATTTATCGTCAAATTATTAGTTAATTCTTCTAAATTTTTAGTTGCAAATACAACTGGCTCCTTTGACCTAAACATATTTTAACCCCTCCGTTCAATTTTAAATTTTATAATATTTTATACATTCATGATATTCGCAATAAATATTTTGTATTTTTTTGTATATAAACCTATTTATTTATTATTTGGATATATATTCATATTTACATCTAACCTCATTATATCCATATTAAAAAACTCATATACCTCTGTCACAAACTTATTAAATAGAGTACCAATGGTTTTAATGGTTTATGGATATAGATAATGTATAGGTGGTAATATAGAGGATATTATTGTTGATATAGTTTGAAAATAACTGGTGAATTATATATATGATAAGCATTTAAAATAGTGGGGGTAAGTATATAAAGTAAGTATATAAAGTAAGTATGTAATAAGAATAAAAAAACTGCCCCTTTATTATAGAGGCAGTTTTTGTTTGTGATCTAATATACATTTATTTTAAATTTATTACTGCTGTTTGTATATTGCTGAAGAACTTACTGCTATAGCTATCTAGTATGTGAAGTCCATCTGTTTCGCAGTTGATTAAAAATCCATTTGATGCTACAAAACCGCTTGTTGTGTCTATAAATTTAACGTTTGATTTTGTGTTGCAGTATGCTTTTATGCTTGCATTGAAAGGATCTATTCTGTTTTTATTGTAGTTTGCTACTTGTGTGTCAGTATATCCTGCGTATCCTTTTCCAACTGGAAATACTCTTTGAACGTATACTGTTTTTCCTGCATATTTTGTAGACAATTTGTCTATTAATGTTTTTGTATCTGTTAAGTTCGATTCTCTCGAAATTCCGTTTATACCTATTAATAGCACAACTCCTTTTACGTTGCTAGCGTCTGGCATTTGTGAAAAGTTTTCTAGCCAGTAAGAAGGGAAAGCTCCTCCTTTTGCTCTTACGTAAGAGTCTTTTGCTCTTGATTGTATTGTGTTTCTTATTCTACTTGTGAAGGAATCTCCTACAAATAAGAAATTATTTAAATTTGTAACAGTTTGAGTGCCACCAGTTTGTGTTCCACCTAAAACTATATAGTTTTTTGAAACGAATGCGTAATCGTTTTTGTATATAATTTTGTACCAAGTTCCTGTTTCGTCAACTATTTTAACTGTCATATTTTTCTCTAATTTGCCTAATATAGTTGATGAAGTGTTAGCCTCTTTTCTTACATTAAGTATGTCTGCTGTTACTGTACCTGTTTTAGTTGATGATGGTTGACTTCCATTGCTTGAACTACTATTTCCAGTGTTAGAATTGTTAGTGTTACCGTTTGCTGTGTTACTATTTGCTGTTTTTGAAATGTAACTTGCAGATACGTATGCATAGTTTCCACTATAGATTATTTTGCACCAACCTGATTCTGTGCTTATGACTTGTACTTTTGTGCCACTTACTAAACTTCCTCTAACTGCATATCCTGTTCCTGGTCCACTTCTAACATTTAAGAAGTTGCATCCTGTAACGTATCCTTCTGATGTTACTTCATTGTAGATACTAGATACATATTGAGCCGAAACATATCCATCAGTATTTTTGTAATTTAGTTTCAGCCAAGTTCCTGTTTTCCCTGTTATTTTTACAGTGTTTCCTTGTACCAACTGTCCTATAACAGAATAAGTCGAAGCTGGTCCACTTCTAACATTTAATGCTGTTGCCGTAACTGTTCCTGACACAGATGAGTCAGCATAAGTAACGACTTTAAACCCAATCGTGACGATTAAACTCAATGATATCGCCAGAGAAATCAATTTCTCTTTCATAACATTCCCCGCTTTCTTATTTAGTTTTTAATATAGCGTTAAATAATATAAATTTTTTTGAAATACAATTGTATCCAAAGGATATATTTTAACAATGAAACATTATACATTATTTTTTCCATATTTTCTTTAAAAATAAGCATTTTTTTCATTTTATACCTAATATTATGATAAATTCCTTTATTTATATATAATTTTCTTCCTTTATCTTCAATTTTCCTCCATCTATTTGCCATTTTATTATTAATTTTTTAATAGTGTTGCCCTTCCATTTTGCCATTAATCCATAAGCCTCAATAATTACTTTGATAAAAACATATAATCCATGTATAATAGGGATATAATAATAGGTAGTACTTGCGGAAAAGGAGATAAAACTTTGATAAGATTAGGTGAATACAATAAATTAATAGTAAAAAGAGAGACGAATTTCGGATATTTCGTTGGTGAAGAAGGATCAAACTCAAATGATGATGTTCTATTACACAACAGACTTCTTAATAAACAAAAAGTAGAAATTGGCGATGAGATAGAAGTTTTCATTTATATGGATTCTGAAGGTAGACTTTCTGCTACTTTAGAATATCCAAAAGCAAAATTAGGCGATATCGCATACTTAAAAGTAGTTGCACACACTAAAATAGGTAGTTTCGTGGACGTTGGACTTCCTAAAGATATCTTAGTTCCTTTCAAACAACAAACTTTTGAAATGACTAAAGGACAAAGATACTTATTCTACATATATCTTGATAAAACAGGAAGACTTGCAGCAACAACTGACATTTTCCCATATTTATCAACAGAATCTGATTACAAAATTGGCGATACTGTAGAAGGTATAGTTTACGGATTCCAAACTAACAACACAGCTATGTTATGCGTTGACAACAAATACGATGCAATAATATTAAACAATGAATATTTCACAGAATTAAACATCGGTGACAAACTTGAAAACTTAAGAGTTATAAAAATATATGAAGACGGAAAATTAGGTCTTTCTCCAAGAGGTGAAAGAGCGACAGAATTAGATACTCTTGAAAAATCAATAATGAGCTACTTAGAAGGTAACGACGGTTTCATGAGATTTAACGATAAATCTTCTCCAGAAGAAATCAAAACAGTATTTAACTCAAGTAAGAAAAACTTCAAAAGAGCACTTGGTGTTTTAATGAAGAAAAACCTTATAACTCAAGACGCAGACGGATGTCACAGAGTTTAGATTAAATCATATAACTAAAAAAGGATGCCAGAAATAGACCCATATCTATTTTCAGCATCCTTTTTAATATTAAAAATTCTCTTTAAAAAATATTTTTTTGATATTATAAAAATTCTTTTTTTCGCACGTTTAAGTTTATTTATATTTTATTTATCTAATAATTCTTCAGTCACACGTTCTAATTGTTCTATTATATGAATATGTTGAGGGCAAACAGCTTCACATTCACCACATTGAAGACATTCTGATGCTTGTTTTCTGCCATGACCACCAACTAACCATCCTTCTTGATGTTGTGCTGCTGCTTTGTTTCCATATAATATAAGTTGATTTAAAGCTGTGAATGATCCAGAAATTCCTATTTCATTTGGACAGACTTTTGCACAATAATTACATACTGTACATGGAATGATGTCTATTTTGCTTAATTCTTCTTGAGCTTTTTCGATAACTTTCATTTCTTCTTCTGATAAACCTTTGAAATCTTTCATATATGATAGATTGTCTTCCATTTGTTCAACATTACTCATTCCTGATAAAACAGTGATTACTCCATCTAAGTTTGCAACAAATTTGATTGCCCATGATGCAACTGATACATCAGGATTTGCTTGTTTAAATAAATTTGCGACACTTTCTGGAGGAGTCGCCAACATACCACCTTTTACAGGTTCCATAATTACAACTTCTTTGCCATATTTTCTAGCCATTTCATAACATGCTTTTGATTGTATAGCAGGATTTTCCCAGTCAGCATAATTTATTTGTAATTGAACAAATTCCATTTCTGGATGTGATTTTAATATTTCTTCTAACTCTTCTGGTGTTGAGTGGAAAGAAAAACCTATATGTTTAATTAAACCTTCTGCTTTCTTTTCTTGAACAAAACTCCACATATCGAATTTATCGAAAAATTGTGTACGGCTTTCACCTAAGTTGTGTAAAAGGTAGAAGTCAAAATATCCTGCACCTGTTTGTTTTAAAGATGTTTCAAACTGTGCAATAGCTTCTTCTCTTGTATTACAATTTATCCAAGCTGCATTTTTAGTAGCAAGTTGATAAGATTCTCTTGGATATCTTTCAACTAATGCTTGTCTTATCGCATCTTCACTGCCTGCATATGCCCATGCTGTATCGAAATAAGTAAATCCAGCATCTAAAAATTTATCAACCATTACTTTAGTTTGTTCAACATCGATTTTTTCGTCTTTCATTGGTAGACGCATTAATCCAAACCCTAATTTTTTAATATTCTCTCCTAAATTACTCATCTTACTTCCTCCCCCAATATTAACTAACATCTCTTTAATTACCATTTTTTACAATATGCTACTTAGAGTGCACTCCAAGTCAATAGTTTTTTTCAAAAATAAGTAGATAAAATACAAAAAAACTATACTTATACCTCATTTTAATAGTAATACAATTTCCTATGTATTATAAAAAAATTCACTTCATTCATAGCACCAATGACTTTGTCCGTTTACCAGGCTAATAAGTTTAAAATTAAAGAGGCATATTACAAAATAAAACTTTTATATCTTGCAATACGCCTAACATTCTTGCTAATTATTTTTCTATATTAAAATAAATCTACTTATTTTACCCATTATATGCAGTTTTGTATAATTCTAATATTGATTCAACTGTACAAGGTCTTGGGTTTCCTCCTGTACAAACATCATCAAATGCACTTTGAGCTAAAGCTGGTAAATCTTCTTCTTTAACATCTATTTCTTTTAAAGTTTGAGGAATTTCTACATCTTTAGATAATTGTTTTACTGCATCTATAGCAGCTTTTTTGTATTCGTCTGGAGTCATTTCGTCAACACCTTCAACACCCATAGCTCTTGCGATTTCTCTGAATTTTTCTCCAGTATAATCTTTGTTGTATTCCATTACATATGGAAGTAATACTGCATTTGCAACACCATGAGGAGTATCATAAAATGCACCTAGTGGATGCGCCATACCATGAACAACACCTAGTCCAACGTTTGAAAATGCCATACCAGTTACATATTGACCTAAAGCCATGTCTTCTCTACCTTTTGGGTCATTTTCAACTGCTGCTCTTAATGATCTTGCTATAACTTTTATAGCCATTAAGTTTAATGTATCAGCAAGTTCCCATGCACCTAAAGTTGTGTAGCCTTCTATTGCATGAGTTAAGGCATCCATACCTGTTGATGCTGTTAATCCTTTTGGCATACTTGCCATCATGTCTGGGTCTACAACTGCTACTTTTGGTATATCTTTAGGGTCTACACAAACAAATTTTCTTTGTTTTTCAGTATCAGTTATAACGTAATTTATTGTTGTTTCGGCAGCAGTCCCTGCAGTAGTAGGCACTGCTATCATTGGAACACTTGGATTTTTAGTTTCTGCAACACCTTCAAGACTTACTACATCTTCAAATTCTGGGTTGTTTGCTATCATTCCTATTCCTTTTGCAGTATCTATTGGTGAACCCCCACCTATAGCTATTATGTAATCTGCACCAGATTTTTTAAATACTTCAAGTCCAGCCTTAACAGTTTTTACACTTGGGTTAGGTTCAACATCATTAAATATTTCATATTCTAAATTATCTTTATCTAATAAATCTGTAACTTTTGCTACAACACCGTGTTTGCATAAAGATTTTCCAGTAACAATTAAAGCCTTTTTAAATCCTCTTCCTTTAATTTCACCTGGTATTTCATTTATTGCTCCTTTTCCATGGTAAGAAACTTCATTTAATATAAATCTGTTTGCCATATCTAGTTCATCTCCTCAAAATTTTTCATCAATTTAATATAATTCTTACCCTACAATTGTAGCTTTTTTGAATGATAAATTTATGTCATTCAAAGTCGTTCACCCTTTTTTATCACTTCTTATCCCTTTTTTATATTTGCTTTAATTTTTTCCTAATCTGCATACAATGTGCTTTGATACAAATTTAAATTTTGACAAAAAAATACCCTTAGTCATTAGTTTTTTTATAACAATCAAGTATATTTTATAAGTTTTATATTATTATCTTGAATTTATATTAATAAATTAGTAAATCTATTTTTAAATTTTCTTGTATTATATCTCTGATATCTAATTACATAAACTACATAACTGTATCTAAATTATCTTTATCTAAACCTAACTTAGCCAAAGTCAATCCTTCTGCATAAAAATCAGTTTTAAGAAGACTAGATGCAAGCACAATTATAGCATCTATATTTGGTGTTTTAACCCCTAATGCTTTACCTAAATCTGACCAGAAAACAAGTCCTGTCGATATATCTTCTGTGAAATAACGAGAAGTAACACTAACAGGTCCTTTTATTTGTGTGAATACTGGGCTCGTGTTAAAGTGTTCTTGTAAAGTTTTTTCATCTTGTGAGAAATATCCTCTGTTTTGTCTTGCTTCTAATGCTCCTTCTACTTCAAATCCAAGTGCTCTACCAAGAGCTATTCTCTCTTTTTCAACAGCTTCTAATACGTTTATAGTATGCTCTGTTATTCCCTCTCTATAAAGCCAAAACTCTCCACCAGAAAAGTCTATTCTTCCCGCATTTAATAGACATGGTCCCGGGTGAACTTCAGGGTTTCCATTTTCTAAATTAACTTGTAGTATATTTTTAGCAGGTACAAAACATTCATATAATTTCTTGCAAACTTCGAATACTTCTTCATTATCACTTGATGGATAAGCTGCTAAATATACTTTTTTTGCTCTTAAATAAAGTTCTATTTTTCCAGATTCAACAATAGCTCTCGTTCCATATGTTAATGTATTTGTTTCAGCTATTTTGAAACGCTTGTTTATTCCCATTTTTTTAGCTTCATTTACAAATCTTACAGGGGCCATGCATGCAGCACAATTTATAAGTATAATTTGATTTTCATTTACTACAGGTGCAAGTATTCTCGCAAAATACTCTATTGCAACTCCTGGCGCTACTACCATTACAACCTTAGCACCTTTTATAACTTCATTTATATCTTTGCTAATTGTGTCTATTTCAATAAATTTTCCTTCATCTTCTTCACAAGAATCTATTTGCCCTTCATAAAGGTAAAGTCCGCCCTCTTTTTTTATAACATCTAAGTTCTTACAAAATTTATCACTTTCAAATAAACTTACTTCAAATCCCCTTTCTTTCAAATCTGCACATGCAGTAAGTCCACCATTACCTGCTCCAACTATTGCTACTTTCATCTAAAACCCTCCTAATGTTTTCGATTAAAACTATTTTTAGTATTGACAGTATTCTTTATCTTAATCAATTTTTATAATTTTTTTCATACTACAGCTTATCAATTTCCATTTTAAGTATATATTTTAATTGCGTTTTTGTATTATTTGTATTACTATATATAATACAAAAGTTAATTATTTCCATATACTTATATAAAGGAGGTCTATTATGATTTTGAAGTTAAATTTTGAAAACGAGATTCCAATATATGTTCAACTTAGAAACCAAATTGTTATGGCAATAGCGCATGGTGACTTATCTCAAGGCGAAAAACTCCCTACTATAAGAAACCTTGCAGAAGATCTTGGCATAAACAATATGACTGTCAACAAAGCCTATGCAATGTTGAAACAAGAAGGTTTTATATCAATTGATAGAAGACATGGTGCAAAGGTAAACCCCATCTTAACGCCTGATTTTGAGTTTAAGGAAAAACTTGAGGACGACTTATCTCTCGTTATTTCTGAGGCTGAAATTAGGGGCATGAAAAAAGATGAGTTTATGAAAATATGTGAAAATATTTTTGATTCAATGAAAAAATTAAAACCACAAGAAAAATAGTATACAGAAGTATGCAATAAAATTAGCAAAAGAAATTTAGACAATAATTTTTAAAATTACATGTTTAATAAATTTAAATATGTTAATAATCTATGAAAGGTGGTCATCCTTATGTTTTTATTTAGAATCATTATGGATTCTTGTTTATTTATTACTTTCATCGCCATATTTGCAACTTTACGCTCTGCAAATAAACCAAAGAAAAACATGTTTATGGCGGTTACTTTGCCATATGATGTTTTAGACAGTGATTTTATAAAGGAAATGCAAAAAGAATATAAATCTATGTGCAACAAAGTTTATTTACTTATGCTAATTACGGCAATACCTTGTGCATTTCCTTTTTGGATTTTTAATAATATCATGGTCTATATTTTTTATTTCATGATATGGTGTTTAGGTTTTGCCTATTATGGAATAACACCATTCAAACTTATGAACCGTAAAGTCAAAGCCGAAAAAGCTAAAAATGGATGGTTTGTCGGTGAAAAAAAGGTAGTTTATTGTGACACAAAAACAACTTTATTAAAAAACTCTATGCCAATAAGCAACAAATATTTTTTAATACCAATTTTAATAGGAGTTATACCTCTAATAATATCTATTAAAAATTTTTCACCTGAGAATATAGCATTTTTAGTAGTTGCAATACTAAACCTAGGGTTAATTCTACTACTGTTTTATATTGCTAAAATATTTAATAAAAATAAATTAAAAACATATAGTACAGATTCTGAGATTAATTTTATCTTAAATAAGGCTGAAAAACGAATGGTATCTATATATTTCTTGATAAATGCTATTATTGAATCACTTATTGTTATTGTTTTTTATCTAGCACTTTTTGAATATATAGACATCAAATTTTTAAATATAATAGTAGTTTCTACACTTGTATTATCAAGTATTGTAGCCCTAGGATTTATATATATTAAGAAAAAAATAAGCGACTTAGATGAAGAACTAACTTCTAAGAATAAGAACTCTGAAATTATAGTAGATGACGATGATTACTGGATTGATGGTATTTATTATTACAACCCTAACGACTCTAGCAAAATGGTAAGTAGTCGTTTTGGATACAATATGACTTATAATATGGCCACAAAGCACGGTTATTTTATGGTTAAAAAGCTAGATAAAATAGTATTAATAGGAACTTTCATACTTATGATAATTTTAATGGTACCTGCTGAAATTTCAAATAGCAGTATTACATTTAGCGATAATACACCTAATATAAGTATTTCATCTTTTCCATATTCTTATGAATTAGATTATGATGATATCGAAAGTGTAACTTTAACAAGTGAACCAATATCATTCACACTTAGAACTAATGGTATTGGCACTGAGACAAAGTGTATAGGTAACTTTAAAAGTGATAAATACGGTAAATGTAGAGTTTATCTTTATTTTGAAAATGAAGATGATAACCCTCCATATATCGTAGCCAAATTAAAAAATAGTAAGTATAACTACTTACTTTACAATACAAAGGACGATAAACAAACACAAGAAATCTATTCTAAATTATCAAACAAAATAGATTAACATTAAAACCACTATAAATATTATATTTTCAATCAAAAAGACACAAATAATTGTGTCTTTTTTAATCTATTTTTTAAATTATATTCAGCATCATTAATCTTCATAATTGTTTACAAATCTCTGAATCAAATCTTTGCATTTTGCAGTAAGCTCTCTACACTCATCCTCCTTCAAATGAACTAAGAGTTCCCCATGATCGCTATCTTTTAACTTGAACACCAAAATTTCTTCGTCATCATCATCTTCATCTCTATAAAACTTAGTCTGAACTGGTGACAACATCATATAGTGTTCTCCTTCAATTTCTATTGAAAATACCTTTTCGAAAGTAGTTTCAACACCGTCTTGATCCCATAAAACAATTGTATTTTCATCCATATTTCTCTCCTCAATTCATCTATAAATTACTAGATGTAATCTTGTACTCACTGTTATAAACCTATGTATCAGATAACATCTTTATAGATTCTATGATTTATTGGACAAAAATATGTTTTTAACCTTAATTTTACACTAAAAAAACTGTTACACAAGTAAATATCATGTAACAGCTTTATTACAAACCATATCCTAATTTCTAGTCAATTATATTCTAGCTACACCAGTTTCTCTAGCTGCTTTAGCAACTGCAGCTGATACTTCTTGTCCAACACGTGGATCGAATGCATCTGGTAATACGAATTCTGTTGTTAATTCATCATCTTTTATTATACCAGCGATTGCATATGCTGCTGCGACTTTCATTTCTTCGTTGATTTCGCTAGCTCTAACATCTAGTGCTCCTCTGAATATTCCAGGAAAAGCAAGCACATTGTTTACTTGGTTAGGGAAATCTGAACGACCTGTACCAACTATAAATGCTCCACCTTCTTTTGCTTCATCTGGGAATATTTCTGGAGTTGGGTTAGCCATAGCGAATACTATTGATTTTTCTGCCATAGTTGCAACCATTTCTTTAGTTAACATTTTTGGAGCAGAAACACCGATAAATACGTCTTTTCCTTTCACTATGTCAGCTAATTTTCCATCTTGGTCGTTTTTGTTAGTAACTGCTAACATTTCTTTTTGAGCCCAGTTTAATCCTTCTGATTTTGAAGATAATGCCCCATTTATATCACATAAAACTATATCTTTTACATTTAAGTTTAATAACATTTTTGCAATAGCCATACCAGCAGAACCAGCACCGTTGATTACTATTTCTAAATCTTCTATTTTTTTGCCAGCAAGTTTAGCAGCATTGATTATCCCTGCTGAAACTATTATCGCAGTACCATGTTGGTCGTCATGGAAAACAGGTATATCTAATTCTTCTTTTAATCTGTTTTCGATTTCGATACATCTTGGAGAATTTATATCTTCTAAGTTAATTCCTCCGAAAACTGGTGATATTAATTTTACTGTTCTAACTATTTCGTCGATATCCATAGTGTCTACACATATTGGGAATGCATCAACACCAGCGAATTCCTTGAATAATATTGATTTTCCTTCCATAACTGGTATAGACGCAGACGCACCTATGTTTCCAAGTCCTAAAACAGCAGTCCCGTCAGATACTACAGCAACCATGTTTGACTTGCAAGTATATTTATAAACATCGTCTTTATTTTCTTTTATTTTTAGACATGGAGCAGCAACCCCTGGAGTGTACGCTGTAGATAAATCATCTTTTGTTGAAACTCCAACTTTACTTTGTATGCTCACTTTCCCTAAATTTTCTTCGTGCATTTTTAATGCTAATTCATTAAAATCTTTCTTTGTCATAACTTCCTCCGCATTTAATACTATCTATTAATCTCAAATATTTCTTTTGTATATTTGTATATATCCTTATACGTTTGTAGCCTTTGCGTATTCTTGTCTCTTTTCGTAAATGTTATTCCCTTCACAATCGATAGCGACAATTACCTGTAAATCTTCAACTTCGATTCGTCTAATTGCTTCGGCACCCAAATCATCATATGCTATTACTTCACATTTTTTGATTGAGTTAGATATGTAAGCTCCTGCCCCGCCGATTGCAGCTAGATACACAGCCTTATATTTCTTCATTCCTTCGATTACAGTTTCATTTCTCTTTCCTTTGCCTATCATAACCTTTAAGCCTTTTTCCAAAAGAGGAACTGTCAAATCATCCATACGATAACTTGTTGTTGGACCTGCAGAACCTATAATTTCTCCAGGTTTGCTTGGAGTTGGTCCAACATAATATATTGCCTGACCTTCTATATCAAAAGGAAGTTCTCTTCCCTCTTTTAATGCAGCCACCATTCTCTTGTGAGCTTGGTCCCTTCCTGTATATAAAACCCCGCTTATCTTAACAACATCGCCACATTTTAATTTTTCTATATCTTCACTTGTACATGGAGTTTTTAATTCAACCATAATATTCCCCCTAATACCTTTTTCTAAATCTGCTTATAACACCACGCTTTTGTGTCTTGATGCGTGGCAATTTATATTAACAACAACCGGTAGCCCAGCTATATGAGTTGGGAAAGTTTCTATATTTACAGCAAGCGCTGTTGTTCTTCCTCCCAATCCTTGTGGACCTATTCCTAAGTCGTTTACAGCTTCTAACATTTCCCTTTCTAAATCAGCGATAAATGAATCTTCGTTATGTTCCCCGATTTCCCTAGTTAACGCTTTCTTTGCAATTTGGGCGCACTTGTCCACAGTTCCGCCAATCCCTACACCTACAACTATTGGTGGACATGGGTTTGGCCCAGCTTCCGATACCACATCTACAATAAATTTCTTGATTCCATCTAACCCATCAGATGGTTTTAACATTTTTAGTTGGCTCATATTTTCGCTTCCAAACCCCTTTGGAGCGTAAACGATTTCTAGCTTATCTCCTTTAACCATGTCATAATGGATTACTGCAGGAGTATTGTCCTGTGTGTTTACCCTATGTATTGGACTTACTACAGATTTTCTAAGATATCCTTCAGTATATCCAAGGCTAACACCTTTATTTATTGCTTCTGTTAATGTGTCTCCTTCTATTTTAACATCTTGACCTACTTTGACAAAAAACACTGCCATACCAGTATCTTGACAAATTGGCACTTCTTTTTTGCATGCTATTTCTGCATTTTCAATTAATATATTTAATACATCTTTTCCTAGATTGCTCTCTTCTTTTTCAAGATTTTCTTTAAAAGAATCTACAACATCTTCCCCCAAGAAAAGGTTTCCCTCTATACATAAACGTCTTACTTCTTCAGTAATTTGAGCAGAATTAATAATCTTCAAGCGAACATACCTCCCCGTCAATTTTCTGATTATTCGTCTTCTATATAACTTTATCATTATTTAGATTATAAAACAAGGTTTTTGAAGGTACAAATAAACAAAAAGGGATAATTACGACTATTTCTCCGTATTATCCCATATCATTTCTATATCAAATTATTTTGCTATATATGCAATGCCAAAGGCTCCAGGTCCGATATGCGTTCCTATTGCGGCTCCAATTTCTCTTGTTGCTTCTTCTCTAAATTTAAAATTAGGTTTACAACTTTCTTTAAAATTATCTAGATTTTTAATTATTCTAGTATAAGCAAAATCCCCCACATAATTTTCATCTGGTGTATTTTCCTTCATATACTCTAACATAAATTTTATAGATTTCTTTTGACCTCTAGTTTTGGCAAGGACTTCAACTTTACCATCAACTACTGATATTACAGGAGTTATCCCAAGTACTCCACCTACTAGGGCTGATGTTGCTGATAGACGACCTCCCATTTTTAAATATTTAAGCGTATCAATTGCCGCCACTAATCTTACTCTTCCTACTAAATTTTCTATCTCTGATTTTATTTCAACAGCACTTTTGCCGTCATCTCTCATCTTAACTGCCTCTCTAACAAGAACTGCAAGCCCCATACTAGCATTTAATGAATCTATAACTTGTATCTTGTCAGTTTCAAGCATTTGACATGCTATAACTGCTGATTGATATGTTCCACTTAATTTTGATGATAAAAATATCCCTACTATTTCATCACCTTGATCTATGTATTTTTCAAAAACCTCAACAAATCCAGCTGGGTTAGTTTGTGATGTTTTTGGGAGCTCTTCACATTTTTCAAGCCTTGTATAAAATTCGTCATGAGTTATATCAACACCATCCATAAAAACATCATTCCCAAAAATCACGTGTAAAGGTACTATTTCTATTCCTAGTTTTTCTGCTTCTTCTCTTGTTATATCACTCGCACTATCAGTTATTATACGTATCATGTAAAACCCCTCCATTATTTATTTCGATAAGTAATTCTATACCAAAATATATTAAGATGTCAATACTATTTGATAATCAAAATATTTGTTTATAAAATATATTTTATATAAAGGCTATTATACATTAGTATAAATATTTTTAAGTATAAGCTAAATAACTGCACTTTTAGTAATATACAAAAAAGGATATCACGAGTGTTTATCTCGTAATATCCTCTAAATTTTTATTATTGTATTATATCAGCATATTCAAAATTAGTCGCTTTTTGTAAGTCTTCAGGTTTTAATTCTATTTGGTACCCAATTTTTCCTGCGCTAACTATTATCGTATCTAATTTTTCTGCTGTTTCATTGACAAAAGTTTTGTATAACTTTTTCATTCCAACAGGAGAACAACCACCTCTTATGTAGCCTGTTACCTTGTTGATGTCCTTAACGTGGATCATCTCCACACTTTTTTCCCCAGCTGATTTGGCTGCTTTTTTTAGGTTTAGGTTTTGGTCAACAGGTATTACAAAAACATAGTATTCTTTGCTGTGTCCTTGAACTACTAGCGTTTTGTAAACTTGTTCTACATCCCTTCCTATAGCATGGGCTACTGTAATTCCATCTACATGTTCACCATCTGTTTTATATGAATGTGTATCGTAATCTATTTTATTGGAATCTAGTATTCGCATTGCATTCGTTTTTACCTTCTTTGCCATCTTGCCCTCCCAAAAATATCTATCTATTTAACCTCATTTGTTGTAGGTTTTTTCTTAAAGCTTAATTTGAAATAAGCCCAAGCCCCAACAGCAAATGATATAATTGTAAACATTATTTGATTTAAATTTGTTCCAATTGATATGAAATAAAAAGCTACTGAGCAATAAATTATCGCCATAATTATATAAGTTATTACATTTGATAAGTTAGTAGTTTTTGATTTAAACATATTAAACACCTCCCTGTAATATGCCACTTTGGTGTGATTTAAAAACCACGATGTAACTATCTAAGTTCGAAAATAAAAACTAAATTTATTATATATAAATAAACTTACTATAACCTTAATAAATTATTATTAATATTTTCTTCCTTTAAGTTCATTATAGATAAAGGTCATCCATCTTGCAATTTATTTTAACTTCTTTAAATAAAAATAACAAAAGGCCTTATCTACATTATTGATTTTATCCAATGTGTCTCTATGTTAGTCACATTTACCATATTTTTTGTTGTTTTTAATATTATATCACTTAATCAGTGTCATGTTACATATAAATCGCTTCCTCAAAAATGATATTTTTTAATTTTTTTATTTTTTGCAAATTAAAAGTAGGGGTTTATTCCCCTACTATTTTTACATTATATTAAAATTATTTTTAAACCGTTATAAACATTTAAATACTTTTAAATCCTACTTAATTTCATATAATTCTTCTTAAATTTTATTCACCTTGAGCATTTGATATAGCCTTTAATTTTGCATATGCAGCATGTCCTGATCCAACTCCCCATTGTTGTTCAAACACTCCATGTTTTGCTTGAACCATCTCAGCTTGTACATTTGCATGTATGTACTTACCTTGATAGTCATTAGACTCTCCACCTTCTGGTATATCAAAATATATTTTATTATCAAAAGGTATTGTTCCATTTGCTTTACTTACACCTTCACTATAATAGTAATATCCGTCTTTTCCATCAATCCATTTCGAATTTTCACTATTTTCAATCTTGCATACATCTGCTGATTGCTTATCTCCACTCACAGTATCACTAATATATGGTACTATCTTCACTCTTAACAAACTCGTTGCCGTTGACTTTATATCAAACTCTACCTTGTCACATATTTTGTCCCCAGGCAATAAACTAGCACCTTCTGAAACTGGACTTACATTTATTTCACCATCAACTGTCATTGTTTGTTTAGACACTTCCTTATTGGAATTCCAACTAAAGAAATTAAACCCAAATCCAATAGCCCCCGGCACCAATATCACTGCTAACAACGCGATTAATAACTTTCTCCTTTTTTTCAATAAAAACTCCCCTTTCTAATTTTTATAATTAAAATAATTCCATCTTGATGTAGTTTTTTATACTTAAAATAATTTTATATCTCAAACTCTTCTAATTTAGACTCAACCCTCACCACAATTTGCATTTGTTTATCACTCAATTCCAAAACTTCCGACTTACTCAGTTTTAATATTACTCCTGAAATTAGCTTATCTTCTAAATTTGCCCCCTTTTTTACAGCCTTTTTATAGTAATAGTATCCATCCTTTGATTTAACCCAATACTCATCATCTAAATTATTTCCGTTACAATACTGAATTTTACAAGAATAATTGCTCAGTTTATAGGCAGTATTCGTAGCAGGGTTGTCCAAAATAACTGGTAAAATAGCTACCCTAACATATATGTCACGGTCACCGTTGTTTTTTATATCAAAATCTATATCTATAATTTTTTCATTATTTTCATCAAACTGACCCAATTTATCCAATTTTATCTGCTGTTGTCCATTAAAATCACCAGCAATTGTGAAATCAATTTTGCTCACCTTTGCAGTTGTTTCTTTTGAAAATCTATTGAAAAATACAGCATATAGCTCACTGTAATTTGTAGTCAAAATTACTATAATTACGATTGTTACCATAGCTGCAAATAGCTTTTTCATCTTATCACCTGGTTTCCAAACTTCATATAATATTTTTCAAATCATCTATTTAAAACTGAGATCTACTTTGCCTTGTTTATTTTTATAAAAATAAGAATTGCTCTTTTGCTTAAGCTCGATATGTATAGTTACATTATAATTTGTAGGATCATCTGTATCTATCCTCACCTGATTTTGAGTTGAACTTGAATATGTATCTGTATCTACCACTTCATAATCTTGTGGCACGATTAAATTTATATTATAGGTATCTTTTACATTTAAATTTTTTACTGTATATGTCTGATTAGGTTTTATAACCAAATTGGCAAACTCATTATCACTAGTTATATTTATCATAAAACTTACATTATTATCATTGTTCAATTCTTGTGTGTTTTCTCCATAACTCCCCTGTTCGGTTTGATTTTTCTCTATTGCACAAGTAAAATTTAAAGTTCCACATAAACCACTAACTGGAATTCTAATTGCCTTTTTACCATTTATAAATTCTATATGTGAAAAATCATCTCTTATATAATCTGTTTTCAGCTCCCCTTCACAAATTACATAACGTTTAGCAACATCATTTTTTGTAATGGTATAAGTCATTTTATCAGACATTATCGATACTTTATCACCTTTATTTAGCTTCTTTAGAGTATCAACTGTATATGATTTATTAAAATCATCATTTATATAACACCTTGTTTTGTCCGTTATTGTATTTTTGTTATAAGTAATTTTCTGGGCATTTATTTTTAAAGGTTTATTATTGATATTAATACTTAAGTCTATATTATTTAAAGCAAATTCATGTAAGGCACTGTTAGACATATTTTCTATATCAACTCTAACATATACCTCATCACCCATCGTCGGCATATAATCTTCATCAAAATATACGATTTCTTCACCTTTATACTTATAGAATTTTACATCTACATTAAACTTCGGTTTTTCAATAATATATAGATTTAACTTTGAAAAACCACAAGAATTACTTAGAACGCTCTCCCTTGAAATAAAATTACCTACAAGAAAATCTACTGTATTTTCGCCCTTTCTCAAACTCTTACTTATATCTGTATCCATTACTTTTTTATTATTAATTACATTAAATAATCCACTATCAATATGGTGGAAATCTGTATGATTACATAAAGTGTTATGATTAATTTGATTTTTACATCTAGATAGTAATGTTGGTTTATATTTAACTTTGACATTATCTCCATTTAAATAATAGCTTCTATCAGTATCTCTATTTTGATAATTTATTGAAGTTGTATTTCCATTTATATAAATACTGATTAAATCATTATATGGTATCACAAGTTCATATCCATACTCGTTGTCAGTCTTTATTCCAAATATCGCATATGCCTCATTGTTTTTCAGTAAATCATATTGCTCTTGGGATATCTCCACATTTGCACTTAACATCCTCCACTCCATGCTCGGCTTGTCAATTTCAGAACCAAGAGAAGTGTACAAATCCCAAGTCGTTTTGTCATCCTGCCAATTTATAGGCTTGTCTGATTTTAAATATTCATATAGAGTATTTAAATTATATCTGATTGTTCCCCTCTCTGTGGGATTTATAATTGTTCGAAGTACTTTATTTCCAGTCACCTTGGATGGTGTTGAATTTTCTACTTCTGTATCACTTATATTCACTTCATTATTTATATTTGTATTTTCTTCTTTACTATACTCTTGCGCCATATTTACTGTTACACTTGGTTTTATATTATTATCCTCATTTAATCTTTCGTCATCATTACTTGTAACTTTATCACTACTTTCTACTTTATAACTATCATTATTTTCCCCTACATCATTTTCTTCACTAAACCCATTATCAGATATATTATTTGTAGTATCATCATAATTTGCGCCTATATCATTATCAGTTCCATCAATTTCATTTTTTATAGTGTCTGTTTCAATATTTTCTTCAATATTATTACCTTCTATGCTAGATTCTTTTGAGGTACTATCAATATTACTTGTATCATTTTCTTTATTCGATACAGTAGTAACATTATTTATTTCTCTAAGTAGCATAAGATTCTTGCCTCTATCTTCATAATATAAATCACTTATACTATCAACATCACTTGCAGAAATATTTTTATTAAACCCAGCCAAATCCACATGAGAATTTAACTTTTTCTCACCATCGCCAATTTCATCAGGTTCCCTAGTCTTTGTCCAATTTGTAAGCTCAACCTCAGTCACCCCAACTGGTAAACTTCGTTCGGCCTCAATTTTCTGCAGATTATCATATGTAATGTATATAACAACTGTTACAAGAAAAACAGTAACTATATACTTTATCTTTTTCTTAATTAAAAGCACCTCCCTTGTTTTAATTTTGTGGACAAGCTTAATTCATTATATGGTACTAATTTTTTATTTATTCCACTTTTTTATAAATTTTTTTCATAAAAAAACTAGGTTGCTACAATATCTGTATTTCAACCTAGTTTATTACTATAAAACACTTATTTTTTCTTATACTGACCATTATTTTTTATTTTAAATTAATTCATTAATTTTTCTAGTTCTAATAAATCAAGTCCAGTTGATTTTGCTATTGATTCTTTATCTAAACCTAAATTTATTAGAGATTTAGCTATTTCTATAGCTTTATTCTTCTCACCTTCTTCTATACCTTCTTTTCGTCCTTCTGCTCTTCCTTTTTGAATGCCTTTTCTCTCAGCTTCATTCAATGCACTTATTTTATCTCTTAACGTCTTCGCTCTCATCTCATATAATTCTCTTTGAGTATCATCATTACTCATTTTTATAAGTTCATCCTTTGCTTCCCTTATCTCATCCACACTCATCTCAAGGCTTCTTACCTTCTCACTTTCTGGATTTTTTAGGAATTCAATCCATGCCACAAGCATATCTTTTTCATCCGAACCGTCTTCTAGCTTTGGAATCTCTATAAAATGAATCTCTTGTATATTGGATAATTCCTCATTAGTATGTATTTCCTTCATTCTATAAACACTGTGGAACATTCTCGTTTTTAAGTATTTAAAATTAAGTATATTTATGCAAATCGTCCTTTTTAAAAGGCTATAATCCTCGCCTTCATTAAGCTGTTCTGAATATAGTTTTGACCAGTAGTACAAACTCCTTTTTATCATGTTGTACTCATTCTTCAACTGAATTTCTATATTTATTATCTCGTTATTGCTAGTTGTCGCTTTTACATCTAATCTTGAAAATTTATCTTCTATGTAGCCTTTATTTAAATCCGTATTTTTTATATCAACCTCTGTTATTAAGTCCTTTGGTTTTAAAGTTGCATTTAAGAAGGATATCAATATATTTGGGTGTTTTTCGCTTCCAAATATGTTTTTAAATACAAAATCCATTTTTGGATCTAATAATCCTCTCATTTTTTCAACTCCTTTTCCTTTTAATTAATTCATTAACTTTTCTACTTCACATAAATCAAGCCCAGTTGATTTTGCTATAGCTTCTTTATCCAATCCTATAGCTATCAATGATTTTGCTATTTCTATTGCTTTATTCTTTTCACCTTCTTCTATACCTTCTTTTCGTCCTTCTGCTCTACCTTCTTCTCTTCCCTTTTTAATTCCTTTTCTCTCAGCTTCATTCAATGCACTTATTTTATCCCTTAAAGTCTTCGCTCTCATTTCATACAATTCACGTTGAGTATCATCATTACTCATCTTTATCAGTTCATCCTTTGCTTCCCTTATCTCTTCAACGCTCATTTCAAGACTTCTAACCTTTTCACTTTCTGGATTTTTCAAGAATTCAATCCATGCCACAAGCATATCTTTTTCATCCGAACCGTCTTCCAATTTTGGAATCTCTATAAAATGAATTTCTTGTATATCTGATAATTCTTCATTCGTATGTATTTCCTTCATTCTATACACGCTGTGGAACATTCTAGTTTTTAGGTATTTAAAATTTAATATATTGATGCAAATTGTTCTTTTTAAAAGACTATAATCCTCGCCTTCATTAAGCTGTTCTGAATATAGTTTTGACCAGTAGTACAAACTCCTTTTTATCATGTTGTACTCATTCTTCAATTGAATTTCTATATTTATTATCTCATTATTGCTAGTTGTCGCTTTTACATCTAATCTTGAAAATTTATCTTCTATATAACCTTTATTTAAATCTGTATTTTTTATCTCAACCTCTGTTATTAAGTCCTTTGGTTTTAAAGTTGCATTTAAGAAGGATATCAATATATTTGGGTGTTTTTCACTTCCAAATATGTTTTTAAATACAAAATCCATCTTTGGATCTAATAATCCTCTCATATCTTCAACTCCTTTTCCTTTTTATTTAGATTATACCATAATAGGTATTTTTTAATCCTAGATTTCAATTAAAAAAGACATATACAGAAATTATATTTATCCACAATATAAAGCTGATTATAATTTCCTATGCGTTATAAAAAAAGTAGGGATATACCCTACTTTTTAATCTATTATTTTCAAACTTCTATCTAGGTCTTCTCTTAGAATTCTTTCCTGATGATTTTCCTCTTCCTGAGTTTTTACCACCGTTATTTCTTCCAGAATTTCTAGCATCATTTCCTCTTGATGAAGATTTTCTATTATTTGAATTTCTTGAATCTCTGCTGTTTTTAGATCCCTTATTTCCGTTTGCCTCTTTTTTGCCTTTGCCGTTTTTAGTGCCTTTATTTCCACCTTTTGAATGTCCAAAATCTCTAAATTCGCCTCTTGGTTTTATAAGACATCTTGGTCCAAATCCGATTAAGTCCTCTCTTCCCGCTTCGACTAAAGCTTTGTGAACTAAGTCGTAGTTACGAGGTTGGCTGAATTGAAGTAATGCTCTTTGCATTGCTTTTTCTTCTCTCGATTTTGGCACATAAACAGGTTTCATATCTCTTGGATCAAGCCCTGTATAGAACATAGCTGTCGATAACGTACCTGGTGTTGGGTAGAAATCTTGTACTTGTTCTGGTTGATAATGTATATCTCTTAAATACTCAGCTAACTCTATCGCACTGTTTAAAGTTGAACCTGGGTGAGATGACATTAAATAAGGAATTAAGTATTGGTTCATTCCTAATTGTCTATTTATATCGAAATATTTTTGTCTAAATTTCTCATATGTTTCACCAGCTGGTTTTTGCATATAGTGAAGAACTTCTTCAGCAACATGCTCTGGTGCAACTTTAAGCTGACCACTTACATGGTGTTTGATTAATTCTCTTAAGAATTTGTTATCCTTGTCCGCCATAACGTAGTCGTATCTTATTCCTGAACGAACGAATACTTTTTTAACGCCTGGAACATTTCTAACTTTTCTAAGCAGTTCTATATAATCAGTATGGTCTACTTTTAAGTTTTTACAAGGAGATGGGTCTAGACATTGTCTGTTTTTACATGCTCCTTTTGTAACTTGCTTATTACAAGCAGGTCCTCTGAAGTTAGCAGTTGGTCCACCAACATCATGGATATACCCTTTGAAATCTGGTAATTGTGTGATTTCTTTTGCTTCTTCTAATATTGATTCATGACTTCTACTTTGTACGGCCCTTCCTTGGTGGAATGTTATCGCACAGAATGAACATGAACCGAAACACCCTCTGTTGTTTACTATACTGAATTTAACCTCGTTTATTGCAGGGATTCCACCCATACTTTCATAAATTGGATGATAAGTTTTTGCATATGGTAATGCATAAACCGCATCTAACTCTTCTCTATTTAAAGGTTTTTCTGGTCTATTTTGAACTAAGTATTTTACTCCATGTTGTTGAACTAACATCTTTCCTCTGTATGGATCTTGTTCATCATATTGGATTTTGAAAGCTTCTGCATATTTTCTTTTGTCAGTGCTCACTTCTTCCATTGATGGAAGTAAAACATAATCTCCATAAACTTCATCTAAACTATCTGCTAAATAGCAAGTCCCGTCTATAAAGCTTATATATTTTGGGTCGAATCCGTCATTTAACGCATTTGCAACATTTACTATTGGCTTTTCACCCATACCGTAAATTAATAAATCCGCACCAGAGTCGATTAATATTGAATTTCTAACTCTGTCGCTCCAATAATCATAATGAGCAAATCTTCTAAGACTCGCCTCAATCCCACCGATTACAATTGGAACATGTTTGTACGCTTCACGTATTTTATTACAATATACTATTGTCGCTCTGTCCGGTCTATAACCCATTTTTCCGCCTGGTGAATAAAGGTCTTTGTCTCTCGCTCTCTTGCTAACAGAGTAGTGATTTACCATCGAGTCCATATTCCCAGCATTAACTAAGAACCCAAGTCTTGGCTTCCCTAATTTCATGAAGTCTTCTGTCGACTTCCAATTTGGTTGTGCAATTATACCAACCTTGTAACCTTCTTTTTCTAATACTCTAGAGATTATCGCAGTCCCAAAACTGTGATGGTCTACATAAGCATCGGCAGTTACAACTATAAAATCTAATTCATCCCATCCGCGTTCTTCCATATCGGCTCTACTTATGGGTAAAAATTTATTATTCACTGTCTCACCACTTTCTAAATTAAATCTCAAAATTTATACTCATCCATTTTACATAATGTAAATAAACTCTTCCTTAACTGACTTATAATTATATCATTTATAAATAGTTTTATCCACAAATACTATCGTCCTATCATTGTATTATTTTCCAATACTCTAATTTCCATACTTGTTTTACAAATAAAAAAAGCCCAATAGTTAATATATTGGACTTTTAATTATTTAAATTATTTTTATAAATCTCTTACAACTTTATTGTATAAATATTTTAAGAATATCGCACTTACTATAACTGCAGCAACCTCAGCTATTGGGAATGATAACCACACTAAATCTACATTACCTATTTTTGATAACATAAATGCTGCTGGTAATAAGAACACTAATTGTCTTACGAATGAAACTAGCATACTGAATACACCATTTCCTAATGCTTGGAATGTTGAAGATGCTATTATAGAGAATCCAGCAAATACGAAACTCACACTTATTATTCTAAGTGCGGGTATACCTATAGCTAACATTTGTTCAGATGCATTGAACATTTTTAATAATGCTCCTGGCATAGTTTGTATTATAACAAGTCCTACTAACATTATTCCTACAGCATAACAAACACCTAATTTAACAGTTTTAATAAGTCTGTCTTTGTTTTTAGCTCCTAAGTTGAATGATATTATTGGTACCATACCATTATTTAATCCGAATATTGGCATGAATACGAAACTTTGTAATTTATAGTAAGCTCCGAATACTGCAACAGCTGTTGATGAGAATGTCATAAGTATTAAGTTCATTCCGTAACTCATAACAGAACCTATTGCTACCATTAATACTGAAGGAACACCTACATATAATATTCTTCCTAAATACTCTTTTTCTAATTTAAATCCACGTAAATGTAGATGTATTTCTTTATTTTTCTTAAGGTTAAGTATTACAGCAAAAGCACCTGCTATTATTTGTCCTATAACTGTTGCCAGTGCAGCACCTGCTA
Organism: Intestinibacter bartlettii; assembly: GCF_018917435.1. Classification (GTDB taxonomy): domain Bacteria; phylum Bacillota; class Clostridia; order Peptostreptococcales; family Peptostreptococcaceae; genus Intestinibacter; species Intestinibacter bartlettii_A. Next base: position 32,490 of record NZ_JAHLOQ010000028.1, read on the forward strand.
TACCTAACTTAGGCATACCAAATAAACCAAATATTAAGATTGGGTCTAGTATAATGTTGATTATTGCCCCAGTTAATTGTGTTGTCATTGATAAAAGTGTTTTACCAGTTGATTGTAATAATCTCTCAAATGATACTTGAGTAAATATACCAAATGAACATATACATACTATTCTTAAGTAAGTTGTTCCTGATTCTACTATTTCAGGTATATTTGTTTGGGTTTGCATGAACTTCCCTACTACAAATAATCCTATACATAAGAATATTAAATAATTTATAAGTTCTAAGAAAATACCGTGAAGAGCTGATTTATTAACTCCCTCTTGGTTATGTTGTCCTAAGTTTTTTGAAACGAACGCATTCATCCCAACACCTATACCTGTTGCCATACCTATCATAAGGTTTTGGATTGGAAATGCCATCGATACTGCTGTTAGCGCATTTTCGCTAAGTTGTGCAACAAAAACACTATCAACTATATTGTATAACGCTTGAACAAGCATTGATACTATCATAGGTAACGCCATTGATAATAATAATTTATTTACTGGCATAGTTCCCATTTTGTTTTCTGGTCTAGCTGATTGTTCTGATTGAACTATCTTTTGTTCCATAATATCCCCTCCTATTTTATTCTTTTTTTGTGTTTTCTGAAATTCTTTCAAGTATGTTATATAGCAATTCTATATCTTCATCTGAAAAGTCTTTTAATAAATCTTGTTTGTACTTTTTAAGATCTGCGTCTACTTCCTCATGTTTTTTTATACCTTCTTCTGTAAGGACTATTTTGTTAATTCTCTTATCAGTTGGAATGCTCTCTCTCCTGATATAGCCCTTCTTCTCTACACAACTTATCATAGTTGAAACAGAAGATCTCCTAATATCAAACATCTTTTCCAAATCTCTTTGGAATAAATCTCCCTTATGTGAATTGTCGTATATACATTTTAGGAAAAATGCTTGTATTCCTGTTAAATCATGTTTAAGTGCGACTTGATCTATTTTTCTTTTTATTTGGTTGTCTACTTTATGAAGAGCACCAAATACTTGTATTCTATCTATCAAGAAATCACACCTCACTTTTGTTAGGGTGCTAATGTTAGCCACCTAACATTAGCACCCTAACAATTCTAATACTTTTCATTAACATTGTCAAATGAATTTATTTCTTTTTAAATAAGTATTTTTTAGTAAAATTACGTATATTGATAATACTCTACTACAAAAGATTTTTACTATAAAATCAGTGATTTAATTTTCCTGTAATTAAAAAAGTTACCTAAAATCATTCCTATTTAAATAATGATTTTAGATAACTTTTTATTTTTAATATTACAATTCTAAAGTAAAATCTCTAACTTCGCTATTTGGTTTAACAACTATAAATCGTTCATCATCCCAAGGTCCAGTCAGCAAATCCTCTATATAATCAATAGAATAGTCCAGTACTTTCAACTCTAAATTTAACGTATCCGCAATTTCTTTACAAAGTGGCATTATCTCATCCAAGTCATAACATTTAGTATCTATTATACCTAATGACTTATAATGATTTAACATCATATTGAAGATTTCAGTTCCTGTCTCTTCTCCATATTTTTCAATCGTATATTGGTACTCTACCCAAAGATTTCTCTCACCTTCAATCCAACCTTTAGTTAAAAAATACATTCCATTTTTTCCACCATATTTTCGTCTTTCATCTACAGAACCAAGCATCAGACTTATACAATCATCAACCTTTGGCATTATCAATTCAAGATTATTACTTTTAATCCCCAATAAAGCATTTCCACAAAGTCCAAAAGTCATGATAACCCTATCAAAATCCCCCAACTTTTCTAATTCATCCTGTATATTTTTGTGTAATTTTTCAGGATAATTATGAAGTCCTGATTCTATCCAATATATAGGGTAATCCATATTGTGAATTTCACATGCCTTTTCAATTTCATGTCTTAAGGTCTTACATGCTAATATTGCTGTTTTCAAAATAACCCCTCCCCTATAAAGTAAGTTTTATCCCAAAATAGATTCTATTAATTTTGTATCTACTTCATTTATCATCTTTAATGGCTCTGGTTTTTTATTTTTATCTTTAATACTCATTCCTAACCAAGTTATATCATACCACTCATCAAATTTATATCCTGTATCTTTAAATACACCTATAAATTCAAATCCACATTTTTCGTGGAATTTCAAACTCTTCTCATTAGCAGAAGTTATACAAGCGTATATATTTTGTACATTTTGTAATTTTACAACTTCTATAACTTTATTATAAAGTAAACTTCCTATACCTAAGCCTTTATAGTCCATATCAAGATATATTGATAATTCAACATCCCATTGATAAGCTGCCCTTTCTCCATATCTATGAGCATATGCATATCCAATTATTTTGTCCTCGCATGTACAAACTATATATGGATATCCTTCTAATGTGTGTTTTACTCTGTTTCTAAATTCTTCAACAGAAGGCACATCATATTCAAATGTAATTACAGTATCAGTAACATATGGAGTGTATATTTTTAATAATTCCTCAGCGTCTGATACATCTGCCATCCTAAATTTTATATTTTTTAATATTTCATCTCTACTTATTTCATTTTTAAAATTTCCGTTGGTATTCATTTTATATCTCCTAGTCTCATTCCCAATTATCTTATAATTTTAATATATAATTTTAACTGCATTGCATTGGCATTATTGTTTAATTCTATATCCTTATAATTTATAATAGTACCACATTATATGTCTTTTAGTAACTAAGGCAAATACTATTTTATATAGAAAAATACTAAAAAAAGGTTGAACACTATTTTTTAGTGCACAACCCTTTTACATTCTATTTTTATTTATAATATTTTTAATCTAGTTCATGTAAAAATAGTCCACATCTGACTTTTGGCTCAAACCAAGTTGATTTTGCTGGCATTATCTTATTTGCATCAGCAACTGCTATAAGTTCATCAATAGATGTTGGATACATAGCAAATGCAACTTCCATATCGTCATTTACTCTTCTCTCTAATTCTTCAAGACCTCTAATTCCTCCAACAAAGTCAATTCTTTTGTCTCGTCTTGGGTCTTTTATTCCTAGAATATCATCTAATATATTATCTTGTAGTATTGATATATCTAAAGATTGAACTTCATCGTTAACTTTAGTATATTTGTCTCCAAACTCGATTTTATACCAATCTCCATCTAAAAACATTCCTACATCACCTTTTTTTTCAGGCTTGTATGGTTTCTTTCCTTCGATTTTTTTAACTTCGAATTTTTGTGCTATTTTATCTAAAAATTCTTGCTTAGTGTTTCCATTTAAGTCTTTAACAACTCTGTTGTAATCTAAGACTTTTAGATTATCTTGTGGAGCTATCATAGCTATGTAATAATTAAATTCTTCATCACCTGTATAGTCTGGATTTTCTTTTCTTTTTTCTTTTGCAACATTAACAGCAGATGCTGATCTATGATGACCATCTGCTATGTACAAGTATGGAATTTTATCAAACTCATCCACAAGTTCTTTTAAATCATTTTCTCTATCAATGCGCCAAACTGTGTGGAATATCCCATCATCACTCATAAAATCGTATATTGGAACTTCATTTTTAACGTAGAAATTCACGATTTCGTCTACTTTTTCTCTATTTTTATAAGTAAGAAGAATTGTACCTGTATTTGCATTACAGTACTTGATGTGGTTAGTTCTATCTAACTCTTTGTCTGGTTTTGTGTATTCGTGTATTTTTATTACTCCATTGATACTATCATCAACTGATACACATGCCACAAGACCAATTTGAGCCCTACCATCCATCACTTCTCTATAAATATAGATACATTCTTTTTTTTCTTTTATTAATATATTTTTTTCTCTAAATTTATCTAGGTTTTCCCTAGCTTTAAGATAAACAGCTTCATCATGTTCATCTACTGTATCATCTAAATCTATCTCAGCTCTATCAATATGGATGAAAGAATACTTATTTCTTTCACCCATTTGTTTAGCTTCTTCTCTATTCATAACATCATATGGTAGTTCTGCCACCATATCAACATAATTCTTTGCTGGTCTAATTGCCCTAAAAGGTTTTATAATCGCCATTATCTCATTATCCCCCTAAAAAATTTATAATGCAATTCTTTCATCATCTTGAAAGTATTCAACTATCATATCTACTATTTCTTTGCTTATTCTGTCTTGAGCTTCAACTGTTGATGCACCTATATGAGGAGTTGGAGACACCATTGGGTGATTAACTAATTCTAGGTTTACTTTAGGTTCGTTTTCATAAACATCCATTGCTACTGCTTCTATTTTACCTGCATCTAATGCTTCTATTAAGTCGTGTTCACAGACTAAAGCACCTCTAGCGTTATTTATAAAATATACGCCTTGTTTCATCATATCAAATTCTTTTTTAGTTATTAAATAACCTTTTTCTTTATCATAAGGTATGTGTATTGTTAAGAAATCAGCGTTTGCTAAAACTTCTTCAAAACTACAGAATTGATATCTTGGATATCCTTCCATTTTGCCTAATATATCATAATATATTACTTTCATACCTAATGCAGTCGCTAACTTAGCAACTTCTTTACCTATTCTACCTAAACCTATTATTCCTAATGTTTTTCCAAAGATTTCTGTTCCTATATATTGTTTTTTGTTCCATTCGCCTTCTCTCATAGTTACATTAGCTATATTTACAAATCTAGCTATTGTTATGATTTGGCCTATTGTAAGTTCTGCTACTGATCTAGTACTTGCACATGGTGTATTCATAACTTTGATTCCTTTTTTAGTTGCATATTTAACATCTATATTATCAAGTCCTACACCACTTCTTATTATTAATTTAAGTCTTGCATTTCCTTCTAAGGCTTTATCTATTATTTCTTTAGTGATTTTATTTTTTGAACGGATAACTAAAGCGTCAACATCTTGACACATTAATCCAAGTTCTTCACCATCATAATATTTATCTATTACATCAAATCCTAATTGTTTTAAATTTTCTATTTGATCTCTATTCATTCCATCAGCTACTAATATTCTATACATTTTCATACCTCCAAAATCCCTTTTTATTTTTTCGCTTTAATATTCATAATTATTCATATCTTAGTAAATTCTAGTTTCTTACTTTACAAAAACTTACTATTTTTAACTAAAATCCTAATATTTCGTCAATATTTTTTAACAAATCTCTTACGTCTTCTTCTGTATAATCTCCCATATGTGAAATTCTAAATGTTTTATCTTTTAATTCACCGTATCCATTTGCAATTAAATAACCACGTTTTTGTAATTCTTCATTTAATTTAGATACATCTATGTTTTGAGTATTTTTTACTACTGTTAAAGTGTTTGATAAGTGATTTTTATCTGTAAAGATTTCGAAGTGTTCCTCAGCCCAATTTCTAACGATTTTAGCCATGTTTTCATGTCTTTTAAATCTGTTTTCTAGGCCTTCTTTTAAGATTTTTTCTAATTGATAATTTAAAGCGAACATGTGTGAAAGAGATGGAGTTGAAGGGTATTGATAATTTTTCTTTTTGATATACTCATACATTGCGAGTAAATCAAAATAAACTCCTCGATTTGGTACTTTTTCGGCTCTTTTTCTAGCCTTTTCAGAAAATGTACAAAGTGACATACCAGGTGGTAAGCCAATTGCTTTTTGAACTGATGTAATGCAAATATCTATTCCAATTTCATCGACGGGGATTTTAATTCCTCCCGCTGAACTAACTGTATCTACACAGTAGACTACATCATCATATTTTTTTAGGATTTGACCAATATCTTCTATTGAATTTCTTATGCCTGTAGAAGTCTCATTATGAGTTACAGTTATTAAATCATATTTGCCAGTTGCAAGTACCTTATCGACCATTTCTGGCTCTATAGCGTGACCTAATTCAACTTTAAATAAATCTGTTGGAACACCATTTGTTATACCCATTTTGTGCCATCGATCTCCAAATGAACCACAGGAGAATACAGCTGCTCTTTTTGATGTACAACATCGAATGGAGCCTTCCATTAAGCCAGTACCGGAGGATGTTGATAATAATATTTCATTATCAGTATAGAATAATTTTTTAGCTTTTTCAGTTATGCTTTTTTGAAGTTCTGATGCTTCTTTACTTCTATGACTAATAACTGGTGTAGCCATTTGTTCTAAAACATCTTCACTAACGTCTATAGGTCCTGGTATAAATAATTTTTTACTCATAATAAGCCTCCTTTCTTAAATAGTTTAATTTTTAATTATCAAAATAATAATTAACTTTATTTAATATTTATAGTATGTTTTTTTCCTTTATTTGTCAATATCTTTATTAATTTCATATATATAATTTTTTTCATATGTCATCTTTTTTAGAATATTATTCTATCTATATATAAAATTATACGACAGTTTGCAAACATTGATTCAAATTCACGAATGATAATTTGCAATTTTTATTTAAAATAAAAGAAAAACATATTTAACGGCATTTTATATAATGTCTATAATTATTTCCACTTTTACTTAAACTATTCGTTCCATTAGTTTTTATTTAGATTTTTTTAATTTAACTTAACCATCCAAACAATTTTTTCTATTTTAAAAGCATTAGATATACTGATACTTATCTCCAAAATATGGTATATTATATTAAAACTATTTTTAAGTTTAAATAATCTGGGGGTATCAAATATGAAAAACAAAAAAATTGCAGTAATAGCAGGCACACCTGTAGACACTCAAATGGGGGTTGATTTTCTAAAATCTAAGGGACTAGATGCTTTTTCTTATCCAGTTTCACAAAATCCAAGAAAACAATTATTATTTCAAACCCTTCCTACTGAGGAACGAAAAGATTCGATTTTAAAATTAATATCTAGAATTAAAGATGACGGCATGGATGCAATTTTTGTTTATTGCAATTCCCTAAGCGCTACTATTGATTTTCACGAGTTAGCTACTTTAGCAAATATATACATAGTAACTCCACTTGATGTTTATGAGTTTTTAGCTAATAAATACAATCATTTGGGGCTTATTTGTGCCAATAACCAAGCTACTGGTGGAATCGAAAAAATAATTGTCAACAAAAATCCTAAATGTACAGTCGTTGGCATAGGTTCAATGACATTAGTTGATAACGTAGAAGCAAAAAAACATCCTATAAAAATAATCCAAGACAATCATTTAGAAGATATTCTTGAATTTTTCGAAGGAATAAATGTAGAAGCTCTTATTTTAGGATGTACTCACTTCCCTTATTTTGAAGAAGAATTAAAATCATTAACTATCTTAAATGTAATAAATCCTGCAGAAAAAATGTACGACTTTTTATGCGATAGTTTCAACAGTAGTATTTAAAATAAATTCATAACTGATTCAAATTCTTTAGATACAGTTTTGAGTAAATCAACTTACACTAGGTTATAATTATAAATATGGTTAACTTTGTTAATAGAAAGGGAGATAAATATGAAATATAAAGTATTAAAAAAGCAAAATAGCTCAAAGACTTGTCTTGTATGTGGTGTTAAAAACGATTTAGGTCTAAAGGCTCGTTTTTATCAATTAGAAAATGGAGAATTAGCCTCTATTTTTAATTCCAAAGAGTTTCACCAAAGCTACCCTGGCAGAGTTCATGGCGGAATTTCTGCAGCAATCTTGGATGAGACTATTGGACGAGCAATCAGTGTTAGCGATGAGACTGTTTGGGGAGTTACAGGAAGCCTAGAACTAAGATATAAAAAACCAGTTCCAATCGATTGTGACATAATAACAGTTGCTAGAGTTACTAGAGATACTAGAAAATTATTTGAAGGCGAAGGTGAAATAATCCTTCCTAATGGTGAAATCGCCGTTACTGCAAAGGCAAAATACGTAAAAATGCCTATTTATCAAATAGCCGATGAATGTGATATGGCAGAAGAATGGATTCCTATTCCGGATGATGAACCTGTTGAATATATTGAAATTCCAGGAAGATAATAAGCCAAAAATTATAAATTATCAACAAACCAGATAATATATAATTTACTTACAATAAAAAAAGTAAGACGTAACTTAAAATATAATATATTTTGAGCTACGTCTTTTTTACTTTCAAGTAAATATATTCATATAAAAGGAAGTCACTCAAACGACGTAGAATTAAATTATTATATGCTATTAAATAAACTATTTCATTATAAATTTATTAATCACCTTAATTTTTAAAAATATAATTTCATATAAGTTATAAAAGGAGGGAAATAAAAAATGAGCTTTTTTCTAAAAAAATCCCAACTAACAAATGAGCTAGATAATATAAATTTTTTACATTCATTTGATGTTATTCAAGATGATGATAATACACTTTTTTTAAAAACAGTTCAAAAAATTGATAATACAGAAGATAACTGTGTAATATGTTTAATCCTAGAAAATAACCGTGCCTACAGTCTAATCAACTACTCCATTGCAAAACTAGTTAATCACGATAAAAAAGAAATGATGCTTAATTTATTAAACAAACTTAATAGTGACAGTTTAATCCTAAAATACACTCTAGATGAAGACTATTTTATCAATGCATCGATAAGCTATATCGGTGTAAATGATTTTGATGCCGAAGAATTTGTAAATTTAATATGGATTGGATATCAAGGCATATCAAAAACATACCCAGATATAATGAAAGCCTTATGGTGTTAAGATTTTCTATTCTATAAAAGGAGGAATATATATGGACTTTGAAAAAAGAAAGTTTGAAGTTATGGATGCTTTGAGAGATGCAGACCTTCTAGAGTCCTTCGATATACTAGAAGATGATAAACAAGCACTGCTTTTAAGAACCTACCAACAAATCGATGAATCAAAAGCACATTGCATCATCTCAATTATCATGTCTAGTGATAGTGCCTACAGTTTAATTTACTATATTTTCGCCAAACTTGCTGAATGTGATAAAAAAGCTTCTATAATAGAATTTTTAAATAATCTAAACAATAATAATGTCCTTATGAAATATTACATTGATGATGAAAACCATATAGTCGGAAATATTAACTATATCGGTTTAGATAAAAATTTTAATAGCTCCGAATTTGTGAGTTTAATGGAAATTGGTTTTAGTGAAATTATCGATACATATGCTAAAATCAATAAACTAATTTAGGGGGAATAACTATGGATTTTGATACTAAAAAACTAAAAGTTATGGGTGCAATGAGGGACGCCGATCTTTTGGAATCATTTGATATTTTACAAGACGACGATGATGCTTTATGTCTACAGTCGTCTCAACAAGTTGATGAATCTGGTGCAACATGCGTAATTTCTGTGATACTACTCCCAAACAGAGCCTATAGCCTAATTTACTACTCTATTGCTAAACTAAGCAATCCAGCAAAAAAGGATGCTTTACTCAATATTTTAAATGATTTAAATGAAAATAGCTTACTAGTCAGATATTATATAAGTTCTAATAATTGTATATATGGAGCCGTAAATTACATCGGTGTTGCAAGAACATTTAGTAGCACAGAATTTATACATATATTAAAAATCGGATATCGTGATGTGCTAGAATCTTATCATACAATTATAAATTCTATTTAAATAATACGATTATATATACTTATCCACAATTTTAAAATGAATATAATTTCCTATGTGTTATAAAAAAAAAACTGGATTTTAAAAATCCAGCTTTTTTATTTTATATATAATTATTTATTATCTTTGTCTAAATCTACTTTGTTATCTACTTCGACATCTATTTTCTTTTCAAGAGTTAAACCTTCATCAACTGTTTGGAACTCACTTCCTTCAATAACGACTTCTTTTTCTGATGTAGTAGTTTCTTTATTTTCATCTACTTTGTCAGAAGATTTTTCTCCGTTTAAGATTTCCATAAATTCCTCACCTGTGATTGTTTCTCTTTCAAGTAAGTATTTAGATATTTCATGTAGTTTTTCTTCGTTTTCTTTAAGTATATTCATAGCTTTTTTATGAGCTGATTTTATTATACTTAAGACTTCTTGGTCAATTTTAGTTGAAGTTTCTGGTGAACAGGTAAGAGATGCATCTCCTCCTAGATATTGATTTGTCACTGTTTCAAGTGCCATCATATCAAAGTCATCACTCATACCATATCTTGTTACCATTGCTCTAGCTATCTTAGTAGCTTGTTCAATATCATTTGATGCTCCTGTTGTAAATGAGCCAAATATTAATTCCTCTGCTGCACGTCCTCCAGTGAAAGTAGCAATCTTATTAAAGGCTTCTTGTTTTGTCATTAGGACTTTTTCACCTTCATCAACTTGCATTGTATATCCAAGTGCTCCTGAAGTACGAGGGATTATTGTTATCTTGTGTACTGGTGCAGATTCTGTTTGTTTTGCTGCAACAAGTGCATGTCCAACTTCGTGGTATGCAATTATTGATTTTTCTCTTTGAGATATAACTGCTCCCTTTCTTTGATAACCAGCTATTACAACTTCTACACTTTCTTCTAAGTCTTCTTGTAGAACTTGATGTCTTCCCATCTTAACAGCTCTTAATGCACCTTCGTTAATTATATTGGCAAGTTCAGCACCACTTGCTCCTGCTGTAGCTCTAGCAATTGCATTGTAGTCGATATCTTTTGCCATGTGAACACCTTTTGCATGTACTTTAAGTATTGCTTCACGACCAGCTAAGTCTGGAAGTTCTACAGGTATACGTCTATCAAAACGACCTGGTCTAAGTAATGCTTTGTCTAATGAGTCTGGTCTATTTGTTGCTGCTAATATAACAACACCTTTTTTACCATCGAAACCATCCATCTCAGTAAGAAGTTGGTTAAGAGTTTGTTCTCTTTCGTCATTTCCTCCTGGCATACCAGTGTCACGTTTTTTACCTATTGTGTCTATTTCATCTATAAATACTATACATGGAGCTTTTTCGTTAGCTTGTTTAAATAAATCTCTAACTTTTGCAGCACCCATACCTACGAACATTTCAACAAATTCAGATCCTGAAATTGAGAAGAATGGAACTTTTGCTTCACCTGCTACTGCTTTTGCAAGCAATGTCTTACCTGTTCCTGGAGGTCCTACAAGTAATGCACCTTTTGGCATTATAGCACCTATTTCTTCATATTTTTTAGGGTTATGAAGGAAGTCTACTATTTCAGTAAGGGCTTCTTTCGCTTCATCTTGGCCAGCTACATCGGCAAAAGTTTTACCTGTCTGTGCCTCAACATAGACTTTAGCGTTACTCTTACCAAATTGCATTGCATTTGAGGCTCCACCAAGTCTTTTTGTCATTGATTTCATAAGCCAATTTCCTATAAATAGGAATATTGCAAGTGGTAATATCCAGCTTACTATAAAGTTGACTATCCATGAGTTTTCGTCTGTAACTTGTTTTGTAAACTTAACATTATTGTCTTGTAAAGTCTTAACTAAATCTGGATTTTCAACATATCCTGTATAATATGATTTTTTATTTTGTTTTTCATTTTGTCCATTCTTTTTTAAAGTGTACACAATTTCAGTGTCACTCATTTCTACTTGATCTACATTCCCTGATTCAACTTGTGTTAAAAACGTACTATAATCCACTTCTTCATATATTCGGGAATTTATGCTTGGTAAGAATAAACTATTTAACATTACAACAAGCAATAATATTAAAAAGAAGTTAAAATAATTAAAATGTTTTGGTTTGTTTTTTTCTTTAAAATGGATCCTATACAGTGGACACTAGAAAAAAGGTGTCTATCTGTATAGGATATTTTTATGTAAAATAATATTAAAGGAGTTGAATTTCTATGAGTAAAAAAATATTTTCGGAAAA
>NZ_JAHLOQ010000029.1 GCF_018917435.1 Intestinibacter bartlettii
CATTCATCTTTGAGTAATTTAACACCAGCTGAAGTTTGTGGTATTAATTATTCTCATCGAGATAAAATTAATTGGTTTGTTAAATATTAATTGCACTTTAAGTCTAAAAAAATTATAATTTTGTTAGGCTTATTTGTTATGCCATTTTTTAATATGTGAAATCTAAATTTGAACCTATCGGTTATTAATCCTGTCGAGGATCATTTTTTTCATATCTAGTTAACAAAACCTCATAATATCCATTTATATAAATTTTTTCGTATATTTTATACATTTATTATATTAAGTCTAACGCTAATTTTCTATAACTATCTTAACAAAAAAATATAATAATATTAACCATAATATGTTAATTTTGGCAGGAAAATCTTTTCTACATGCAATTATATTAACATTTTTCTAAAATACAATCTGAACTAAAAACATATATAGGATTGTTCCTGATATCATCGAAAGTAAATTATTTCTCTTTATAATCTGAATAACTGCTATATACGCAAGTGCTATAAACTCTGGCAATCCCCAAGGACTAGTTGTTATGCTCACATCTTTTAATGTATAAACTACCATAAGTGCTATAACAGAATATGGAAGTATCTGTCCCAAATATGTAATATATTTAGGCGTAGGTTTATTCGCTGGAAATAATATAAATGGTAAAAACCTAGTTAAAATAGTTCCAAGTGCCATAAGTGCTATTGTTATTACAATCTGATTAAATGTCATTTTCTACTTCCTCCTCTTTTTCAAACTTTCTTCTAAATACGGTTAATATAAGTAATATTACTACCATAGAAGGAATTATGAAATTGTCCCTTCCGAATATAATTAAACATGCAAAACTTGATATTAACCCAATAAATGATGGTATGTATTGTTTCGCATCGATTAACTGATTTATAAATGTTACAAAAAATAGTGAAGTAAGAATAAAATCTATCCCCGTAACATCTATAGTTATAAATCCTCCGATTACTCCCCCAACAAAGGAACTGAACACCCAATAAAAATAAACCAAACATGTAACATAAAAATAATACAATTTTTCATCTATATCTTCTGTTAATTTTGCGCTTATATTTATTGAGAAAGTTTCATCACATAAGGCAAAGATCATAATTGGCTTTTTCATTCCTGTATCTTTGTATTTATCCAACATTGAAATACTATAAAATAGATGTCTTGCACCAATCATCACACTCATTATAAATGTATACACAGGATTAAATGCTGATATTAAAATTTCAACACCTAAGAATTGTAGTGCCCCAGTACACACAATAGCACTCATAAGCGTGCAATAAATATAATTAAACCCCTTTGCATTCATATACACACCATAGGCAAAACCAGAAAATAAAAAACCTATAAAAATAGGAATTGTTGCAGCAAGTGCCGCACTAAAAGTCTTTTTCTTAATTTCCTTCATAAATTGTCCCCCTAATTTCACTTTATTTATTGTGATTTTATTATATCATTTATATGTTTAACCATCTTTATATAGTTAGAAATTTAATCTTAAACAGGAAAAAAGCTTGTAGTAATCTACAAGCTTTTTGTTGGATGTTTTATTTAAATTTTTTTGAGAGTGCGTTATCACTGAGATTTAAAGCTACACTAAAAATCTATGTCTTTTTTTCATTTATATTTTTATAATAGCACATACGTTCGATATATGCAACCATTTTTACGAATATATGTTCGATTAATATTTTTTATTTACATCAACTTTTCTAACCACTCTTCAAACACCTTAAGTTGGTCTTGTGTATGGAAATAATGCTCCCCATCTGCAACCACTTCCAAATTACAATCAAATCGTCCGACAAAATCCTTTATCGTGTCAAATTCACAAGTATCGTCCTTTTCACCATACAAAATATCTGTCTTAACATTCCATTTGTCAATAGGATGCTCCTTCACATAACAATAATAATCCCAATACAAAGTCTGTCCAATAGGCGTTGAAACTTCCTTATCCTCTTTTAACTTTTCCTCACTAACATCAAACCACATCATCATATTTGAAATCAACCTGTTCATATCCACCACCGGTGACAAAAACCATGCATGCTGCAAATTTTCATCCCTATATGCCAAAAGACTAAAATATGCCCCTATGCTGTTACCAAATAGACTTATATTTTCCCATCGTGACTTTGCATATTCCATTATAGTTTTTAGTTCTTCCACACATGGTTGGACTTTACAAAGTGTGGGTTCGTTTTTTCGGTCACCGTGTTGTGGCAAGTCAAAACTTAGAACTTGGTAGTCATGGTTTGTTGCGATTTTTGATAGTATTTGTATTGGAATGTCCGCTTTGTTGGACATGTTTCCGTGGACTGCTATTATGAGATTTTTTGATGGTTGCCCCCATATTATTGTGGGGATGTTGTTTATTTTTGTTTGTTTTTGCATGATTGCCCCCCTTGTATATTTTATTAATACAGTAATGTATATTATTTTTATAATATTTTAAAATCTCCAATAATATCATTCTCTTAATCCATTCAATTTCCTTTTATAAAATATTACTATATTCTTCTCTTGGGATATTTTTATGATATAATTGTTAAAGATAAAAATAAAAATGGGTTATTATGCCCATTTAAAGAAAGGATTGAAATATATGGCTTATAGTTATCTTGATAACCATACATTAGAGGATTTATATAATGAGATGGAAGCTGTATATCTTAATGATAATAGACCTTGGATTATAGGTTATAGTGGAGGTAAAGATAGTACTGTTTGTGTTGAATTAACTTTTAGAATGCTTATGAGACTTCCAAAAGAAAAAAGACATAAACCTGTTTATATTGTATCTTCAGATACTTTAATAGAAAATCCAATAATATTAGATTTTTTAAACTCTAATATTAATATGATAAAAAGATCTGCAATTGAACTTGAATTACCAATAAAAGCAGAAATAGTTACACCTAACCCTAAAGATAGTTATTGGGCTAATATTATAGGTCGTGGCTATCCGACTCCAAAGTCAATACAATATCGTTGGTGTACAGAAAGGTTAAAAATTAATCCTTCTAATAAATTTATAAAAGAAAAGCTTGAAAAAGAAGACGTAATCGTAATTTTAGGTGTTAGAAAAGATGAAAGTAGTGCAAGAAAAGCTAGAATAGAAAAAAAGGAAATTGAGGGTTATCTTCTTTCACCTCATCCTACATTAAAAGGAAAAGATAAACTAGCTTATGTATATACACCAATAGTTGATTTCACAACAGCCGATGTTTGGGATGTTTTATATCATGAAAATGATAATTTAATAGATTTTGGTGATGGTTACGATAGTCCTGCAACTGCTTGGGGAGCAAGTTCTATGGAACTATTCAACATGTACTTAAAAGGTTCTGGTGATTCTGGTGAATGTCCATTTATAGCCGATGAAAGCACTGCAAGAAGTAGTTGTGGTAATAGTAGATTCGGATGTTGGATTTGTACAGTAGTTAAAGAAGATAAATCTTTAAACGGTTTTATAGAATCTGGTCATGATGAGTTAAAACCACTTTTAGCATTTAGACAATGGATATTATCAATCAGAGATATTCCTGAAAATAGAAAAAAACACAAAAGAAATGGTGCTGTTGTAAAAAGAGACGGAAGAATAATGATGGGACCTTTCACATTTGAAGCAAGACAAATGATATTAAGAAAATTATTAGAAACTCAACTTGAGATTCAAAAGTTTTATCCTGAACTTGACTTAATAACTTTAGATGAACTTAAAGCTATAAATGACATATGGGACGACGAAGAAGATTTAACTTCTACTACTCTTTTAAAAATTTATAAAGAGGTTATTGGAAAAGATTTACCTTGGTCAGAATATAAAAAGCCTATGTTTGATGCTTCTACTCTTGATATAGTTAAACAAAAATGTGATGAATACAATGTAGATACTGATTTATTTAGTAAATTATTAATTGATTCTAACAAGTTTAAACATTTTAGCAATAATACTAAATTAAAAAATTCTGTTAATAAAACGCTAAATCAACAATGGTTACATCAAGATATAGTAGAAAAAATCGAAGATGAATGTAACAAGGAGCTAAATTATGAAGATTAATAAACTTGTATTAAAAAACTTTAGATCTTATGAAGAAGAAACTGTATTTGATTTTACTACTACAAATGATAAAAATATAATTCTTGTTGGCGGTAAAAATGGTGCAGGTAAATCAACAATTTTTGAAGCTATTAAGGTATGTATCTATGGACCTATTGCTTATAAATATCAAGGTTTTAACTCTTCATATATATCTAAGATTAAATCAAATATAAATAATAATGCATTAAAAAATGATAGTGTTGATGCATTTGTGTCTATAGATATTGAATTAACCGAGAATACTGAAAAAAATACCTATACCCTTTTAAGAGAATGGACTTATGAAGATAAAAAATTAAACGAGAACTTCTCTGTTTATAAAAATTATTCTTCTTATCCACTAAATGAAGAAGAACTTAATTATTTTGAAAATTATATTACATCAATAATATCACCTAAAATATTTGAATTTTTCTTCTTTGATGGTGAACATTTATCTGATTTTTTCATAGGAAAAAATTCTAATGTTCATTTAAAAGAATCTCTTTTATCTTTATGTAATTTCGATACTTTTGATGTATTAAAAAATACTATTATATCAAATAACAGAATTAGTAAAAACTCTAATACTGAAATTGAAATAGCTAAGGAAAATTATATAAAATTAGAAGAAAAATTACGTGAATTATACTCAGAAGAAGAAATTTTAAGTAATGAACTTCAAAATGTATCTAATGAACTAGAAGATTTACAACAAAATAAAGTTAAATTAGATGATGAGTTTAGAAAAAAAGGTGGTATTTTAGCTGAGGAAAGGGAATCTCTTAATTCTAGAATAATAGAACTTGAATCAAGAAGAAGTGTTATAAATCAAAATATAAAAGATTTCTGTAATGAAATACTTCCATTCTTAATTGTAAAAAATAACTTAATAAATCTTGAAAAGCAATTAAAAATGGAAAATGATAGCGTATTATATAATCATCTAAAAGATAAATTAAATATAGATTATATCAAGAATATACTTTTAGGAAAGATTGATAATTCTGTTTTAGATTCAATTGCCATGACAGTTTCCGATTCCTTAATTGAAGATATTAAACCAGATGGATATGAAGATAACTTCAACTTTATCTATAATTTATCTAATGATGAAAATAATACATTATCTGCCCTTATAAGAAATCTTTTAACTACTGATAATCAACCAACTTTAGATTTATTTGAAGAACTTAGATCTATTGCTAGTGAATTATCAGATATAAGACAAAAGTTAAATACTAGTCTTGAAGATAATTCATTAAATGATTACTTAAAATCGCTTTCTGATTTAACTACTAAAATAGCTAAATTAAGTGAAAGTAAGACTTTATTAAATAGTAAATTTGAAATATTAACTGATAAAATCAATACTACAACAGTAGAAAAAGATAAATCTAAGGCCAAGTATACCGAACTCCTTCAAGCTAATAAAGTTATGGATATGTCTGATAATCTAATTCTTATGTTAGATGATATTATATCAACTTTAACAGATGCTAAAATAAAAGAAATTCAAAATAACTTTATGAATATATTCAAAAAAATAATAAGAAAAGATAATTTTATTGATTTTATAAACATAGATGATAAATTCAATGTCTCATTATATATTAACAAAATGTATTCTTCTTTAGAAATAGAAAACTTAATTAGTAATATTGGCTATGATGAAATGGAGAAAAAATTCGGCGAATTATTCTTCCAAGATTTATTCAAAATTTATAATGTTGAAAATAAATCTGAACTTTTAAATGCAATTAAAAATAATATGCAATCTGCTTTCTTAGATTTAAGAACTAAGGTTGATATTAATAGTTTCTCTAGTGGGGAAAAGCAAATTTATATCCTTTGCTTATATTGGGCTTTAATTAAATCATCAGATATTGAAATACCATTTATTATAGATACTCCTTATGCTAGAATAGATGAAACTCATAGAAATAATATAACTAGTGAATACTTATCAAGCATAAGTAACCAAGTTATTATATTATCGACTAATACTGAGATTGATGAAAAAGCATATAAAGAAATCAAACCAAAATTAAATGGTGAATATTTAATTGAATATGATGATAAAAATAGAAAAACAATACAAACTAAAGGATACTTTTTTGAGGTGTAATTATGGGATTTAGACTTAAAACTTCATTACAAACAAAAGAGATATTTGAAGAATTAGGTAGTAGAATGAATTTAAAACCATTTGCTTTATCTAAGCTTGCAATCTCAATGTCTCTAACTAATAAAGAACCAATTGAAAATTTTAGAAGCGTTGATAATAATGGTCTTGAACTTAATAGACAAACTATTACAGCTCAATATGATTTATTATTTAAAACTCTTATTGAACAACATGCAGGTAAGCATCTAACTGATGATGAGTATTTTCCTACTCATGCTAAACTTCATATAGATCGTGGTGCTGTTATGTTGAAAAATAGATATAATTATTCTAGTAATATGGAACATTTTATTAACCAGATAATTAAGCAAGATTCAAATATATAAAAAAAGGAATGAAATTATCATTCCTTTTTTTATATAAGTTTTATTATTCACCATCTAGAGTAAATATTTTACTAGCCATGTCTAGATACATTTCTCTTCGGATTTGATATTCATCTTTTTCCCATTTATTATATCTTGTCAATATATTAGTAATAGAAATCTTCTCTTTATCATATCCATAATCTTTTCCAGATTTTTTTTCATTAAAACTTTTATTTCCTAATTTCCTATTATCTGAATCTTGTAATAATGTTAAATTACCTATCTTGTTTACAATATTATCCATATAGTCATTTTTATAATCTGGTCTTGCTTCTTGTGAATATATATGTTCTATCCAAATATTGGTATCATTTAAGACTGTTTTTGTTGGGTTCATCAAAACTTTAGAAGAATTATTACAAATATAATCATTATAATAATATTCCAAGGTGCTTAAAAAATATTGAATTCTTTTTTTACTACTACTACTACTATATGTTAATTTTTTTCCTTCCAATTTAACCTTAAACTCTTCCATTGTACTACCTTGTTCTTTTAATAATTCATTCATTTTAATTTTAAAATCTGATAAATTTAATTTTTTATTTTTTCTTATTTCCTCTATTGTTTTTGAATAAACCGCCATTAAATTAGTAGATTTTTTCTCACATACTGTTATATACCTGAATACAACCCTTTCCATAATATCTATAATAGATACAAAGTCCTCCTCTGTACATTCATCATATACAGATAATAGCAAAGGAATACTTTTAGAATATGATAGTCTACTTATAATTTGCTTTAATCTATTTTTATGCCAAGCATTAGTCTTATTCGTATCATATGGCCATTCACCATTTTTTATTTTTTCATATACGTCATATGTTCGTACCATATGTTCTATTTTCTTTGCAACCTCTAATGGTTCTGTATCCGCCTTAAAAAATTTTTCTTTATACTTATTATGTATTTTTTTATCACTTTGCGATACTTTCATATATGACTCAATATATGTTGCTAAAAATTTATCACAATCTTCTTTTTCAGCAAGTTTATCCCAGTTTTTAGATGTATTCTCCGAATATTGACTTCCTTCTAACATTTGAAGAGTATATGGTCTTAATAAATCAATTACACCTAAACTACGACCTCTATCATTTAGAACCTGGAACATTGTATATGCTGTGTCTTCGTTAGTTGATATTATAGTCACTATGTATGTTTTTTTGATAAAAGTATCAATTAAATTAATTAATTCCTCAGCCTGTACCTCTTTTTCTCTTATATTTATTATAGGCTTAATTAATTCTTCCTCTATAATCTCCCATGCTTTTAATATTTTTACATGTGATGCAGAATTATGATTTGTATTCTCAAATGAATCAATAAATATCATTATATTTTCTTTATCTTCTCCTTCAATATACAAATCACTCATACATTTATTTAGATCTATATTATACATAGGAAGTTTTTCATCTAAATATCTTATTATTAAGTGTTCCCTTAACTTAATTTTTTCGTACTTTGTATTTAAATCCTTACATAATTCATTATATAAATCTATATATTTTATATATTGGCCTGTACTTTGTATATTAAGTATTTTATTTTTATTTTTTAAACGTAATTCATCTAGTTCAGAATAGTCTGTTTCTACATTACTTTTTTCTTCAATAAACTCTATTATTGACTCTAAAGTATCTAATATATCTTTTTTCTTAGATATTCTCAAACGCTCTTCAAAAAAAGTTTTATCTGTATTTGATAACTCTAATTTAAATATAGTTCTATCATTTTTAATATTATATTCTATACACTGAGATAAATCCGATATTTTATCTCTTATTTGTTTGATTTGTCTTTTATATTTTATTTTAGTCTTAGAGTCTACTTCTAAATCAAATACTATCTCCTCGCATAAATTTCTCAATTGTGCTATAAGTATAGTAAATGTTGTTATTCTTTGTTGTCCATCTATTATATTTCTAATTTTTTCATTAGTTGAGTCTTTTATCATTATTACTGCCCCAAAAAAATAATCTTCTATACAATTACTATATGCGTAATATAGGTCTTCACAGAAAACTTTTACTTGCTCTTCTGTCCAACTATATGCTCTTTGATACTTTGGTATCTTATACTGATCCACGTCTGTATCTCTAAATAAATTTAATAAACTTCCTGGTTTTGCTTCAAATGACATTTATTTATATTCTCCTTTTTCTATTCAATTAATTCCCAGAATGCTCTATCCTTCATAAAGATAGGTCTATCACTATCACCCATTTTAACTAAACTATAATGTTTATTTAAGCTTTTAATTCTATTACAAATATTTTCTTGCTCTGATTTTTCTTGAGCATTAAATATATATTTAGCATCCTTTGGATTTATCTCTGCTACATTATGTACTATCCAAGTTAAAATATAATCAGAATATTTATTTTCACCTGTAGAGAAATGGCTTAATAATTGAGTGGAAAGTATTGTTCCTACTCCGAACTCTCTTCCTTCTTTAAGTATTTTCTTTAATGTTTCAAAATCTTTACTTAGGAAGTTGTCAGCCTCATCAACTAATATCATTTTGTTTAATTGTCTTAGATTTCCTTTAATTTCACTATGTCCATGTGCTTGCATTTGTGAATAGAATAAATCTAAGGTAATAGCCACAACTAAATTTTGAATATCAGGATCATATCCAGATAAATCTATAACTGTTACTCCATCTATTAATTCAAATAAACTCTTTGTATTTTCTGGATTTGGTTCAAATATTTCAAATTCAATTAAGTTACTAAATGCCGCATATAAACTATCTTCTTTTAAATCATCCCTATTTACATAAATATCATACACATTTTTTAATGTTGGTGCTGCTATATCCCAAGTATCGGGCTTATTTTTTATTATTCCCCTCTTTTCATATGCTTCCATGATTAAGTCCCTTAATAATGTTTCTTGCTTAATACCTAAACCGAAAGCTTTAGCTAAAGTTACCTTTAAACTATTTGCCGTATGAAGAGGTAACATTGGTTTAGAGTTTTTAGCTTTTATAACTGATAATGGATTAAATGGTAAGTGATATAATTCATAAACATTTGCATTTGTAGCTTCTATAAAATCAGTTTTTGATTTATTATAGTCACCTTTATAATCGAATATTAAAATACCTACTTTTTCACCATCAACATTATATTTTTCTTCTCTGTGAAGTTGAGTAATCAAAGATTTAGTAAATTGAGTTTTACCAGTCCCCATGGTTCCTATAATACCAGTATTTGTATGGAATACTTTATCTGTATTATTCGGCTCCCAGTAAACTTCTTTGTTATTTTTCTGATTAACTCCGAATAAAATTTCAATATTTCTTGATGAATTTCCTTTATCATAGTTTTTGCCTTCTGTTTCTGCAACTGATGTAACAGATTCATCTGGCATTAATTTATATGGTGGTGTTAAAACTTCACCTGATACTGCAACTTCTTTAGTACTACTACCTTCTTCTATACTTACTTCTGGTTTTATTGGAGTACTATTATCTTGAATATTATTATCTGTTCCATCAAATCTAATTTGGTTTAAGTTTTTAGCTATTTCATTAATACTTTTAGTTATAAAATTAACTCCATCTTCTTCGGACATTTCTAAAATCATAACTTCATCTTGTATTCCAATATGACTAGATACAACACCTTTTTTAAATGAAATAACACATGCTTTGCCTAAAACTGTTTCCGTAGATGTACTTATTTCATATTCTTCATTAAGTAGTTTTCTTCTTAAATCTGTATCAATTATCTCGATCCAATTTTCTTCATTACAAACATTATATAGATTTAACTTTTCAGCACTTGTCACCACTAACTGCATTAAGAAATTCCTATACACTTTTTGAGTATTTGTTAAATCACCATTTTCATCAGGTAATAATGTTTTCTCGAAAATAAATTTAGTGTGTTTTGCTTGTTCCATCCCCTTTTTCACATATGATGGATCATTTATTCCTATTTTAACTTCAACAGGGTAATAGTGAACAAATACCTTATCTTCTTTATTTTCTATCCCCACAAATAATATATCATCACTAGTAGCTCCACCTTCAAATCCTAGATTTTTAGCTGAAAATAAACCTTCGCTTTGTTTTAATCCTGCACCTCCAGATACTCTTAATATTTCTTCTAGAGATATTGGAACCCAAATTATATTTTCATTTTTAAATTGGGCAAGACCTAGCTTTATAGCTGATAAGATACTAATCTTTTCTCTTGGCATATGTGATTTACTAGATAGTAACCTTAAAAGCCAATTTCCATTAATTGCATTAAACATGTTTATAACAGATGGTGAATATTTATGAGCATCTTCTACATCATTATTCATTAAAAATTCTTCAATTACCCTTTGATATGCTGATGATTTTCTAGTTACAGTTATAGCGTCATATCCTCCTGCTGTTGTATATTGATCACTATAATGAATTATTAATAAATCCTTAGCTTCTGGATCATTTTTAAAGAAGTTTAAATCAACTTTAGGATCTATAAAAGTTACCCAATGACTAGCATCATATATTTTGTCTAACAGTTTCTCACTATTGTTAGGTATTGATGTAGCCTTACATTGATTGCTACTAAATGGCTCTCCATTCAATGCAGCATTTAATGCATTTAATTTTATAGCCATATTCATTAATTTATTATCATTATTTGTAAATTTCGTTCCAAATCCAGTCCTATACGAATCTCCTAGAAATACTGATGGTACTCCAGATATATTTCCATTAAATATAACCCCAGATGGTATATCATCCATATTAGATGTAATCGTCTTTATATCATTACTCATTTCAAAGAATGTAATATGAGCATATTCTATACCTTCATTCACATCTTTAGAATAAAAATGTACTTTTTGTCTGTATAAATTTAATACCTCTTCTTCTGACATAGAATCTACAGATAAATCTAATTTATATATTTCTTTTAATGACTCAATATTTTCATTAAATGCAACTTCTTCAAATGCATTAGTTATATTTTCACTTGAATATATATAAATGTCTATTGGCAATATATCTTTATTTTTGCTTGATTTAAGCTGTTTTACATAGTATTTAAATATTCCTTGTAATATTTCTTTGCAATCTCCAGTATTTATTAAGTTTATCTTTATTGGAGCATTATTCCCCATCTCAAACATATATTTAAAGTGAGTTGTAAATTCTTCTATCTTTTCATTAACTAATTTTGCAACAAAATCTCTTGAACTTTTATATCTTGGTAACTTTTCATCTACATAATATTTCCATTCCGGAGAATGCGATTGTTCCATTGGTATAAATAATTTATCATCTGCATCAATTATATATGGTAAAAGGTATGTTGATGTAAATTTCTTCAATACATCATCATTCATCTCTTCTGAACCTATCCCATAATTTATATGAAGTTGATAAACTATATTTAATGGATGTAGCGGTGTGAAGATTAATTCCCTATCTTCTATATTTCTTTTTATAGTTCCTATTTTAAATAGATTCTTTTGTTTCTTTGTAAGATAACAACCCTCATCAATTGTATTTAATACATCTATATATTCTTTTACAAATACTTTATATAATTTTATTAGGTCATCATTTAAATAAGTTAAACTTGGAAGTTTTCTAGACACCTTATAGTAATCTAATATATTTCTATATGCTTTTTCTACAGAGATATCTATATCTAAGTCTACAACTTCTATTCCTTCACTATTTTCTTCAAAGCATAATCCTTCTAATTCTAAAATTTGCTTTTCTATCTCTAGATTTTTTCTAAATTCATCTCTCGTAAAGTATTCTTGTTTTTTATGTTGCAACTTATTTTCACCAATTAATCTAAAGTCATATTGTTTCTCTCTTTTTAACTTCCAAACTTTAAACCTTTCTATTGGTGGTGTTTTTTTACTTGTTCCTACTATTCCTAATGGTACTCTCTCTTCACCAATTTTCAAGTCAAATCTAACTAAATCTTTATCACTTTCATATTGGAATCTATCACTTATTTTAACAGTTAATTTATCATCATCTGACACTTCTATAACATCATCATTAGAATCTACTTCATATACTGTATTTCCATTTGCAAATTCATTAAATGTTACTTCCGATTCATTTGTATTTATAGAAATATATTGTTCTTTCTTTTTAACTACTAGAGTGTATTTTGATATTATAGATTCAAAATACTTAGAGCTACATCTAAACATAGCCATTTTAAACTCAAATTTCAAATTATCTTGTTTATATATAACTTTATAAAAGTTTGATTTTCCTTCAACATCTTTTATTGTAACCTTTAACTTATATCCAGATGTCTTAGCTTCAACCTCACCCTCAGTCTTATATATATATTCATTCTTAAGATAATCGTTAAAATAAAACTCTATTTCAACTTCATCTTTTCCTTGTTCATTAAATACAATTATATTTCTAACTCTTGATTTTGCTTTAGATGGACCTTCTTCTATGTCCCATTCTTCTGAACTTGACTTATATTCTAGTATTGTATTTGCATTATTTTCAACTGATTTTTTTACTACCTTATACTCTATATCCATCCAATCTTTATTCTTCAACTTTGAGATTCCATTATCATCAAAATATTTTTCTAATTGAGTTTCTGGGTTTCCATAATTATGTATTTCATCTACCCTATTAAAATATAGAGCATTATCTTTTAATCTTTTCTTTAAATCCTTACCTTCAAAATCATTTATTTTATCATCATAAAATAACCCAAAATCTTTATACTGCTGTTTATCTATATATCCTTTATTTAATATATCAAGCACATATTCATATTCAAATATAGAGTTGTTATCATTAAATAAAATATCTTTTTTTCTATCTAAATCCATCTCTATAATAGATTTATCTACCTCACTAAATGATTCCGTTGCTAATTGTTTCTTTATATCCTTTTGAATAGAATCTACATTAAAAGGCATACCTTCTTTAGAAAAAGACTCTGTTCCTCCAATAATACTATCTAGCATTGTATTATGAATAAATAGTATAGCCTTTTTCTCATATCCATCTTCTAACCCTACCATATTTCTTAATCTTGTAAGAAAATCTGGTTGTACATTATCAATTGTTGATGAAACTATTAATGATACATCATTAAATTGTAGCTGATAAGAAGTATATTTAACTTCCCCTTTTGAATCTTTATATTCGTATTTTCTATATAAATCATTTTCTTTTAATTTTTCATATAATTCCCTTACTTGTTCTTCCTTTTCAAACTGAATATTATATTTTGATCCAGGAATTAAGGGGTTTTTAGTAAAGAAATTTATTATTTTGCTAGATAAATAGCTATAAAATTGATTTGACATATTGCGCATCCCCACTATCCGATTTTTTTTCTAATAAATTTAATTTTTCATATAATTGAATCACTTTTTGTTTAGAATCTCTATCAAGGAATAATCCTCTTAATTCAAATTCTTTAAACAACTCATTTAACTTAAGCTTTTTCTGATTATTTATACATAATTTTGTCATTAATATAATATCATCTTCTGTCATATTTAAGTTATATCCTAATCTACCTCTTCTTTTACCAAAATTCTTTTGAACAAATTTTACAAACCAATTTTTATAGGCTTCACTTGCTCTACCTCTAGAAGAGTTTTCAAATTGGTATCTTATAACACTAAACAATTTATTAACTAAGTTGAATCCATTAGCATTGCTTTCCCTATTCTCATACTTAAATTCATTCCAATTTTTCACATGTTTTGCGTGTCTTATATATTCATCTATTAATTCATTTAATTGTGATTCTATTTCTTTTTCATCCATGCTATTAAATATTTCTGCTAATTCTTTATATCCTAACTGATCATTTATTTCATTGTGATTTAACATTTCTAAAACCACAGCATGAGAAAATAGTGATGTTGTACTATTTTTTATTTTCTCCCATCCAAATTGATAAGCCGTTCTAGTTTTTCCCGTTTTCTCCCAGTCTAATGTATAGTATAATTTATCAGCTTTAGTCGTATCTGCTTTTTCAAATTGTTCTAGTTTCATAACTAATTGAGACACATAAAACATATAATAGTATTCTAAAAATCTTTTTAATGAATCTTTATATAATTCCTCTTGTGATATTAAAAATTCAAAATCTTTTATAAATTGATCTCTAACAAATGGTAGGTAGCATTTATACTCGCCTATAGAAATCACTTTATCTTTTAATTCTGGTAATGAATCCAAGACTAACTTATACATTACATTATCTATTTTTCTATCATAATATTTGTTAACGCTACTTTTTATATTTTCATCAAACAAAGTAGAATATAAAAAGTTCGCAATTTTTTCATCTGCTGATGTAGAAGATATATAATTTATTGTTTTTATATCAAAGTCTACTAAATTGTCATTATCTATAAACATTGTTTTGACTATATCTTTAAAGTACTCTTTGCTTAAATCATCTTGATATTCACCTATTCTATCAGCAACATCATTAATAAAATTTTCTACTTCAAATTTACCTTTAAGCTCTTTATTAGATATAGTTCTAGAAAAAGCTCCTACAACTCCTGAAAACTCTGCTACTAGTGTCTTTTCATTGGCTGCATATGGCAATAGTTTATAGTTAACACCTTGCTTATTTGTTAGCCCACTATCTGAAAATTTAAAAGTTTCTCTTATACCATTTAAATTTATCTTAAAATTATTTACTTCGCACATATCTAAATCTCCATAAATTTATAAATTTCAAATTCTTCATCATATTCTAATCTGAACTTTTTATTATCTTGTCTATTTTTTTCTGTAAATACTAATTTTGAGTTCTGAGATCCTGCTTCTTCAATTTTATTCATAGATTCCATAAACTTTATAAAATGATTTCTATCTTTTTTATTTGGTCTATATCCATTTCCTACTCTTATTAATAGTTCATACAATGGAAAATCTATATCTATTTCACAAGATTCAGTCAATCTATCACTTTTATATTTTACTTCTATTGTTGTTAAGAATTTTTCTAATTTTTTTTCATTATTGTAGGGTAAATTAGTTAAGTCTGGCTTTAATTCTATTTCTTCGCTAACTTTATATTTTATTTGATTTTTACCTATAAATATATTAATTGCATTTTTGTCTGCATTTCCGTTCCACTTTAATACTCCATTCTTAACCTCATTGTATAAGTTTTGTAATTTAGGCTTTTCTCCCTTATTCCAGTAATATACATATTTCATAAAATCATTGTATACTTGGTCATTAAGATTAAATAAATCACCTTTTCCACACATATAATAGCTTCTTATAAATAATTTTAATAGCTCTTTCTTTAGTTTTTGATGAGTTTTTTCTTCGAAATCGATATTATTAAATCTATCAATATACCCTTTTGGATAATCTATGTATTCATCAAAAAATTTATTAATTTCTATAGAATTATTAAACTTTATTATAAAATCATCAATTTTTTCATTTCTAATATTTAAAGGATCTAATGTGTGTAATGATTTAAATATAAATGAAAGTTCTTCATGATCAAATATAATATTAGGAGTTAAAGAATTTATGTATTCTTCATTTTTAAGTCTTCCTATTTTATCTTTAAACATTGGATCATTAATGTCTATATAACTTCTATTTATTAATAAATCATATATAAAGTTTAATAATGCTCTAGTTGATATAATTATTTTATTTTTTATAATACATTGGACTAATAAATCAACAATTGCATCCTGACTTTTATCTTCACTTAATAGTTCATAGTTAGATTTAATTGGACATCTACTTTCATTTATACATTTAATACAATTATTTTGATAAGACTTATAAAATATGTTCATTTCCGATTTATCTGTAATTTTTTTTATTAATAATTTAATATATTCTGATTCTACTTTTCCATCCTTTAATGTATATAAACTATAATCACTAAAGTTTACAAACTGTATATTTTTATTTGCATCAAATTTATTGTCTATTATGCTTCTTTCTAATATTTTCTTTTCATTTACAAACTCTCTTAATTTTGTAAATCTATTACCATAATCCGAATCTATAAAGTTATTTAATGTACCTAAATTTATAGCTAGTATTAACTTTTGGCTACTATTTTCTATTTTCTCATCTGTGAAACTCTCTAATAAATCATTCAAAGTATCCATTGATGTTTTATTTGGTTCCAAACTTTCTGTAGCATCATTATGTAATGTGAATTTTGACATTATCTCTGGATATTTGGTTTTGAAATATGAAATAATATGAGACTTACCATCCCCAACACTACCACATACCAGAATTAATTGTGAGCTTTCTTGTTCACTTGCAGCTAAAATTATTTCTTCTAATTCATTTTGTACTGCTCTATCAATATGCATATACTCTTTAAACCCAGTAAAACCTTTTAAACTTTCCACCGCTTCCTTTGATGATTCTTTTAATTTAGATAGTTCATATGCTAAGCATTCCCTCTTTATTTGCTGTATATCATTACTCCTATTTACTTTATCCTTCAATCTATTCACTCCTCACAAATTCTTTATCATCCAATATAATACATATTATAATACTTCTATCATATTTTAATATACTTAAAAAATAATTTTATTTATTTTTATTAGACAATTTAACTCTTTTATATTTTGTTATTCCTGCTAATTATTGTATCGATTCTCAATAAAAAATCTACTCTTTCTAATAACTTTCAAAATATCACTCTTTATCTTATTAAACCCTTCATCACTCAAAACAGGTCTAACTATATCCAAATCAACATCCTCACTCAATCCAAAAAATGAATTTCTTCCTCGTCTACCTCTTTCAAGCAATCTTTCATTAACTTCTGCTTTAAGTTCATAAACTCTAAACAGTGTTATATATCCCTCTTCACAATCTTTGAAGTATTTCATAGGTCCCTCTGGTATCCATGTTGAAAATAATCCATTATTATATAGATTCTCAAATAATACCTTATCTACTTTTACTTTTATATATGAATCAATAAATGCTACATATTTTAATGGCAAGTCCCTATCTTTAATTTGATTTTGATAAACTTTGCCCTCTTCTGATAATGCAAATACTGAATTTGATTTTTTTACATCTAATAAATATGGTCGTGAAGGTAACTTTTGCTTCTTACATAACATAATCTCATATTTATATTTTAAATAATCAGTTCCCTCAACCATAGAAAAGAAGTTTACTTTCTCATCTCTAAGTGCAAAACTTAGCTTAATTTCCTCTTCTTTTTCTACTGAGTCTTTACCCTTTGGCCCATATTTCATATATTCAAATAAGTCTATGATCCTAAAATCAAAATTAACTAAACAGTCTTCTGGATAATTTTCATCATTCATAATATTATCCAAATCTCCACCTTCTTCTTCTGTCTTACCAGCCAGAAAGTATGGTTTTAGATATGCTTTTTTATAATTACCTATAAAATCAAGTACGTTTAGGTATTTCTTATTCTTTGATATTCTAAGTCCTCTACCTAATTGTTGTAAAAATACTGTCTGTGATTCTGTTGGTCTTAAAAACATAACTAAATCAATATCTTTAATATCTACACCTTCATTAAACATATCTACACAGAAAATTACTTTTATTTCACCTGATTTTAGCTTGCTTATTACCTCTTTTCTATCTGCTCCATGCTCATCTATATTGCCACTATAAACTGCTACTGAATTTACGCCCCTTTCATTAAAATATTTTGCCATATAACTAGCATGACTTTTACTTGTACAAAATCCTATAGCAGTTTTAGACTTATATCTTTTATAATGTTTTAGTACTAGATCTGCCCTTTTATTTATACTCAATGCTTTTTCAAGTTCTTTCTCATCATAAATTCCACTTCTTATTGTTAGACCTTCATAATCAATACTATCATCATAAATTCCATAATATCTAAATGGAACTAACCAACCCTTATTTATGGTAGAATTTAAATCAACTTCATATACTAAGTTATTATCACAAATTGAAAATACATCCCTGTTATCTAATCTATATGGTGTTGCTGTAAGCCCTAATAAAAATTTTGGTTTAAAATAGTTTAATATGTTTTGATAATTATTAGTTACTGCATGATGAAATTCATCTACAACTATATAATCAAAGTAATCCTCATCAAAATAATTTTTATTTAAATATTCTTGCTTTCCTAAAGTCTGAACTGATGCAAATATTATATCTTTATTTTTTTCTTTTCTGTTTCCCATGAAAAATCCCATATTTATTTCGTAGTCATTTTCTTTAAGGCCTTCTTTAGGTTCTGCAATATTCGCATATATATTTGTATTATCTATAACTTCTTTATTTTGTATAGTAATAATTTTATCAGTCCTTATATTTTTAAAACTTTCATATGCTTGCAATAATATTTCCTCTCTATGTGCAATAAATAAAATTCTGTTAAAATTCCTACTGTCAAAGGCAGCTAAATATGTCTTTCCAATACCTGTAGCCGCTACAACTAAACCTTTCTTATTTCCTTCTAATCTAGTTTTTTTCAAATTATATAATGCCTCGATTTGTGCACCTCTTGGTTCAAACAAATCAAAAACTTTTTTATCATCATATAAATTTGTATGTGGTGTAAACTTTTCATATTGATTGGAAGGTAATCTTGGTTTTCTCCAACTTTTTGAATATGCTTCTAACTCTTGATCATTAACTATTATAGAATTATTATTAAACATATCTTCAAATTGCTCTTTAAAATAATTAAAATCTTCTAGATTACTATTCTTATCAATCCTATAATTCCACTCAATTCCTTTTGTCCAGGCTGACTGTGATAAGTTTGATGATCCAATAAAAATTTCTCCTCCATCTTCGTAATTGAATATGTATGCCTTCGGATGAAAACTTACGGATTTATCGTTATAAAATCTTAAGTCTAAATCCTTACCTATTAGTTCTTTTAATAAATATAGTGCTGATGGTTGTGTTATATTTAAATAGTTTCCTGTTAGTATTCTTATTGGAATTCCTTGAATTTCTTTTAAATCATCTTTTAATAATTTCACACCTGATTCCATAAGGAAAGAAACTATTATATCTATAGATTTTGCTCTATGTAAACTTTGTTGTATATGTTTATATAAATAATCATTTCCTCCTGTTATACAATTGATGTTCAATACTATTACCCCCGTTGTTTATTTTTTACTGTGTTAATATATTTTAATTCAAATAATTATAGTAGTTATATTATATAACTATCTATTCAAAACTCATATAATTCTCATCCATTTTCTACTCATTTCATCCTCAACCCCTTTGGATATAAAACCGTAAGGTAAATTTTCAAAAAACAATATTTTCGCATTTAAACCTCTTAATAATCCATTATCCGTATACTATTTCAAAAAAATTCAATCCAAATAAATCGAATTTATCCTTCTTCATGGCCATCTTATGATATATAATAAAAGTAAGAAAACAAACAATTAATATCATCACAAGGTTAATTCACTACAAATTTATTTATGTTAGGAGGCAAAGTTATGAAATTTACTATGTGTGGTTTTTCACAACCGGCTGCGGTTGATTTAGATTTGGATGTTCGTGATTTAGGAATACTTAGATGGTTTATCGATTTTAAGGACTCTGGCAATATGGTTAGTAAAGAAATTGACGGCGAAATATTTTATCTTGTTTCTTATAATGCTC
Organism: Intestinibacter bartlettii; assembly: GCF_018917435.1. Lineage (GTDB taxonomy): Bacteria > Bacillota > Clostridia > Peptostreptococcales > Peptostreptococcaceae > Intestinibacter > Intestinibacter bartlettii_A. The sequence goes on from NZ_JAHLOQ010000029.1 coordinate 20,325, forward strand.
TTGCTGAGGATATTACTGTTCTTCGTATGAAAAGAGACGCTATTTATAGAAGATTTAAGAAAATGTGTGATAAAAAGATTTTGGAAAAACGAGTTGTTGCTGAGGACGGAAATCTTGTTTATTTTAAAACTGGGGAAAATTATGCCCAATTGGTGGACTTTAGTTTTATAGATGAATTTATCAAAAACAAAAATAGTAAAAAAAATAATAATGATATACATTCTAATGAGCATATATATCCTGATGACGATTATGTATTTAATGATATTGTTTTCTTCGAAGACGATACATTTTCTATTGTTGATTATGATTCTAAAAATGTGGACAATTCAGCTACGGACCTAAATCAAGATGGTACTGATTTAAATCCAGATAGTATTGATTTAAATCCACACCCTAACGATATAAATCCGAGTGCTACGAATGAAAATCCAAAGCTTACGAATCTATATCCAAAGGTGTCGGTGCAATATCCCGAACAAAAGATTAATCTATTAAATTATTCTATTAAATTAAACACACTAGATACACCTATGGACCCGTTTAAGGAAAAAAGGTATTTGTTCCCTTGCGTAAGTTGCAAACTACTTAAACGTATGTGTCTGATTTTTCATCCTTCTGAAACCTATAAGGACAAGTACGCCCAAAACCAACCCTTAGTTGAATCAGGTTGAGCTAAAAAAATTTAATACCTTGAAATATTTTGTGCAGAATAATAATATTAACACAAAACACCTTGCAGAATTGGTATATTTTGTTTAATATAATTACAAAGCCAAAATTTAGGAGGTAATTATGCACAAAATTTTAAATGTCGCTTTGATTGCACATGACAAGAAAAAAGATACATTAGTTAGCTTTTGTATTGCTTATGAAAGCATATTAGCTAAGTACGGCCTTTATGCTACAGGGACAACAGGGAAAAGAATTATGGCAGAAACAAACTTGGACATACATAGACTTGCTTCTGGTCCACTTGGTGGAGATCAGCAAATAGGTTCTCTAATTGTCAACAAGGATATCGACTTAGTAATTTTCTTAAGAGACCCATTAACTGCTCAAGCACACGAGCCAGACATCCAGGCATTAATCAGACTTTGTGATGTTTATAGTGTGCCAATTGCCACTAACCTAGCATCTGCAGAAATATTCATTAAAGCATTAAATGATGGTGAATTAAACTGGAGATTAGATTAATATTTAATTAATAATAAAAATAACCCTTTATGAAATGATTTTTCTATCATAATCATAAAGGGTTATTTATTTTTGTCTATTTTAATAATTCGTCTAAAATTTCTTGTATTTCGTCTTCACAACCTCCACATCCTGTTGATGCTTCAGTCATTTCTTTTATATCGTCTACTGTTTTTGCGCCATCTTCTATAGCTTTTTTTATTGTTTCATAACTAACTTCCATGCAATGACATACGATTCTATCTTCCATATTTTATACCCCCATTTATTATTTTGAGTATACCTATGAAGTTACTTTTGATGTCGTTTCTGTTTGGTATATCTTTATATTTTATATATACCCACACTTTCTAACTAAAAACATTTTTAATTAGATTTTTAATTTAATTTCTAGAAAGTAGATTTATCCATGATATTACTATAAAATATAATTAGAAACTACATTTCAAGGAGGTAAATTTATGTTAAGTAAAAGCTTAGAAAGTGCAATCAACGATCAAGTTACATTTGAGTTTTACTCTTCTTACACTTATTTAGCTATGGCTGCTTATTGCGAATCAATTGACTTAAGTGGTTTTGCTAACTTTTTTAGAGTACAAGCCAAAGAAGAAATTGATCATGCTATGAAATTCTATGACTATGTGTTCCAAAAGGGTGGAACTGTAGTTCTTGGCGAAATAAACAAGCCAAAAGAAACTTATAAAGATGTTGTAGAAGTATTTGAAACAGGTTTAGCTCATGAAGAATTAGTCACTAAAAAAATATATAATATTATGGACATTGCAGTTGCACAAAAGGAACATGCGACTATCAGCTTTTTAAACTGGTTTGTTGACGAACAAGTTGAGGAAGAAAATAACTTTACAACTTTATTGAAAAAAGTAAAAAGATGTGTGGACAACCCTCATGCGTTGTATATGATTGATGATGAGTTGGCGCAAAGGGTTTATGTTGCACCTGCTAATAATGCATAATTTAGGTTTTTAAATATTATATTAAATATGTAATCAATGAGGCTATTACAAAATACAACTTGCTATAGCCTCATTTTAATTATAAAGTTTTTTCGAAGGCAACTCTTTTTCCGCCATCTTCTAAGTAAATAATCCCACAATATTTAAATCCATTTTTCTTAAGCAAACTTTGCATTGGTATATTTTCTTCATGAGTATCAACCTTTATGCTATGGACATTGTTTTGTTTACATACTTCTTCTGCATATTTTATTATTTTGTGTGAAAGTCCTTTACCCTTATGAGTGTTATCTACAGCGATTCTGTGAATTACACCATAGTCACCGTTTGTAATCCATTTTCCATCTATAATATTTTCATAAGATTTTTCTTTTCTAAATGAAATTACAGTTGTTGCAATAATATTATCTTCATCTAACATTACATAACTTTCACCATTATTTATATCATTATTTATTACTTCTTCATTTGGATAATTATTTTGCCATTGATCAATTCCTTGTGATTTGAAATATTCTTGCGCTTGTTTTACTATTTCCATTATTTTTGTTACATCTGATTTTGTAGATTTTCTAAATTCCATTTTTAATCTCCTTACAATTATTTCATTTATATATTTTAATTGTTTACACATTTATTAAAGAATAAAAAACCTTCTTTTATATTTTTATGTTTTACCTTATTTACATCAAATTTAAATATTTTAAATACCATTTGGACACAAATTCCTACTCCAAATACGGTAACTAATGTTCCAATTCCAACTGTTCCCCCTAGTAGCCAACCTATTATTAGAACACTTATTTCAATAAAAGATCTAATTAATGCCACTGATTTTCCAGTAAGTTTTACTAATACAACCATAAGTCCATCCCTTGGTCCGCATCCAAGCCCACATCCTATGTACAAATATGACCCAATCGCCATTGAAAATAAACTTGCCACCAACATCAATAATCTAACAAATAGGTTTGTGCTTGTTGGTATTACTCCAAGATTTATTATTATATCTGTGAAAAACCCAATTATAATCATATTTGCTATAGTCCCTAAACCTATTTCCAATTTAAAGAATGCTGTTATTAATACTACGGTTATTCCTACTAATATGTTTACTTGTCCTATTGTTAGTCCTGTTTGTTTTGATAGACCTTGGTGAAACACATCCCATGGACTTAATCCTAAGTTGGATTGCAATGCCAATACTGTTGCACAAGCACAAAATACAAATCCTAATAATAGTCTCAATATTAATTTTATTATTTTTTCCATACTACTCCCTACCCCTGATTTTTATATTCATGCCAATATTCTTCAATATTTTCACTCATTCGTTTAAGTAATTCTGTTGCCATTTCTTTTTCTTCTTGACTAAAGCCTTCAAAACTTATTTTTAGTTGTTTAGACTCTTCTTGTATTATAAAATTATAGACTTCCCATGCTTTTTCTGTTGGCGTTAATTTATATCCTCTTTTATCTCTTTCATCTTGTTCTTTATTTATATAACCTAGTTCAATTAGCTTTTGAACAGCCTTTGTCGTAGTCGTTTTATCTACCTTTAACATGTTCGATAACTCTATAAAATTTATTCCTGGATTTTCACAAATTCTTGTTATAAATAAATATTGACCTTTCTTTAAATCAAACTTTTTATATTTCCAGTCTGCTGTAGAGTTTATTGCCCTCGATAATGCTCCGACATATCTTAATGTTTCATATTCTAAATTATTCATTTTTGCCTCCTTATTTTTAGTTGAAAGTTCAACCATATTTTTATAATACATCACTTTAGTTGAAAGTTCAACTATTTCCCTAAAAAAGGGGTACTCCGCTATATTTTTCCACTATTTTACATGTATTTTTTTGATATATTCTGCAAAATTTTACAAATTTCTACAAGCTTCCTAAGGTATAATATATTTTATGTTTCAATAATTATGAGTGTACTGGGATAAAATAAAATTATTAGAAATATTAGAGAAATTTATTTAGAGTTTTTTGTTGTTAGGGTCATAAAACCCTATATTTTCAGGAATACACTGAAAACAAAATAAGATTCAATCTTACACAAAAGCATTTCAGAAGGCCAACTGAAATGCTTCTTTTCTTATAAAAAAGAGATGAACCCTATATGAGTTCATCTCCTTATTTTATTATAAGAAAAATTAATCTTCTTTTCTTCTTCTATTTATAGCAAATAATCCAGCTATAGAAGCTAACATTGTACCTACATATCCTGCAATACTTGCATCAGATGTTTGTGGTGGTTCTGGTTTATTAGTATCTTCTTTATCTTCACCTTGACCTGGTTGTCCTGGCTTTTCAGTGTCATCTTTGTCGCCACCTTGATCTGGTGTTTCTGGCTTTTCAGTATCATCCTTATCCCCACCTTGACCTGGTTGTTCAGGTTGATCTGGTTGTTCTGGCACTTCTGGAACTTCTGGTTGTTCTGGAATTACTTCTTTTTCTTTTATTGTTAATACACCATCTACAAATGTCATGTTGTAGTTGTCGTTTTTATCGCAAGAAGGTGTTATTTTGTATTCCCCTACTTCTTCTCCCACTTCTCTTGTTAATTCTACATTCAGGCTATCTGTATCAGCTAATCCTTCTATTGTGTAAGTTAATTCTGGATCAACTTCCCCTACGTATTTACTCACATTGTCAGCAGTTATTGTTAACTCAGCTTTTTCTATTTTTATAGTTTTAATAGTTGTAGATGCAAAATACTCATTTGTTGAATTATATTTAGCTCTAACTACATAAGTTCCTACTTCTGTTGGTGCTGATTTTAATTTTTTTGCACCTTTGTAATAAGTGTAGCTCACTTCTGCATTTTCTATTATTTCGCCTTGTTTGTTTGTTACAACTGTTGTTGGTTCATATGATTTTCCGTCATAACTTTTGTTTCCAGATGTTATTTCTATGTTACTTTCTTCTCTTCCTATAGTAAATGTTCTTGCTGCAAGTGCTACTTTATATTCTAAATCATCGAAAGAATATGCTACTGCTGCATAAGTACCTAATTGAGTAGGTTGTTTAGATGAGAAGTAAGGTACTCCTTTATTAGTTATACCTGAGTACATTATTTTAGCTTTTGAAGTTGTTCCTTCATAATAAGCTTCATGTTTGTAATCAGCTCCATATTTTATACGAGAACCATTAGCTAATGAATCATCTGTGAATGAAACTTTTTTAGTTTCTCTTATCATTAATAGTGTTCCCATTCCTATTGCAGTGTTTGCATTGCTATCAACTACAACTGCTGTTCCAAGGTAAGCCCCTGGTTGATCTGGGCAACTAAATGCTAGTGATGTATTTGATGGTATTATTTCTAAAACTTTTACTATTTGAGAAATATCTATACCTATTGCACCTAATACACCTTCACTATTTTTTAAGAATTTAACTAAATCCCCAACATTATTTATTTTTACGCTGCTAAGTAGATTTTTTAATGTATTTGCAGCTATATCATTTCCTAAGTTTAAATCTACATATATTTTTGGCGATACTTTAACATTATTTTCTTCTATTTTCTGAAATTTTTTAGTTTTTTCGCGCATTTTTACATTTTTCTACATATCCCATGAGATATAATATATTTTGTATTTCGATAAAACGAGGGTACAAGGATTTAAGAAAATTATTAAGCAAAATATAAAGATATTATTAATTTGAGTCACAGTATAGTTACTGTTTCGACTCTATAATGTTTATTTAAACATCACGTGCAATTTTACATAGTAAAATCATTTCAACATTAAAAGAAGCATTCCAATTAAATCAATGAAATGCTTCTTCTTTTTTTTATTTAATTAACTTTTACCACTCGAATTGTCCATCTTCTTTAATTTTGAAGAAATCAGAATATCCAAGTTCAAATACTCTTTCCGCTAAATTATCAACTTTAATTTTTTCTTTTACAAGTTGAGTATATGGCCCGACATATGAGATATCTCCTTGTGCGATAAATCCTATCAATACGTCATCTTTGATTACAGCTTTCTTATAATTGTCGCCATCAGTGTAAGTTAATACGTCATAAGTGTCATCTGGTGGTGTTATAAATCCTACTGACACTGTTGGAATTCCTAAGAAGTTCATTGTATTTTTGAATTCAAATCTATCTTCTATAATAGCTTCTCCACCAGCCATGTTAATTGCTGCCACTTCTGCTTGTTTTGTTGCTAATGGCCAAATTCCTGTACCTGTTACATCACCTGCTGCGTATATATCAGGTTTGTTTGTTTCGCCTTTTTCGTTTATTTTGATTCCTTTGTCTGTTTCTATTCCTGAGCCTTCAACAAGTTCTACATTAGATCTTACACCGGTTGAAACTACTAATAAGTCGCAATCTATTATTTCATCATTTCCTAAATTGATGCCTTTTACTTTTTCATCTTCGTCTAGTAATATTTCTGATGCCATGCGGTTCTTATAGATTTTTACGCCTTTTTGCTCAAACTTATCTTCATAAGCTTTTGCTGCTCTAACATCTAGTTGTTTGTCTAGTATACGATCTTCTGATGCAATTAAACTTAAATTTCCGATACCATCTATTTCAACTAATCCTGCTAATGCATCCATACCTACAAGACCTGCACCCATTATTACAATATTTTTTGCGTCTTTTGCTTGTTCTTTTATTCCTATTGCATCTTCTATATTTCTAAGTGGATATACATTTTTTGCTTCTCTTAAGTTTTTAACTGGTGGAATAAATGCGTTGGCACCTGATGTTATCAATAATTTGTCATAAGCCAATTCTTCTTCCTTACCGTCTTTTTCATATTTAATCTTTTTGTTGTCTGGGTCAATTTCTTTCACTGTCGCTTTTTTAATCCAAGTTGCATCTTGTTTTTCCATAAAATCTTCATCTACAAAGTTGATTCCTTCTATTGTTCTGTGTCCTGAAATTACATGGTGTAACATGCAACGTGAATATATATTTTCATCTTTTGATACTACTATTATTTTTGCACTTTTGTCTAATTCTCTTAATGTCTTTACTGCTGTAACTCCTGCGATACTTGCCCCTATTATTACATAAGTTGTTTCCTCATCTTGTGATTTTGGTCCAACTTTGTGTGCTGGAACTGTAACTTCTTTTGGTGCATTTTTAGGAGTAACATTACTTTCTTCTTTATCTGATTTAAATATATTCTTTATTTTATCAAACATTTACTCGTCCTCCTTTTGTAATTCTAATGCACCGCTTGGGCAGTTATACACACATAGAGGAATTTCTTCTCCTTGGCATAAATCGCATTTTATTATATCTTGTTTTGTTCTGTCATCTGGTTTTAGAATTCCATAAGGGCAACTCATTACACACATATAACATGAACCACATTTTTCTTTATCATATGAAACTATTCCTGTTTCAGGGTCTTTTGTCATAGCCCCACTCATGCATGTTGCAACACATTCTGGTTTGTCGCAATGTCTACATGTTAGAGGGACTGGATGCCCCTCATTATTTAGTTCTATATGATTTCTACTTTCTGTATCGATATGTGATAAATCTATAAAATATTTATCTTTATTTACATCTATAAAGCTATCAAATTTATGTTTTTCGCCACAATTTCTAGTCATGCAGGCTAACACACAACTTTTGCAACCTGTACATAAATCTTTATGAATTATTATTCTGCGCATTTGACCACATCCTTAAAAATTAATTATTTTAAACCTAAGCCTTTTCTTCTATCTACTATTTCTGATTCTAGTTTGTCAGCTGCTGATTGTGGGTCTGGATCTACTATTACACTACCTCCAGTTATATCTTTTAGTCCTTCTGTTAAAACTTGAGTTACTAATGGTCCTCCAGTTATAAATGGTGGTAAAGCTAGGTGAAGTGGTAGTCCTAAAGCTAAACCGAATGCTCCATCAGCTAATGCTTGTTCTTCTAACCATTGTGGAGCTGAAAGTGCTACTGGCAATTGTGGTATATCTACGTTTAATGCTGCTGCTAATTCACTAACAACTATTTCGATTCTTCCTATTGCTAGACATGGTCCAAAGTTTAATACTGGTGGTATATTTAATTTTTTACATACTGCTTTTAAGTTTTCTCCTGCTAATTCTTCTGCTCCTGGTGACATTAATCCTACATTTTCAAGTCCACCTGTTGAACATCCTGCTGATAATACTAAGATGTCTTTTTTGATTAATTCTTTTACTAATTCTACTGTGTGAACATCATGTCCACCAGCAGTCATATTTGAACATCCTACTACTCCGACAACACCTTTGATTGTTCCATCAGCGATTAAGTCTATTAATGGTTTCCAGTTTCCGCCTAAGAATTCTTTTAGGTTCTTTTCACTTACACCAGTTAAAGATTCGTCATAACCATGATCTTTTGGTATATCTATAGTTACGTTTCCTCTTCTTGCTTTATAAGCTTCTACTGCTTCGTTTATTAATCTGTGGTCTATTTCATCGAATTTATCTCTATCTAATTGAATCAATTCTGCATTTTTCTTTTTAGCTACATCGTCTAAACAAATCATTTTTACTTGTAATTTGTCAGCTATTGGTTCAAGTCCTGGAATTGTACAGTTGAATTCTGAAACTACCATATCAACTGCTCCTGTTGCTAAAACTGCTTCACTTGTGTAGTTATTTCCTGCATGACCTGCGAATATTTCTTTGTAGTGTTCTCCTCTTAATTGTAAGTCTTGACCTACGCATGTACATCCTACTAATCTGAATCCTTTTGCTCCTACTGATTTAGCTACTTCTACTACTTCTGGTAATTTTATTTTTTCTTGGAAACTTGCGAATGTTGAATGTTGATGTCCTGTTACCATTATGTTTATATAATCTTCGTCAATTACTCTGAATCCTACTGGAGCCATTCTTATAACTGGATCTCCTAAAACTATATCATTTAATAAGTTAGTTAAAGTTAAACCATATAAACCTGTACAAATTCCTAATGATAAACAATGCATTAACATGTCTACTGGGTCTGAGCTTAAGTTAGTTGAAGATTTTACACATCCATCAAATACTTCTGATTTAGCTCCACCTGGCATGATTCCAAGCTCTTTCCATTTATCTACTCTCATATGGTAAGCTAGTTTTTCAACTAATTCCATTTTTTCATATCTTGGTTTGTATAAATCTTTTAGAATTGCGTCTGCTATTTTTACACATCTTTTATGTGGATCGTCATCGAATATTCCTAATTCTTCGCCTAATATATTTAGAGCTTTTTCACTTTTTATAACTCCATTATGTTCTCCAACATGTTTTACGTTTAAAGCTGTATTTTCAACTACGTGTAAATAACATGCTGCCCCTGCTGATACTGCTCTTAAGAAGTTTCTTGCTACTATTGTGTCTGCATCTGCTCCACATATTCCTCTTGGTGATTTTGGAGTTACTCTACATGGTCCGTTTGAACATAATCTACAACAGACACCTTGAAGTCCAAATCCACATTTTACTTTTTGGTCGATTGTTCTTTGGAATGCTGTTTCAAATTCTCCTGCTTTTGATGCTACAAAACTTTCTAATCTTTTGTCTGCGCTTGCACACATTTTACAACTGTTACAATTCATTTTTTAATTCCCCCTAATAATATTTTTTACAATAACGTCTATCTCTCATATTGATCCTAAATTATGAATTTTTTATGTATATTATGAATATAATTTTGATTTCTATTTCATAATTTTATTTGATTTCAGTTTTATTTATACCATTATTTTCCATAGTTAAACATCTAATTTATAATTTTTTTATTTTTTATATTTATAACATTTTGATATTATGTTTAAAATCCAAACCATTTTTTGGCTCAAATTCTTATTGTGATATACAATAAACTTTGCTATAATTATAAGTGAAATTAAAATCATTAAAGGGGGATTTTAGTATGGCTTACAAAATAACAGACGATTGCGTTGCTTGTGGTTCATGTGCAGATGAATGTCCAAACGATGCTATAACTGCAGGAGACGACAAATACAGCATAAATGCTGACGAATGTTTAGATTGTGGATCATGTGCTGATGCCTGTCCAAACGATGCTATAGTTGAAGAATAATAGCAAGTAAAAACTATCTAGGGGGTTATTAACCTTGGATAGTTTTTTGTTGGGTGATTTAATTTCAAAAATTTTGACATCAATTAAGGAGAACAAAGATATGGCTTACATAATAGGTAATGCTTGTATAAGCTGTGGTGCATGTGAATCAGAATGCCCTGTAGAATGTATATCAGCTGGAGATGATCAATACGTAATAGATGCAGATAGCTGCATCGAATGTGGATCTTGTGCTGACGTATGTCCTGTAGAAGCTCCATGTGCTGAATAATTTAAATATACTTTTATTTGAACACTAAAGCTAAATGGTTTATTCCATTTAGCTTTTTTTATATTCCTTATAATAAAAAAAGCTGCTACATGAATTACGTACAAAATTTCATGTAGCAGTTAAAGTTTTATAACTTCTTTTTAAGTATAAAAATATCTTGATTAATCTTCCTTCATTAAGTATGATAATGTGAATAAACTTTCAGTTAAGTTTACATTTTCCACTATAATATCATCTGGTACTTTTAAGTCCATTGGAGCGAAGTTCCAAAGTCCTTTTACTCCACAGGCAACTAGTCTATCAGCTAATTCTTGTGCTCCGTTTTTTGGAACGCATAAAATACCTATATCTATTTTATTATCTTTTACGAAATCCTCGATATTATCTGAATCTAATATTTCAAAGTCTCTTATTTTTAATCCTATAATTTTTGGATTAGCGTCGAATAGTCCTTTTATTTCAAATCCAGCTTTTCTAAATCCAGAATAGTTAGCTATTGCTTGCCCTAGATTACCTGCTCCTATTAGAATTGCATTGTATGGTCTGTCTAGCCCTAGAATTTTTCCGATTTCTGCGTGAAGAGCCTCTATGTTGTATCCATACCCTTGTTGTCCAAATCCTCCAAAATTGTTTAAATCTTGTCTTATTTGCGATGCTGTGAATCCTATTATTTCACTTAATTCCTTTGAAGATATTCTCTGTACGTCATTTTCAAGTAAGTCACCAAGATATCTATAATACTTAGGTAGTCTTCTGATGACCGCCATCGATATGTTCTTACCTGCCATCGTCTCACCTCTTTTAATTTTTAATATTTTCATAACAATATAATTAAATAATACCATATTTTTTAAATAGTTTCATATATCCTTGATTATATTATATCAAAAGTTTATAATTTTAGGTAGTTTAAGGAGGTAGAAAACTTATGATCATTTTATCTTGTAATAATTTGAATAAAAGTTTTGGCGTAGATTCTATCCTTGAAAATGTTAGTTTTACTATAAATGAAGGCGATAAAGTCGGTATTGTTGGAGTTAATGGTACTGGAAAAACGACTTTATTTAAAATTATTTCCAATGAATATGGATATGACAGCGGGGATATTTACACTTCTAAGGATTGTGAAATTGGGTATTTAGAGCAAAATACCAATTTTTATTCGGAAAATACTATATTAGAAGAGGTTCTTGAAGTATTCAAACCTCTTATCGAAATGGAAGAAAATCTTAGAGAACTTGAAATCAAAATAGCTGAAGAAGGAAGCAAACCAGATTCTAAAATATTAGATAAATTAATGGATGAGTACTCACACAAAATGGAGTTATTTTCGGCAAACAACGGATACGGATATAAATCTGAAGCAAAAGGTGTGCTTATCGGTTTAGGCTTTAAAGACAGTGACTTTGACAAGAAGGTTGATATTCTTTCTGGGGGAGAAAAAACAAGAGTACTTTTAGGGAAATTACTTCTTAAAAAACCTACACTATTACTTCTAGACGAACCTACAAACCACCTAGATTCTGAAGCAATCGAGTGGCTAGAGTTCTTCTTAAAGCAATATAAAGGTACTGTTATGCTTATTTCCCATGATAGATATTTCCTAGATCAAGTAGTAAATAGAACTTTTGAAATCTACAACAAAAAACTTAAGAGCTATAATGGTAATTACTCTGATTTTATAGAACAATCAAAAATCGAGAAAGAACTAGAAATTAAAAAGTATGAAGACCAACAAAAAGAGCTTAAAAAGCAAGAAGAGTCTATTGAAAGACTTAAGGCTTATGGTCGTGAAAAACATCTTAAAAGGGCTAGAAGTAAAGAAAAGGCTCTTGATAAGGTCGATGTTATGGATAGACCGGAACTATATAGAAAGAAAGCAAAAATATCTTTTGATCCAGCCGTAGTCAGCGGTAACGATGTAATGCAAGTTAAAGATATTTCTATGGGATATGACGATAGAGTATTATTCAAAGGCTTGAATTTTGAGATATACCGTGGGGAAAAAGTTGCATTAATCGGACCAAATGGAATCGGTAAGTCTACATTATTCAAAATAATAATGAATGAACTTACTCCGCTTTCTGGCGAGGTCAAACTTGGCACAAATGTTAATGTGGCTTATTTCCACCAAGAGCAAAAAACTCTTGATTTAAACAACACTATTATCGATGAAATTTGGAAAGATAATACTAATCTTACTCAGACTCAAATCAGATCTATGCTTGGTGCATTCTTATTTGAAAACGACGATGTATTCAAACAAATTTCTTCACTAAGTGGGGGCGAAAGAGCTAGGGTTGCAATCTTAAAACTGATTTTATCAAAGGCTAACTTCCTACTTCTTGACGAACCGACAAACCACTTAGACATCGATTCAAAAGAAGTTTTAGAAGATGCTCTAAACGGCTACACAGGAACAATCTTCACGATTTCGCATGATAGATATTTCTTAAATACTGTAGTTGATAAAATCTTAGTCTTAGACGAGAATGGAATTACTGAATACCTTGGTAATTACGATTACTACATGGCTAAAAAGAAAGAATCTGACGAAATAAATGCCCATGTTGAGGAAGAATCTGAAAAGACTAAAACTCAACTTAAAGAAGAAAAACGTCGTGAACGTGAAGAACGTGAAAGACAAAAGAAAAACAGAAATAAAATTGTTAATACAGAAAAAGAAATCGAGCAAATCGAAACTAAAATAAGTGAGCTTGATGAACTTCTTTGCTTAGAAGAAGTTTACTCTAATCCTGAGCGTTCTAAAGAAGTTTCACAAGAAAAATCTAACTTAGAAGATAGATTAGCTGAACTTTATGAACTTTGGGAAGAGTTAATGTAATAGTTAAAATTCATTAGTCAAAATACATGAAAAAAGTTCTAGATTACCCACCTCTATGGTTGTAGGTTCTCTAGAACTTTTTATTTTTGTCTATTTAAAATCGTATAGTCACTTTATTATATGCGATTTTTTAGTATTTAGAATTAATTTTTTTAAATACTATTTTTTAGCTGCTACTATACTTATTTCAACTAATAAGTTTTCTCTAGCCATGTTAGCTTCTACACATGCTCTTGCTGGTTCGTTTCCGTTTTCTACCCATGCATCCCAAACTGAGTTCATATCAGCGAATAATGCCATATCTTTTACGTATATAGTTGCTGATAATATGTGATTTTTGTCAGAACCGTATTGATTTAATATTGCTTCTGCTTTAGCTAAAACTGCAGCAGTTTGTTCTTTCATATCACCTTCGTCGTTAGTTAATCCACTTAAGTAAAGAGTTCCATTGTGCTCAACTACTTTACTCATTCTTCCTGTTCCTTCAAATCTTTTGATTTCCATGATGTCTCTCCTGTTACGTCTTTATTTTTATATAGTATGTTCAATCGTTAATTATTTATTGAACAAAGTTTAGCTTTTAATATTAGTTTTTTCTCTATTTTTATTAATTATTTTTTAATTATTAAACTTAATTTAGATTTATTTAGTTAACATCTATTTTTAAGTTTGGTACAGCATTTAATGACATATCGTCTATTTTGCCGTTTATAAAATTATGGTATCCTGCACAACCTATCATAGCTGCATTATCTGTACATAATTCTATACTTGGGAATTTGATTTCTATACCTTTTTCGCCAGCCATTTTTGTTATCTTTTCTCTAAGTGCTGAGTTTGCAGCAACACCACCAGATAAGGCAATTGTCTTGTATCCTTTTTCCTCAGCTGCATGTACTGCTTTTGTAGATAAAACTTCTACTACTGCTTCTTGGAAAGATGCCGCAACGTCTTCTACTACTATCTCTTGTTTTTTCATTTTTTGAGCATTTAAGTAATTTAATACTGCTGATTTTAATCCACTGAAACTGAAGTCATATGAATCATCTAAATAAGCTCTTGGGAATTCTATTGCATGTTTATTCCCTTGTTTTGCAAGTTTGTCTATTATTGGTCCGCCTGGATATCCAAGCCCCATAGCTCTAGATATTTTGTCAAACGCCTCACCAGATGCATCATCTCTAGTTCTTCCAAGTATTTCGTAGTCTTGGTAGTTTTTAACCTCTACTAAGTGAGTGTGCCCTCCTGAAACTACTAAAGTTATAAATGGAGGTTTTAAATCTTTATGTTGTATATAGTTTGCATTTATGTGACCTTGCATGTGGTTTACCCCAACTAGTGGAATCCCTAATGTGAATGCAAGTGCCTTTGCGTAAGATAATCCTACTAAAAGTGCACCAACAAGCCCTGGTCCATAAGTTACTGCTATATGGTCGATTTCTTCTGGTTTAATCCCAGCTGTGTCTAATGCTTCTTGATAAACTGCATCTATGTTTTCGATATGTTTTCTTGATGCAACCTCTGGAACTACACCACCGAATTTTTTATGTAATTCAATTTGTGTTGAAACTACATTTGCAAGAACTTCTCTTCCGTTTTTTAATACTGCAACTGCTGTCTCGTCACAACTACTTTCTATCGATAAAGTTATTATATCTTTCATTGTTTCACCGCCTCATATTTTAGCTATTTATAATTTTGCTTATTTGCGTTTATTAATTTTTTTATTTATATCATTCATTATGCAAATGTCATATTTATAATTCTGATAGTTGGTTCCACATTATTATTGCGTCTTCTCTATCGCTATAGTATTCTTTTCTAACTCCTGCCATTTTAAATCCATATTTTCTGTACAGATTTTGAGCAACTGTATTTGAACTTCTAACTTCTAAAGTCATAGAAACTAATCCATGTTCTTTACAAAGTTTGACCATTTCACCAACTAACCTGTCACCTATTTTTTGACCTCTATAATCACTGTGTACTGCCACGTTTGTTATATGACCTTCGTCGACTACAAACCAAACACCAACATATCCAACAATTACAGAATCAAGTTCAGCCACAAGATATCTCGCTAAATTGTTTTTTAACTCATCCATTAAAGATTTTTTTGACCATGGATCATCAAAACAATTTACCTCTACCCTATGTACTCCATCTATGTCATCTTTTCTCATCGGTCTTATTATTAAGTTATTCATATTTAATTCCGTGCCTAGCCCCAAAACTATGTCTAAATCTAATTGCAAATCTTGATTTATATTATTTACATTTTCTCGATTCTTTTCCATTTTGAAACCTCACTTCTCTCCAATATTAATTTTTTCAGTAAATTTATTAATTATTTTTTTGTTTTTAAAAAAATTTTAACTAATATTATTAATTATTTTATTAAACTTACTTTTGTTCTTGAAGTTTTCGCTCTTCTTCAAGTTTTCTTTGTTTTTCTTCGTACTGTTCTTCTGCCTGTGATTTTCTAATATATAAAGGATTCACAGTATAGCAGTTAAATATATCTTTTCCTTCATCAAATTTAACTTTTGCAACTGAACATAAGCTTCCTGCTTTTGTTACGTTGTTTGATGCTGCTGGAATTTCTATATTTGCTATTTCTTTTATTTTGTCTTCGTATTTATAAACAGCTTCTCCAACTAATATCCATTCTTCTTTGCTTTGTGCTAATTCTTCAAGAAGTTCGTCTATTGGTTGAATTCCTATTTCTTTTATTTCAACAAGTTTTGTACCTTCATAGTGGTATCTTCCTGTATAAACTTGATTTCTTTGTGCATCTAATATTGAGCATATTTTTTTGTCACAAAGGTTCATATTTGCAGCTAAAACTTCTAGTGAATTAACTCCTATTACTGGAATATCATTAACATGTGCGATTGCTTTTGCTGTTGCCATACCAATTCTAAGACCTGTAAAAGATCCTGGCCCTTCACAAACTGCTATTGCATCAATCTCACGTACATTTAAATCACTTAAACCTAACATATTTTCTATCATAGGCATAAGTTTTTGTGAATGAGTTTTTTTAGTGTTAATTGTATATTCGCAAATTAATTTGTTGTCCTCTATAACAGCTACACTAGCAGCCATAGATGATGTATCTATCCCTAAAATCTTCATTATTTAGTCAACTCCTCAACTATTTTTTCGTATTGTTCGCCATAAGGAATAAGTGTCATCTCTCTCCCCATGTCTTTGTATTTTAATTCTATTTTTAAGTATTCATCTGGTAATATGTCCTCGATTATGTTTGCCCACTCGATTATACATACACCGTCACCATTTATGTATTCTTCAAACCCTATATCATACATTTCTTCGCTACATCCAATTCTATATACGTCAAAATGATATAGTGGCATCTTTCCTTCATATTCGTTTACTATAGTGAAAGTTGGGCTTGTGATGTAGTCATCTACTTCTAATGCCTCTGCTAAACTTTGAGTCATTGTTGTTTTTCCTGCCCCTAAATCACCGATTAAACAAACTATGCTCCCTGGTTTTAAAAGTTTACCTAATTTAAAACCAATCTCTCTAGTTTCTTTATCTTCATTTAGATATATATTCTTTATCATCTGCGTTTTTTTCATATTTTCATCTCCGTATCTAATCTCATATTTAAAATATGGACTAGATATTATTTATTTAATCCCATATTTTAAATATAAACTAGATATTATTATATTATACTTTTTAGTAATTTTATAGGCTTATGCGTTATTTTTTCAATGTATGGACCTATATTTATTATAACCTAAATCTTTTATAATCAAAAACAAGCTTTACATATTCTACAATAACTTCATACATTAGTTTGAGTTAACAAATAAAAAGACCTGCCCCAACTAAAGGACAGGTCTTTTATTTATTAATCTATTTAACACCTAATATTTTTTCCATCTTTTTATATAATGGTAAAATTACCACTGTCATGATTGCACCTTTTACTATATTAAACGGTATTACTATCCAAATCATAAAAGTAAATAAGTCTGTAACTCTGTGGTTTAGTACAGTACCCATGTTTATTATTACATCCATTGGCATTACTAGTCCATATAGTGGGAAAACTATGTAGTAATCTACTACTGCACCTACTATTGCCATAATAGCTGTACCTAAAACTCCACCGATTAACACATTTTTATAACTTTTAACTTTTCTACACATAAAGCATACCATTAGCACATATGGCCCTGCTATTAATATGTTTGCAATTTCTCCAACACCACCTGTTGTACTTCCAGACACTGCTTGTAACAAGTTTTTGATTACTACTATTATAAATCCAGGAATTGCTCCCATTGATAATCCACCGAAAACTGCTACTACATCTGAGAAATCAAGTTTTAAAAATGATGGGAATATTGGTAATGGTATTTCTATAAATCTTAAAAAATAAGATATAGCAGCCAAAATTCCTATTTGAGCTACAACCCTTGTAGACATTGTTCTTTTTGATTTGCGAGTATTTATACTTTGTTGCATAATACATAACCTCCAATAAAATAAATTATTATAGGTCAAATAAAAAAACTCGATAGAATCTTCTTCTTCGAGTTTTATGAGCAATCATAATAAATAAATTTAAAAAATTTATAACTCTCTTCTCTCATCCAGACTCTACTGTCGGCTTTGGAATTTCACCAAATCAGCTATTTTCATAGTTCGCGGGCTTTACCGCCGGTAGGGAATTTCACCCTGCCCCGAAGATTTTTTCTAGTTATTTTATTTTCCTATTACAACTATAATGATAATATCATTAACATATTCTGTCAACTTAATTAATAATTTCACACCCTACATTTATATACTATGATTATTAATTTTATATAGTTCTATATTGTAAATTTTATCTTACATATATATTAGATATAATTTTTTACTTTTTCATTTACATAATATCATTTTTAGATATTTTTTAAAATTTTTAGCATATTATATCTAGTTATTTATATTTTTGTATTTTTTCATTTTTATTATAATTAGTTATTATTTAAATGATTATATTTTCTATATCCTATGCCTGTCTTTTATAAACTATTTTTCCATCAATTATTGTGCATAATACATTACTTTGTATTTCTAATGGATTACCATCCCAAATCACTATATCAGCATCTTTTCCAACTTCAATTGAACCGACTCTATCTTCTATTCCTAAAACTTTTGCTGGGTTTATAGTTATTGATTCTAGTGCCTTTTCTGGTTTCATACCGTATTTAACCGCTAATCCTGCACATATTGGTAAGTATTGAAGAGGGATTACTGGATGATCTGTCATAAGGCAAATGTCTTTGCCTGCATTCGATAAAATACCAGCAGTTTCAAAAGTTAAATTTCTAAGTTCAATTTTTGATCTTTCTGATAAAGATGGTCCTACTATAAGTGGATAATCTTCTTCTACTAATTCTTCAACTATCATGTGACCTTCTGTACAGTGGTCTATTGTAAGTTTTAAATCGAATTCTTGTGCAATTCTTATTGCCGTAAACATATCATCGGCTCTATGCGCATGTGCTTTTAAAGGTATTTCTTTTTTTAACACAGGTATCAGTGATTCTAATTTTATATCGTATTCTGGCTTATCTATATCTTCATCCTCTTCTGCACATTTTAGATCATATAAATACTCTTCAGCTTTTCTTAAATTTTCTCTAAGTAATGCTGCAATCGCCATTCTAGTTTGTGGAGTATCATCATTTGAACCGTAGCATGATTTTGGATTTTCACCAAATGCTACTTTTGATGCAACTGGGTTTTTGATTACCATTTTATCTATTCTTCTACCATAAGTTTTTATTGCAGCAGCTTGACCTCCCATAACATTAGCACTTCCAGGAGTTGTACAAACTGCAGTTATACCGCCTTCATATGCCTCTTTGAATGTTCTATCCATTGGATTTATTCCGTCTATAACATTTAAATGTGGTGTTATTGGGTCAGTTTCTTCATTTCCATCAGCACCTTCTACTCCCATTCCATCTTCCCAAAGACCTAAGTGAGTATGAGCATCGATAAACCCTGGAAAAATAAAGTTGCCCTCCGCATCAATAACTTCTAATGTGTCTGTATTTGGATCAAAATCAAATTCACCATTAGCTCTTAATTCCTTATTAAGATCTTCATAGTCATCTTCTCTTCCTATAACCTCTCCATCAAATACAAATTCTGTACTTAGTGAGTTTAGTTTTTCACCTATTGCTATTATTTTTTTGTCTTTTATTAATATTCCTATTTTTTGTATTCCTTGAGTAATTGTATTTACTGTTCCGTTTTTTATAAGTAACACTATATGCCTCCAATTTAATTGTATTTTTCTAATCTATTTTGAATTTTTCACTATTTATATTTTTAAATATTGTGTTTCTAAATTAACATATAAACCTGTTTTAAACAACCCATAAGACCTAAATGTTAAACAATACTAATATCTCTGTTTATCATAATCCACACATTAGTATTTTCAAAATGTATAACTTAGTTAAATAAAAATCCGCATCCGCATTTTTATATGCGAAAGCGGATTATATTTTATAAAAATTCGATTCAATTCTTTAGTGGAATCAATTCATACTGCAAACTATTTTATAAAATTACAGTTTCATAGATAAAGAAACGCGTCCTTTATCTAAATCAATTCCGATAACTTTTACATCAACAACATCACCAACAGATACTATTTCCATTGGGTCTTTTACAAATTTGTTGCTCATTTGTGATTTGTGAACAAGTCCATCGTTTTTGATTCCGATATCGACAAATGCACCGAAGTCGACAACATTTCTAACAGTACCTTTAAGCACCATACCTTCTTTTATGTCTTCTATTTTTAATACATCTGTTCTTAATATAGGTTTCATACCTTCATCCCTAGGGTCACGACCTGGTTTCTTAATTTCTAAGATAATATCTTTTAAAGTTGGTTCACCTATTTCTAGTTGTTTGCTTATTTCTTTTAAGCCTATTTTTTTAACTCTATCATCTATGTCAGCTATATTTTTATTTTCAATATCTTTCATAGTATAGCCTAGCATTTCTATCATTTTTTTGCATACATCATAACTTTCAGGATGGACACCTGTGTTATCAAGTGGATTTTTACCATCTGCAATTCTCATAAATCCGGCACATTGGACAAATGCGCTTGGTCCAAGTCTTTTAACTTTTTTAAGTTGAGCTCTTGATGTAAATGCTCCATTTTCTTCTCTATATAAGACTATATTTTTGGCAACTGATTTACTTATTCCTGAAACATGTTCAAGTAATGAGTAAGATGCCGTATTTAAGTCTACTCCAACACTGTTAACTGAGTCTTCAACAACTCCATCTAAAACTTCTGTAAGTCTCTTTTTATTTAAATCGTGTTGATATTGACCAACCCCTATATTCTGAGGTTCTATTTTTACAAGTTCAGCAAGTGGATCTTGAAGTCTTCTACCTATTGAAATCGCACCTCTTATAGATACGTTGATGTCTGGATGCTCTTCTGCTGCTAGTTCTGATGCAGAATATATTGATGCCCCAGCTTCACTAACTATTACATATTGAGTATCTAAGTTTTCTTCTTTTATTAAGTCAGCTATCATCTTTTCAGATTCTCTAGATGCAGTACCATTTCCTATTGCAATTACATCTATGTCATACTTTTTAACTAAATCTACAACTTTCTTTCTAGCCGAGTCCATTTTTGCCTGTGGTTTGTGTGGATATACAATTGCTTGGTCTAAGAATTTACCATTTCTATCTACAACAGCTATCTTGCATCCATTTACATATCCTGGGTCAAACCCCATAACTACTTTTCCTTTTAGTGGTGGTTGTAATAATAAATTTTTAATATTTTCACCAAATACACTAATTGCTCTTTCTTGTGCATTTTCAGTTAAATAAGCTCTTATTTCTCTTTCAATTGAAGGGAAAATAAGTCTTTTATATGAATCTTCAATAGCTGATATTATTTCTACTTCATTTTTTGAATTATTCTTATTTATGTATTTATTTTGTATATAGTTTAATACTTTGTCGTTGTCTATTTCTAATTTAACTTTTAAGAAGTTTTCCTTCTCTCCTCTATTTATTGCAAGAACTCTATGTGATGCCATTGTTTTAACTGGTTCGCTATAATCATAATACATGTCATAAACTGATTTTTCATCAGTTGTATTTTGAGTTACTATCATTCCATGCTCTATAGCTAATTTTCTTATGTATTTTCTAATTTCAGCATCATCAGAAACTATTTCTGCAATTATATCTAAAGCTCCCTTAATTGCATCTTCTGAACTTTCGACACCTTTTTCTAAATCTACATAATTTGCCGCCTCAGCATTTATATCCGATATATTTTGAGTTAAAATTGCTTCTGCTAAAGGTTCTAATCCTTTTTCTTTAGCTATTGTAGCCCTTGTTCTTTTCTTTTGTTTATAAGGTGCATAAATATCTTCAACTTCTTGAAGTGTTTTTGCTTTTGCTATGTTTCGTCTAAGTTCTTCAGTTAATTTTCCTTGCTCCTCAATTATTCTAGTAACATCTTCTTTTCTAGTTTCTAAGTTTCTAAGATAAGTAAGTCTTTCATTTAACTGTCTTAAAGTAACATCGCTCATTTCACCAGTCATTTCTTTTCTGTATCTTGCAATAAAAGGGATTGTATTTCCTTCATCAATTAGTTTTATAGTGTTATCTATATACTCCCTTTTAATATTAAATTCTTTTTCTAAAATGTTATATATATCCAACCCAAACAACTCCTTTAAAAAACAGGGAGCCACCAATATGTGTAGCCCCCCTGTATTATTTTTTATTTAGACTCTTGCAAATTAAATAATTTGTTGAATTTACAAGAATAAGCAAAATCTATATCAAAGAGATTCCCCCACTTATAATATAATTTAGTTACCAACAAAAACAAAAATAAGGGGGAA
>NZ_JAHLOQ010000030.1 GCF_018917435.1 Intestinibacter bartlettii
TTGTATAGTATTGTGTTTGGTCATACAATTATTATACAAAAAATCCCAAGATCTTTTGAGCTTGGGATTTATTTTTTTTACAAAAAGGGCATCGCCCTATTTCTTAGTGCGACAGCCCCATAATTTCTAAAAATATTGTATAAAATCTTTTATTATATTTTAAACATCTTCAACTATACCTATATATGGTAAGTTTCTGTATTTTTCAGCATAGTCTATTCCGTATCCAACTATAAATTTATCTTCTATAACAAATCCTACATAGTCAACAGGTATATCAGCTTTTCTTCTTTCTGGTTTGTCTAAAAGTGTACATATTTTTAAAGATTTTGGTCCTCTAGCGCTTAACTCTTTTGTTAAGTTACTTAAAGTTAATCCTGAATCTATTATGTCTTCTACTATTAAAACATTTTTACCTTTTATATCAACATCTAAGTCTTTAAGTATTTTTACTGATCCTGAAGATTCCATCGCATTTCCATAACTAGAAACACTCATGAAATCCATATTTACATCTAAATTTATATTTCTTATTAAATCAGCAACAAATACACTTGCTCCTTTAAGTATACCTACTACTAATAAGTCTTGTCCTTCAAAATCTTTTTCTATTTGTTTACCTAATTCAGCTACTCTTGCTTTTATTTCTTCTTCAGTTAGCATTGTTTTTGTAATCTTAAACATTTTTATCCTCCTACATAAACATATGATTCTATTATATATTTAATTTTCAATTGTATCAATACAAATATTTTTTTTAATATTAGAAATATCTTTCAGAATTTACTACTTTTTATTACTTTTATTAACTAAAAATACTATTTTCATATTTTTTTCTTATTTTTTTAATATATATTTATTTTTATTTAAAAAAGTAAATTCATTCATATTTTTAGTTGTACCTTATCTAAAAATATGGTTATATATATATTATTGATTATATTTTTAGATATATTATACTTAAATAAAAGAAAATTTTTATTTTTAAAACTTATTAAATATATTTTCTTTTATTAACTTCGAGGGAGGATTTAAAATGAGTGTAAATCATGGCGCAAATTTATATGATTTATCAAGTAAATATGGATTTTCAAAAGATGAATTTATGGATTTCAGTTCTAATATAAATCCTTTTGGTACTTCAAATAAAGCAAAGGAATATATAATTAACAATATAAATATGGTATCTATGTACCCTGACCCAGAGTATGTTGATTTAAAACAAGCTATATCTACTTATTGCAATTGTTTAAGCGATAATATAGTTTTAGGAAGTGGAGCTACAGAACTAATTTCATCATTTATAAAAACTGTAAATCCCCAAAGTACTCTACTTATATCACCAGCATATTCTGAGTATGAACATGAATTAAATAAAATAGATTGTGAAATTGTAAAATATTTTTCTAAAGAAGAAGATAATTTTATTATAGATGTAAAAAAACTAGTGGAAGCTATAAATAAAAATAACTATGATTTGGCTATAATATGTAATCCAAATAATCCAACTGGGTTTGCATTTTCTAGAAATGAAATAGAATATATATTACAAAATACAAATTGCTATGTTATGATTGATGAAACTTATGTTGAATTTACTGACACAAATATTTATTCATGTACTAAATTAGTCGATAACTACAATAAACTTTTTGTAATTAGAGGAACATCAAAATTCTTTTCAACTCCTGGAATAAGACTTGGATATGGACTTATTGGAGATAAAGAAGTCAAAGAAAAAATAAATAAAAATCTAGACTTATGGAATATAAATATAATCGCCGCTTCAATGGGTGAAATAATGTTTTTAGATAATCAATTTATTTCTACTACAATAGATGCTATGCTTAGAGAAAGAGATTATTTAACTAACTCATTAAGTAGTATAAATGATTTAACTGTTTATCCTAGTAAAGGTAACTTTATTCTATGCAAAATATCATCAGAAAAATTTACTGCTAAAGAACTTAGAGAAAAATTACTTCCAAAAAAAATCATAATTAGAGATTGTGATTCTTTTGAAGGTCTTTCTGAGTATTACTTTAGAGTTTGTATATTAAAACCTGAAGAAAATAGATTACTTATTAAAAATCTTAAAAATCTATTTAGATAAATAAAAAAACTGCCTATTTTTATAGGCAGTTTTTTTTGGAGTTATATTCATTGGGGATAGAAATATAACTCCTCTGGCATTTTAAAATTTTTTAAAATTGCCGTTTAAGTGGATATTTTAATTTTAGTTGATTACATAATTAGTCTTAAGAAATTTTTCTAAGTGATTCTATTTCACAAAGCCACGCTTGAAAAAATTCTTTTTCTTTTCTTTCATTGTATATTTTTCTAAGTGATTTTAGTGAAGCATCTCTAACTTCTGGATGAGTATCTACTAATCCATCTTTCATTTTGTAAAGTACTTCATCTATATCTACAAAATTTCCAAGTGCTGTATATGCTGCAGCTCTTATCTTATAATTTTCTGAGTTTGTACAAGCTATCAAGTTCTCCATTAAAGCATCTTTTCTTTCAAATTGATTATTCATTATAATCCTCCTTCATTGATTCAAAACTTATGCTCCCTAGATTTTAAATTTAATAACCCTTAACTATTTGTTTTATTTTATACTCTAATTATAGATATGAATTATGAACTTAATATAAATTATCTCTTGTATTTTTCTTAAAAGACCTTAATCTTTCTTAATATTTTTCGACTATATTTTTTAAAATATTTATTTTTTCATCTTTTTTATCCATATTTTGGTATATAATAACTATTATAAGATATAATTTTAATATTTAATTATACAAGGGGGCACAAAATGCAATACAATTTTTCAAACAGATTTAAAAATTTAAAACCATCTCCTGCTGGAGATATATTAGCAACAATGGGGGATCCTACTTTAATTAAATTTTCAGGTGGAAATCCAGCATCAGATTCTTTTCCAATTGATAAAATAACAGAATTTTCAAATGAAATTCTTACTAATAAACCATTATCTGTCTTAGAATATGGATTAACTGAAGGATATCATCCTCTATTAGAAGAAGCAAAAAAATTCTTTAATAGAGATGGAAATGTTGTAAGAGATGACGACATGATGATTTGTACTTCTGGTAGCCAACAAATAGCTGATTGCTTAGCTAAAATAATTTGTAATGAAGGTGATACTGTTCTAACTGAAGACCCATCTTTTCTTGGGGTACTTGATTCAATAAGAAGTAATGGTGCAAATTTAGTTGGTGTCAAAATGGAAGACGATGGAATAGACTTAGCTGATTTAGAAGAAAAACTTAAAATAAAACCAACACCTAAATTCATCTACGTTATACCTAATTTTCAAAACCCAACTGGTATAACTATGTCACTTGAAAAACGTAAAGCAGTTTATGAATTATGTAAAAAATACGGTGTAATAATACTTGAAGATAACCCTTATGGCCAATTAAGATTTAGTGGAGAGCCTGTTCCTCCTATAAAATCATTTGATGAAGAAGGAATAGTTGTATATGCGGCTAGTTTTTCAAAAATAATCGCACCTGGTATAAGAGTTGCTTGTGCAGTTGGTAAACCAGAAATTATAGGTGCACTAAAAAAAGTCAAATTTTTAAATGATGTACATAGTACTACTTGGAGTCAAGTTATATGTGAACGTATTTTAGCTACTTGTGATATGGATGCTCAAATAGAAAAATTAAAAGAAATCTATGGAGCTAAAAATAAAATTATGCAAGATGAAATGGCTAAAAACTTCCATCCTAGTGTAAAATATACTAAACCTGAAGGTGGAATGTTTGTATGGGTTACATTGCCTGATAATGTTGATATGATGGAATTTGTAGGTGAAGCTTTAGAAAACAAAGTTGCATTAGTTCCAGGAACTGCTTTCTTAGCAGATACATCAATGCCTTGTCAAAGTTTTAGAATGAATTTCTCTACTCCATCTGTTGAAGATATAATAAAAGGAATAAAAATATTAGGTGAATTAACTTATAAATACTGTAAATAATCATATAATTAAAGCGAAGGAAATAGCTAAATTTAATGGCTATATCCTTCGCTTTTTATATTTATATAATTTTCTGTAATTTTATTTGCTAGATAAATTCATTATTTAACTTACTATTTATACTGTTTTAATAGCTCAGTATAATTTTCTCTAGTAAAGTTAAATGTTTTTATATAGGCTATTTTACTTCCAACAAGTTTTTCACCTGGTTTTGTATAATTATGATTTCCATAAGGCCATGAAACACCGACTTCTATACGAATTTTGTCAATATTTTTATTAGTATATAATTTTTCTATTTTGCTAACAACCTCTTCTGTCGCTTCTTCTTTAACTTGCTCATAAATCTTTTCATCTGAAACTGTATTTTTACTGTCATCTGAAAGACTATTTTTAAGAGCCTTCTTATAATTTTCTAAAGAAGGTACTTTGACTAAGTAGTAAACATATGTCCTATCTCTTTCATTAGATTTTTCATTTATATGAACTACCCCTGTTCCCGATAATGAACTATATTCCCCAAATACAGCATATATGGCGTCTTTTTCACTGCTTGTTTGTGAAAATTCCTTATTAGAACTTTGACTGCATCCACATACAAAAATAGTAATTAAATTAATCATTAAAAATAATTTCATCCTTTTCATAAAATTCCCCCGTTTAACAACTGTCTTGAAAAACTAACTCAAAATTTATTATTCCTAACATATATTATAGCAATAAAATATCATTTAGTATCTGACTTTTTTGTAAGTTTACTAAATAATTTTAATATCCTATTTATATAGATTTCATTTATTCATCATCGTGAATTTTCCAATTAACATTTTCTATTATTTTTGATTTTGGACTATTTTCAAATTCAATCTTATAATTATTAATCTCTTCATTTACCAATCCAATAGACCACATCAATACAAAAATATCATCTATAAACCCAAATCCACCTAATAAAATTTCAGGTATTAAATCAATACTTGACATAAAATAAAGTAAAGTTACAAAAAAAGTAAGAACTACTTTTATTTTTGAAAAAATACTTGCATCCTTATCTTTAAAAAAATCAGGAATTATAAATACATTCTTTATAAAAAATAACCCAAACCCAGCATTTTTAAATCTAACTAAAACAAGTTTAAACCAATCTAATAATCTATTTAATATATTTACAAATTTATTATCCATGATACCTCTCCTCATTCTTTTTATTATATAAAAATAACAAATTTTATATATTTTTTAAACAGAGTTTCAATAAATTTAAAATTTCTTAAGATATTTTTATATAAATTATTACTCTAAATAATTTTTCTTATTCTATTATAGAAATAATTTAACATGTATTAAAAAAGTATACAGTATATAAAGTTACTTTTTCTAACTATTTGCTATAAAATATAATTATATTACATTTCAAGGAGGTAAATCTATGTTAAGTAAAAACTTAGAAAATGCTATTAACGACCAAGTTACTTTCGAATTTTATTCTTCTTATACTTACTTAGCTATGGCTGCTTACTGTGAATCAATAGACTTAAGCGGTTTTGCCAACTTTTTTAGAGTGCAAGCAAAAGAAGAAATTGATCATGGCATGAAATTTTATGATTATGTATTCCAAAAAGGTGGTACTGTAATTCTTGGTCAAATAGACAAACCAAAGGAAACTTATAAAGATATCATAGAAGTATTTGAAACTGGTCTAGCACATGAAGAATTAGTAACAAAGAAAATATATAATATAATGGATATAGCTGTTTCTGAGAAAGAACATGCTACTATTAGCTTTTTAAATTGGTTTGTCGATGAACAAGTCGAAGAAGAAGATAATTTCACTACTCTATTGAAAAAAGTTAAAAGATGTGCCGATAATCCACATGCATTATACATGTTAGATGATGAATTAGCACAAAGAGTTTATGTTGCTCCTGCTGCTACTGAATAATTTATATAAAAATATATTTTTTATACTTAAAAAGGAACGCTTTCTTAGCGTTCCCAAAATCTATCTTAATTATATTGATTCTTTACTTTCCTCAACTGTAGACTTATTTTCTATTAAAAGGCCTAATTTTTTAGCTACAAACTTTGTACTTGAGCCTTGTATAATTAATGTTATAAGGATTGTCATAAATACTACTGATGAAATTACTTCTTTTCCTGGAATGTTCATTGATGTAACTATACCACAAAGGGCAGCTGGTATAACGCCTGTTTCTCTTACCCACATCATAAATAATATCTCATTTTTCTTCCATTTTGCCTGTCTATCAACTAATGTACATGCTAAAACACATATAGGTCTTACAATAAACATAAAACAAAGTACACTTGCAACTGATGGTAAGAAGTATTTACCTACTACTTGTAAATCAACTTGACTACCTAATATTATAAATATACACATTCTACAAATAGTACCTAATGTTTCTACTACATGACAATCAGCATCGTATGATTTCTGACTGAGCCACAATTTGAAGTTTTGTTTATTACCTGTAACTATACCTACTATAAAACATGACATATATCCACTTCCACCAAGTGCTGTAGATAATTCATATGCTATTATTACAGATATAATAGATATTATAGGTGTATAGTCCTTGAATATGCCTCTTGGACTATCATTTACTAAAGCTAATAAAATAATACCTGTAAACAATCCAACTACTAAACCTATCACTATCATTAATACAAGTTCATATAAATTATCTTGTAATGAAAATTTTCCTGATAACATAATTGCTAAAACTGCCGAAGTTAAAATAGCACCTGTAGCATCATTAAATGCAGATTCACTAATAACTGTCTGTGAAACTTTTTTATTTATTTTAATTTGATTAAAAATAGGTACTAATGTTGCTGGGTCAGTTGATGCTATTATACTACCTGCTAAAAGCGCTACCATTGCACTTGTTCCAAATGAAAAACCTATCACTTGTTGCATAAGAAATGCTGATATCAAAACACCTACACTTGAAAGTAAC
Source organism: Intestinibacter bartlettii (assembly GCF_018917435.1). GTDB lineage: Bacteria > Bacillota > Clostridia > Peptostreptococcales > Peptostreptococcaceae > Intestinibacter > Intestinibacter bartlettii_A. Next base: position 6,998 of record NZ_JAHLOQ010000030.1, read on the forward strand.
AATACACTTATTTTTACATTTTTTAATACTTTCAAACTTATTTCTTTACCACCCATATATAATATAAAAGCTGATCCAAATGTCAGTATAAGTTGATTTTCGACTTGATATTGACTAATATCGATAAATTTTAATACTGATGGACCTATAAAAATACCTGCTATTAAAAACAATACAACATCAGGAATTTTCAAAAGTTCACTTAATTTACTGCAAACGATTCCTGTCATTGCAATTACTGCAAAAAGTATTAATAAGTTATTACATGCAATTGTGTGTATAGATGATTCCATAACATTCATCTCCTCCAAAATTAATTTTTCTTATATATTTATATTAAGCTTTTCCTAACTTAAATGCACTAAGTTTAACATTCCTTTAACATTTTTAACCATATTTTTAAAATCAAATATAAAATTGCATTAGATATTTTTTTAACATTCTGTATTAAAATAGGAAGAAGCTATTGCATAGAATTCTATATATTCTATACAATAGCTTCTCCCTCTATATATTACAAATTATATTTATTTTTAATATATATATTCAATTTTCATTTATTTTATAAAATTAACTTGCAAGTGTAGCTTTTTCATTTGTTTCAATTTTATCTTCTTTAAATGCAAGTTTTAATAGTATAGGTGCAATAATAGTTGTTATTATTACTACTATTAAAATAGGTGCAAAAATTACATTTGATATAATTCCTAATTTTACACCTTTGTTTGCTACAATAAGAGCAACCTCTCCTCTTGAAACCATACCTGCTCCAATTTGAAGTGATTCCTTATTTGAGAACTTAAACATTTTAGCTCCTAATGCACATCCCCATAGTTTAGATAAAACTGCTGCTATCGATAATACTATTGCAAATGTAACTATTATCATACTCATTTTTGGTAAAACTAACTTAAGACCTATACTAGCAAAGAATATTGGTGATAGAAGCGCATATGATAAATCATCTACAGCAAACATAATTTTTTCTTTTTTAAGTCCTACTGCTGATATTATAAGTCCTGTAACAAATGCTCCTGTTATATCTGCAACACCAAAGTACTCTTCAGATATGTATGCTAAAAGTAAACATAACCCTATTACCGCTATTACTTGTCTTTTAAAGTTTTCTTTATCCATAAACCATTTTTTTAATACTTTATAAAGTATTAATGATACAACTGCCATAACTACAAAGTATAATACTATTTTTAATAATATAACACTAACTTTTACAGAAGTATCTGCAAAACTTGAAACTACAGACAATGCAATTATTCCTAATATATCATCAATTATTGCTGCCCCTAATAATGCATTTCCTACATTTGAGTTCAGTTTTCCCATTTCTCTAAGTGTTTCTACAGTTATACTAACTGATGTTGCTGTTAATATTACACCAACAAATACACTTTCTAAAAATAAATTACTGTCTCCCATAACATCTTGCATTCCAAATTTGCCAAATAAATAAGTTGTTCCAAGCCCTAGTATAAAAGGAATTAATACACCTAAAATTGCAATTGCAAAACATGCCTTGCCTTGTTTTTTTAGTGCATCGATATCAGTTTCTAATCCTGCAATAAACATTAAGAATATTACACCAATCTCTGATAACTTCATTATAAATTCGCTTTCTACAACTAAATTTAATACGCATGGACCAATTATGATCCCAGCTAATAACGCCCCCACTACTTGTGGTAATTTGATTCTTCTAGATATCAATCCTAATAGTTTAGTCGAAAATAGAATTAATGATATCTCTAAAAGAAAATGATAAGAATTCATACCAATATGACCTCTACTTTCATAATATTTCATTTTTTAGCGCTTTATTCCTTAACGCACATGCTATTATACACCCATTAAAACAATATCGTAAGTATAAATTTTAATATTTTTACAAAAATTTTCAGGAAAACATTTATTCTGGGAACTAGAGCTTTAAAATTTTTTTATTTTATTTTGTTATATATTTTTATAAAGAAATCTTTATCATAAATATCATTAAAGCTGATTATAATTTCCTATGCATAAAAAAACAGGGTGGATTTTTAACCCACCCTATTTTAATTGCATTAAATATTTAATTTGCTAATCTACGTTTTTGATTAATCTTAGTTTTATTTTCTCCGAATGCAATTTTCAATAATATTGGAGCTACTATAGTTGTTACTATAACAACTATCAATATAGGTGCAAAAATTACATTTGATAAAATTCCCAATTTCATACCTTTATTTGCTACAATAAGAGCAACTTCTCCCCTTGAAACCATACCTGCTCCAATTTGAAGTGATTCTCTATTTGAAAACTTAAACATCTTCGCTCCTAATGCACATCCACATATCTTTGATATGATTGCAATGATAGATAATACAATAGCATATACTACTATCATCATGCTCATATCTGGTAAAACTAATTTAAGACCTATACTAGCAAAGAATATTGGTGATAAAAATGCATATGATAAATCATCTACCGCAAACATAATTTTTTCTTTTTTAAGTCCTACTGCTGATATTATAAGACCTGTTATAAATGCCCCTGTTATATCTGCTACACCAAAATATTCTTCAGATATGTATGCTAACAATAAACATAACCCTATTACTGCTATTACATGACGTTTGAAATTTTCACTATCAGTAAACCAAGTTTTTAACACTTTATAAAGTATAAAAGATACAACTGCCATAAATACAAAGTATAATACTATTTTTAATAATATAACACTAATTTTCACAGACGTATCTGCAAAGCTTGAAACTACAGATAATGCAATTATTCCTAATATATCATCAATTATCGCTGCCCCTAATAATGCATTTCCAACACTCGAATTTAATTTTCCCATTTCTCTTAGTGTTTCCACTGTTATACTAACTGATGTTGCTGTTAATATTACACCTACAAATACACTTTCTAAAAATAGGTTGCTATTTCCCATAATCTCTTCCATTCCAAGCTTGCCAAATAGATAAGTTGTACCAAGTCCTAATACAAAAGGAATTAATACCCCTAAAAGTGCTATTACAAATGATGCTTTTCCTTGTTTTTTCAATGCGTCTATATCAGTTTCTAGACCTGCAATAAACATCAAGAATATTACCCCTATTTCTGATAATTGAGTTATAAACTCATTTTCGACAACTATATTCAATACACATGGACCAATTATAATTCCTGCCAATAATGCCCCAACTACTTGCGGTAATTTGATTCTTCTAGATAATAATCCTAATAATTTAGTCGTAAATAGGATTAATGATATCTCAAATAAAAAATAATACGAATTCATACTGATACAACCTCTACTTTCATATTTTTAATTTTTACAATGTTGGCGATGTGATGACATTGTTATTATACATCAAATATCAAATTTTGGTAACATATTTTATTGCAAAAAACTAAAAAGGCGTCTTTAAAAACGCCTTTTGATATATAAACTCAATATAAATTATTTTTTATGAGATGCTACTATAGCTCCATATGCTATAGAATATAATTTTGATTCATGTGTATCAGCTCTTGAAACAAGTACTATCGGAGCTTTTGCACCCATTATTATACCAGCAGATTTTGCTCCTGCTGCATATGTAAATGCCTTTCCTATTCCATTTCCAACTTCTATTGTAGGCATAAGCATTATATCTACATCTCCACCGACTTCTGTTTTAAATCCTTTAACTTTACAAGCTTCTTTAGATACTGCTAAATCAAATGCTAAAGGTCCTTCAACTATTACATTATCTCCAAATTCACCATTTTTGCATGCATCTTCTAATTGTTTTGCATCTACAGTAGCTTGCATCTTAGGATTTACTTTTTCTTTTGCTGCTAAGGCTGCAACTTTTATTGTGTTTAGACCTAGTGGTTCTGTTGCCTTTATAGCATTTTTAAGTATTTTAACCTTTTGTTCATAATCAGGAGCTATATTCATGCCTCCATCTGTTGTAACAAGTAACTTATGATAAAAATCTACTTCATAAATCATAACATGACTAAGTAAACTATCTGTTCTAAGTCCCCATTCTTTATTTAAAACTGCTTTTAAAATTACAGATGTATCTAACAAGCCTTTCATAACAAAATCAGCTTCTTTAGAAGAAACTAATTTTACAGCTACTTCAGCACATTTTTCTATTGTATCTTCATCTATTATTTTTATTTTATCTAAATCAAAATCTATTTCTTTTGATATTTTTCTTATTTCATCTTCATGTCCTACTAATATTGGTGTTATTATGCCCATTTCAGTAGCACTTTTTATTGCAAGTAGTACTTCTTCATCATGTGCTGCTGCAACTGATAATACTACTTTATCATTCCCCTTTAAAACATCTAACATTTCATCTAATTTTTTAATCATACAATCTACTCCTTACTGGTATTTGAATTTCTGAGACCATTTCGCTCTCACAAGTTATTAAACTAGGATCTACCAATTGTATCTCTATTGAATCATCTATTATTTCATAATTATTTTTTTTAATATATTCATCTAATTTTTTATAATATTTTGGGGCATCTTTATGATAACCATTGTATCTAAGAGATAAGTATTTTGATTTTGGAAATATCTTCACTAAGTCCTTTTCGTACTGACCCTCATCTACTATAACAAATGCACTATTATATTCAGTGTATAACTTATTTTCTAAATTATTTTTAGAAATAGATATCCCTACATCTCCATAAGTTAAACTCACTTTATACTCCGATACTTTAGCTAATTTTCTGACTAATAGTTCTACGCCTTTGTATGATATATTTTCTTTATATTCAATTACACATCTTTGTTCAAACTCTAATTCTCTTATTTGTTCCAAAAAGTCTAGCTGTGTGGCATCTTGTATCTGAACTATTTTTCTATTTATTTTTTGCTTCATCTGTTTTAATTCATCTATTTTTTCTTCAATAATATGATTTTGATATTCTAAAGAATCAATTATACTGCTTAAATTTAGTGTATTTAAGTGGTATTTAATTTTATTTAAAGTGAGTCCTAATTCCTTTAGATATTGTATCGTCTCTAAACATTCAAATTGATCTATAGAGTAATATCTGTACTTATTATGTTCATCTACATAACTGGGTTTAAATAAATCAATTTCATCATAATATCTAAGTGTTTTTCTATTTATGTTAAATAATTTCGAAATCTCTCCAATAGTAAAAAATTCTTTCATTTGTCACACGCCCCTAAAATTATAAATTACTCTTCTTTATAAATTCTAGCTTCTTCTTCTCCTTTTAAAACTCTAAGTCCTCCAAATGCAAGAGCTTCTAATTCATTTTCTCCAGGTAATATTTCAACCGGCGCAATAAATTTAACTCTCTTTTTAATGCCTTCTGTCATATATTTAGAATAAGCTATTCCCCCTGTTATAATTATAGCATCAACATCTCCATTTACAACAGTTGCCAATTCACCTATTGATTTAGCAATTTGTAGAACCATTGCATCGTATATCAATTTTGCATATTCATCTCCGTTATTTATTTTTGCTTCTACTTCTCTAGCATCGAAAGTGTTCATATATGAATATAATCCGCCTTCTCCTCTAACTCTTTTTTTCATTTCCTTGTGAGTATATTCACCGCTATAGCAAGCATCTATAACTCTTGTTACAGGAAGTCTTCCCGCACGACTTGGTGAAAAAGGACCATCTTCATCAGATACGAAATCTACCATACGACCTTTTTCATGTACGTTTAAACTAATTCCTCCACCTAAGTGAGCAACTATTAGATTTAAATCCTTATAATCCTTGTTATTCATTTTTGCATATTTAATAGCCATCGCTCTAGTATTTAAAGCATGAGTAAGGCAATGTCTGTCCATTCCTTTAAGTCCTGAAGGGCGTGCTATATCAATGCATTCATCAACACAAACTGGGTCATATATATATGAATTCACTCCAATTTCATTTGCTAGTGAATATGCTATAACTGCACCTAAATTAGATGCGTGATCTAAAGTAGGATTTGTTCTAAGTCTTTCTATCATCTCATCATTTATCTTATATGCACCACTTTTTACTGGTGGAAGGCCTCCACATCTTCCAACTATTGTGTTAATGCTCTTCAAATCTATATTATTTTCATCTAATATTTTTTGTATCTTCTCTTTTCTCATTTCATATTGATCTAATATATTATTAAATTTTGCAATTTCACTAGCATCATGCTCTATTCCTTTTATTAGTATTGGATTTTCATCTTCATAAACAGCAAACTTTGTAGATGTAGATCCAGGATTTATAACTAAAACTCTATAAGACATGTTCATCCTCCCCATTTATATAGATAAAAAGCTATTACAAGTTTTTTTCTCATAACAGCTCTTTATCATAAATAAATTTTTATAATATATATTTTTTACTATTTATAAATACTTAATTTTTAATATCCGTTCAAATTAGAAAATTTAACTTACTAATGCCATTCCTTCATGTAAAGCTTTTATATTTATATCAATGAATTTTTCTTTTACATTGTCTTTTATTATTTGTTCCCAATCTATATGTTCTAGGTGCATACCTTTTATAACAGTTCCAAGTAAAATTATATTCATTACTTTTGCATTTCCTAGTTCAGCTGCTTTATCAGCCGCATTTATAACTTTTGCATTTAATTCTTTTAATTTTTCATCTACTTCTTCTACTTTATACTCAGCTTTTCCTGTTATAGTTGCAACAGATTCCATTTTATAGTTGTTAGCTACTATTGTTCCACCTTCTTTAAGATATTTTAAATATCTAAGTGCTTCTACTTTTTCAAATGAAACTATCATATCTGCCCCACCAATTTCTATAACTGGAGAATAAACTTTATCTTCAGAATATCTAACTTGAGATGAAACAGAACCTCCTCTTTGGCTCATTCCGTGTATTTCACTCATTTTTACATCATATCCTGCTTCCATTAAACCTATTGTCAATAATTTACTAGCTAAGATAGTACCTTGACCACCTACACCTACTAACATTATACTTTTAGTCATTTTATTTTTCCTCCTTTACTATAGCGTCCTTTGGACAAACTTGTAAACAAACTTCACAACCTAAACATTGGTTCATATCTATTGAAGCTTTCTTAGTTTCTTTATCTACTGATATTGCTGGACATCCAGTTTTTGTACATTTTTTACATCCAACACATTTTTCTTCATCTACAACACATTTTTCTGTAAATACTCTACCGAATTCATCTATATCTGCTGGTGAGAATCTCTTAAGAGCACATGGCCATCTAGTTATAATAACTGATGCTTCGTCTAAACCAATTGCCCAATCTAGAGCATCTTTAACTTCGTCTAATCTATTTGGATTTATAACTCTTACATTTTTAGCTCCTAAAGCTTTTACAACTTGTTCAATATTTATTGATGTTGTATCTTCACCTTGTAGTGTAAATCCTGAACCTGGATTTTCTTGATGTCCTGTCATTCCTGTGATTCTGTTGTCTAATATTATTGAAATTGAATTACCTTTATTGTATATAACATCGATTAAACTATTTATTCCTGTGTGGAAGAATGTTGAATCTCCTAACACACCGACTACTCTCTTTTCATTTCCGTCAACCATATTAAGAACTTTTTGACATCCATGTGCTGAACTTAAACTTGCGCCCATACAGACAACAAAGTCCATTGCATTATATGGTGGAGCAAATCCTAGTGTATAACATCCTATATCCCCTGCTACTACTATGTCTTTTCTCTTTCCTAATTCATAAAATAATCCTCTGTGTGGACATCCTGCACAGAATGTTGGAGGTCTTGGTATAACTAAATCTGGTTCAACATCTTCATGTTTGAAATTGTCTTTAAATATGCTCTTTCTAATTACATCTGATGTCATTTCTCCGTATGCTGGAAGTACATCTTTTCCTATGCAATCTACTCCTAATGATTTAACATGATCTTCTATAAATTTATCGTTTTCCTCTACTATGTAGATAGTTTCTACTTTTGAGGCAAACTCTTTTATTTTTTCATCTGGCATTGGATTTGTAAATCCTAATTTTAGATATGAAGCATCTTTTCCAAACACTTCTTTTGCAAAGTTAAAGCACATTCCTGAAGATATAACCCCAACTTTTGCTCCTTCATTTATTTCCATGTAATTTAATTCTGTTTCATTAGAGAATTTGTATAATTTCTTTTCTCTTTCTTCAACATCTACTCTCAATAATCTAGCATTTGCTGGAACTGTAACTCTTTTTACTACTTTTTCATAAGGTTTTATACCTACTTCATTTCTTTCTTCACATTCAACAAGTCCTTTTGAATGGCAAAGTCTTGTAGTAAGTCTCATCATTACTAAAGTGTTGTATTTTTCACTTATTTCATAAGCCATCTTCATCATGTCTTTTGCTTCTTGGCTTGTTGCTGGTTCTAATAGTGGTACTTTTGCTGATTTTGCGTAATTTCTGTTGTCTTGTTCATTTTGAGATGAGTGCATTCCTGGTTCGTCTGCAGTTATTACTACAAATCCTCCATTTATACCAGTGTATGCAACTGTAAATAATGGGTCTGCTGCTACATTAAGTCCGACGTGTTTCATAGATGCTACAGTTCTTGCACCTGCGAATGCTCCACCTGCTGCTGCTTCTAATGCAACTTTTTCATTTGGTGCCCATTCTGCTACGATATCATTTTTATATAAAGCTATATTTTCTAGTATTTCCGTACTTGGTGTTCCAGGATATGCAGATGCATATTTAACACCTGCTTCATAAGCTCCACGAGCTATGGCTTCATTACCTGTCATTAATTGTTTCATAACTAAATCCCCCTTAAATCATATATTTTTAAATGTAGATATTTTAAAATAATATAATTAATCTAATTATGTTTATCTTTAATAAAAGCATATAACATTCCAGTTATTGGAATGTCAACAGAAATTTAGTATTTTTTCTTATTATTTTATATAAATTTAATTATTTTCTTATATACAAATTTTTTTATATTGCAGATTTGGCTTTAAAAATATATTTACTCAGAAAAAAAAGATGCTATTATTTTAGAAATTTTATATAATTTCCCTCAATAATAACATCTTCACATTTTTACATATTGTTTATTTTTAGATTCTATCTAATACTTCTTTTATTATAGCTGGGGCCTTTTTGCATTTAGATTCTTCCACTGCACATACGGCAAATCTAAGTCCCATTTTTAGAGGCACTAGATAAAGATTTTCTTTTGCTAATTCTTCACAAGCTTTCATCGGATTATCACATGGTATACTTGTAAAGAAACCATCTCTATATGGTAAAATTTCAAGACCACATTCTTTAGCACCTTCAACAAATGCGTTTGCTCTTACCAAAAGCATGTCTTTATATGAATTCTTTTCTTTTTCATATTCTTCATATTTTTTATCATCTGCAACTATTTCAGACAATACAGCCATAGCACCTCTGTTGCAGTTTGACCAGTTTGCTCTGCATGAATGCATTAGAGAATAGTAAAATTCTTCTGCTATATCTTCATCTGAAGATATTCCTATCGCAGCTCCCATTCTCATTCCATAAGCTGTAAATCCTTTTGACATACTAAACGCCACTATTGTAAGGATATTGCTTGGTAAATTTCCAAATTTCTTAAAGAACTTTCTGCTCGCATCGTCATCTCTAACAAAATCTATATAAGCTACATCAACTAAAAATACTATTTTCTTATCTTTGTCTTTAGCTGCTTCTTTTGCCAAATCTAAAACTTTATCCCAATCTTCATCGCTTAAACTATATCCAGTTGGGTTATTTCCTGGTGAATTTATTATAGTAAATATTCTTCCCTGTCTATTTAATATTTCTGTAAATTTTTCGCTATATGAATCTATATTAAAATTACCAGATTCATCAAATAAAGCATAATTTTCTACTCCTCTTTTTGTTTCTTCTCCTATTATTCCATATGGAGACCAATACCAGTCAGAAACTAAAACAACGTCATTTTCATTAGTATAGTTGTACATTGCTAATTTTATAGCCCCACTTCCACCTGGTGAAGCCACAACTCTAATATATCCCTCTGGATCATTACCTCTAAAACAAACCTTTTTAACAGCTTCTTGATATGCTGGTTGACCACCAATTGATGCATATGCTGAAATTTCTTCATTTGGTAAGTTTTTAAGTTGATCATATACTGTCTTCATTGCAATTAATTTGCCATTATCGTCCATCAAAGCCCCAATAGTTGCATTAATAACTTTATCTTTCCCTAGTTCTTTTTCTGCTGCTTGCGCTCTTTCAGACAAGCTAAATATTATGTCATTTTCCTTTGGCCATTTTGCATGTTCTGCCACCATACTCATATTAATCCCCCCTACTTTTATAATTTTAATATCTTACCTATATAATAATAAGTTCCAGTTATGGGAATGTCAACCATTAATATTTTATATTTTATGAAAATTGGCAAAATTAAAACTTCCATTTATTGTTTATTTCTGTGCAAAATTTATATATAATTTACTTATAAGTAATTAATTTTTAAGGGGTGATAAAAATGGGTGCAGGATGTTCAATGGAAAAAGGAATTCATGAAGATGTTCTTTACAAACAAATAAAAGAAGTGAATTATTCTGATAGCGATTTATTAAAATTAATATCTGATAGAGAAAAAAAAGGTGTCGTTAATGACTTTGTTTATAAAGCTTATGTTAAACTTGCTAAGGAAAGAGGACTAAGATAAACTTTTGAATGTAAAATGGATTCTATATAGTAGATAGTAAAAAAGCATCTATCTTATAGAATCCATTTTAATTTTAATTTTATTTTCATTATTGGAGTACGTTGAATTTTATAGATACATTTTTATTTTTCCATATGCATAGAAAACCTTCTACTTATGCATATGGTAGCAGTACTCACTCTAAAAAACTATACACAGTCCATTTATATGATCCTTTTCCAAATAAAACTTTAACCCAATATGGATTGCCTACTCAAAAAAATTTTAGATATAATTATTTACTATATTTTTTTATTATTTTAATTGCAATTTGATTATTATAATCAAAATCTAATATTGATTTCGCAAAATCAATAAGTTCTTTGTTATTAAATGGAGATGTTGGACATTCACCAAATAATTCAATCGCCCAAATTTTAATTTTTATATATTCGGGGAAAAGTTTAACTGTCCTTTTTACATGCCAATGAATAATAGAATAACTATCATCAATAAATGGATCCATAAACATTAAAATTTCACATAAAGTCATATGTTTATCTGGTGTTTCATTTCTATAAATTGCATACATTAAATAACAATAATATTCTTTTGTATTTAATCTTGGGAAAATATCTATAATTCTATTAATACTGTATTCTCCTCCTACATTCTCAAATAAATCATATGCTTTGGAATAAAAACCTTTTTTAATTAAATGTGAATTTTTTATCTTTTTACCCATGCATTTCCCACCTTAAAAATTTTATTTACAACATTTCCAGTTACTGTAATAATTTCTTTTTTATATTTATAATTAATTTCTACAGATCCGCTTTTTTTCAAAGTCCATTTTCCATTTTTAATAGCCTTATAAACTAAATTTTTAACATTTGTATTACTAGGATTTTTTAATACTCTGTTCCATAAATGTTTAGGCACATTTATATGATTATTAATTTTAAATTTACTAATAGTACCAACCCTTTTATAAGAACCTTTAAGTAAACCAGCTAAACTTGCACTTAACCAAGACCATGATTTTGCAATATAAGGTCCAACAAAATAACCTATTGCGGCAATTGATGCTCCTGATAAAGCAGCAACTCCTGCGATGAATACTGATTTAATATTTCCTTTAAGCCCTAATTTATTTGCTAGCCACTTGCCTAAATAATATCCACCTACAGCTCCTATTACTGCACCTATTACAGCTCCTACTATATTCGTAGCAATATGCCCACTTGGATCAACATAATTAATTGGATTATTCGCACAATAAACATATAAATGTAGTGTTTCTGGTTTGTCTTTTTCACCTCTATAAGTATCTTGCGTAATAAACCTTCCATCTTCTGGATTATAATATCTTGAATTTAAATAATATAAAGAAGATATATTATCATAAACTCCACCAGTATAAGCTGTTTCATTATAGAAAGTTGTATCTCCTCTAGTTTCAGTTTCACCAAAGTCAGAATAAGTATAATTTACTTTCGCATTACCATTATTAGCAACTATATTAGATGTACTACCTTTTATATCTTTATTATATATATAATACTCAAACCCTGATAAGTTATATCTCATAGTAGAAATTGTATTTCCTTCAAGTCCTACAAAATTATGACTTGTCTTCTTTTCATCTTTATCTGTTGTGTATAAAACATTTCCATTTTGATAATAATAATTTATAGAATTATCTCCTTCGCTCTTTTGAATTCTTTGACCATTGCCATTATATAAATTACTTTGTGTTGTCGTTTTATTATTTTCAGTTTGTGTATAAGTATCTAGTCTATTATCTACATCATAAGTCATTTCTTTTGTAATATTTTTAATGCTATCTACTTCCTTGATATTGTTTCCGTTTTCATCATAAGAATAAGTTTTCTTAGAAGTAGTTTTTCCAGTTGATAAATTTGATGTTTCTGAAGATACTAATTGGTTTAAATCGTTATAAGTGTAATCTGTTATATTATTTGTATCACTCAATATATTTGATTTTGATATCATATTTCCAACTTTGTCGTATTCATAAGCATAGCTTTCAGTTTTATTAGTCTTATTATTAACTATATCAAAATTTATAAGTCTATTTAATTTATCGTATTCATATGATCTCTTTTCGTCTACTTTATCGCTATCTTTTGTTGGATAATTATTTATATACGCTATTAATTTTTGCTTTAATTCCAGTAATCCAATTGTATTCATTATATTCAAACTTGATTGATGTAATCCCGTCATTTAATGAAGTTGGATAAACAATTTCAGTTATATTTCCTTTAAAATCATAAGTGTAATCTGTTTTTTTATTTCCGTAGTTCCCCACCTACTATATTTTAAATTTAATATTGTATTAATATTTAAACTTATACTTAATTTTAGCATATTTTTCCAATCACAACAACAAATTTATAATTTTTTTAAGTATTTATATAATCAAATACTTTATCATATATAAATTAACCATAAACTCTAAAATATTATAAATTGCTCATAACTAAAAAAGGATCTGAATAAATTATTTATTTCAGATCCTTTTGTTCTTTCATTTTTAATTTTAACGCTTTAAAAAATCTCATCATTAAATATATTTCATAAGTCATAGCCACGCAGCAAATAAGTCTTGTAGTCATATCTGTTGTTTTTAGACCGACTTTAGCAAAATATACGAATAAGATAAAATCGACTGTAAATATAAGTATATCTAATATCAATATTTTCATCTCCTAAACAAAAAGCCCTGATATAAAACCAGAGCTTTTCATATTATTTCTAATAATATCAAAATTTATCGATGAAGTCAATATTATATGTTTTCTAAGTAGTACGTAATAAACATCTTATTTTTTGCAACACCATTTTTTACAAAAGCTTTCTTTTTTATTGCACATAACTTCTGTTGAAGAGCATTTTGGACATATTATTTTGTCTTGCTCGTATTTTACAGTGTAGATATATCCGCATTTTGCACATCTAAATTTGCAAAATCTAGTTGTATAATGACCGCCGGCGATTTTGATTGCCTTGCCTTGTGTGAGTGCTATTGCGATTTTTTTTCGCCCACTTTCGATTATATTTTGAAAAGTTTGGCGTGATATTTCCATCTTCTTTGCACATTCTTCTTGTGTAAGCCCTTCGATGTCTTTTAAACGTATTGCTTCTAATTCTTCTACTTTTAACTCTACTTCTTCCAGTTCACATTCTTTTTTTCCTAATGGAACAAAATAATTTCCTTCTGGAAAAAATTCTACTGTTCTGTATTTTGTAGGCCTTGCCATTTTAAACCCCTCCTACATTTACCAGATTAAATTATACTTATTACTATATTGTATAATCAAAAAGAAATTATATTCATCTAAAACTGTAGATAAATATAATTTCTTTCATATACTGTTTATATTAAGCCTGTGTTTTTTTTGCTTCTATTTCTTTTAAAGAGTTTAATAAGTTGATAACTATAGGATTGAATAATCCTTCTACTTCTTCATCACCATCTTTGTATACACCGACAGATACATTTCCTAAACCAGCATTCATAGGCAATGTTCCAAGTAGATTTAATTGTAGATCATCTAATAATTTTGAAGTATCATTTCCATTGAATATTTGTATTTTTTTACCGCAATCTGGACAGACGATATAACTCATATTTTCAACTAAACCTATTATTTCTATATCTAGTTTTTTAACCATATTTACAGCTTTTGCAACTATCATAGATACCATATCTTGTGGTACTGAAACCATAACTATTCCGTTTATTGGAATTGATTGCATAACTGTTAAGGCAACATCACCTGTTCCTGGAGGCATATCTATTAATAAATAATCTAATTCTCCCCAAATTACATCTGTGTAGAATTGTTTTACTGTATTAGATATCATTGCTCCTCTCCATATTACTGGTTGATTTTCATCTTCTAATAATAAGTTAAGTGACATTACTTTTATTCCATCAGCACTCTGTACTGGATATATACAGTTATTAGGAGCTCCCATAGCTTTTGCATCTTTAACACCTAAAAGTCTTGGTATACTTGGCCCTGTTATATCAGCATCTAAAACGCCTACTTTATACCCCTGTTTTGCTAAGTTTCTAGCTATAAGTGCAGATACAGTAGATTTACCTACTCCACCTTTACCACTCATTACACCTATAATTTTTTTTATATTATTTAAAGGGTTGTTTTGGATACCACAGCTTTGTTGGTCTTTATTACATTCCCCTTTAGATGGACATGATCCACAATTTGACATTTCTGATTCCCCCTTAATTGTTATTGGCATTTGCTACTAACTAAATGATAGTCTTTTTGGTATTTTTTGTCAACGAATCATTTTAATTCTTTTTAAAAACATAAACTTATTCTAAACATATATATCTGAGAATTCTACTTCCATCATATTTATTTTACTTTCTTTATATCTATTACTATTATTATCTTGATTTTTCAGTATTTTTCTAGGCAATGTAAATATTATTGAACACCCTTTATTATCTTCACTCTCAACTTTCACAGTTCCACCATGTTTTTGTACTAATGATTTCACTATATAAAGTCCTATCCCACTACCTTCTCGTTCGCTCTTCATCTTAGTTCTAACTTGTTCAAATCTATCAAAAATAGTAGGGATTTTTTCTTTTGGTATACCAGGTCCCTCATCTTTAACCTCAACAACTACATCTTTTTCTTTTACACTTACATTTACAAATATAGTTCCATTTTCCTTATTAAATTTAACTGCATTTGATAATATATTTAACATAATTCTTTCTATAAAATTAGGATCAAAACTAATAATTTCTTCTTCTTTATCAGTATCAAATACTAAATTCATATTTTTTGATTTGACAAACTGTATTACTGAAGAACATATTCCTTCTATAAAGTTTATTATATCTTCATTAATAGGATACATTTTTATACTATCAGAATCAATTTTAGTAGAATCAATTAAATTGTTTATTAATTTTACTAATCTAAATGTATTATTTTCCATGATATTCATATATTTTGAAAAATAATCATAATCTTCTTTATTTAAATTATCTAATTTTAATTTTAAAACTTGTATTGAACTTAATATTAAATTAACAGGTGTTCTAAGTTCATGTGATATATTAGCAAAAAAGTCCAATCTTAACTTTTCTTTTTCTTCTTCTAAATTTACATCCTTTGTAACATCAGTTAATATACCAATTCTTTTTATAGTTTTCCCCGATTCATCATGTATAGGTAAAAATTTATATTGTATCCATTTTTCTTTTCCATTTTTAAGTTTTGCTTTTGCTCTACCTTCATTTAAACTTTCAAAATCATAGTTTTCTAATATACCTTGCTTTTGTTTTTCACTTTTAAAAAAGTCATTAAATTTATATACATCATCTTCATAATACTCACAAGATTCTTCGAATATTGTTTCATAGGCTGGACTCATATAAATTATTTTTTTATCATCTCTTATAAAAAATACTGCATCGCTATATTTTGTTATCTCTTTAAAAGTTTTCTCATTTTTATTTAGGTTTTCATAAAATTTCGTTCTGCTTTTTCCCTCTATAGCTATTCCCATAGTTCCTATTGGATGGTTATCTTCGTCTAATAGAGGCCATATAGTAGTATCCACACTTTTCTCACCAGAAAGAAATGGAAATTTTTCTTCAAAAATCTTTATAGTATTGTCTCTTATTACTTCTTTCTCATTAGCTCTAAATTTATCGCACTGTTTTTTAGGCCAAACATCATAACTATTAAGTCCTTCTATACTTGACTTATCTTGGAATCCGGTTTCATCTAACCACTTTTTGTTAACAGTTATATAGTTTCCTTTTATATCTTTTATCCAAAAATAAATACCAGTAGCTTTATCTAGCTGTTCGGAAAACCTAAAAATCTCTTGTTCAAAATTTAATTTGCATAGAAATATAAAATATTCCTCTAAAGAATAACCCTCTACTGTTAAGTTTATTCCATATGATTTTTGACCAAAAGTTACTTTTTTAAATCCATCTGTCTCTATAGTACTTAATAAATCTTTTATTTTTATATTTTCATTATTAGTATTAAACATTTCCGTAATAACGTTTTTTATATTATCTTTCTCTAAACTACTTTTTTTTGTTCCTTTTCTTAGAACATCTAATAGAGAATTATTGTAATCTATTATATCAAAATCTACATATTCCCCATATTCATTTTTATACCCTTTAACCTTTAAAAATCCATCTCTACTACTTTTTAGGATTTTTTCATAAACTTTGTTACTCATAATCATACCCCTTTTTATGTGTGATTTAAGTTCAAATTTTGTAAAATATTAAATTATTATATTAATATATTATATTTTTTTATTAAAAATTCCTTTTTTTTATACAATTTTATTGTATATGCAATCCAATATTTGTCAATATTCTTACTAAAATATAAATTAGAGAGGTGTTTTATGAATAATGTAAGCTTAGTCGGAAGACTTGTTTCCGATCCAGAATTAAAATATGTAAATGAAGATAGACCATTTTGTAAATTTCGTATAGCTGTTTCTAGAAATTATAGAAATAAAGACGGAGTTATTCAAACCGACTTTATAAATATAGATATGTGGGGTCGTAAAGCTGAAACATTCTGCCAATATTCCACTAAAGGTTCTTTAATCGCTGTAGAGGGTTCTCTAGAAATAAGAAAATATATAGATAAAAATGGTGAAAACAGATATTATACAACTATAAAAGCAAGTAATTTTCATTTTCTAGGTCATAAACATTCTGAATTAAATAACAGTAAATTATTTAATGATGAGGATTTATTTGATGAGGTTCTGAATGAAAATATATCAGATTTAGATGAACTTACAGAAGATCAAGTTCCATTTTAACTAAAAAAAATCTATGGAATATAACGTATATACTCCATAGATTTTTATTTTAAATATTTTAGTTGTTTAATATAATAATATTACTTCCATATTTTAAATATTCTATATGATTTTTCATCCATATCTATATTAAATTTTCCATCAACTGTAGTAATTTTTTCACCATTATTAATTACTGAATATGTAACTGTTACTTCTTCTAAATAGTCTGCTTTTATATCTAATTTAACACTTTGTTTAGCTTTACTTCTGTTTATAAGCACTAATTCAGTATCATCTTCATTATATCTTATATATGAAAATACATCATCGTTTCCTGTATATACAAAGTAAGTATCTCCTAAAGTAAATACTTTATTTCTATTTCTAAATTGACTACAATGTCTATAAAAATCCATTATTTCAATATCTTCATTTTTCCAAGGATATGTTTTTCTATTTTCTGGATCTTTACCTCCTTCAAGTCCTGCTTCGTCACCATAATATATATATGGCACTCCTTCAAAACTCATTTGAGTTAATATAGCCAATTTTAACAGTTCTTTATCAGAATTTAATGCTGTCTTTACTCTTACAATATCATGACTACTTAATAAGTTTAGATTAGACTTAAATGCTTCACTTGGATAGTTCTCTTTTATTGTTATAAAGAAATCATTTAATTGCCAAGATGATATTTGTCCATTTAAGAAAGAAACTAAATTATCTCTAAACGGATATCCTAAAACGCTATCTAATTGATCTCCAAGTAAATAAGTTCTTCTTTCTCCATAACTTATTTTATTAGATGCATCTTCCCATACTTCTCCTATCACTATAGATTCTTCATCATTTTTTCTTGCTTCTTTCTTTAACTCTTTTATAAATTTAGTAGGAAGTTCGTCTGCTACATCTAATCGCCATCCTTTAACCCCCATATTCATCCATTTATTTATTACACTATCATCATCGTATATGATATAGTCCATAAATGAAGGTTCTAACTCATTAGTATTAGGTAGAGCTTTTATTCCCCACCAAGATTGATATTCCTCAGGTCCTTCTTTAAAATTAAACCATGATCTATATGGAGAATCTTCAGATTGATAAGCGCCTACACTGTCATAATGATTAAATTTATTAAAATAAATACTGTCTGCTCCAACATGACTAAATACTCCATCTAAAACTATAGACATACCCTTTTCTGCGGCTTTATCTATTAATTCTTTAAATATCTTTTCGTCACCAAACATAGGGTCTATATTTTTATAATTACCTGTATCGTATTTATGATTACTTGCAGCTTCAAATATAGGACTTAAGTATATAACTGTTACACCAAGTTTTTTTAGATATCCAAGTTTGTTAATTATACCTTTAAGGTTCCCACCTTGGAAATCCCATCTTAATATTTCTCCATTTTTATCTTTTATATACATTGGGTCATCATCCCAATTTCCATATAAAAATGAATTTTTCTTTGGATTGTCAACTTTTCCACTTCTATTACCATTATTAAATCTGTCTACAAATACATGGTATAAAACTCCTTCTTTAAACCATGAAGGTACTTTATAATCCTCGTATACAGTTAATTGGTACTTATTTAAATTTTCATAATTATATTCACAAATCATTCCATTATTAGGTTGTTTTCCATAAAATAATGTTTTGTTTTCTCCATATAAATTTAACTCAACAACAAAAAAGTAATAATATGTTGCAGGTTGTTCTAAAGGAGCTATTTCTACAGAATATTCTTTTAATTCTTGTGTTTCACCAGTTTGTTTTAATTCTAATTCTCTTACAACTACTGGATTTAGATTTTCATCTTCTTTTTCTATTATTAATTTTATACTGTATACATCAAGAGACTTGCTACTCTCAACTTTAATTTTTGAAGTCTCACAAGTCTTTAAAGCTCCAAATGGAGCTTTAAAGTTTGTATCCCATGAATTATATCTTATAATGTTCGCCATATTATTTTACACCCTCTTTAAACCAAATATCATTTATATATTCTTCTATTGTTCTATCACTAGAGAAGAATCCTGAACATGCTGTATTTTTTAATGATACTTTATTCCAAAGGTCTTTATTTTTATAAAGTTCTTGTAAACTCTTTTGTGCATCAATATAAGAATAAAAATCTCTTAGCACAAAATATTCATCATTATTAGTAATTAAAGAATCATATATTGCAATTCCATCTTTTCCTAATCCAGGTATAAAACCATTAACTAAGTCATCAACTACTCTTTTAATTCTTCTATCACTGTGATATAAATCTTTAGAAGAATATCCGCCATATTTATTGTATTCTAAGACTTGTTCAGCATTTAGACCAAATATAAACATATTTTCTTTTCCAACTTGTTCTGAAATTTCTACATTTGCCCCATCCATAGTTGCCATTGTTATAGCACCATTCATCATAAGTTTCATGTTACCAGTTCCTGATGCTTCTTTTGTAGTTGTAGATATTTGTTCACTTACATTTGCAGCTGGAATTATTTTTTCAGCAATTGATACTCCATAGTTTTCAATAAATACTACTTTTATTTTGTGGTTAACTCTAGAATCATTATTTACTAAATCTGCAACACTATTTATAAGTTTTATTATACATTTTGCTAAATAATATCCTGGAGCTGCTTTAGCACCAAATATAAATGTACGAGGTACTAATTCCATTTCTGGATTATCTAGTAATTCATGATATAAGTAAAGAATATGAAGTACATTTAATAATTGCCTCTTATATGCATGTAATCTTTTTATTTGAACATCAAATATAGAATTTGGATCTACTTGTATTCCTTGTTTTTTGTATATATAATCTGCAAGTTTTACTTTATTGTTATATTTTATTTGTCCAACTCTATCTAAAACTTTTTTATCATCTAGGTATTTTTCTAAATCTTTTAGTTTTCTAGTATCTTTCTTCCACTCATCACCAATTAATTCCGTAATTAATTCAGAAAGTTCTTTGTTACAACTCATTAACCATCTTCTATGAGCTATACCATTTGTTTTATTATTAAATTTATATGGTTCATCTTGATAGAAATCTTTTAATTCTTCTTTTTCTAGAATTTTAGTATGAAGCTTAGCAACACCATTTACGCTATGACTTCCTCTTATACATAGATGTGCCATTCTGACTTCACCATTATAGATAATTCTCATATAATTGATTTTACCCCAGTCATTATGATATTTACTTTGTAAATATTCAACATATCTTCTATCTATTTCTTCTATTATCATATAGATTCTTGGTAATAATTTTTTGATCATTTCAACTGGCCATTTTTCTAATGCCTCAGATAAAATTGTGTGATTTGTATATGACATAACTCTAGTAGTTATATCCCATGCTTCATCCCAAGAAAATCCTTCTTCATCTAAAAGTATTCTCATTAATTCAGGTATACATAAAGTAGGATGTGTATCATTTATATGAACTGCTACCTTTTTAGGTAAGTCTCTTAAACTTACTTTATTTTTTTTACATTTTCTTATAATATCTTGTAATCCTGCACTTACAAAGAAGTATTCTTGTTTTAATCTAAGTAATCTACCTGCATAGTTTGAATCATTTGGATATAAAACTTGAGATATCTCTTCAGCATAATATTTATATTTTAATGCATCTTCGTAACTTCCATTTTGATTTTTAGCATTTCTAGTAACTTCAGCAAAGTCCCTATTTAAAACTTCACTTTTCCATAATCTAAGAGTATTTATACATTGATTTTCATATCCTATTATTGGTATATCATAAGGCATGGCCATAATAGGGATATAATTTTCATGTACTACTGCTAGATTTCCATCAGCTTTTTGTCTTAAATAAGCATCACCTTCAAATTTTACTACAACTGCTCTATTAGGTCTTACAGTTTCCCATGGATATTGACCATTTTTTAGCCAGTTGTCTGGTAGTTCAACTTGAGATCCATTTACAAATTTTTGTTCGAATAAACCGTATTTATATCTTATTCCATATCCATGACCACTAATTCCAACTGATGCCATTGAATCTAAAAAGCATGCTGCTAGTCTTCCTAGTCCGCCATTTCCTAATCCTGGATCTGGTTCTGTTTCTATTATCTCATCTAAATTAATGCCTAATTCTTTAAGACCTTCTTCTATTTCATGTTCTACATCCAAATTTAATAAATTAGATTGTAGCTGTCTTCCTATTAAAAATTCCATTGAAAAATAAAATACAGCCTTTTCCTTGTCAATTCTAGTTCCAACCCATTCTTTAGCTATAAAATCTTTTATAACACAGCATAAAACTCTAAAAACTTCGTCTTTACTAGCTTCTTCAACAGGTTGAGCATATAGACTGTACATCTTAGTTTTAAAAGCATGTTTAAATTTCTTTTTGCTAATTGTGATCATAAGCCATCTCCCTTACTATTAAAAAATAACCCCTTTTTTCGCATAAAAGGGCAATGCACTTGCCTAAGCAAGTGCTTGAATTATATTTATTTAAATTTTGTATATAAATATAATTTCCCTTAATGCTATTTATACTATTTTCAAATAAATTTTTCTTATAGACTTTTATATATATTGATGTATTCTTTAGCTGATTTACTCCAACTATTATCAGTATTCATCGCATTTCTAACTAGTGTATTCCATGTTCCTCTGTCTTGTTGGTATAATCTTAATGCTTTTTGTAATGTAAAGAACATTTCATGAGCATTATAATTTGAGAAACTAAATCCATTACCTTCATGAGTATATTGATTGTAAGGATTTACTGTATCTCTTAATCCACCAGTCTCTCTAACTATTGGTAATGTTCCATATCTCATTGCTATCATTTGACCTATTCCACATGGTTCAAATAATGAAGGCATTAAGAATATATCACTAGCAGCATAAATTTGTTGGGCTAATGAACTATCAAAAGTTATATTAGCTGAAACTTTTGAAGGATAGTGAGAATCATAATAATGGAACATTGATTGATATTGGTTTTCTCCTGTTCCTAATACAACTAATTGTAAGTTTTCATTTATGATTTCTGGCATCATAAAATCTATTAAATCTAAACCTTTTTGTGAAACTAATCTAGATACTATACCAACCATAGGAATATCTGGATTAACTTCTAATTTTAAAAGTTTTTGTAATTCAATTTTATTTTGTACTTTTTTGTCTAATGAATTTACATCATAATTGACAAATATATTTTGGTCTGTTTGTGGATTATTTATATCATAGTCTATACCATTTAGTATTCCTACTAATTTATGTTGATTTGCTCTTATTAATCCATCTAATGTGTTTCCATAGAATTCTGTTTCTATTTCGCCAGCATATGTTGGACTTACTGTAGAAACTTTATCAGCAAAATTTATACCTGCTTTCATAAAGTTTATTTGTCCGTGATATTCTATGTCACCATTATTAAAATGTCTAAAGTCAATATCTAATATATCTCCTAATATTTCACTTGGGAAAATACCTTGATATTGTAAGTTATGTATAGTATACATAGTTTTTATATTTCTGTATTTTGGTAAGTGTCCATATTTTTCTTTTAAGAATAATGGTAACATTCCTGTATGCCAATCATTTATATTAATTACATCAGGGTAAAAACCTAATTTATCTATAGATTTTAATACAGCATTTGTAAAGAATATAAATCTTTCTGCATCATCCCCATGTCCATATATACTTTCTGCACCATCTCTTTTGAAATAGTATTCATTATCTATAAAGTAGAATGTTACTCCATCTAATTCTAGTTGCTCTACACCACAGTATTGACTTCTCCATGATACATCAACGCTAAATTCTCCTACTTTTTTTAGTCTATCTTTTAAGTATGTAGGTATTGTTGAGTATTTAGGCATCATTACCCTAACATCTACACCTTCTCTTTTTAATGCTTTAGGTAATGCATAAGCAACATCGCCTAAACCTCCTGTTTTAGCAAAGGGCCAACACTCTGCTGTCACATAAAGGACCTTCATATTTTCTACCCCCTTATTAAACTGTTTCATTTTTCTCGATTACCATTGGGTAATCTTTATCTCCTTTTAGTTCTTTATTTGAACTTATAGTTACATTTTTATCTAATATTACATTTTCTAGTACTACGTTGTCTCCTATTTTACAACTTTGCATTATTACAGAATTTCTAACAACTGTACCATCAATTTGGCAACCAGTTGCTATAAATGATCCTCTAACTTCAGCATTTTCTCCATACATAGTTGGTGCTTGTGATTTATCTTTAGTAAATATTTTTCTATTTGCTCTAAATAATTCTTTAGATACTTCTTCTGTTAATAATTCTTTACTTGCTTCGTAATAGCTTTTTAATGAAGTTATGCATTTTAAATAGCCTTCGTATTTATATGCACCTACTTGTATATTGTCTAATTGATTTATTATGTAATCTTCTATGTAAGAATATGTTCCCATGCTAGCTATACTGTATATACATTGTATAAAATCTGTACGTTTCATTATGAAAGTATCCATGCATATATTTGCACTTGGGAAAGTATTTAAGTTATTACCTATATTTTTTATTCTTCTATCTTTATCTATATTTAAAGTGTTACAATTTTTAAAGTCTTTGTTTGCATTGTCAACACGTTTATAAACTATTGTTATATCATTATTTGATTTTTTATGATATTTTAATAAATCATTATAATCTATTGAACAAATCATATATGATGGTGCAACTATTATATATTCCTCAGGGCTTTTTTCTATATAATCTATATTAGCTAATATTGTATATATATCCCCTTTTCTATATCCATAGTTATTGTTATTTTTAGTATTTTCTGGACTCAATACATATAGTCCGCCTTGTTTTCTACTTAAATCCC
Source organism: Intestinibacter bartlettii (assembly GCF_018917435.1). Lineage (GTDB taxonomy): Bacteria > Bacillota > Clostridia > Peptostreptococcales > Peptostreptococcaceae > Intestinibacter > Intestinibacter bartlettii_A. The sequence goes on from NZ_JAHLOQ010000030.1 coordinate 31,442, forward strand.
AGTCTTTACCGCTTCCTAAATGGTCAGTTAAAGATCTGTATTTTTCTCTTGCATATATACCTACATTTGTTATTCCTGAATTAACCATATTTGATAATGTAAAGTCTATTAATCTATATCTACCGGCAATTGGTATAGTTGCCACTGGTCTGTGATCTGATAATACATTTACAGATGGATTTTGTATGCTATCTAAATTTATTAAGCCCATGCATTCATTTTTCATAAAGTTTCCCCCTATATTTACCTATGTTCTATTTAAATATGTTCTTTTATTTTTAATATTTTTATGCTTTTACTAATTCAAATTCTGATACTACGCTTATTTCGTTATCTTCATCTTTTATTATAGCATTGTCTTCTATAACTGCTCCTTCTGCTATCATAGCTTTTTTGATAACTACATTTTTTCCTATTTTTACATTAGGCATTATTACAGAGTCTTCAACAACTGAACCTTCACCAATTTGTACTTTATGTGATAATACAGTGTTTTTAACAGTTCCGTAAACTCTGCAACCATCGGCAATTAATGATTTTTTAACTGATGCGTTTGGTCCTATATATTGTGGTGGCACATCATTTGTATTAGTGTAGATTCTCCATTGTGGATCGTTTAAATCTACTGCTTCTGGATCATTTATTAAATCCATGTTTGCTTCCCATAAACTTTGTATAGTACCAACGTCTCTCCAATATCCTTTGAATGGATATGCGAACATTGATTGTCCTTCTTTTAACATAGTTGGTATTACATTATGTCCGAAATCGTCTAAGCATTCTCCTGTTTCATCTGCTCTTTTGAAATATGCTCTTAAAGTCTTCCAGTCAAATATGTAAATACCCATAGAGGCTAAATTACTTTTTGGTTCTTTTGGTTTTTCTTCAAATTCATAAATGCTTCCATCTTCATTTGTATTCATAATTCCAAATCTACTTGCTTCATCCCATGGTACTTCTATTACTGCTATTGTTGCTTTAGCACCTTTTTCTTTATGGAATTCAAGCATTTTACTGTAGTCCATTTTATATATATGGTCTCCAGATAAAATTAAAACATATTCTGGATCATAATTATCTATAAAGTCCATATTTTTCTTTATTGCATTGGCTGTACCATTAAACCAATGACCTTCTTTTTCATTCATATATGGTTGAAGTATTGTAACACCGCCATTAACTCTGTCTAAATCCCAGTGATCACCCATACCGATGTGTGAATTTAATATTTGTGGTTTATATTGAGTTAATACACCAACTGTATCAATTCCTGAATTAGAACAGTTACTTAAAACAAAATCTATAATTCTATATTTTCCCCCAAATGATACGGCTGGTTTTGCAATTCTTTTTGTAAATACTCCTAATCTAGAGCCTTGTCCTCCTGCTAAAATCATAGCTAGCATTTCTTTTTTCATATATGGTCCCCTTTCATATAGTATACCTATATTTTTATATTTTAAAGTTATTAATCAATTTATTATTTTATAATAAATTACTTGCTTTTATGAATTTTAAAAATATATTAATTAAAATTACTTCTAAATCGAAGCGTCTTTTTATAACAATTATAATATATTTTTGTATATTTTTGAGATGCTTTTATATATTTTGCTATATTTTAAATTTATTTGTTTAATAATCTCTTTTTATTAGCTTTTTTCTTTTTATTTCTGTTATTTTTTGTTTTTTTAGATTTTTTTGTAGTTTCCACCTTAAAATCCTTTTTTGATTTTTCTGCAGTTTTTTCTATAATTTTTGAATCATATTCTTTTTCAACTGTTGTTTCTTTTGTAGGTTCATCTGTTATTTTTACTGTATTATTTTTTTCATCTATTTCATCTATTTGTTGCTTAGATTGTTTTGCTTTTTCTTTAGCTAATTCTTTTTCTAATTTTACAGTTTTTTCTTTATTTAATTTTATAAAAGTTGCACCTAGTGGAGGAACTTTTATAGTTATATGATATTGTTTGTTGTGCCAGTTTTCATCTACTGAAACTAATTCAGCATTCTCCATTATTTGATTTGATCCATAATATTTTTCATTATCACTGTTTAAAATTTCTTCGTAAATACCTTCATAAGGTACCCCTACTTTATAATCGTAATATACGTTTGGAGTAAAGTTTAAAACAGCTATTATGAAATCTTTAGGATCTTTGCTTAATCTCATTAAAGTAATAATACTTTGATCCTTATTATTAGGATCTATAAAATCAAACCCCTTATATGTATTATCTAATTCGTATAAAGATTTTTCATCTTTGTATAAGTAATTTAAATCTTTTACGTAGTCTTTCATTTTTGAATGTTGCTCAATTTCTAATAGCTCCCATTCTAGCCCATAAGCATATCTCCACTCTAATCCTTGCGCAAATTCAGAACCCATAAATAATAATTTTTTACCTGGATGTATCATATAGTAAGCATATAAAAGTCTTAAATTCGCAAATCTTTGCCAATCATCCCCTGGCATTTTATCTAATAAAGACTTTTTACCATGTACAACCTCATCATGTGATAATGGTAATATGAAGTTTTCTGAGAATGCATACATAAATGAGAATGTTATTAAATCATGGTGATACTTTCTATATACTGGGTCTTTTTCCATGTATTTTAAAGTATCATTCATCCAACCCATATTCCATTTATATGAGAATCCTAAACCACCACTATATGTTGGTGATGTTACCATAGGCCAAGCAGTTGATTCTTCTGCTACTACTATTGGATTTTCAACATTAGCATATATCACTTCATTTAATCTTCTTAAGAAGTTTATTGCTTCTATATTTTCTTTTCCCCCGTATTGATTTGGTTCCCAATCTCCACCATCATAATCAAGATAAAGCATACTACTTACTGCATCAACTCTTATCCCATCTATATGATATTCTTTAAACCAATATAATACATTTGAAAGTAAGAAGCTGTTAACTTCAGGTTTACCAACATCAAAATGTGCTGTTCCCCATGCTAAATTTTCTGCTTTTAATGGACTTGCATATTCATATTGAGCAGAACCATCAAATCTATAAAGCCCATGTATATCTTTACAAAAATGACTATATGCAAAGTCTAATATAATTCCAAGTCCTAATTCATGTGCCTTATCTACAAAAGCTTTAAATTCATTAGGATTTCCATATCTACTTGTTGTAGCATAATAACCTATAGTTTGATACCCCCAACTCATATCTAATGGATATTCTGTTATAGGCATTAATTCTATATGTGTATATCCCATGTCTTTACAATATTCAAGCATTTCATAAAGTTCTTCATAGTTAAAGAAATCTCCATCCCATTTTCTTTTCCAAGACCCTAGATGAACCTCATAAATGTTTATTGGTTGCTCAAATACTGATTTTTTATTTTTTTGATCTAAATATTTTTTATCGCTCCAATTAAATTTTCCTAAATCAAAAACTTTTGAAGCAGTTTCTGGTCTTAATTCTGCATAAGTTCCATATGGATCTGATTTTAGTCTACTTACTCCGTCACACCCTACAACATTGTATTTATATATATCCCCTTGTGATAAATCTGTTGTAAAGATTGACCAAACCCCAGAATCATATAAATTTTTAAGTTTATGAGAACTACCATCCCAGTCATTGAAATCCCCCACTAGTTGAATCTCCTGTGCATTAGGAGCCCATACCATGAAAGATATTCCTTCTTCCCCGTTGTAACTAACTTTGTGGTTTCCCATATATTTATAACTATCTAAAGCATTTCCGCTCTTAAAGTTATTTATATTTTCTTCCTTTATTATATCTAAATAATTAATAGAAAACCCCTCCTTTTAATAATAGCCTTTTTATCGCGTCAGCCTTTACCATATATTGTAAACTAATTTTTGGTAATTGTATACAATATTATTACTAATAAAATGAATTTTTTTCATAGTTTTTCCATATTTTCTTTTTTATGTTTAGGAAAACATTTTCACAACTTTTTTTAATTAAGTTATCACTTGTCCTGATTCAGACTAAAACACTTAATCTAAATCCTCTTTATCTTTCATCTTATTCATTTTTACAAGCTAAATATTTTTTATATGTCTAGATTTTAAGTAAAAAAAGTCGTCAAAGCAATTAGCCCGACGACTTTTTTATCTATTATTTAGATTCTTCTTTATTTATATTTATTTTTATATCGTCATCATCATCTTTCATAACTTCTTTTATACCTTTGAAAGTTCCTAAGAAATTAACTGCATCTGATGGCAATACAAGTTTTGTTGATTTTCCTTGAGCTACTTTTTCAAGTGCTTCCATAGATTTAAGTGCTAACATGTTGTCATCTATATCTGCATCTTTCATAGCTTTAAATACTTGTTCAATTACTACAGCTTCCCCTTCTGCTTTAGCTTTTGCAACTTCTCTAATAGATTCTGCATCACCTTGGGCTTTAAGGATTCTAGATTGTTTATCCCCTTCAGCCTCTCTTATCATAGCTTCTTTTTTAGCCTCTGCTCTAAGAATTGCTGATTGTTTTTCACCTTCTGCTCTTAATATAGAAGATTGCTTTTCACCTTCTGCTTGAAGGATTGATTCCCTTCTTTCACGTTCAGCACGCATTTGTTTTTCCATAGCTACTTGGATGTCGTGAGGTGGCATTATATTTTTAAGTTCAACTCTGTTTACTTTTATACCCCATTTATCAGTTGCTTCATCTAGTATTGCCCTCATTTTTGTGTTGATTACATCTCTAGATGTTAATGTTGCATCTAAATCTAACTCACCTATAATATTTCTAAGTGTAGTAGCAGTTAAGTTTTCTATAGCTGCATTTGGATTTGCTATTTCAAACACAAATCTAATTGGATCTGTTACTTGATAATACACTACTGTGTCTATTTGCATTGTAACATTATCTTTTGTTATAACTGGTTGAGGTGGAAAATCCTCTACTCTTTCCTTTAAATCTATCCTATAAGATAGAGTATCTATAAAAGGAACTAAAAAATGTACCCCTGTATCAGCCTTTTTGTGGAATTTCCCCAATCTCATTATAATTCCTACTGTTGATTGTTGAATTACCTTAACACATTTGATACTCATTATTACTACAATTACAATTACTATTATAAGAATACCAATAGTCGTCATATTTTTTCCCTCCTTTATTCACTTGTTTTTATTTTAATATCTATTTCTTTACTGACCGAATCTGATTGTTCTTCTAAATCTAGATTAATATCACTGACCTCTCTAACGATAAGTTTTACTCCTTCTATTTCAACTACTTCTACAATTCTACCTTTTTCAATTTTAACTTCATCCTTAGATATAGCTGTCCACTCTTCTCCATTTAACTTGACTATTCCTGTTTCATATGGCTCAATAGCCTTTATTACAATAGCTTTTTGAGAGATTATTCCCTGCAAATTAGTATTATATTTTACGTTTTTATCCCTATCAACTAAATATTTAGTAGCTATGACTAAAAGACCTATAGATATAACAGCAAATATAATCACTTGTATCAAAATACTTTCTATAAATATACTAAGTACCATTGAAATCAATGCCCCGATACTAAACCAAATTAATGTAAGACTTGTTGTCATTAACTCTCCAACGCCAAATATGATGGCTACTATAAACCAAAATGTACCTATACTGATACTCATAAGCATCCCTCATCTCTTAAATAGAATATATTTCCTAAATTATTTTTAAATATATTATAGCATTATACATTGTGTGATAGTGTTACAAAGCAATATCAAATTTTTCATTTTTTTAATAAATCATTTTTGGAAAAACTTTATAATCTTTGGTATAGAACTGATTATATCAGTTGCATTTACTGTATATAATTTTTTAGATAAAGTATCTCCTATATACCCATGAATATATGCTCCACAAACTGTCGCCATAAGATTTGTCATTCCTTGACCAACAAAAGATGTTATTATTCCAAGTAATGTATCACCCATTCCGCCATTTGCCATAGCTGCATTTCCTGTTGGATTTATATATGTATATTCTCCATCAGTTATTACTGTTTCATATCCCTTTAACAAAACAATTAATTTATATTTTTTAGCAAATTCTTTTGCCACATCAACTTTATTATCTCTAATATAGTCGATAGGATATCCTGTAAGTCTAGCCATTTCACCTAAGTGAGGTGTAATAATTATTCTATCTGGATTATTTTCTAATAACTCCTTTTTCTGCTTTAATATATTTAATCCATCTGCATCTATTATAATAGTACAAGTTGTATTTTTTAATACATACTCTAATTTATTATATGTTACCTCATTGTCACCCATACCACATCCAAATCCAATGGCATCACACCCTTTTATTAATTTTTTAACCTTTTCATCTTCATCAATATCTAGTGTCATTGCCTCACAAAGTTTTTGACTAGCTATATTTTGAACATATGAATCTGATATAAGTGTTGTCAATCCACTTCCTGATTTAACTGCTGCCTGGGTTGCTATATAAGCTGCTCCTGTAAATCCTCTACTTCCAGCAAAAATAGCTACCTTTCCAAAATCACTTTTAAATGAAAATTTATTCTTTATTTTTATATTTTCTTTTATTAATTCTATATCTGTTATATATTCTTTATCATCGTATTTGTCTAATATGTATTTTGGTATTCCAATATGTTCAACTATTACTTCTCCAATAAATTCTTTTGTTGCATATTTTAGAAAACCTCTTTTATAAAACTCAAATGAGATTGTTTTATCTGCATCTATACAAATACCAAGTATATCTCCTGTTGTTGCATTTATACCAGATGGTACATCTATTGAATATGTTTTGTTTTTATTTTGATTTATTATATCTATTACATCATAGTAAATCCCCTTTATATCTCTTTCAAGTCCTGTCCCAAATATACAATCTACTACTACATCCGAATTTTTAATTTTAGATTTTAGATAGTCTAGGTTTTCTTTATCTATAATATTTGTAGATATATCCATAGCCTTTAAAATATTGTAGTTTATCTTTGAACATTCACTCATTTTTTCGATATTACCTACAATAAATACATCTACTTCTTTACCATGAGCTTTCAATTGTCTGGCGATACCTAGTCCATCTCCACCGTTATTTCCAACACCGCTTACTATTACATATTTTTGATTATTTGCTATATCCATATGTTTAAATGCTGCAAGTACGGCATTTTCCATCATAACTATAAGTGGTATTTTATACTCATTTACACAAGCATTATCTAATAATTTTGTACTATTTGATGTTCCTATTCTCATTTAAAAACCTCCCTTTGTATTATATTCGTTATATAATATTTTGCAGCTAATTACAAAAATTATAAATATCTTGACTCAGTCACCCAAAATTTTATAAATAATCTATACAATAACAAATATAATTTTATACATGTTAATAATAAAAAGAGCTAAACAATCATTTAAATTGTTTAGCTCTTTTGGTTATTAAACCCCAACTACTCTAGTTACACCAGGTACTTCTTTTACTAATAAGTTTTCTATAACAGCTTTTAATGTCATAGTAGCTCCTGGACAACCTGAGCAAGCTCCTTGTAGTCTAACTAATACTACACCATCATCACTAACTTCTACTAATTCAACGTCTCCGCCATCTCTTTGTAGTACTGGTCTCACTTTATCTAATACTGCTGCAACTTGTTCTTTCATTTTGTACACCCCTTATTTTTAATTTCTACCTAAATTATACATTACAACCAAAATATTCTCTACTATTTTCTATATTTTTTAAAAGATATATTTTTATGTATATTAATAATATAAATAGTCACAGAATATACTTCTAATAAGCAATATTACTTATTACATACTTATTGCTAATATTTTTAGAAGGGGGAATATTATGTTATTTAAAGGATCTGCAGTCGCTTTAGTAACTCCTTTTACAAGAGAAAATACAGTAAACTATGACAAATTAGAAGAGCTTGTTGAGTTTCATATAAAAAATGGTACTGATGCAATTGTTGTATGTGGTACTACTGGTGAAGCGAGTACACTTAGTGACAGAGAACATATTGCTGCTATAAAATGTGTTATCGATGCAGTAAATAAGAGAATTCCTGTAATTGCAGGAACAGGAGGTAATGATACAGAACACTCTATTTTACTTAGTAAAATAGCAGAAAATTTTGGTGCTGATGGACTTTTAATTATCAATCCTTACTATAATAAAGGTAATAAATCTGGTATTAAAGCTCACTTTACTAAAATCGCACAAAGTGTTGATACACCTATAATTATCTACAATGTACCTTCTCGAACAGGTGTTAACTTATCACCTAATTTAGTTGCAGAATTATCTTATAATGAACCAAATATAGTTGGTATTAAAGAAGCAAGTGGGGATATGGCTCAAGTAGCCGAAATTGCTCGACTAGTTGATGATGACTTTGCTATATATTCTGGAAATGATGACTCTACTCTACCTCTTTTATCTTTAGGAGGTGTTGGTGTTATTTCTGTTCTTGCCAATATATGCCCTAAAGAAAGTCATGATTTAGTTTCTAGTTTCTTATCTGGAGATATAGAAACTTCAAGAAAACTTCAACTAGATTTAAAACCTCTAATTGATGCTCTATTTGTGGAGGTAAATCCTGTTCCCGTAAAAACTGCTATGAATTTACTAGGAATGGAAGTTGGAAATTTAAGACTTCCACTTGGTCATATGCAAGCAAACAATATAGATATTTTGAAAAAAGAACTTAAAAATGCTGGTCTTGAATTAAAATAGTTCAAAACTAAAATATTGGTTAAAGTAAACAATAAAAACAAAACCTCTCACTTTGCGTTCAAATTATGAGAGGTTTTATTTATATATTTTATATTTGTTTTATTAAATCCTTCTTTTATATAAACTTAAATACCATACTTTAATTAATAATTACAATTAAAACTCTTTTTTGCAAAATACTGCAATACTTGAAATTACAAATAATACACTTGCCCCTAATGTAATCCAAAGTGATTTTATAACTTCTGAAATCTCAACATCACCTTTTAATATATCCATATTTATATTTATAAGTTGAATTGGGTTATAATCTTGAACTTTGGGTATAATATTTAAAATCAAAAGTCCCCCTACTATAACTCCACAAAATAACATTGAACCATAAGAAGTTTTAAATAAAATTCCGCCCAAAATTATTGCACTTATTAAAAATAATCCAAATACCCATACAAGACTCAAAGAAAATAACAGATTTTCAACCTGTGTATCTTCCCAAAATAACATCGAATATAAAAATGTAACTAATGCAGATAAGAAATAAGCAAGTGTCCAAACTAATGTTGATGATGTAAATTTTGATAAAACTACAGTTTTTCTAGATAGCCCTTTTGTAAGCATGTTGATTAGAGTTCCTTTTGACAATTCATTTGAAATTAATCCACTAAATATTATAACTAGTACAATAAGTCCCATTTGCGTAGTATTTTTAAAAAATTGTGCCCATGAATCAAAAATAGTCGGTTCTGGCAAACTTATTTTTATTCCCTCTTCCATCAAGGATTCCATTAAATCTGGTGTAAACTTTGCCACAACTGGATTCATAAAACCAAATATTAAAAATACAGTCACAATCAAAAGTAATTTATAAGTCTTCATTAATTCAAAAAGTTCTTTCTTTGTAAATGCTAAATATGCTCTCATTTTATTGCCTCCATAAATAATCTTTCTAATGTAGGTTCTTGAATTTTTATATATACTGGATATAAATTTTGATTTATTAGTCCTTGCATAACATCTTTTTGAACTTTTTCTATATTATTTGAATGAAGATAAATTGTATTTTCAGACTTTTGCATTTCATTTATATTTTGATTATCCCTAACTATATTTAAAAACTGTATAAAATCTTCTTTATTTTTCATCCCAACTTCTAAACAATCCACCATATGCTCTGCTTTAATTTGTGATAGTGGCCCATTTAATGTTATTTTTCCATCTCTAAGTATTGCAATTTCGTCACATATTCTCTCAACATCGGATAATATATGTGTTGAAAATATTACTGTAGTTCTTTCTTTTACTTTTAATAAAATATCTAAGATTTCTTTTCGTCCAATTGGATCTAATGCTGATGTAGGTTCGTCACATATAAGAAGTTTCGGCTCATTCAAAAGCGCTTGTGCAATACCAAGTCTTTGTTTCATACCCCTTGAAAACTTACTTATTTTTCGTTTTTTATAATCACTAAGCCCCACAAGTTCTAATAACTCTTCACTCTTTTTCTTTATATCGCCCTTTTTCATATTTGTAATTTCGCCACATAATTTTAGATATTCAAGTGGAGTCATATATCCGTAGTATTCAGGCACATCTGGAAGATATCCTATAAATTTATTTGTTTTCGTTTCGCCAAACTTAACTTCCTCGCCACATACTTTTATAACTCCACTGTCTGGTTTTAAAAACCCAAGTATCATCTTCATTGTAGTCGTTTTACCAGCTCCATTTTCTCCAATAAATCCAAAGATTGTATTTTCCATTACTTCTAAATCGAGTCCATTTATTATATTGTTTTGACCAAATTTTTTATACAATCCTTGAATTTGTAATATACTCATTATTCCTCACCTCTACCAAATATAAAATAGAATATCGGCCCTATAATTTGTATAAATAAAACTACTAAAATCCATATAAATCTGTTGCCAAATTTATAGTTTGGGTGTCTTATTACATGTATTAAAGCAGTTATTGCAAGTACAAACTCTAATATTACAAATGGTAATAATAAAACTAATTGATTATCCATATTTACCTCCTCTATAATTCGAGCGTTTTGTTAACTTATTTATATTTGAATCTCGGCCCCGTTAGGGTTTACAATAGTTTCACCACAAAACAAATTCCCCCTAAAGAAAGGAGCCGAGAAAGTTGAAACCTACGGTTAAATGCCCTGAATGTTATAGTACTGAACTGTATAAATA
>NZ_JAHLOQ010000031.1 GCF_018917435.1 Intestinibacter bartlettii
ATTTTAATATCATTAATCAACAATTTTAATAAAATACGAACTAAAAAGCAGAGGTAATACTACCCCTGCTTTTTTATGATAAAATATAAAAATATCAACATTTATTTAAAACATAGCCAAAGAAATAAAACTAGATAAATATCATGGATTTGTCGGTAAAACAGTTATACATCCAAAACAAATAGAAATAGTACAAGCATTGTCTACTATTAGTTATGAAGATTATATGGATGCAAAAGATATAATAGAAAATTATCATTCAGAAATTGGAGTTAAGAAAAGCTCAAATGGAGATAAGATGAACGAATACAAACCGCATTATAAATGGGCTAAAAAAATTATGAAACTAGCTTATATATATGGCGTTTTAAAAGAGGGGGTAAATTATAATGAGCTTATTGAAACTTCAAGATAAAGAAATGCAAACAATATTAGAGGGAGAATTACTTAAAAAAGAAAATATAAATACAAATTCTAAAAACAATCTACCTTTTAGATACAATATAAATATTAAAGAAAATATATTAAATTTAGATATAAATAATTATCTCGATTTAGCTATTAGAAATAATAAAAAAAGAAGATTTTTATTTGTATCAAAAGTTTTAGGCAAACACCTGCCATGCAGGGCATATGATATGGACAATCTAGGTAGAGATATAGTAAAAGTCTATGAAAAAAAGCAAGACTACTTAAACTCTGGAGTTGTAATATCATTTGCTGAAACGGGAACAGCTTTGGGCCATAGTGTTTTTAATTATATAAATGCAAATTGTGAATTTATACATACAACTAGAGAAAAAGTTCAAAATAAAAAATCACTAGATTTTTTAGAAGAACACTCACATGCGACAAATCATAATCTTTATTATGAAGATTTAAAATTTCTTAAAAATAAAGACGAGATAATATTAGTCGATGATGAGATAACGACAGGAAATACTTGTATCAATTTAATAAAAAAGATAAGTGAATTATATCCTAAAAAAAGATATACAATATGTTCCATATTAAATTGGATGAATGATGAAGCTTTTGATAGATTTAAAAAATTAGAAGAAGAACTAAATTGCAAAATAAACTTTGTATATCTTTTCTCTGGAGATTTTGAATTTAAATGCGATGAAGAAAAACTAGAAAATATAATTAAATGCAGTGAAAACAAAGAAAAAGCTGTATTGAAAAATAAAGATTTAAAAGTATATTACACTTACATAGATATGAAAAAATACGATCAAGATAAAAAATATCTAAAATATACGGGGCGATTTGGGATAAATAAAGAAGATCAAAAAAATCTATTGGATGAAGTCAAAAAAGAAAGCTTTAAACTTCATATAGGTTATGATGAGAAAACTCTATTTTTAGGGACTGAGGAATTTATGTATATACCTATGCTCTTTGCAAATCAATTTAAAAATAGAGATATATACTATCACTCTACAACACGCAGCCCAATAGTAGAGTTTGATAAAGAAGGTTATCCAATAAAGAGCAAATTTACACATAATAGCCTTTATAACAAGAACATAGTTAATTATATATACAATATTGACAAATACGATTATGATAAATGTTTTTTATTTTGCGAATTAGAGAAAGAAAAAGAAGAACTTAAAGAAATTATAGATATATTTTCAAATACTTCTATAAAAGAGCTAAATATAGTTATGTTTAAATAAAAATCATATACTAGATAATTTATAGGGATAAAGATAAAGTAGGAATATTAAAAAACAATTCAAAGGGAGAATAATATGAAGGAGTTTTCAACATATAAAAAAGACGATGTGATTTTTTTATTAAAAGATATATCGGATATGATAATAGAAGAAGATAATATGACGAGGGAGAAAAAGATACAAAGTGGCACACATTATTCAGAGATGATACCGATAGAATATCAGGTAAGCGACGAATATTTAAATTTATATAGAACAAAACTGGAAGAAAACAAAGAAAAACTTGCGTTTGCAATTGGTGTAATGAGTGAGAAGATTTTAAAAAGACATGACAAAAATCCAATTTTAGTTTCGCTAGCAAGAGCTGGCACACCGATTGGCATATTAGCTAAAAGATATATAAAACAAAGATACAATTTAGATTTGCCGCATTATACAATTTCTATAATAAGAGACAGAGGTATAGATGTAAATGCAATTAAATACATAATAAATAAACATAAAGATAGCACAAAAATTCAATTTATAGATGGATGGACGGGAAAAGGCACAATAGCAAATGAACTTAAAAAAGCGTGTAATGAACTTGAAGGAATTTTCAATATGAAATTTGATTCATCGCTTGCAGTTTTAGCAGATCCTTGTGGTTACTCAAATGTATATGGGATTAAAGAGGATTTTTTAATTCCAAGCGCTTGTTTAAACTCTACAGTAAGTGGTCTTGTAAGTCGAACAGTTTTAAGAGATGATTTGATAGGAAAAGATGATTTTCATGGGGCAAAATTCTATAAAGAATTAAAAGATGTAGATGAATCAAACAACTATTTAGATACTATTTCAGCTTGTTTTGAAAATGAATACGAAAATATAGATAATACTATGAAAAATTGGACTGAAGATATAATAACTAAAGCCGGTAATTGTGATGTTGAAAATATAAAACAAAAGTACGATATAGAAGATATAAATTTTATAAAACCAGGGATTGGAGAGACTACTAGAGTTCTTTTAAGAAGAATACCATATAAAATACTTGTAGATGATTTAAATAATGAAAAGTTAAGACATATTTTGATTTTAGCAAAAGAAAAAAATGTAGAAGTAGAAGAATTTGATTTTAAAGCGTATAGTTGCTGTGGAATAATAAAACAGATGAAGGATATTTAAAATGGTAGTATTTTCAGACTTAGATAGAAGTATAATATATTCAAAAAGATTTTTAGGAGAAAATAGTAAGGAATTAGAAATTGAGGTTTATAAAGGCGAAAATATATCTTATATATCACAAAAAACAGTTAATTTAATTAAAGAGATAAATAAAAATAGTTGCTTTATACCTACAACGACTAGAACGACAGAACAATTTAAGAGAATAGAATTTTCAAAATATGGATTAAATTTTAAATATGCGATAACTTCAAATGGTGGAAATATATTGATTGATGGAGATATTGATAAAGACTATAAAATATTTATAGAAAAGAAATTAGAACTAAGCTCATCTATTGACGATACAATTAAATTATTAGAAAAATACAAATCTGTATATGGTATAAAAAAGATTAGAAAAGCAGAAGAATTTTTCTTTTATATAGTAGTAGATAAAGAAGAATTTGATTTGAGGTCAATAGAAGGTTTTATAAGAGAAATAAAAGGACTAAATTGGGATACATATAAAAATGGAACAAAAGTATACTTTGTACCTAGTGCATTAAAAAAATCTACGGCAATAAAATATATATGTGATAAATTAAATTATAAACAAACATTTGCAATTGGAGATTCAATTATGGACAAGGATATGTTAGAGTTTTGTAGAAGTTCTTACCTTTTGGGTCATGGAGATTTGGTAAATATATTGCAAAAAGAAAATCCATTTTTAGTAAGTAAAAAAAGTGGATTTGAAGGAACAGAGGAAGTATTAAATAGCATTATATTATCTCAAAAAAATTTAAATAATAATATTTAAATATAAAATTTAAAAAAATTATATATTTAGACAATAAAAATACAATTTTTTTTAAGAGAAAATACTTAAAATTGAAAAAAGCATGCTTTTTTATAGCATGCTTTTTATTTTTTTAATATATTTAGGATAAAAATTAAAGCTTTATATTAATATTGATTTTTCTATATTAAATCTACTTTTTTGGAAAGTTAAATTATTAAAATTCTTTAAAAAATATTTGTAAATATCACTAGATACAGGTTCAAAGTCGAAAAATAATTTACATACTTCAATTTCATCGCCAGTTTTTCTAAAATATTCACAAATCCACTTTGGTTCTTCAAAATATATTTTAAGATTTGCAGACACATTATTCATATTAAATCCCTCCTAGATTAATTAATAAAGATTTAGTATAATTCTTAATTAATAAGTATTCTAATGATTTACAAACTATTCCAAAAATAACAAATATACATAGAAAAAACTTGTACCAATTTAAAATTGATACAAGTTTTGTAAATTACATAAATATTATAAAAATAAAAATAGATAATTCTATCTCATCATTTTATCTTCTTTATCTAAAATAAGATCTACATCTACTTTTCCATCAATTGCTTTTTTAATAGCTTCTTCAATGGTTTTTCCCATAGGCATTAAATGTGTAGTATGATAAGAAACTTTGTCTAATGTTCCAAAACAAAATCTGTATCCAGTTGAAAAACCAAATAAAGTATAATGTCCATCGTATTCTTCCTTAGCGATATAATCAGCTACTATTAAAGCTTGTGTTAAATCCATTTTGTCCATATTTTTAACAAATGTAAGGCTTTCTGTAGGCAATACCTTTTTTATTGAATCATCATCTAATCTTACTAATGCTTCATGCGGACTTATTTCTTTTAAGTAAACCCCTAAAGAACATGCATTACCATTATCGTATAAAACTCTATCACCAAATTTCATAGTGAATCCCCCTTCGAAAAAACGTTTTTTAAAAGTATATGCAATATCATATATATAAATTATAGTCTAATCAATTTATATTTTCAACAAATACTACCTTAAAAAAAGAAGTAAAAATATACATAAAAAGTTAGAAAAAAGACGAAATAAAATTGTTTTGTAAATTATATTGAAAAATATAGTTATTTCTAATTGACATTGATTATCAAAGTATGTTAATCTTATATTACAAATGAAAGAAAGTGAGGAGTACCATGATATTTAAAAGTAAAAAGGTAAAAACAGCTATGGCTGCATTAGCAATTTTAACAGTATTTGGTGGGAGTATAAGTAGTTCATATGCAGCTGAACTAACTAATGGACAAAGTGTAGTATTAGCAAGTCAACAAAGAATAGACTTAAAAACAACACTAAAACACGAAAGTAAAGATGAAGCATCATCTGCAAATACTTATTTAAAAGACAGCTACTTAAAAGTAGAAAACGGAAAAAGATATATGGTTTTAGTATTAAGCTCTGGTAAATTAATGAAATCAGTAGTACCTACTATAAATGGTCAAGAAGTAAAATATGAGAATGTATTAGACGGAGATACTAGAACAATTTCTTTTGAAATATCTTCTTTAAAAGATGATATAAGAGTAAAATTCGAAATAAATCCTTTTGGAAACTTCATAGTAAATGCAGCTACTAGAGTAGAGGCTGAAATAGTAGCAGGTTCAACTGATAAAGAAGACAAAGACGATACAGTTACAGGACCAACTCAAAAGCCTGAACAAACACCAGAACAAGATAAAGAAGATAACAAAGAAGACAATAAAGAAGATAAAGACGACAACAAAGAAGAAGATAAAGATGACAAAAATGATAATGTAGATAATGGAAACAATGGTTCAAATAACGGTTCAAACGGATCTACTTCAGACAAAGATAACAACAATGATGCTCCATCAAATGGAACACTTAAAAATGGTCATTATCAAGTAAAAAATGTTGTAGTTTTAGATAACCAAATAGGATACTCTATGGTTAGAGGAATCTTAAATGAAACTAGTAACGTAGAAATAAAAGATGGAAAATACTACTTAACATTCGAAATGGGACAAAGTAGTTTAATGAAAAACATAGTTATAAAAGCTAACTCAAAAACTTTAAGCTATACAAAAACAAATGTTGGAAACGACACTATAAGAATAAAAGTTCAAATACCAAGTTTATCAACAAAACTTAATATAAGTACATATATAGATGCTATGGGAAGAACAGTTGATTTCGATTTAAAATTAAATCAATCTACATTAAAATTCGTAAGCTCTAACCAAGAAGCTCAATTACCAGAAAACAATAATACACCAAATATACCAGGTGGAATAACTGGTGGAGGATCAAATGATTCAAACTCTGGTTCAAATGATACAGTAGTTGGAGAAACAACTCAAAAAGGTAAACTTTATACAATACAAAATAATGTAGTTCATAACAATGAAACTGGTAGACAAATGGCTAGAAAATATTTAAACCAAACTTCTAAAGTGGAAGAAATAGATGGACAACTTTATTTAACACTTACATTTACAGGAGTAAACTTAATGAACAACCATAAAATTTATGTAAATGGTTCATTAGTAAACTATCAAGTAACAGCTTCTTCATCAACTAGCAAGAGCTACAGATTCAAAATAAGCTCTTTAAAAGATGATATAAAAGTAAGTGCTTATATAATACCAATGAGCAGATCTGTTGAGTTCGGAGTTAAATTATTAGAAAACACTTATACATTTGTAAAAGATATAGAAGGAACTAACGGAAGTTTACCACAAACAGGTAGCGTAATAAACGCAGAATCAATGTTAGCTGGTGGTAGTTTAATAACTGCACTAGGAGCATTTATAGGAAGAAGAAAAAGAAAGTAGGACTTAAAAATGAAAATTTTAAAGCATTTATTTACTATATGTTTAACTATGCTTTGTTTAACTAATGTAGCATTTGCTGCTGGAAATGAAGACATAGAACCAGGATTATATAATATAAAAAATGACGTCTATCATGAACAAGAAATAGGCATGAGCATGGCGAGGACTTATTTAGATGAAACAATGCAACTTGAAGTAGTAGGTGATGGAACTTACAACTACATAGTAGGATTTAGTGGGACTGAATATATGAATAATCACAGAATTACGGTAGATGGTAAATCTGTAGATATAGAAACAGTTGAAGAAGGCGCTTCAACTATAAAATTAAAATTCACAGTAGACTCACTAGATTCAAAAATTCAAACTCAAATATATGTAGACGCAATGGAAAGAGACGTTGAATTTGATATAATACCTAATTTTGATACTTTAGAACTTGTTGAAAAATACGAAGTAGAAGAAAAAGAGGAAGAAGTTGAAGCTGTAAATACTGAGGATGAATCAGATAATACTGAAGAAACTCAAGAAGAAACTAAAGAATCTAAATCTTCTACACCTGTAATAATAGCAGGAGTAGCTGCAGTAGTAGTTATAGCTGGAGCAGTAGTATTTGCTAAGAAGAAAAAATAGATGCGAAAAAAAATAAGTACATTTTTAATTATTGTGGGATTATTGATGATAATAATCCCACAAGGATTAAGGTATTATTCAAAGTACGTTGAAAATAATAGTATAGAAAAATTTAAACAAGAAATAAATCAAGCTGAAGTAAAACAAAATTATAAGCCTGGAGAAGAAATAGCGCTTATGAGAGTTAAATCTGTAGGCTTAGAAACAGTCATCGTAGAGGGCACAGACGATGAATATCTAAAATATTATGCATGTCACTTTGAAGGAACTGCTATGCCAGGGGAAGAAGGGAATTTCTCGATTGCCGGACATAGTAGTTATTTGTATAACCAAGTATTTAACGAACTACACAAAGTAAAAATAAACGATGAAATAGAAATAGAAACTACAAAGGGCATATTTAAATATAAGATAACAGAAAAATTTGATACAGAAGCTGAGAATACTTCAGTACTTAGCCAAGATATGAGTAAAAAGGAAATCACCCTAGTTACATGTACAAATGGCGGCAAAAAAAGACTTATTATTAAGGGGGAAATTCAAGAATAAATTTCCCTAAAATTTTGATTGTAAAAATTATGATTAAAAAACTAAATAGGTTAAATAAAGAAAAATATTTTACATCAAAATATGGATTTGAAAATTATTTAAATTTATATAAATTACAAAGAAATATAGACAGTAAATTATAAGAAAAGAGGAAACTAAATTGAAAAAGATTTTATGTTTAATATCTATTTTAATGGTTACTTTTTCTGTAGTTGGATGTTCAAGTAGTGATACAGACAGTGCGAAAGCTAGTAATACTTCGACAAATAAAGGTGAAGTAGTTGTAGCCACATCTGTTGCGATAACTCAAATACTTGATAGATTAGATGTTGAAGTTAGTGGTGTTCCAAAAACTAGCTATGATCTTCCAGATAATGCAAAAAATGCAACTCAAGTTGGAAGTCCAATGAGTCCAGATATGGAAATAATAAAATCATTAAACCCTACTAGTGTTATCTGTGTAGATACTCTAGGAAGTGATTATGAGAAACAATTTAAAGAAAATAATATAGATGCAGATTTTTATAACTTAAGTACAGTTGATGGTTTAAAAGAAACAGTTGCTGCTTTAGGTGAAAAATTCAATAAACAAGATAAAGCAGATGAAATATTAGCTGAAATAAATCAAGTAGAAGAAAAAGTTAATTCTAATAAAAAATCTGATGACAAAATATTAGTTCTATTTGGTGCACCAGGAAGCGTAATGGTTGCAACAGACAAAAGTTATGTTGGTAACTTAGTGGAGTTAGCAGGAGGAAATAATATATTCTCAAATGCAGCTACTTCATTTACTCAATTAAACTTAGAAGAAATAATAAAATTAAACCCAGACAAAATATTAGTTATGACTCATGCTGATCCAGAGACAGCAAAAAAATCAGTAGAAGATGAGTTAAATAAAGAACTTTGGAAAAATGTAAATGCAGTTAAAAAAGGTGATATAACTTATTTAGAAAATGGTTATTTCGGTATGAGTGCAAACTTACAAATAGTTGAAGCAGTAGAAAAATTAGGAGATATATTATATGAGTAGAATAGAAACACCTACTTTAAGTAGTTCTAAAAAGATATGTATGATACTTGGTACAGTTTTTATTTTATTTTTTACTATATTAATATCTCTAAGAATAGGAAGCATAGACATTTCATTCAAGGAGTTACTTGAGGGGATGTTCTTAAATAGACAAAGTAATAATTTTTTAATAATTAAAGACCTTAGAATGCCGAGAGTGTTATCTGCTGTAATAATCGGCGGTAACCTTGCTGTAGCGGGGGCTCTTTTACAAACAACTATGAAAAATCCACTAGCAGACCCTGGTATAATCGGTATATCATCAGGTGCTAGTTTAGCGGCGATAGTTGTAATGGTGTTATTTTCACAATTTATCAAATATAAAATAATACTAGCTTTTTTAGGTGGTATAGTAGCGGCATGTCTTGTTTATTTAATAGGAGAAGACAAAGGATTTTCACCAGTTAGAATAATACTTGCCGGTGTATGTGTAAATTCAATATTAAATGCATTATCTTCAATGATGACAGTATTTAATAGTTCAGGAGTTTCAACTATACAAACTTGGCTTTTAGGAAGTTTAGTAAATGTAACTTGGTCAGACTTTAAAATATTAGCTTGTTACACAGTAATAGGACTTATATTATGTCTATGTGTTATAAAAAGCTGTGATCTTATGGGTCTTGGCGATAAAACAGCTCAAAGTTTAGGGTTGAATGTAAATAAAGTAAGAGTTTTAATAACTTTTGTAGCAGTATTTTTAACTAGTATATCTACAGGAGTTGGTGGTGTTATATCATTTGTAGGACTTGTAATACCGCACATATGTAGATTTTTAATAGGATCTAGTCATAAATTCTTAATACCATTTAGTTATGTTATGGGAGGATTTTTATTACTTGTAGCAGATACGGTATCTAGAAATATATTTAGACCTTATGAAATACCAGTAGGGGTTACAATGTGTTTAATAGGTGGTCCATTCTTTATTTATATACTTAGAAGGAGCAAAAAATAATGATTAAGTTAGAAAATATAAGCTTTTCTTATAATAAAAAGCAAGAATTTATAAAAGATTTATCATTAGAATTTAAAAGTGGAGAAATTACCACTATCCTTGGACCTAATGGAAGTGGAAAAAGTACACTTTTACATATGATATCTACTTATTTAAAACCTAAAAGCGGAAAAATCTATTTAGGAGATAAAGATTTAGGAAAGTTAAAACAAAAAGAAATAGCGAAATATATATCATGTGTATATCAAGAAAATGAATCACCAGATGATATAACAGTTAGAGATCTTGTTGCATTTGGTAGAACGATATATCCAAATGTTAAAAAAGAAGATAAAGAAGAAAATGAAAAAATGATAGATTTTGCTTTAAAAGCCACAGGAATAGATGAAATACAAAATAAAAAAGTTGTAAATTTATCAGGTGGTCAAAAGCAAAGAGCATTTATAGCAATGTCGCTTGCTCAAAATACAGATGTATTACTTCTTGATGAGCCGACAACTTATTTAGATATTTATCATCAAATAGAAATATTAGAAGTCGTAAAAACTCTAAATGAAAAATACAATATCACAATAATAATGGTTTTACATGATTTAAATCAAGCTATAAATTATAGCCATAATATTGTAATAATGAAAAATGGAAAATTAATAAAACAAGGTAAATCAGAACAAGTTATGGATGAAGGTACTATAAAAGATGTATATAATGTAACTGGATATATACATAAGCAGGATGAAGAAGTGTACTTTATACCTAAACAAATTTGTTAAATAGTATTGATATTCATTATAATTATCTTGTGTAATTAGATATTATACAAGATAATTAGATATATTTTTATGCAAGGATGCTTATTTGTAGGCATTCTTGTTTTACTAAATAGCTAATTACCAAATTTTACATAAAGGGGAAGAGAAACATGACAACTCTAAAAAAGATAGGGCTTATAGCTCTTGGAACATTATCATTAATAATAGGTATAATTGGGATATTCTTACCAATACTTCCAACAACGCCATTATTACTTTTAACTTCGTACTGTTATATAAAAAGTAGCGAGAAGTTAAGTGAAAAATTTATGAATACAAAAATATACGATAAATACGTTAGAAACTTCCATGAACAAGGTGGAATGACTCTAAAAGGTAAATTAATGCTTACTATACCAGTATCATTACTTTTACTGTTTATGTTTATAATAATTGAAAGCCCTATAATGAGAATAGTAATCGTTGTTATGTGGGTTACAAAAGTTATATTCTTTACAAAAATGAAGACAATCAAAATCGAAGAGGTGTAAAATGTTTAAAAAGAGATTATTAGAGCTATGTAATAGTTCTAAAAAATGGATTGCAATGACAGTTTTAATGAACTGGATTTCAATAATATGCAATATACTAGTTATCCTATTTATAGGAAATACAATAGATAAATTAATAAATTCAAACTTAGAAATAAATTATTTAAGAGATGGACTTTATATTACTTCTCTTTTAGTAATAAGATTTATGGCAAATTATTATTCAACAAGATTCTCACTTAACTCATCAAGTGAAGTTAAAAAAGTTTTAAGAGAGAAAATATATGAAAAATTATTAGATATAGGTGTAAATTACAATAAATTTATATCTACATCATCAGTAGTACAAATAGGTGTTGATGGTGTTGAAGCATTAGAAATTTATTTTGGTAGATTCTTACCACAATTATTCTACAGTGCATTAGCTCCACTTACATTATTTGTAGTAGTATCATTTATAAGTTTTAAAGTAGCATTAGTATTATTAATATGTGTACCTTTAATACCGCTTACAATAATGGCAGTTATGAAAATAGCTAAAAAATTATTAAGCAAATACTGGGGTGTATACACTAATTTAGGTGATTCATTCTTAGAAAATCTTCAAGGTCTTACTACTTTAAAAATATTCGACTTAGACGAAGAAAAAAATAAAGAGATGAATGAAGATGCAGAAAACTTCAGAAAAATAACAATGAGAGTTTTATTAATGCAATTAAACTCAATAACAATAATGGACTTAGTAGCTTACGGTGGATCAGCTGTAGGTATATTAATAGCAATAAGCCAATTTAGAAGTGGAATAATAACTCCTGGTGGATTATTAATAATAATACTTTTAAGTGCAGAATTCTTCTTACCAATGAGACTTTTAGGTTCACTATTCCACGTTGCTATGAATGGTATATCAGCAAGTGATAGAATATTTGACTTACTTGATATAGAAGTTGAAGAAAAACCATCTTTAAATGAAGAACAAATGAAATCTCTTGAAAACATAGACATAAAATTAGAAAATGTATCTTATAGTTATGATAAGAAAAGAACAATATTAGAAAACATAAACATAGATATAAAAGAAAAACAAACAGTTGCATTTGTCGGAGAAAGTGGTTCAGGGAAAAGTACAATAACTAGCTTACTTCTTAAAATAGACGAAGTAGATGGCGGGGAAATAACATTTAACGGCATTAACTTAAACGACATACCATTTGATGTATTAAATAAAAAAGTTGGATTTATAAACCACAATGCTTACATATTCAATACAACAATAAGAGAAAATATCCAGATGGGTAAAAAAGATGCTAGTGATGAAGAAATCTATGCAGTATTAAAAGAAGCAAACTTAGATAGCTTCGTTAAAAACCTTCCAAACAAACTTGATACAAAAGTTGGAGAAGGCGGAAACTTACTTTCAGGTGGACAAAAACAAAGACTTTGTCTTGCTAGAACAATAATCAAAAACCCAGATATCTACATATTCGATGAGGCTACTTCAAACATAGACGTAGAAAGTGAAGAGAAGATTTGGGAAAGTATAGAAAAATTATCTAAAGATAAAACAGTTATAATAATTTCACACAGATTATTAAACGTTAAAAATGCAGATACAATCTACATGTTAGAAAACAGCGTAATAGCTGAAAGCGGAAATCACAACGAACTTATGTTAAAAGGTGGAGTATATAAAAACCTTGTAGATCACCAAAATGATTTAGAAAATATATACAACGAATTAGAAAGCAAAAACTTAGAAAAAGTTTCAGAAGAAATCGAGGTGATATAGTATGGAACAAAAAAGACAATCGGGATTTAAAATAATGTTAAGGCTTATAAAAGTCTTAAAACCACTAGCACCAATAATGATGATAACTATATCATTCGGTATATTAGGATTTTTAGCTGCAACTGCAATAACATCATTTGGTATGGTTGCAGGAGCAGATATATTAGGATTTAATGTAGGAATAAAAGCCTCTACTGCTATTAAAATAGTTATAGCTTGTGCAATACTTAGAGGTATACTTAGATTTATAGAGCAATATTCAGGACACTTTATAGCGTTTACAATACTTGCAATATTAAGAGACCAGGTTTTCAAAGCGTTAAGAAAATTAGCTCCAGCAAAACTTGAATCAAAAGAAAAAGGTAGTTTAATATCTATAATAACAAGTGATATAGAATTATTAGAAGTATTCTATGCTCATACAGTAGCTCCAATAGCAATAGGTGTAGTGACATCAATTATAATAGCATGCGTATTATTTGCTATAAACCCAATATTCGGGGCATTATCAGTAGTATTTTATTTAATAGTAGGATACTTTATACCAGTATTCTCATCAAAATTCGCTAAACAAGGCGGAATTGAATATAGAGCAGCATTTGCTGATTCAAACTCATACTTCTTAGAAAGTTTAAATGGTATAAAAGAAATACTTTTATTTGATAAAGGTGAAGACAGAAAAAATGCTATAAACGAAAATAGTGAAAAATTACACGAAAAAATGGGTGTAATAAAAGGTCACGAAGGAATAATAAGAGCCTTCACAGATATAGTAATAATGATAGCAATACTTACATTCTTATTTGTAAGTATAGAATTAAATAAACAAGGTCAAATAACTATAGGTCAAGGTTTAGTTGCAATAGTAACTCTTGCAAGTTCATTTGGACCAGTTGTTGCACTTAGTAACTTATCAAATAACTTAATTCAAACATTTGCATGTGCACAAAGATTATTCGATATATTAGACGAAGTGCCAGCAGTTGAAGACGTTCCAGGTGAAACTGAGCTTTCTTCAAAAGATATAAAAGTAGATAATATAAGCTTTGATTATGACAATAGAGAAAATATATTAAAAGACTTATCACTAGATATTAAAAAAGGTGATAAAGTCGCTATAATCGGTGAGAGTGGTTCTGGTAAGAGTACACTTCTTAAATTAATGATGAGATTCTGGAATGTAGATAAAGGTGAAATCTCAATAGGTGGGGAAAACTTAAAAACTATACCTACAAAAACTTTAAGAAAATCTCAGACTTTAGTAAGTCAAGATACATTCTTATTTAACGATACAATATTAAACAATATTAAAATGGGTGACAGAGATGCAAGCTTTGAAGATGTTGTAGAGGCTGCTAAAAAAGCATCTATTCACGAATTTATAATGAAACTTCCACAAGGATATGAAACAAATGTTGGAGAATTAGGTGGAAACTTATCATCAGGTGAAAAACAAAGAATGTCTATGGCTAGAGCATTCTTAAGAAATAGTGACATACTTATATTAGACGAGCCTACAAGTAACTTAGATACATTAAATGAGGCGAGTATATTAAAAACTATAGATGACGAATGTAAAGATAAGACAATAGTTATGGTATCTCACAGAAAATCAAGTAGTGCAATATGCAATAAGAGATACGGATTAGAAAATAAAAAACTTGTACGTATACAATAGTTTAAATTAGACCGTATGAACTTTCATACGGTCTTTAAAAAGACTGTGTTAAATTAATACGTATACTAAAATGAATTTATAAGGAAATAAAAATAGATATGAGTAGAATAGAGAGAGAAAAAAAGATAATAGGCGTTATGGTAGATATCTACTGTAAGAAAAAACATAAACACAAAGATGGCTTATGTGAAGAATGCCAAGAATTATTAGATTACAGTAGACAAAGATTAGACAAATGTAAATTTGGTGAAGAAAAAACTTATTGCCAAAAATGTCCTATACATTGCTACAAAAAAAGCATGAAAGAAAAAGTAAAAGATGTTATGAGATTTAGTGGTCCTAGATTATTAATATATAGACCAGTTGATTTCTTTAAACATATGATAGGAAAATAAAAAATCTTTATATTAAAGATTTTTTGAAATGCATTATAAAACTTATGAAAAGGGAGATAAAATTTCTGTAATTTATCTCCTTTTTTGTTTATTTTTCTTGCAATTTGTACCATTTTTATGGATAATAGATATAGCTAAAATAAAATTATATAATATAAATATGTGTTGTATATTTTTTATAATTATAGAATATACAATTAAAATTAGGAGGAATAAAATGAAAATAAACTTTAAGACATCTGGAGTATGCTGTAGAGAGATGAACTTAGTAGTAGATGAAAATAATACAATAACTGACGTTGAATTCATAGGTGGATGTAACGGAAATCTTTCAGGTATATCTAAATTAATAATAGGACAAAATGCATTAGAAGTAGCAGACAAATTAGAAGGAACTACTTGTAGAGATAAAATGACTTCATGTCCAGATCAATTATCAAAAGCTATAAAAGAAAATGTAAAATAGTTATATAAATTTAAATGTAAAAAATAAAGAATATGTTTATATTTACTATTAATACATAATTATTGACAAAAATTTTGACTTTGAATATAATATAATGTATATGTATTAAAAATCAAAAATTGTCAATAATAATATTAAAAGCTAAGATAAGGAATAGTAATAATAGCAACTTAAACAGAAAGTAGCCGGTAGATGAGAGGCGCGCTAGGGATATTATGAATACACCTTTGAGCTTCACTCTGAAATAATAGTAGGAGATGACGTGAGCACACGTTATAGTGCAGAGTTTTTAACTCACTGAGGTAGATAATGTGAATTATCTATAAACAAAGGTGGTAACGCGAGATATACCCTCGTCCTTTAGATAGGACGGGGGTTTTTTAATACAAAAAATAATTACATTTATATAAAATAAAGGAGTGAATAAAATGACAGTATACGAAGAGTTAGTCGAAAGAGGACTTATCGCACAAGTAACTGATGAAGATGAATTAAAAGAATTGATAAATGCAGGTAAAGCAACATTCTATATAGGATTTGATGCTACTGCTGATTCTCTACACGTAGGTCACTTCATGGCTTTATGTTTAATGAAGAGATTACAAATGTCTGGTAATAGACCAATAGCACTAGTAGGTGGAGGAACTACAATGATAGGGGACCCATCTGGTAGAAGTGATATGAGACAAATGATGACTCCAGAGATGATAAACCACAACTGCGAGTGCTTCAAAAAACAAATGGCGAAATTTATAGATTTCTCAGATGATAAAGCAATATTAGTAAACAATGCTGACTGGTTACTTGACTTAAACTATGTAGACGTATTAAGAGAAGTTGGTTCTTGCTTTAGTGTTAACAGAATGCTTTCTGCTGAATGTTACAAACAAAGAATGGACAGAGAAGGTGGACTTACTTTCTTAGAATTCAACTACATGATAATGCAAGCTTACGATTTCTACCAATTATACCAAAAATACGGATGCCAAATGCAATTAGGTGGAAACGACCAATGGTCAAACATGCTTGCAGGAACTGATTTAATAAGACGTAAATTAGGTGAAAATGCATACGCTATGACTATAACTTTACTTCTTAACTCTGAAGGAAAGAAAATGGGTAAAACTCAATCAGGTGCTGTATGGCTAGATCCTAACAAAACTTCTCCATTTGAATTCTACCAATACTGGAGAAACGTATCAGATGCTGATGTTATAAAATGTTTAAAAATGCTTACTTTCTTACCACTTGAAGAAATAAAAGCAATGGAAAACTGGGAAGGTAGCGAACTTAACAAAGCTAAAGAAATACTTGCATATGAATTAACTAAATTAGTTCACAGTGAAGAAGATGCAGTAGCTGCTCAAGAAAGTTCAAGAGCATTATTCAGCCAAGGTAACGCTGCAAACATGCCAACAGTTGAATTAACTGATGCCGATTTAGAAGATGGTAAAATAGACATAATAAGCTTACTTGTTAAAGCAGACCTTGCACCATCAAGATCAGAAGCTAGACGTAATATACAACAAGGTGGAGTTTCTGTAAATGGTGAAAAAGTTACAGATATCCAAGCTACAGTTGCTAAGGAAGAATTAGTAGGTGACGGTGCAGTTGTTAAACGTGGTAAAAAGAAATTCAAAAAAGTTGTAGTAAAATAATAGATACAACTTATATATTATAAGATAGATTTAAAAAGGAGTGAACGAAATTATTTCGTCACTCCTTTTTGATTTTATACTATTTAGACAGAATATATTATCTCAATAATTAACTTAATATATTAAAGATTATTTAACTCCCATTATACCATCGACTAAAACATCTACAGTTGCATTTAAGAAGTAGTCGTTTATATTTACGTCTTTTAGAGCCTCTTTTATGCCTTCTTCGCTGTGTTTAACGCCAGTTAATTTTTGTTCTATAAAAGATACATCTTCTTTTCCAAAGAAGTCACCAAAGAATTTGATATCAGTTATGATACCTTTATCAACATTTAAGTTGAACTCAACATTTCCACCTGGATATTTTAATTCATTACTTAAAGCAAATTTTGGTGAATTACCGTAATTCCATTCCCAAGTGCTGTATTTTTCTTCAACAAGTTTTTCTATAGCAGCTATATCTTCATCAGTCATAGTATACATTTTACTATCTTTATCTGTTTTAGCTATGAAATCCATTAGATAGTCTTTAAATTCTAAAACTGTCATAGGTGTTTTTAAATGTTCGCTTATATTAGTAACTCTTGATTTAACAGATTTAACAGATTTTCCTTCGAATTTAATAGGTTTCACTTTTAAAGCAGCTGATATATCGTTTATTTCAGAAGAAAACATAAGTGTACCATGATGCATTACTTTATCTTTATAGTTGTATTGTGCATTTCCTGAGAATTTTTGACCGTCTATTAATAAGTCGTTGCGCCCAGAAAATTCAGCATTTACGCCAAGACCTTTTAATGCATCTACAATTGGCATTGTAAAACGTTTAAAATCACTAAAACTATTATTATTACAAGCTATAAAAGTAAAGCAAAGATTTCCTAAGTCATGAAAAACAGCTCCACCACCTGATTGTCTTCTAACTACTTTAATATTGTTTTCTTTAACATATTCGTAATTTATTTCAGATAAAGTATTTTGATTTTTTCCAACTACGATTGCAGAATCATTTCTCCAAAGTAAAAATAAATCCTCAGTTGCATTTTTTAAGAAATATTCTTCCATTGCTAAGTTAAAGTATGGATTAGTTCTTTCGTTGTAAATTAATAACATTAAATTGTTGTCCTCCCATAAATTTAAAAAAATTTTTCAATATAAATACAATATGAATTTACATTTTCTCATAATGTTTTCGACATAAATATCAAATATCCTTTAATTTATTTCAAAAAAATGGAATTTATTGATTTAAGTTAACCTCTTCATTAAAATTTTCATTTTTAGAAATCTTAAATTTTTTTCTCAAAAAATGAACTAAAGGTACTATATATAAATAAAATGCAAATGGGATATAACTGTAGCTATTGATTTTAAGAACTGAACAAGGGACAAGGGCTGCTATACACCATGGAATTAGTGCAGGTGTTAGTATTGCTGAATTTGAAAAATCAAGAGCCATTTCTTCAACAGTATCATTTTTATATAAATCTTTCATTATATCTAGTGTTAATATTATTGCAATAGTTTGGCTACATCCAACTGCTGCATTTACAATTCCAAGACCTACTGTAACTAAAAATAAAGATGATCTAGATAAATTTTTTTCTTTTAATTTTACCTTTAATCCCTCAAATACATTTAGTCCACTGAAAAAGCCTGATATAGAGCATGAAATAATTATTATATAGCATGTTTTTAACATAGATATTATTCCGCCACCGTGAATTATATTTTTTAAAATTTCAGAGTTATTTGTATATCCAAAAACTAGATGTTTAACAAAGTCTGTAAAAGTTGTATTTTGAATCGTCATATCTAAAATAAATGCGCACAATACACTTATTGGTATAGAATGAGTTATCTGTACTTTACAGATAGAAAGAACAAATAATATTATAGCAGGCAGTAATAGTAAAAATGATACATGATAATAGTTGTATAATTCAGTGCTCAAGTCACTACTTATTGATGTAAGAGGATATCTTAATGAAAATATAAGATACAAGGCTATACATAGTATAAATGGAATTATATTATCGATAATAAGTTTTTTTACATAGTCAAATAATTTTAAATTAGTTAAATTACAAAGAAGTAGCAAGCTTGATGAAAGAGGCGATGTTCTATCACCAAAATATGCTCCTGAGAAAATTGCACCACCTAACAATCCTAAATTTATTCCAGAAGCCTTACCAATTATAATAAGAGGTATTCCAATAGCACTAACAGTACCAAATGAAGTACCTATAAGCATAGATATTAAACTTGTAATTAAAAATGCAGATAATATAAATAATTTTGGATTAACATATTTCAAAGAATAATATATAATGCTAGAAATTGTTCCAGAGCTAAGCCATGAGCTAATTAACATACCTATAAGTATTAGTATTATAATTATATTTAGTGATTTTTTTGTTTCATTCCAGTATAATAACCCAATCTTTTTAAGTGAATATCCTTTTTTTATTCCTACAAATGTAAAAAATAAAAGAGATATAGTAAGACCATATCCTAAAAATATATTATTAAGTACGCTGAAAACAAGTATGAGTAATGTAAATAAAATACCTAAAAAAATTAGCATATAAAACCCTCCTTTTATAAATGATATTTTATATAAAATATTGATTTTGTTATAAATTGTAGCACTGATAAGTAAGTTTTTAAACTAAAATATTATGATTTTAAAGAAAATCTATAATATACTTGATTTTAAAGTTGCAGTATGTAATTAATAAATTGAATAAAAATATAAATTTTATTTAAAAAATATAACAATGCACTTGAATATATTACATAATTAATATATAATATAAAAGAAATAACAAACAAATGAATATATATAGTAAGGTAGAGGTGCAATATACAATAGTACAAATGACGAGGGAAGCTGATGACTTATTTCGAAAGGGTATGTTGCCGAAGTATATAGGCGATACTTTAAACCTATATAACTGGGGGTATATAAAATATATATATCACTGTCACTAAATGTGGAGAGCTATCATAAACTTATCTTTTAACATATGAAATTAGCATATCTGATTAATGTGAACCTTCGACATACAAATTAAAATTAATTTCTACAAATATTTATCATATAAAGAATAAGATTAAAAAATATTTAGAAAAAAATATGTATGGAGAAGCACACAATCTGATTAATTCGGATTTTTAACAGTTTTAGTGGACCTTTCTGATATTCATAAATATTAGGAGGATAAAATGAAAAATCAAAAAACAAAAATAGCATTAATATCGATTATGATATTTATGATGTCTACTGTAATGGCATTTGCCGAAGAAGTAGATATTGTCCAAGTTAATGCAGATAAATACGGTGTATTAACATTAATACCACCAATAGTTGCGATAGTGCTTGCATTTATTACAAAAAACGTAGTGATATCTTTAGCTATCGGAATCATGTCTGGAGGATTTATTCTTAATTTTGCAGGAATCAATATTTTTTATACAATAATTCAAGCATTTTTAGATTTAGTAAGTAGAGCAGTAGAATCTCTTGCAGATCCTTGGCATGCAGGTATAATTTTACAAGTTTTAGCAATAGGTGGAGTTATAAACCTAGTAAGTAAAATGGGTGGAGCAAAGGCAATAGCTGAAGCATTATCTAAAAAAGCAAAAACTGCAAAGTCAGCACAGCTTATAACTTGGTTTGCAGGTCTTTTAGTATTCTTTGATGATTATGCAAATTCACTAATAATAGGGCCTATGATGAGACCTGTAACTGATAAAATGAAAATCTCAAGAGAGAGATTAGCATTTATAATAGATGCAACTGCTGCTCCAGTGGCAGGACTTGCAATAATTTCAACTTGGATAGGACTAGAAGTTGGACTTATAGGAGACGCTTTTAATTCAATCGGTGTAAATGAAAATGCATTTGGCGTATTTTTAAATACAATACCATTTAGATTTTATAATATATTAATATTAGCATTTATTGTTATAACATCATGCTTATTAAAAGAGTTTGGTCCAATGAGAAAATGTGAATTAGAAGCGAGACGTGGTGGAAAAAGTCTTGCTGATGGAAACGAATTAAACAAAAAAATATCGCAAGAACACGATGATTTAGAACCTTTAGAAGGTGTTGTACCAAATATATGGAGTGCTATAATACCAATAGGAACATTAATAGTAGGAGCATTAATTGCTTTCTATTATAGTGGTTATACTACTATAATGGCTGGAGATAATAATGTATCAATCGAAATAATGAAAAATGCACCATTTTCATTTGAAGCTATAAGAGAAGCATTTAGTAATTCAGATGCATCAGTGGCATTATTCCAATCAGCATTATTTGCGGGAATAGTTGCTATGATTATGGGAGCAAGTAAAAAAATGTTTACAATAAGTCAAGGTATAGAAATATGGGTAGATGGAATGAAAACTTTACTTATAACTTGTGTAATATTAATATGTGCATGGTCATTAAGTTCAGTTATAAAAGAATTAGGAACTGCTAAATTCTTAATAAACTACTTATCAGATTCAATACCAGCATTTACACTGCCAAGTATAATATTTGTTTTAGGAGCAATAATATCATTTGCAACAGGAACATCTTATGGAACAATGGGTATACTTATGCCACTTGCTATACCACTAGCATACTCAATAAATCCTGATATGAGCTATGTAATAGTATCGACAAGTGCAGTATTAACAGGTGCAATATTTGGAGATCACTGTTCACCAATATCAGATACAACAATATTATCTTCAATGGGTGCAGGATGCCATCATATAGATCATGTTAGAACACAAATACCATACTCTTTATTTGTAGGTAGTATAACTATATTATTTGGTTATATACCAGCAGGATTTGGAGTACCTGTTTATATAGTACTTCCTGTAGCATTAGCTGCAATATTTGCAGGAGTACAAATCTTTGGTAAGAGCGTAGATATAAATGAAGAAGTAAATATAGATGAACAAGTACAATAATTTAAACTAAAAAATAAATTAATCATATAATCTAAGAAATTTAAATCAATCAAAATATAAATTAACAATCAATCAAAATATAAATTAACAATCAATCAAAATATAAATCAAATATAAATCAAAAACTGCTGAGTAATATAGAACTCAGCAGTTTTTAATTTATATAAAAAGTCAAAGTAAATAGTCATCAGCATTGTTGGCGCCACGAACAAAGCGAATTTTAAGCAATGGACGAAGTCATTGGCGATATGAGCAAAGCCAATTTTATAAAAATTACTATTTTGGGAATAATAATTAAAAAATAACTATAGAAGGGAGAAAAACTACTTTATATAAAAAATAAATATAAGTAGCAAAAAATTATGCCTTATGTAAATTTTAAAGAGGAAAATTATAAATTAAAGAAACAAATATTAAAGAGAAAAGAAAATAATAAAAAGATTAGGCAACAAATAAAAAAAGACAAAACATTAGTTGAAGGATACAGTCTTTCAGGAGAGTATAGTTTTAAAAATACAAAAAAACAATTTATTGGAACACAAGGTGTGTTAAAAGAAGATGATTTTAAATTAATCTCTGGAGAAGATTTTATTTGTGCAAATTTTTTTAATTGTAAATTTCAAAATATAAAATTTATAGACTGCTCATTTATTGGATGCAACTTTAAAAAATGTAGCTTTGGTGGTGGAGGAATTATTTTTGAAAATTGCACATTTGTAAAAACTGATTCAATAAAAACGCCATCTTTAAATATTAAAGATAATTTTTCTTGTTATTTTGAAGATTGTTATATATATGCTCAGTTTAAAGGGAGTAATTTAGCTTATGCATTGTTTGAAAGATGTACATTTGAAAATACAGACTTTGAATTAAGTGATATGCAGGCTGTTATAATTGTAGAGAGTGATCTTTTTAAAATCGTAGTTAGCGACTGTGCTATGCAAAATTTTAAAACACAAAAATGTTATATGAGTGATTTTGAATTTGATGATAAATATATGACTACATTTGATAGCAAAACTTTCTTTGATAAGCTAGTTATAAGAAAGAAAGACAGGGATGAATATGAAGGCGTATATATGATATATCAAAATATTTCATTTCAATATAAGCAAAATACTTTAGATAGTAATTTTGGAGAATACTATTTTCTAGGAAAAAGGGCCGAACATAAAACTTTAGACTTTTTACCTAAAATAAAATCTTATTTATATTGGTTCTCATGTGGGTATGGAGAAAGACCAATTTATAGTATTTATTTTAGTCTTGCTATAATATTTTTATGTACATTTTTATTTTTAATAATTGGAGTCAAAATAGATGGACATGTAGTTCAGTATTGTAATTTAAAGACGATAGAGTTTTTCTCCTTTGAAAAGTTTTTTAGAGATTTTATGGAGGCATTTTCGCTTAGCGTAGGATTATTTACTGGAGTCGGAAATGAAGCATGTTCACCTATATTATCATCTGATATTATCGCTGATTTAGAAATGATGGTGGGTGTTATCGTTATGGGAGTAGGATTAGGTACATTAACTAAAAAAATTATAAGATAGTTTT
This sequence comes from Intestinibacter bartlettii, assembly GCF_018917435.1. Classification (GTDB taxonomy): domain Bacteria; phylum Bacillota; class Clostridia; order Peptostreptococcales; family Peptostreptococcaceae; genus Intestinibacter; species Intestinibacter bartlettii_A. The sequence continues at coordinate 23,557 of NZ_JAHLOQ010000031.1, forward strand.
AATATTTAAGGTTTAATAAAGGTAGAGATGATAATATGGCTAATCATATATTATAGTTTTATATATGATTAGCTTGTTTTATATAAACAAAAGTGTAAATATTGCATTTTTATGATACAATTAAAAAAAAGATACTAGCAACGGAGGAGTACAATGAATTCAATTGAAAGAATAGATGAATTTTTGAGACTACAGGATAAAGGAATTCCTTTAGAAGAAATAGCTTCTACTTTAGGAGTGAAACCTCAGACATTAAAAAGAAGTTTAAATAAAAATGGATATAAAAATGTAAAAGGAAAATATTTAAAAAAAGATATTTGCGAGAGTAATGCTTCTGTCCAAGTTGCATTTGAAGATACTAATTTAATTGAACAAAAAAATTCAAATAATACTAAAACTACAAGAGCTGATACTAAAAAGAAAAAAACAGTAGTTAAATCTAAAAAAGAAAATCAAAAAGAAAAAAATACATTAGAAAAAAGTTTAAAGACTAATGCTAATAGTAAAACTAAAAATAAATCGAAAAAAGATAAAAAAATTAATTTAACTCAAGAAGATTTAGATAAGTTGTGTGAAGTTTATGATTGGTATTTAGAAGTGAAAGATTTTAAATCTTTAAAAAGAAAAACACGCAAAAAAGATATTAATATAGACTTTAATGAGACAGAAGATAAAACGATAAGTATAAAAGTAGATAAAGGTGTTTGGGAAGACTTTTTACGCTTATGTAGCAACTCAAATTATGACAGAAAAACTTTAGTTACTCAGGCATTAAATGATTTTATGAAGGCCCATAAGGATTTGCTTTAAAGTAAGAATATTTGAATAGGGGATTTATTGATGAATAATAAAAAATTAAAACTTACACTTGTACTATCTGTCTTTTCTTTAATATTTTTAACTATATTTATAATTTTTAAATTTAATCAATCTAAAGAAGAAAAACAAATTGAAGTTAATGATAGTCAAGCTAAGGTATTAGAAATAGAAAATACAAAAATAACAGGGATTTCTCATACTAAAACAAAAACTAGTGTTACTACAAAAATAAAAAATAAATCACAAAATATTCTTAGTAATATACGTATAAATTATATTGAACTTGATAAAAATCAAAATAAAATATCTACAAAACAAATCCCGGTAGAGGTTTCACTAAAAAAAGATGAAAAAGCATTAATAACGATTCTTCCACAAAACTATACATATACTATTGATATAATAGGGTATAGTTATGAAACGAAAAACTACGATATAAATGTAAATTTAGATGAAAATAATATAACTGTAGGTGAAATATCTCAAACAGAAAACACAAAAGAGCAGTTAGATGATATTATTAAGTACGATATTTTACAAATATATGATTTACAACAGTTAGATGATAAGAATTATAAAGTAAAAATAAAAAATAATTCTCAAAAGAATTTAGGAAATATAATATTAAAAGTTGCAGAAAAAAATAGAGAAGATGAATATGTAAGCATTAGCAAAATATCATATAATTCTACATTAAAAGCAAAAGAATTTAGTAAATTAATTTTAAATAGTCAAGATAAAGAAAATACTTTAGAAATTATAGGGTACACTTATGATGATATAGAAAATAAATCAAATATTGATGTAGATTTTAAGACTAACAGTGCAAGCATTATAAGAAATTAATATCTATAAAAATTAAGCTTCTATAATATTATAGAAGCTTAATTTAATACTCATTTATATAATGAAAGTGTGGGAGGTATATATGAAAATTTTAGTGGTTGAAGACAATATAAAATTATTAAAAAGTATTTTAGATGAGTTAAATAATCATTTTGAAACAGAGTCATGCAGTGATGGTGAAGAGGCACTTTATATGATAGAACAAAATATATATGACTTGATTGTTTTAGATCTTATGTTACCAAACTTATCTGGGATAGAAATTTTAAAATCTATGAGAGATAAATTTATTGATATTCCAGTTTTAATATTAACAGCAAAAGAATCTTTAAATGATAAAGTTAAGGCATTTGAAATTGGAGCAAATGACTATTTAACAAAACCATTTTATATGGAAGAGTTAGTGGCAAGGATATATGCTATTTTACGAACTGATGGCAAGATGCAAGCTAAAAATACTATAGATTTTAAAGACTTACACCTAGATTTAAATAAAAGAAGGGTCTTTATAAAAGATGAAGAAATAGAACTTCAAAATAAACAGTTTAACTTACTTGAATATTTACTTTTAAATAAAGGATCTATACTTTTAAAAGAACAAATTTATGATAGAGTATGGGGAATAGATTCAGATGTTACAATTGAAATTGTAGAGGTGTACATAAGTCATTTGAGAAAGAAACTAAGCAAATATGGATATGACAAATGTATAAAAACAAAGAGAAAAGTGGGTTATATGTTCGATGATAAGTAAAGAAGTAATTGCAAAAACTCAAAGAAGATTGATTAAAATAAATATGCTTGTTGTTTCAGGTTTTTTAATATTACTTTGTATTTTTACATATATTTATTTTGGTTATACAAATAATAATAATATAAATAAAGAGATGGAAGGCGAATTAAATTCTATAATCAATCAAGTAGAAAATTTAGATGCTAGATATGGTCTAATGTTAGGACTTAAGGCGCAAGGTATAAAATTACAAAACCCTAAAGATATGGTATATATGTATATTGATAATACTTTGATAAAAGTAAATAGTAATCCATACTTTGGAGAGAAAGAGCCAGATTTTGAAAACCAAGGAAATGGATTTTATACATATACAACATCAGAAGGATATCAACTGAGAGAATGTAATTATACATATAAAAATTGTACTATAAGAATATTTAGAGAAATAAGTAGTGAAATAAGTTCTAGAAGACAATTATTACTTACCATGATAAAAGTTGTAATAGTATTTTGTGTTTTAACTTACTTTATAGCTATTTATTTAACTCGAAATGCACTAAAACCTATAGAAGTTACGTGGAACAACCAAGCTAAATTTATTCAAGATGCATCACATGAACTTAGAACACCTATAACTATAGTATCTTCTAAGCTTGAAGGGCTTTTAAAACATCCAAACAATACGATAAATGATGAAGTTGAGGGAATTGCTGATGCCATGAATGAAACTAGAAGGCTTAAAAAAATGATAAACGACTTATTGACACTTACAAAAGAAGACTATACAGATGTAGTTGAAAAGGAAGAATTTGATTTAGAAGCTTTAGTTAAAGATTTATGTGATGATTTTTTTGATATAGCTATGATTCAAAATAAAACACTTAAGATTTCTTCTCAATTAAAGCATAAAAATATAGTAAGTGATAAAAATAAATTAAGACAATTGCTTATTATATTTATTGATAATGCATTTAAATATACAGAACAAGATGATTATATAAAAATATCATTAAATGAAAAAGATGAAAAAATTCATATAAAAATTGAGGATAATGGACTTGGTATTAAGAAAGAAGAAATACCTCATTTATTTGACAGATTCTTTAGAAGTGAAAATGTAAGAAATAAAGATATCGATGGTTCAGGGATTGGGCTATCGATTGCAAAAGTACTTTCTGAAAGTCTTAAATATAAATTAAAAGTAGATTCAGAGTATGGTAAATGGACAATGTTTGAAATAATTATACCTATTGATATAAATTAGAAAAAATTAACAGAATAAAAAAATGGTATTATGCCAAAAACATGGGTATAATTGTTAATATAGTAGATATAATTTAGGAGGATATATAAATGGCTAAAATAATAAATTCAAATGAATTCAATAATACAGTAGAAAATGGAGTTGTAGTAGTAGATTTCTTCGCAACTTGGTGTGGACCTTGTAAAATGCTTGCTCCAGTATTTGAAGAATTAAGCGAAGAATTAACTGATGTAAATTTTGTAAAAGTAGATATAGATCAAAGTATGGATTTAGCTCAAAAATTTAGAATAGTATCAGTTCCAACAATGAAAATATTCAAAGATGGAGAAGAAGTAGATACTTTAATGGGATTCATGCCTAAAGAAGTTCTAAAATCTAGAGTAGAATCACACTTATAAAAAGGTGATATTATGAGATACGATATAGCGATAATCGGAAGTGGACCAGCAGGTCTTAGTGCTGCGGTTAATGCAAAAATAAGAAATAAAAGTTTTATAATATTTGGAAATAAAACACTTAGCAATAAAATTGAAAAAGCACCTTCAATAGACAACTATCTTGGTCTATATAATATATCAGGTGGTGAGCTTAAAGAGAGATTTGAAAATCATATAAATGCCATGGACATTGAAATTGATGAACATAAAATAACAAATGTATATGCTATGGGTGATTATTTTGCTCTTACAAGTGGCTCTGAAATGTTTGAAGCAACTACAGTGATAATTGCAATAGGAACAGATAGTGCCAAGTCAATAGAAGGAGAAGACACTTTCTTAGGTAGAGGTGTTAGTTACTGTGCAACATGCGATGCACCACTTTACAAAGGTAAAAATGTATGTGTGCTTGGATACAATGAAGAGGCAATACATGAAGCTAATTTCTTAAATGAAATAGCATCAAAGACTTACTTTGTACCTATGAGAAACACAATAAAAAAAGATTTATCATCAATAGATGAAAAAATAGAGATACTAGAGAAAAAACCTACATCAATTGAAGGAGAAATGCTAGTAAATAAATTAAATTTCCAAGATGAATCATTAGATATCGATGGAGTGTTTATAATAAAAGATAGTATGTCTCCTAAAAATCTAGTTCCAGGTTTAGAACTAGATGGTCAACATATAAAAGTAGATGCAAATATGAAAACTAATATAGCCGGATTATTTGCTTGTGGTGACTGTGTTGGTAGACCATATTCTTATCTTAAATCAGCAGGTCAAGGTTTAACTGCAGCATTAAATGCTGTTGATTATTTGGCTAAAAAAGATAGATAAATCTTAAAATTAAATAATATATTAAAAAGACGGCTTATGCCGTCTTTTTTTATATCTAAATGTAGACAGATATAGTCATGTGTCTATATTTAGACGCATTTCTATTATTGAAGATTTATAAGAAAATTATTTTATGATATATTAAGATTATATTTGCATATGTCTAAAAAGATTTATTAGAAGGAGGTCTAAAATGATTTTTTATTTTTCAGCAACTGGAAATAGTAAATATGTAGCAGAAAGGATAAGAGAAGAAACTAATGAAAAAATAGTTTCTGTTGTAGATTGTCTAAAAGAAAATAACTTTAATTTTGAAGTTGATAAAAATGAAAGGATTGGATTTATAACACCAGTTTATTTTTGGGGGTTACCTACTGTTATGTCTGATTTTTTAGAAAAATTATATATAAAAAATTATGCACAAAACTATACTTTCTTGGTTGTAACTTATGGAACAACTACTGGACAAGTAAAAAATATAGTAAAACAAAAATTATTTAAAAATAATATTTTATTAGATGCATCTTTCAGTGTCAAAATGGCGGATACTTGGACACCTGTATTTGATCTTAGTAATAAACAAAAATTACAGAAAATTGAAGCTAAATCAAATATTGAAATAAAAGAGGTGTGTAAATTAATAAGTAAAAATAAAGTAGGGGATTATAGTAAAAGAAAAATACCAAAATTTATGGTAGATATATATTACCCAACTTATGAAAAAGCTAGAAATACTAAATTCTTTAGCGTAGATGATACATGTATAGGTTGTAAGTTATGTGAAAAAAAATGTCCAGTAAACGCAATAGAAATAATAAACAATAAACCAGTTTGGATAAAAGAAAAATGTACACTTTGCTTAAGTTGTCTTCACAGATGCCCTAAATTTGCAATTCAATACAAGGAGAAAACAAGAAATCACGGTCAATATTTAAATCCATATACAAAGATATAATTAAATATGGAAAAATGGTAAAATTGATTGACTTTTTTAGTTTAGAGGACTACTATTTAATTAAGTAATTACTTAATTAAATAAGGAGTTAGTTATGGAGGATTTAGTTAAAGTTTTTAAAGCATTGAGCGATGAAACAAGGCTAAAGATATTATTAATTATCTCTAAAAGGACAATATGCCAAAAGGGAATATCTAGGCATCTTGGAATTTCAGAATCAGCTGTTTCTCAACATATTAAAGTATTAAAAGAATCTGGAATTGTAACAGGTATAAAACAAGGCTATTCAGTTATATATGTTATAAATGACGATTGTTTTTATAAGGCGAAGTACTTTTTAAATATGATAAATGATATTGAAGACGATACGTTTATTGACAAGGAAAAACTCAATGCTATAAGACTGAATAGTTGTGCAAATTGTAAGTCAAATAAAAAATGTTGTAAAAATAGGGGGATATAAAGATGAAAGTATGTGTACCAGTTGAAGAAAATAAAGGAATGGAAAGTGTGCCATATGGGCATTTTGGTTCTGCACCAGAATTTGTAATATGTGATTTAGATTCAAATGAAATAAAAAGTATAAATAATGGTGATTTAGGTCATGAACATGGCAAATGCCAACCATTAAAAGCTCTTAAAGGTCAAGAAGTTGATGCTATTATAGTTGGTGGAATAGGTGCTGGAGCTATAACGAAGCTAAATGCAATGGGAACTAAAGTTTATAGAGGTGTTAAGGATACAATTGAATATAATTTAAGTTTACTTAAAAATAATCAATTACAAGAGCTTTCAGTAAACGATGCTTGTTCTCATAATCATGGTGATGGCGGATGTGGTCATGATCATGGACATAATATAAATTTATAAAATAAAAAAAGTGTTTTTTAAACGTCATCATAAATTTAAATGATGGCGTTTTTATTTTGTAAGAAAGTTATATTTTTAGTCATATTTAAAACTTAGGAACAAAAAAACTTTCACACAATATAATATATATTATATAAAAAAATGATTTAGTGTTATTGCGTTTATTATATAAAATTTTCTGACAGGCATTAGGAGGAAAGTTATGGATGCATATAAAAAAGTCAAAAATGTATTATTGTTGATACTTGTTGCAAATTTAGCAGTAACTATTATGAAGTTGATTGTGGGAAGTTATATTCAAAGTACGAGTGTTTTGGCTGATGGTTTCCATTCATTTTCTGATTCAGCATCTAATATTGTTGGGATTATAGGAATTTCAATAGCTCAAAGACCAAAGGACAAAAGACATCCTTATGGGCATACCAAGTTTGAGGTATTATCTAGTTTATTTATTGGAATAATGATGGTCTTTATTGCGTTAAAAATAGTAACTGAAGCAATTTTGAAGATTAAAGATCCAGAAAGTTTAAATATGACCAATGTAAGTTTTGTAATTTTAATAATTACATTGATAATAAATATAGTTGTATCTAAGTATGAATATAGTGTTGGAAAGAAAATGAATAGCTATATTTTAATTTCAGATTCTCTTCATACTAGAAGTGATGTTTATGTTTCAATTGGAGTATTAGTAACCTTAATATGTATAAAATTAGGATTTCCACCAGTGATAGATAAAGTTGTATCATTTGTAGTTGGAATATTTATTTTGCATGGAGCTTATGAGATTTTTAAATCAACTATTAAGATTTTAGTTGATGGGGCTGTTATTGAAGAAAATAAAATAAAAGAAATTGTTAAAGAATTTAATGAAATAAAAGAAATAAAAAATATTAGAAGTCGTGGAAGTCAAAATGATATCCACGTAGATATAGATATTTTAGTTGAACCCGATATGACAGTCGAAAAATCACATGAATTAAGTCATAAAATTGAAAATACTATGAGAGAGAAAATAAATAGAAATATTCAAGTTACAACCCATATTGAACCATTTTATAAATAAAATTAAATATGTAAGAGGAGTTTATTTATGTATAAAAGTTTAAAGGCGTGGAATGTTGTTTCCACGCCTAAAGCTTTTTAATAAACTAGGATATTTACATTTTTTAGTCAATTTTCTTTGAATGATTTATTATACTTTCAAGACGTTTATTTAAATTGTCTATTGCTGTATTTATTTGTCCTAGAGAATCACTTATTAAACTGTCTTCTTCAACATAATAATTTAAGTAAAAATCATCTAATTGTCTTACAAATTTATTTGCTTGAGCAGTTGCTTCTAAAAAGTCATCAAAGTGTTTGCTCTTCATTCCTTTTTTAAATTTTTGAATGTCTTTTTTTATAAAATCGACGATTTTTACTTCATTTGAGAAAGTACCATGAGGTATTGGATATGGTTCTATTCTTTGTAAGAAGTATTTATTTTTTGCATTTATATTATATGTATACATAACTTCAAAATTATCTTCAAGTATAAACTTTATAAAATAAAGGTTACCTTGAACTTTTTGGATTTTACTAGCGCCTAATTGTCTTAAACGTATTTCAATTGAGTCACCGTCTACTGAATCTATTCTATGTAATGACATAAAGTTCCACTCCTTTTTTTACTATATAGCAAATTTTATTGTTAAATAAATTGTAGAAATAATTATTGTTAAAATCATTATTGGGAAACCTATTTTTAAATAATCTTTAAATGTAATAGGATATCCGTGTTTTTGACCAACACTTGCTAAAACTACATTAGCAGATGCACCAATTAATGTTCCATTTCCTCCAAGACATGCACCTAGAGAAGTTGCCCACCATAAAGGCATTACATCCATACCTTGAGTTTGCATTGTAAGTATTAAAGGTATAAGTGTAGCAACAAAAGGTATATTGTCTAAGAAAGATGAAACTACTGCAGATATCCAAAGTAATAAGAACATTGTAAGTATTACATTTCCATGAGTCTCTTCAACTAATAGTTTTGCAAGCATTGAAATTACACCAGTATTTGAAAGACCTCCAACTACTATAAATAATCCAGCAAAGAATGCTATTGTTGGCCATTCAACACTGTAGATTATTTCGTGGGGATCTTGTTTGCCTACTAATAATAATATACATGCACCAGATATAGCAACTACAGAAGATTCAATTCCCAGTTTACTATGAGTCATAAATCCTACTAATATTAAAGCAAGTACAATTAAACTTTTTGTTAATAATGTTTTATCTTGTATTGCTTTTTTTTCATCTAGTTTTGCAATTAATTGTTCAGAATCTGCACTTTTTACTAATTCTTTTCTGTATATAAATTTAAAAATAAATATTAATACTAAAAGAATTATTACAATTACAGGTCCTAGATTTACTACGAAATCACCAAAGCTAAGGCCAGCAGCACTACCAATCATAATATTAGGTGGGTCACCTATTAGTGTTGAAGTACCACCAACATTTGATGCGATAATTTGTGTCATCAAAAATGGAATAGGATTGATTGAAAGAATATCGCTAATTACAAGTGTCATAGGTCCTATTAATAATACAGTTGTTACATTATCAAGTATTGCAGACAATACAGCTGTTATTATCATAAAGTAAACCATAATTTTAGACGGGTCTCCTTTTGAGATTTTTGCGGTTAATATTGCGACGTATTCAAATAACCCTGATTTTTTGACGATTGCAACTACAATCATCATACCAATTAGTACAAATAGTGTGTTAAAGTCGATATGGCTAATACCTTCTTCAAATGTAACTATTTTAAATAGAAACATCAAGGCAGCACCAGATAAAGCTACAACAGTTCTATCTATTTTTTCGCTTATTATAAGTATCATTACAACGGCAAAAATACAGATAGCTATTATTTGTTGTGTATTCATATTGTTTTCCTCCAATTCCATAAAATTATAAACTACTTTATGATAGTACTTTTTGGGAGAAATTGCCATAAATAAAAAATAAAAAATATATAAAATTTTTTTATTTCATGTCGAATTGTAAAGTAAAATATAATAAGAAAACATTTGTTTCAAGGGAAGTAGTTAAAATATGTATATATAATGTTATTTTTGAAATAATTTTTTAAAAATTAGAAAACTGAATAAAAAATTGTGCAAATATAGAGGATTTTATATATTTTTAGCGAATAAATATTTATACAACAAGGGGGGCTTAATAATGCAAAGATGGCAGAGAATGAATGTGTACTTTAGTTTGATAGGACTTGTAATATTTATAATATGTATAATATTTGTAAAACGAGTGCCAATATTATTACTACCAGCAGCATTTGCTTTAGGAATAACTTTTAACTGTTTCAAAACTATATATAAAAAGACACCACCTCCAGGATATGAGGAAGAAGTCGAAAATAAAAAAAATAATAATAAGAAGAAAAAGAAGAAAAGTAAAAAAAGATAAAGTAATTATAAAATCCATTCACTCAATATAGCGAATGGATTTTTACATTAAAGCCATAATTTAGATAAAAAATATATAAATACTCAATATGCAAAAAAAATTATGATATAATATTATAAAAAACAATATTGAGGTTGAATAAATGAAGGATGGATTTAATAGAGATATAGATTATTTAAAGATATCTTTAACAAATATATGTGATTTAAAATGTACTTATTGTATGCCGCAAGATAGTGAATCATCATATAATAATATAAATAAATTTTTAAGTTTAGAGGATTACAAATTTATAATAAAATCAATGTCAGAATTAGGGATAAAAAAAATTGAATTTACAGGTGGTGAACCGCTTTTAAATCCTAATTTAGAACATCTTATTTATTATGCTAAAAATTACTGCAATATAGAAGAAGTAATAGTAACTACTAATGGAATTAAATTTGCAGAGAAAGCTATAAATTTAAAAAATGCAGGTTTAGATAAAGTAAATATATCAATTAACTCATTAAAAGAATATAAGTATGAATCTTTGACTAGAGGAGGAAATCTTGGACTTGTATTAAAATCATTTAATACAGCGCTTAGATTAAATATAGATACAAATATAGATACACTTATTATAAATAATTTTAATGATGATGAAATAAACGATTTTATACAACTTGCAAATAATTTTCCTATAACTTTGAGATTTTTTGAACTTATGTATGTAGGTAAATTAGAAAGTTTATTTAATGAAGGATACATAAATGTCGTTGACTTAATTGATAATATGGAAGGTATGACAAAAATAAATTCAGATGATAAATTAGTAAGGCATTATTATAAAAAGCCAGGATCAAAAGGGAAAATAGGTATAATATCTAGATTTAATGATTCAAACTGTTGGAATTGCGATAAAATCTCACTTAGTTATGATGGAAAAATAAGACTTTGTACATATGAAAATAAAGAATACGATATTTTAAATTTTATAAATAAACCACTTACTTTCTCAGAAGTAATGAAAGAAATTATTACATATAAACCTAAAGATTTTAATGAAATAAAAAATAATATTACGTATAGAAATTTAAATGAATTATAAAATAAATAATTAAAAAAAGGGCTTTTTAGGCCCTTTTTTAATTGTTTATTAAAATTATATATTATCTGATTTTTGGGTAAGATATAATTTTAAACTTATAAAATAGTATGTTATAATAATTTGAATTTAAAATGATAATAAAAAAGAGGTGAGGATATGGAAATTTCTAATATAGGTGAAATATTAAGACGAAATACAAATAGACAGAAATATAATAGCGGTTTTGTCTTTTATAAAAATAATTATGTAAGCAACAATTACAGCAGCCTAAATAAAACTAATGCAAATTTTTATGGAAATGTATATGATGAATACCATAGAAGAAATTATACAGCTATGATTAGTATCGACTATAAAACGAGGGTAATATCTAATATTAGTTGTGATTGCCAAGATAGTGTGTTTACAAGTGGTGATATGAATATTTGTCCACATATGGTGGCTATAGTTTTAAAAGGAGTAGAGTATTTAAAAAATAAAAATAAAGAAACTCTAAGTAATGAAGATGTAGTAATTAATCCAAGAGTTAGTTTTGATATTAGTCAATCTAGAAATTCTAATTTAGGTGCTGCTTTAGATATTGAGGGAATTGACAAAAGTGAGTATGATAAAATTTTTAAATCTTATAAAGAAAATTATAAATATCATTTAATGCCTGATGGGAGTTATCTTGATTTGAAAGATAATGATTTAGAAAAAATATTTAATATAATAGATATTTTAGGTGTATTTGATGATTTAGAAAAAATAAAAATACCAAATAATAAATCGATGTTTTTAGAAAATATGCTACATGATGAAGATATGAGTTTTGTAAGTGGAAAAAAATATGTCGATAATGTAATTAAAAAATACAATAAACTAAATAAAAATATAGAAATTCCACAAAACTTAAATGCAAATCTTAGAGATTATCAAATTGAGGGATTTGAATTTTTAAAAACATTAGCAAACTATGGATTTGGAGGTATACTTGCAGATGAAATGGGTCTGGGTAAAACTATACAAACAATAGCATTTTTACTATCAGAAAATAATAAAAAGAGCATTGTTATAACTCCAACAGCACTTATATACAACTGGAAAAGTGAATTTGAAAGATTTGCACCTGATTTAAAAATTGGACTTATATATGGAAGTAAAGAAAAAAGAGAAAAATTACTAAAAAATCATAGAGATTATGACGTTATATTAACTACTTACGGTACATATAAAAACGACATGGAAGCTTATAACAATTTAAAATTTGATTATTTAATAATAGATGAAGCTCAGAATATAAAAAATCCAGACTCAGTAACTACTAAGGCAATAAAGAAGATTAGTGCAAAATCAAAATTTGCGCTTACGGGAACACCAATGGAAAATAATCTTGTGGAATTATGGTCTATTTTTGACTTTGTGATGCCTGGATATTTATACAGCAAACATAGATTTGAAAAGATATTTGTAAATAACGATAAAAACTTAGAACTTTTAAAACAAATGATAAAACCATTTATATTGAGAAGACGAAAAAAAGATGTTATAGATGAATTACCAGATAAAATAGAACAAAAATTCTATGTTGAGTTAGATAAAGAACATAAAAAAGTTTATAATACGTTTTTAAGTATGTTAAAAAGACAAATAATAGAAAATAACAGCGACAATGTAACATTATTTTCTTATTTAACAAAGCTAAGGATGTTGAGTATCTCGCCAGAATTAGTTGTAAAAAACTATAAAGGAAAAAACTCAAAGCTAGAGATAATTTTAAAAATAATAAAATCTAGTAGAGATAGAAAAATACTTGTATTTTCACAATTTACACAAGTATTAGGATTAATAGCTAATAGACTTGAAAAAGAAAATATAGAGTTTAATTATCTAGATGGAAAAACTGATGCTAAAAAAAGATTAGAATTAGTAGAGGACTTTAATCAAAATAAGTCTAAAAAAGTATTTTTAATATCTTTAAAAGCAGGTGGAACTGGACTTAATTTAACTAGCGCATCTATGGTAGTCCACTTTGACCCGTGGTTTAATCCAGCAGTCGAAGATCAGGCAAGTGACAGGGCTCATAGAATAGGTCAAAAAAATATAGTAGATGTTATTAGATTAATATCAAAAGATACAGTAGAAGAAAAAGTAGAAGCTATTAAAGAATATAAAAAAGAGTTAGCCGATGAAATAATCAATTTAAATTTAAAAGAAAATGAATTTATAAAAAAATTATCTAGAGATGAGATAATTGATTTATTTGAAACTATGGACTAATAATTAAAATAAATATTAAAGTTAAATTATCAAATTTATGAGAAAAAAGCCTTTTTTTATTTACAAATGATATGGTATAATTTTCTTGTTGAGTAAAATGTATTAAATAAAAAGGAGATTGAGATGAGTAAGAAAAAAAGTGCAGACTTAGAAAATGGGAGTATTGGAAAACTCTTAGTTACTTTGGCAGTACCATCTATAATAGCCCAAATAGTAAACTTACTATACAATATTGTAGATAGAATATTTATAGGTAGAATGCCAAGCGGGGATTTGGCTATGGCTGGAATAGGGATAGTTACACCAATTGTAATATTAGTAGCAGCATTTAGTTCACTTGTAGGATTTGGAGGAAGTCCACGAGTTGCCATAAAAATGGGTCAAAAAGACAACGATGGTGCAGAAGAAATTTTAGGAAACAGTTTTACATTAATTCTTTTAATAAGTTTAATTTTAACAACAGTATTTTATTTATTTAAAGAACCAATTGTAATGGCATTTGGAGGAAGTTCAAATACATCACAATATGCTATTGACTATTTATCTATATATCTTATAGGTACAGTATTTGTTCAAATAGCAGTTGGTATGAATCCATATATAAATACTCAAGGATTTACTAAAATAGGTATGATGACAGTTGCAATAGGTGCAGGTCTTAATATCATATTAGACCCTATATTTATATTTGGATTAAATTTAGGAGTAAAAGGTGCAGCATTCGCAACTATAATTTCACAATTTGTATCAGCGATGTTCGTACTTAAATTCTTATTTGGGAATAAGACAATATTAAAAATAAGAAAAAAACATCTAAAACTTAAAAAAGATGTAGTACTTGCAACACTAGCTTTAGGAGTTGCACCATTTATAATGCAATCTACTGAAAGTATAGTTTTAGTAAGTTTAAATAATCAATTACTTAAATACGGTGGGGATATAGCAGTAAGTGCAATGACTATAATGAGTAGTATGATGCAAATGATAGTCTTACCTATAAGTGGACTTACACAAGGTGCACAACCTATATTAAGTTATAATTATGGTGCTGAAAGATACGACAGAGTAAAAAAAGCATTTAAGTTATTATTTATATCATGTTTAACTTTTACAGTTGTAGCAGTAGGGTCACTTATATTATTCCCTGGATTCTTTGTTAGAATATTTAGTAAAGATCCAACTCTTATAGAGATGACTTCATGGAATATGAGAATATACTTTGCAGGAATGTGTATATTCGGTATGCAAATGGCATGTCAACAAACATTCTTATCATTAGGTCAAGCTAAAATATCTTTATTCTTAGCATTACTTAGAAAGATTATATTATTAGTTCCACTGATATTTATACTTCCTTTACTTATGCAAGATGGATTAACAGCAGTATTACTTGCTGAACCAATAGCAGATATAATAGCTTGTTTAACAACAACAACTTTATTTGCTATCTTCTTTAAAAAGAAATTCCCTAAAGAAGAAGTTATTATTGAAGCTAAGGCTCAATAATATTTTAATAATATATAATTTTATTACAGTTAAAAAAGGCTAATTGCAAATTATACTTGCAATTAGCCTTTTTTAATACTTAAATATTACATAGCTTTATAACATACAATATGTTTTTCTATTTTACCATTATTATTGATAGTAACTAAAAACTCCTTATAATGAGCATTATGTGGTTTGTAATATTCACATGAGATTACATTTTCATTATCTTCTAATTCTAAAAACTCACTGTCTTTTAAAAATTTTCTATCTATTAATTCTAATAATCTATCCATAATTACCCCCTGGTTATAATATAGAAGAAATTATATCTATATTAGTTTTATATTAAATATATACCCAGATAAGATATTATAAATCAATTAAAGAAAAAAATTCCATATTAATCTGTTTACTCTATGCTAAGCTCAATATGATTATTGTCTACAGTTTTAATTTCACCTATATACCCTGTCAGATCGTATTTAAATGCATCGTTAATAAGTGTAAGTAATTTTTCAGAGTCGATAGCATCTTCCCTATAGTAGAAAAAGTCAAAACAATTATTGTTGATTACCCTTTTTACAAACTCAACAGGTAAGTTTAAATTTATGTATTCTCCTGTAAATGTACTGATATTTATTATAAGTGTTCTATTATTCATATTAAAAACCCCCTTTATAAAGTTTATATAATAAAAAAAAAATTAGAATAAACTTTTTATAATTAGTAAAAATATTTACTAAAGTATGACTTTGTGATACAATGATTTATTGGAAAAATATACATGATGGGAGTTGTGAAAATTGTTTAATTATATAAAGTTCGCAATATTTCAGATTATAGGGTTTATTTCATCTTTGCCACTTGTAAGAAAATTTACTAAAAGTCCTCAGAAATATTCTAGTGAGGAAAAGTTTAAATTTTTAAAGACGCAAGCTACTAAATCGCTTGATTTAGTAAATATTAATTTAAATATTTTAGGTAAGGAAAGAGTTCCAGAAGAACCTGTATTATTTGTGATTAATCACTCTAGTATGTTAGATAGTTTTATATTAATATCTAGTACACCAAAACCTATTGGTGTAGTAATTGCAGATGTTCCAACATGGAAAAATATTCCTATACTAAAACATTGGATAAAGCTTACAAAATCTGTGTATATTAATAGGGAAAATAATCGTGAAGGAATAAAAAGTATTAATAAGTGTGCAGAAAATATAAAAGAAGGACAAAGTATGGCTATATTCCCAGAAGGAGATTTAACTTGGGTAAAAGATCCTAAGTCTTTAGTCTCAGATTTTAAACCAGGAGCTTTAAAAATTGCATATAAAGCAAAATGTCCAATAGTTCCTATGGTAATTAAGAACTCATTAAATACATATGAAGGATATGAGCCAATAGGCAAGATAAATTCAAAAGACGTAGAGGTAGAATTTTTAGATCCTATATATGAACATTTAGAAAATCCAAAACTTAAAACAGTAGAACTTGCTAAAACTATAAAAGAAAAAATGATAGACGAAATGGAAAAATTCAGATTGAATAATCCACAAATAAAAGAAGAAATTATATAAATACTAAAAGGGAATCTCAAAACATATAGAGATTCCCTTTTGATTGTATAAATGAATACCACCTGTTCTACAGGTGGTTCTAAAAAGCTTTTAGCTTTGAGTAGACAAAAAAACCTCCTCTGCTACAATTAAATTAGGTCCGCCAACCTAATAATGAAGCAG
>NZ_JAHLOQ010000032.1 GCF_018917435.1 Intestinibacter bartlettii
CATTTAACCGTAGGTTTCAACTTTCTCGGCTCCTTTCTTTAGGGGGAATTTGTTTTGTGGTGAAACTATTGTAAACCCTAACGGGGTCGAGATTCAAATATAAATAAGTTAACAAAACGAAAATATTTAAAAGGGGGAAATATTAATGAGTGAAGCAACAGGAATCAAAACTCAAGTACAAAAACTAGGTAGAGCCCTAAGTGGTATGGTAATGCCAAATATCGGAGCTTTTATAGCATGGGGATTCATAACAGCACTATTCATAGAAAAAGGTTGGTTTCCAAATGCACAATTAGCAGAGATGGTAACACCTATGCTAAAATATGTTTTACCAGTATTAATAGGTTATACTGGTGGTAAAATGATAGCAGGTGACAGGGGTTCAGTAATTGGTGCAATAGCTACAGTAGGTATAGTAGTTGGTGCAGGAGATACAACAATGTTAATTGGTGGTATGATAATGGGTCCACTTGGTGGATGGGTAATCAAAAAATTCGATGAATTAGTAGATGGAAAAATACCATCAGGATTTGAAATGTTAGTAAACAACTTCTCAGTAGGTATATTAGGATTAATATTAGCAATAATAGGATTCTATGCAATAGGACCAGTTGTAATAGCAGTAACATCAGTGTTACAAGCAGGGGTTGAATTCTTAGTTAAGAGAAATCTAATATTCTTAACTTCATTATTTATAGAACCAGCAAAAGTATTATTCTTAAATAACGCAATAAACCACGGTATATTATCACCTCTAGGAATAGAACAAGCAAAAGAAATGGGATCTTCAATAATGTTCTTATTAGAAGCTAACCCAGGACCAGGACTTGGAGTATTATTAGCATATTGTATATTTGGAAAAGGTTCAAGTAAAGAATCTGCACCAGGTGCAGTAATAATCCACTTCTTGGGTGGTATACATGAAATATACTTCCCATACATATTAATGAATCCAGCATTAATATTAGCAGTAATGCTTGGTGGAGCTTCAGGAGTTTTAACATTCTCAGTATTAGGAGCTGGATTAGTTGCAGCAGCATCTCCAGGTAGTATAATAGCAATATTAGCAATGACAGCAAAAGGTAAATATTTTGCAGTAATAGCAGGGGTAGTAGTTGCAACAGTAGTATCATTCTTAGTATCATCAGTATTTGTAAAAAGAGCAGCAGCTAGAGATGAAGAACAAGATTTAGATGCAGCTCAAGCACAAATGAAAGATATGAAAGCACAATCTAAAAATCAAAAAGTTGAAAAACCAGAAGTTGTAGCAGCTAAAGAAGTAGCAGTATCAGATATTAAGAAAATAATATTTGCATGCGATGCAGGAATGGGATCAAGTGCAATGGGTGCAGCAAGATTCAAAGCAAGAATAAAAGATTTAGGTTTAGGAATAGAAGTAGAAGCAGCACCAGTTGATAATGTACCAGCAGATGCACAAATAGTAGTAACACATGAATCATTAGCAGAAAGAGCAAAAGCAAAATACGATAATATAGAAATAATCGAAATTAAAAACTTCTTAAAAGATGAAAATATAGATGCATTATATAATAGATTAGCTAATGGAGGTTCAACTCAATCAATAAACACTGAAGTAGCAGCATCAGTTGATACAAAAGAAGTAGCAGTATCAGATATTAAGAAAATAATATTTGCATGTGATGCAGGAATGGGATCAAGTGCAATGGGTGCAGCAAGATTCAAAGCAAGAATAAAAGACTTAGGTTTAGGAATAGAAGTGGCAGCAGCACCAGTTGATAATGTGCCATCAGATGCACAAATAGTAGTAACACATGAATCATTAGCAGAAAGAGCAAGAGCAAAATACGATAATATAGAAATAATCGAAATTAAAAACTTCTTAAAGGACGAAAATATAGAAGGATTATATAACAGATTAGCTAGTGCAACAGTTAAAGCATAAATATAATAAATAACTGGGTATACGGGATATTAGACATATACAATAATGTAACCATAATAAATTGAAATTTTACAGCCATGGCAATGCCATGGCTTATTTTTATACTATTAAATTAATAGATAAGGTTAGAAAAAACTATATTATATACAGATGTTAAATATAGTTTTTTCCATATTGTAGATAAATTTTATTTATAGTATAATCCCACAAAAAGGGGATTAATGCTAAGGCATTAATATATAACAAAATAAAAGATAAATTAAAGGTGACTTCATGACGAAAATTAAAAATACAAAAATGTCATTAAATAAAAATTTTTGTATAACCAAGTAATGTCACGAACTTTAGTGACATTGTAGCAATATCAATTGATTGATAGCACTGGGTTGCTTTGCTAAAATTAAAGTATAAATAAAAACAAGTTAGGATGTCACTAATAAAGGGGACAAAATGAAAAAGAAAAAGATTAGCTCTAGACAAAAACAAATTATATTGATTCTAGCACAAAATCATTCAAATGAATCCATAACTATCTCAGATATAGCAAAGGAACTAAATATAAGTACCAGAACTGTATTAAGAGATATGTCAAACATAGAAAACTGGCTAGATGAAAATGATTTTAAGTTTGTAAAAAAACCAGGGGTAGGGCTCTATTTAGATGAGACATTAGATAACAAACAATTTATAATAGAACTCTTACAAGAAGAGAAAATTGAAAAAAGCTATACAAAAGAAGAAAGAAAAAGATTTATACTATCAAATCTTTTAACATCTTCAGAACCAATTAAATCCTACTATTTTTATAAATCATTAAAAATATCAGAGGGCACTTTGAATAATGACTTTATAGATATAGAAGAATGGTTAGAGGATTTTGATATTAAACTTATAAGAAAACCAGGCACTGGAATTTATGTTGAGGGTTCAGAAAAAGATATAAGAAGTGCACAAGTAAGACTTATATACAATTCTTTTGAAGAACAAGAATTGATAAATTTAGTTAAAAATGTTGGTAATAATATTCAAGCTAACAACATAATTGAAATTTCTAGTGAAAATAGGTTACTTAATTTAATAGATAAATCAATAATTAAAAAAGTGGAGAGTGCATTATCTCAATCTATAAAAGAAACAAGTTTAAAAATATCAGATAGTGCATTTATAGGATTAGTTGTACATATATCTTTGGCAATACAAAGACTGAAAAATGGAGAAACAATCTCTATGGAGGAAGATGTTTTAAATGAATTGAAATGTATAGAACAATTTAAGACAGCAACAAAAATAGCACAACAAATAGGAGATGAGTTTGGCATAGAAGTACCTACTGATGAAATTGGATATATAACGATGCACTTAAGAGGATCTAAATTGAGATTAGAGACAAAGGACCATAATTTTAGTTTAGATGACGTAGAATTAATGAATATATCAAAAAAGTTAATTGAATTAGCAACGGATGAATTTGGATTTGATTTTAGTAGTGATAAAAGATTGCTAAATGATTTGGTAAATCATCTGACACCATCTCTTTGTAGAATGAAAATGGGAATGGATATAAGAAACCCACTACTAGACCAAATAAAAACAGAATACAAAGATGTTTATGATGGAGTAGCTAATATCATATATATCATAAAAGAAAAATTAGATATTGATGATATTCCAGAATCTGAAATAGCTTACTTGGCAATGCACTTTGGTTCTTGTATGGAAAGAAACTTAATAGAAGATGTAGAGATAAGGGCCGTTGCATGTTGTCCAACAGGAATAGGAACATCAAGATTTTTAATGACACAATTACAAAAGAAATTCTCTAATTTAAAAATGCTAGATACAATATCAGCTATTAACATAAATGAGGAATTTCTTAAAGAGCAAGGCATAGATTTAATAGTATCGACTGTAGAATTAGAGTCATCTATAAAAACTATAGTTGTAAGTCCGCTGTTAAATTTAGATGATGTAAAAAAAATTAGACATATATTAAGAAAAATAGCTAAAGACAAAGTATTTAAAAGAGATATAAGGGCATCTCAACCAATACAGAAACATAAAAATAAGCAAGTTGAAAAAGATGAAGTTATGGATTTCATGACAATGAGTGGTAATATAGTTGAATTTTTTAAATCTATAGAAGTTCATGAAGATGTGGAATGTGATGATTTAGAAGAGTTGATTAATTATAGCAGTTTTATATTCGCAAAGGATAGTAAATCAGCATTACGAATTCAGAAGGATTTAAAAAGAAGAATCAACATATCAACGCCATTTGTCGATGGAATCAATATAGCTTTACTTCACTGTATGACATCAGAAGTTGAAAACATAAGATATGCATCTATCAGATTATCAAAAGAAATTATGATAGATGAAGAAAATAGGACAAAATATGCTCTGTTTATGTTGATACCAAAAGAAGCAAAAGATTATCAAAGAGAACTTCTTAGTAATATAAGTGAAAACTTAATTGAAGATGATAAATTTGTAGATTGTATCAAACATGGCGATAGAGAAGACATCAAGGGGAACTTTAAATCTATAGTATTAGATTTTTATATAAGAAAGATGAAAGTATTGTCACAAAAAATAGATTAAAAAAGGGATATTAGGAGGAATTTGTAATGAGTAATGTATTAGTAAAAGAAAACATAGTATTAGGGTTAGATTCAGTAACAAGAGAAGAAAGTATAGTTTTAGCAGGTAAAAAACTAGTTGAAAGAGGATATGTTAACGAAGGTTACGTAGATGCAATGCTTGAAAGAGAAAAAACTATGAGTACTAATATGGGATTAGGATTTGCAATACCACACGGAGTAAATGAAGCTAAAAAAGAAATAAAAGAATCAGGAATAGTAATTTTACAATTCCCAAATGGAGTAGAATACGGCGATAGCACAGTTTACTTAGTAATAGGAATAGCAGGAAAAGGTAATGAACATTTAGATATATTATCAAAAATAGCAATATCTTTAGATGACGAATTAGTAGAAAAATTAAAAGATTCAACAAATGTAGATGATTTCTTAAATATATTTGCAGAATAATAAAATAAGTAATATAAGGCGAAAAAGTATAAGATTTAGGGGGATATAAATAATGAAAAAGGCTATACAATTTGGAGCAGGAAATATTGGTAGAGGTTTTATAGGCGGATTACTATCAAATGCAGGATATCATGTAGTATTTGCAGATGTTAATGAAGCAATATTAAATGGAATAAATAATGAAAAAGAATATAAAATACTTGTCAAAGATGTAGAATGTTTTGAACAAACAATAACTAATATAAGTGCTGTTTCATCAATATCAGATGATATCATAAAAGAAATAGAAGAAGCTGAAATAATAACTACAGCAGTTGGACCATTAGTATTAAAAAGAATAGCACCAACAATAGCTAAAGGTATACAAGCAAGAAAAAATCATGAAAATAAAAACTACTTAAATATAATAGCTTGTGAAAATGCAGTAGGGGCTACAGCAATATTAAAAGAAGAAGTAGTAAAAGCTTTAAATGAAGAAGAAATAGCATATATGGAAGAATACATAGGATTCCCTAACTGTTCAGTAGACAGAATAGTGCCACCTTGTACTAATGAAAATCCTTTAGATGTTACAGTAGAAAACTTCTATGAATGGAATGTTGAAGAAGCTAAGATCAAAGGTGAAGTACCACAAATAGAAGGTATGAACTTAGTTGGAGATCTTATAGCTTATGTTGAACGTAAACTATTCACATTAAACACAGGACATGCTATAACTGCATACTTAGGATATCTTGCAGGATATAAAACAGTAGATGAAAGTATAAAAGATGAAAAAATAGCAACAATAGTAAAAGCTGCTATGCAAGAAAGTGGACAAGGACTAGTTAAAAAACATGGACTAGATTTAGAAGCTCACTACAAATACATAGATAAAATATTAAATAGATTTAAAAATCCATACTTAAATGATGATGTAAAAAGAGTTGGTAGAGAACCACTTAGAAAATTAGGTGCAAAAGATAGATTAGTAAATCCATTAATGACAGCAAAGTCTTATGGAATAGCTGTAGATAATTTAATTATAGGTATTGGAGCTGCTCTTCATTATGACAACTCAGAAGATGCACAAAGTGTTGAATTACAACAAACAATAAAAGATTTAGGTGTTAAAGAAGCCGTTAAAAAAGTTTCAGGAATAGAAGATGAAGAATTATTAAATGCTATCGAAGGCGCTTATCAAAAATTAACAAGCAAACAATTAGCTTAATATTTTATTAAATATAGATGTTATCCTAAATAAAAACTGTTCATATTTATATGAGCAGTTTTTTTGAGGTTAAAAAATAATCACGTTTAAAAACAATAAATCTGTAGATACTTTAAATAAAGATAAATTTGAGGGGGCTTTAGTATGAAATTATTTAAATTAATAATATGTTTCTTTGTGATAGTTTTATCTTTATTTAGTGCAATTGTAGTGTATGGACAACAAAATCAAACAGAATGGATACCTAAATTTATAGAAAGCTTTGAAATGACAGATTCTAACTTTAAATTCTATAACATAAAATCGAGTGTACTAATAGAAAAAGACATAGATATAGACGAATTAGAAGGCATTTGTGTAGGAATAGCACGAAATTTAGGCTATAATGCTGATGAATTGTGTCTAAAAAAACAAAAAACTGAAATATATGTAAATTATAATGATAAAAATACAGGTATTTCAATAGTTGGAGTCAAAAAAAATTCAAAAGAATTCTATATAATAGTTGACATATTAAATAATAAAGTATATAAAAATATAGAGAATATTTACGATAAATTAGAAAATGAACTAAAGAAGTATTCTAATGATGTAAATATTAATATTTGTATAGCTGGAGAGTATACAAAAAAATTAAAAAACACTAAAATTAGTGATATTTTACAAAAAATATTATATAATATGTATGCTGAAAAAATTGATGATATAGAGGAAGAAAACTTTTTATCAGTAAATGCATATAGTAAATTATTAAAAGAAAATAACTTGAAATATTTAGATAGAGAAATGAACTTGAATATAGGAATTAGGTATAGCGAAGATGATGATAGAACGATGATATATATGGCTACACCTATAATAAAAATAGATTATTAGATTGAGGAGAGACATATTTATGGCTAAAATAATTGTAAAGAAAAGTAACCCACTTAAAGGTAACGTTAGAATAGATGGAGCAAAAAATGCAGTATTACCAATAATAGCTGCAACATTATTAGTAAAAGGAAAAACAGTTTTACACGAAGTACCAGATTTAACTGATGTACACGTAATATCAGATTTAATAAGACACCTTGGTGCGGAAGTTGAATACAAAGATAAAACTTTAACAGTAGATGCAAGTAACTTAACTACTTGTGAAGCGCCATATGAACTAGTAAGAAAAATGAGAGCATCTTTCTTTGTAATGGGACCATTACTTGCTAGATTTAATCAAACTAAGATATCAATGCCAGGGGGATGTTCAATAGGAACAAGACCAATAGACCTACACTTAAAAGGATTTAAAGCTTTAGGTGCAGACATAATAATGGATCATGGATTTGTAGAAGCTAAAGCAGATAAATTAGTTGGATCTAAATTATATTTAGATTTCCCATCTGTTGGAGCAACTGAAAATATAATGATGGCTGCAGTACTTGCAGAAGGAACTACTATAATCGAAAACGCAGCTGAAGAACCAGAGATAGTAGATTTAGCTAACTTCTTAAATGAAATGGGAGCAGACGTTAAAGGAGCAGGTACAAACACTATAAGAATAAAAGGTGTTAAAGAATTAAAAGGAACTGAACATGATGTTATACCAGACAGAATAGAAGCTGCAACTTACATGGTTGCTGCAGCTATGACAAAAGGTGATATAACAGTTGAAAATGTATTAGTTGAACACTTAAAACCAGTAACAGCTAAATTAATAGAAGCTGGTTGTAAAGTTGAAGAAATGGACAATTCAATAAGAGTAGTTGGACCAGAAAAATTAAAAGCAGTAGATGTAAAAACTCTACCACACCCAGGATTCCCTACAGACGTTCAAGCTCAAATTATGGCTATGCTTACAGTTGCTAGAGGAACTGGAGTTGTAATAGAGACAGTATTCGAAAATAGATTTATGCACGTTGCAGAATTCAACAGAATGGGTGCAGATATTAAAATAGAAGGAAGAACAGCTGTAGTTAAAGGTGTTGACCAACTTTATGGTGCAAATGTAAACGCAACTGACTTAAGAGCAGGAGCAGCGCTTATATTATGTGGACTTATAGCTGAAGGAGAAACACAAATAGGTGAAATTTATCACATCCAAAGAGGATACGTTGATATAGATAAGAAGATAAGAGCTTTAGGTGGTAATATAGAAATAGTAGAAGACTAATATCTACTTAAACCATATAAAGTTTGTATTAAACTATCGACAGAAATTAATAAGACAGTTTAGACAGGAATAAATACTCAGGTTTTTTCATATATTTATGCAAATAGTAAATCTATGGAGGCATTAATTATATGAAAAAACCTATAATATTTTTAATGGGGACAATGATTTTTTGTATATTGCTCCCTGTTTTAATTAGTGTGCTCTTTTATGGGAAGGTTGAAATAGCTACTTCTTCTGGTACTACAAAAAAAATAGTACAAACATCAGAAAAAGACCCCTATGAAAAAGTAGATTCTACAAGTCCCACTATAAGTGTGTATAATTGTAGTACAAATAAGACCGAAAAAATGGATATAGAAACATTCCTATATGGAGTTGTTGCTACAGAAATGTCCTCAGAATTCTCAGAAGAAGCTTTAAAAGCTCAAGCGGTCGCTGCTAGGACTTATATTATCTACAAAATGGAAAATAACATGACACAGGGCCATAATGGGGCGTATATATGCACTAATTCTAATCACTGTCAAGCATATGCATCTTATAATGAGTTGAAAAAACAAAGAGGAGAAGACTGGATAAAAGAGTCTTATCCTAAAATCAAAAAGGCAGTAGATGATACTAAGGGTCATATATTAACGTATGACGATAAAGCAATATTACCACTATATTTTTCAACATCTAGTGGAATGACAGAAAATAGCGAGGAAGTATTCTCTGCACAATACCCATACCTTAAATCAGTGAGCAGTCCTTATGAAGAACAATCACCAAAGTATTATACAGAACTAAAAGTTAATAAAAGTGATTTTATAAGCTTATTAAAAAAGAATTATTCAAGTATTTCTATATCAAGTGAAAATTTGAATAAAGTAGTTAAAATATTAAGCAGGACCACTGCAGGATCAGTAAATATTATTAAAGTTGGGAATAAAGAGCTTACAGGAAGAAATATACGTACTATTTTTGGACTAAACTCTTCTAACTTTGACATAGAATTTAATGGTGATACAGTAGTCTTTAAAGTTAAAGGTTATGGACATGGAGTGGGAATGAGTCAATGGGGTGCTGAAGGTATGGCACAAAAAAATTACAAATATGATGATATACTATTCCATTACTACACAGATACAAAAATAAAAGACATATATTAAATTTTAATTTAATAACAAGTATTTACAATTAAAATATACATAATCATATGATATTATATATTCCTGGATAAAAATATAAATAATAAAAAATTTTTCATATTTAAGCATAAAATAAAAAAAGCTGTCAATACTCTAAATGTATTAATATATTTGGAGGTGCAGTATGAAAAAGAAATTATTAGAGAAAGATATATTTTATCTATCTTTATTCATATGTATTTGTCTTGTAGCTTTTGGTGGTATTATATTTACAAATAAAAACCTAAATAAATTGGTATCAAGTAAAGATGCCGTTAACAAGGATAATGAGATAAATTTAGTAGAAAATAAAGATGATTCTGTTCCAACATCAACAGAATCAAAACAAAACCTAGAAAAAGCCAAAGAAGAAAATAAAACAAAAGAACAACAAACACAAACAAAGAGCGAATCTAAATTAAATTATATAGGAACTGAAGTACTTAGAAAGTACTCAGATGATATGCCAAGTTATTCTAAAACACTAGATGTTTGGGAAATACATAAAGGATTAGATATCGCAGCTAAAGATGGAGCTGAGATAAAATCTATATTAGATGGAACTGTTAAATCTGTATATTCAGATGAAAGATACGGAACAAGTATAGAATTATCTTATGCTGATGGTTTAACAGTAATATATTCTGGAATAAAAGAAAATGTATCTTTAGAAAAAGGAGATGCTGTTAAAGAAGGCGATTGTATAGGTTATGTAGGCAATACAACAAATGTTGAAAATGAAGATGGAACACATGTACATATAGAAGCCTACAAAAATGACAAAGCTATTAATCCATTGAGTTTATTAGAATAAAGTTTAAAACAGGAGACTTTTCATAAAAATTGAGAAGTCTCCTGTTATATTTTTACCCCTTTTTTCATATATATCAATAGGACTGATATTGAGGGAGGGGAGGTCTTGAAATCTCATATAGAACAAAGAGCTGTTAATATTGCAAAATATATATTGGAAAAACAGGCAACTGTAAGACAAACAGCCAAGGTTTTTGGTGTAAGTAAAAGTACTGTTCATAAAGATGTAACAGAGAGATTGGAAGAAATTCATCCACTATTAGCTAGTGAGGTAAAATTGGTTTTAGAAAAAAACAAATCAGAGAGACATATCCGTGGAGGAATGGCTACAAAATTGAAATATCAGCAACAAAAAAAGATGTAGGATAACCTACATTTTTTTCTTGACTAAAGTCATATTTTTGCCTATATTGTAGAATAGGACAATTAATGATTACTAATAATTAAAGTTAAATATAAATACTAAAATTAAAAGTTTAAAAAGGAGTGAAATGAATGTCAGGAGCTGATATAGGCATAGATTTAGGGACAGCTAATGTACTAATATATGTAAGTGAAAAAGGAATTGTTTTAGAAGAACCTTCTGTAGTAGCAGTAGACAACAAATTAAAGGAAGTTATCGCAGTAGGTACTGAAGCAAGAAGAATGATAGGTAGAACACCATCAAACATAGATGTTATAAGACCGTTAAGAGATGGTGTTATATCAAATTATGAGATAACAGAAAAAATGCTATCTCATTTTATTGAGAAAATAGTAGAGAAAAAAGGGTTTGGAAGATTTGTAATGCCTAGAATAATGGTTTGTGTACCAACTGGTGTTACTGAAGTAGAAAAAAGAGCTGTTGAAGATGCTACAAAAAAAGCTGGGGCTAGAGAGGTTTATATAATAGAAGAACCGATAGCAGCAGCAATAGGTGCAGGAATAGATATAGCACAACCTAATGGGAATATGATAATAGATATAGGTGGAGGAACTACTGACATAGCTGTGATATCATTAGGGGGATCAGTTGTAAGTGATTCTATAAAACTAGGTGGAGATAAGTTTGATGAAGCAATAATCAAATACATAAAAAAAGAATATAATGTATTGATTGGGGAGAGAAGTGCAGAAAAACTTAAAATAGAAATAGGAACAGCAGTTAAAGAGGATGAGCCAAGAACTATGAACATAAGCGGAAGAAACTTAGTTAAAGGTCTTCCTGTAACAATAAGTGTTAATTCAAATGAAATATTAGATGCACTTAATTCATGTGTGGAACAAATAGTATCAGCAACTAAAAATCTATTAGAAAAAACACCACCAGAATTAGCAGCAGATATAAGCGAAAAAGGCATAGTAATGACAGGTGGAGGATCTATGTTAAAAGGTTTAGGAGAGAGAATAGAAGAAAGTACAGGTATAAAAGTTGTTTTAGCTCATGACCCACTTTCTTGTGTTGCTAAGGGAACTGGACTATCATTAGGTTCACTTGATTTATTAGAAACAGGTGGAAGTTTCAAAAAATAATTTATTGAATAATTAAAAGAGAATATTTAAATATAAACAAAAAAGTAGCTATTTTAAAATAATATATAAAAATTATTATTTTATCATAGCTACTTTTTGTTAGGTAGCAAGAAGCAGGGATAAGGCTATTATTTCTGCCAATTCTAAAATAAAATGCAGCCTTATATTATTAAAAGAAAATCTATTATTTTCATCTATTTTATCTACAATGCCAACTATAGAATAAGTCCCTACTTGGGGTAACTTCTTGCCTACACCTTTGCCTGGAAGTATAGGTCCCTCTCGTATTTGTATATTACCGATGTTACTTGCCGAGCCCAGACAGGCATCGATGGCTAAAAATTGGCTCGAGGAATGTTTGCTTTTAATCTTTTCTATCGATTCATAAATATTCAAAGCATGAATAGGATTATCCAATGTACCGTAAACAGGGTATTTAAAATCACTATTTTTGAGCATAGTTCCTACTAGAGGCCCTAGTGCATCTCCAATAGCACGATCCGTTCCTATACATATTATTACAGTATTATCAGAGATTATATTTTTAAGAATAGTACTTAATACATGCGTCACGTCTTCTCTCTTATAGTTTACTTTAGCTAAATACATAGGAGTTCCTCCCTTCTAGATAATATATGAATTGAGTTCTATAAATAATACCATTTTCGAGATAGTTAAAAATTTATGATTGTTTCAAAATAAAACAAAAATAGACAAATACAATAACAAAAATACTTGACAATATAGTTTAAAAAGGTTATCATTGATAGTGTTAAATTTGAAAGAAAAATTTCTTGATTACCTTATCAAGAGAGGCTGAGGGACAGGCCCTACGAAGCCCAGCAACCACTTCTATAGAAGGAAGGTGCTAAATCCTGCTAGGAGAGAATTCTAGAAAGATGAGGTCGCGTATTTAAGCATACAGTAACCTCTTCTGTGATAGAAGAGGTTTTTTTAATTTATGAGAAAGTATAAAGAATTAGATTTCTTGTAAAATAAAGAATATAGTCTAGAATTCCAACAGAAAAATCTTTAGTTTAAAATAAAGATTTTTAGGGAACAAATTATAAAATAAAACAAATTATTAAATTTTAAGGAGGAACTAAAATGGCAAGACATTTATTTACTTCAGAGTCAGTTACTGAAGGGCATCCTGACAAGATGTGTGACCAAATATCAGATGCAATATTAGATGCATTATTAGAAAAAGACCCACAATCAAGAGTTGCTTGTGAAACTACTACTACAACTGGTTTAGTATTAGTTGCAGGTGAAATAAGTACAAACGCTTATGTTGATATCCCAAAATTAGTTAGAGAAACAGTAGAAGGTATCGGATATACTAGAGCTAAATTTGGATTCGACTGCAATACTTGTGCAGTAATAACTGCTATAGATGAACAATCAGGAGACATCGCTATGGGTGTTGATGAAGGTTTAGAAAGTAAATCAGGAGAACAAACTGAAGAAGAAATAGAAAAAGTTGGTGCTGGAGATCAAGGTATAATGTTCGGTTTCGCTTGTAATGAAACAGAAGAATTAATGCCACTTCCAATATCTTTAGCTCACAAATTATCAAGAAGATTAACAGAAGTTAGAAAATCTGGATTATTAGATTACTTAAGACCAGATGGTAAAACTCAAGTAACTGTTGAATACGAAGGAAACAAAGCAGTTAGAGTTCACACTGTATTAATATCTTCTCAACATAGTGAAAGTGTTGATAACGAAACTATAAGAAGAGACTTAATAGAACACGTTATAAAAGCTGTTATACCTGCTGAATTATTAGATGAAGAAACTATGTACTACATCAACCCAACAGGTAGATTCGTTATAGGTGGACCACAAGGAGATACTGGTTTAACTGGTAGAAAAATAATAATAGATACTTACGGTGGATACTCTAGACACGGTGGTGGAGCATTCTCTGGTAAAGATCCAACAAAAGTTGACAGATCTGCTGCTTACGCTGCTAGATACGTAGCTAAAAACATAGTTGCTGCTGGACTTGCAGACAAATGTGAAATAGAATTAGCTTACGCTATAGGTGTTGCTAAACCATTATCAATATTCGTTGATACTTTCGGAACTGGAAAAGTTTCTGAAGAAGTTTTAGTTGAATTAATAAACAAAAACTTCGACTTAAGACCAGGTGCTATAATAAGAGACCTTGACTTAAGAAGACCTATATACAAACAAGTTGCTGCTTACGGTCACTTCGGTAGAACTGATATAGATTTACCATGGGAAAGAACTGATAAAGCTGAAACTTTAAAAGAACAAGCTGGTATATAATTAATTAGATTAATATAAATTCAGATATAAAAGGCCTTGTATTATAATAAATACAGGGTCTTTTTTTATACTAATTTGTTTAATAAAAAATTAGTATAATATTTTTATGGATATACTTACATATAAGGATTAATGTGATAATATTTGATTTATAAATAGACAGTGAATATAAAATGTAATATAAAAGATAATAAAATAAAGTTAAAATAAATGAATTATATTAAGCGTATAAGGCGCAATTAGGAGTGTTGTATTATGGAAAAATTAGAGGGTATGATAAGTGATATAGTTTTTAAAAATGAAGAGAATGGATACACTATAGCTTATCTTGCAAACGAAGACGAAGAAGTCACAATTGTAGGATGTATGCCGACGTTATCTGTTGGTGAGAGTATAGAGGTTGAAGGGAAATGGGTAACACATAAAACTTATGGAACACAATTTGAAGTTTCAAGTTTTATGCCTGTGACGCCTTCATCTTTGGAGGGAATTTACGCTTATTTATCTTCTGGTATGATTCATGGTATAGGAGAAAAAATGGCATTGAGGATTATTGAAAAATTCGGAGTTGATACTCTTGATGTAATCCAAAACACTCCAGAAAGATTAAAAGAAGTAGAAGGAATTGGTGCAAAGAAGATAAAGCAGATAACTGAAAGTTATGAAGAAAACAGAGAACTTAGAAATATAATTATGCAGTTATCTCCTTATGGCATAACTCCTAATTATTGTTTAAAGATTTATAAAAAGTATAAGGATAAAGCGATAAGTGTAATAAATAAAAATCCATATAAACTTGCCGAAGATATTAGAGGAATTGGATTTAGAGTAGCTGATGACATTGCTAAGAAGCTAGGGATAGATAAATATTCAAAGGATAGAATATTCCAAGGAATTTTATACACACTTAATCAAAGTACGTCTAACGGAAATACATATTTGCCACTTAGTGTATTAATTCCGCAGGCAGTAAAGGTTTTAGATGTTGAGGCTGAGCATATAAAAGAAGGCGTAATAGAACTAGCTTATACTCAAAAAATACATGTTGAAAAGGATAATAATGATATAAATGTGTATTTAATGCCTTATTATATGGCAGAAAACGGAGTTTGTAGAGAAATGATAAGACTTTCTCAAGTAGACTTTGAAGATTTAAAAATAAATATAAAGCATGAGATAAAGATGATTGAAAAAGAAGATGGTATAAAACTGGCCCAAAATCAGGTTATGGCAGTTAAAGAGGCAATTGAGCAAGGTGTTGTTATAATTACTGGGGGACCTGGTACAGGAAAGACAACTACAAT
Organism: Intestinibacter bartlettii; assembly: GCF_018917435.1. Lineage (GTDB taxonomy): Bacteria > Bacillota > Clostridia > Peptostreptococcales > Peptostreptococcaceae > Intestinibacter > Intestinibacter bartlettii_A. Next base: position 15,433 of record NZ_JAHLOQ010000032.1, read on the forward strand.
CAATACAATCATCAAAGTATTTGAAAACAATGACCAAAAAGTCATCCTAGCAGCGCCTACAGGGCGTGCAGCTAAGAGAATGAGTGAAACTTCAAATAAGGAAGCAAAAACGATTCACAGGCTTTTAGAGATGGGATTTGGAATGGATAGTGATGAACTTACATTTATGAAGAATGAAGAAGACCCAATCGATGCTGATGTTGTTATCCTTGATGAGGTTTCTATGGTCGATGTCGTACTTATGTATAGTTTACTTAGGGCAATAAAATCAGGTACAAGACTTTTAATAGTGGGAGATAGTGATCAGTTGCCTTCTGTTGGGGCAGGAAATGTTTTAAAAGACCTTATTGATTCAGAAGTTATAAACACAGTTAGACTAAATGAAATATTTAGACAAGCCCAAGAAAGTATGATAGTAGTAAATGCCCATAAAATTAATAAAGGTGAACCACTGAAATTAAATGTTAAGGGTAAAGATTTCTTCTTTATTAAAAAAGAAGGAGACGACATACTTCCTGAGATTGTTGGAATAGTAAGTGAAAGATTACCTAAATTCTACGGTGTAGATAAATTAAAAGATATTCAAGTTTTATCACCAATGAGAAAAGGAAATTTAGGTGTAAATAATTTAAATATAGAACTACAAAAGAGTTTAAATCCACCAAATAAATATAAAACAGAAGAAGCTTTTGCAAAGAGAACTTTTAGAGTTGGCGACAAAGTTATGCAAATTAAAAATAACTATACAAGAAAGTGGAAAACAGAAGACGGAAGTAACAGTGGACATGGTATATATAATGGAGATATTGGCTATATTTACTATATAGACAAAGAAAAGAAAGAGATATTTGTAATATTCGATGGAATGAAAATTGTAACTTATAAGTATGATGAACTCGATGAATTAGACCACAGTTTTTGCACAACTATCCATAAAAGTCAAGGAAGTGAATTCCCAATTGTCGTAATTCCTATGACATGGGCACCACCTATGCTACTTAGTAGGAATTTACTTTACACAGCTGTTACACGTGCTAAAAAACAAGTAGTATTAGTAGGAGATGTTAAATACTTAGAGTTTATGATTAAGAATAATCGAAGCAGCGACAGATATTCTAATTTAGCAGTTAAGTTAAATAAATTTAAAAAAGAAGGTCTGCTGATTGAAAACGATAAGGAATAAAATAAAAAATAATATCGAAAATAAAAGTGATATAAGATTGATAATAAAGGATATGAAAAACTCATTGCTTGATTTTATATATCCTCAAAATATAGCCTGTATAATTTGTGATAAACCTATAAAACTAACAAATACATATTCTATATGTAAGGATTGCTTTAAGGAATTACACTTTTTAAAAGATGCATGTATGAAATGTGGTAAACCAATAATAAATCATAATTTAGAGTATGAGGATATTTCTAACTGCTCATATTGTAGGCAGAGAACTTTTTATTTTGATAGGGCAATATCATGTATAGAATATAATCAAACAAGCAAGAAGATGATTCTTGATTTTAAATATAAAAATAAGACATATTTTTGTAGATATGTAGCTCAGATTATGAGTGAAAAGATGGAGCTTGAAAATATAACGGCCGATTATCTATTATTTGTGCCTCTTCATAAGAAAAGACTTAGAAAGAGGGGCTTTAACCAGGCTGAAAAAATAGCTCAGGATTTAAGTGATATAACAGGAATACCTACTTTAAATTGTATTTTTAGAAAAAAGAATACAAAAAGATTATATAATTTAAACCGTTTGGAAAGACAACAGGAAGTAAAAAACTCATTTATTATAAAAGATAATGATAATTTACTTAAAAATAAAAATGTAATTTTAGTAGATGATATTTTTACAACAGGGTCAACATCAAATGAAATATCAAAGATGCTTAAGTTAATACCAGTTAATAAGATAATTGTATTAGCGCTATTAACGAGAACAAATGACCCGTATGTATCTTTTGAAGAAAATAATTAAATAACTACAATAGATATTAAATGTATATTATTTAAACAACAATCAACTATTATGATTATATATTGATAACAATTAGAAAAATAGCAAAATCATTCTATTGACATATCTATCATAAGATATTAAAATATATTAGTGATTATTCAGGTCTGTGGTTGAAAGTCCAGGCCAGTCGCAGGCAAAGGGATCCACGTAAGTCAACGCCAAAAGCGGGGTTGATGATCATGGTGCGGCTTAGAAGTAAGACCTACCGATAACCAAAAAAAATTCTAAATCGAGACGGCTAGTAGTGCGGCAAACCCAGAGCGAACGTCGCAGTAGGCGAGTGTGGGGTCAAAAACCAGGTCAGCTGAATAATTCATATAAGTACCTATTTAAGGTACTTTTTTGTTGCTTAAATTATACTACTCAGAGCTCCTTTATAAGTGGATTTGATTATGCCACTTGTATAGGAGCTCTTTATTTTTAATCTATTTAATTATCTTTTCAGTTGCATTATTTAAAATCTACATCATTTCAAATATACTAAAATTTTATATCTAGAATAACAAATATATTAATGGTCATTTATACTCATTTAAGTTGCTTATATTTTATAAATTATAATTAAAAATATAAATGTATTCAAAATAGAACTCTATATTTTAGTATACATAAAATTTCTTATCTAATTATTAGACATATTTTTACACAGAAAATAGTAAGAAAAGTTAATGTGCTACACTATATAAATAAAAGTATATATGAAAAACGTTTTCAAAATAAAAATGATTCGAAAGAAATGCCTAAAAACGCAAAAATAATGTTGACGATTTATATACTAGAGATTATAATTAAATTAACAAAATTTGAAACAGGTTTCAAACAAAGTCTCACTATTCTAAAACTTATCAAAGGGGAGAAAAATATGGCAAGTATTAGAGAGGTAGCAAAACTAGCAGGGGTTTCACCTGCAACAGTATCAAGAGTAATAAATGGAACCGCCAATGTTGATGAGGAAAAAAGACAAAGAGTTCTTAAGGTTATTGATGAAACGGGTTTCAAGCCAAACGAACTAGCAAGAGCTTTGTTTAAGCAATCATCAAAGATTATAGGGGTAATAGTACCAAACATTGAAAATCCATTTTTCAACGAATTAGCAAAGGCAATCGAAGAAGAAGCATATGAAAATGGATATAAGATACTACTCTGCAATTCTAATAATAATGAAGAAAAAGAATTGATGAATATGCAGATGCTAAATCAATTAAAAGCAGATGGTCTTATAATGGTTACAAATAGTAATAATACAGTTAAAAGATTAGAAGAAAATAGTTTCCCAGTAGTATTAGTAGATAGACAACTTTCAAGCATGAATGAAATTGCGATAGTAGAATCGGATAACTATAAGGGTGGTAAAATAGCTACAAAAAGGGTGGTAAAATAGCTACAAAACATTTAATAGAATGTGGCTGCAAAAATATAGTTTGTATGAAAGGACCGCAACATATTTCAAGTGCAAATCAAAGATATTTAGGATATCAAGAAGTTTGTAAAGAATCTGGGATTGAAGAACAATACATAGAGTGCGGATATAGTTATGAATCAGGATTAAAAAAAGCAGAAGAATTAATAACTAAATATCCTGACGTAGACGGAATTATAGCAAGTAATGATATGGTTGCAATTTCTGTTTATAAATCACTCATACAAAAAGGATACCATATACCTGAAGATATTCAGATAATAGGATTTGATAATATAAGATTTGGTTGGCTATTTACACCAGAAATAACAACTATAGCTCAACCAACAAAAAAGATAGGAAAGAAAGCGGCACAACTTATTATCAATTATAGAAATGGACATAAAATAGAAAAGATAAATATATTTGATATAGAATTAATAGAACGTCAAACGACAAAACAGAGAGGATGAAAAACATGAAACTTGCAGTAGTAGGGAGCATTAACATAGATATGACTGTTACGTCAGAAAGAATACCACTAAAAGGTGAAACATTAATGGGAGATAGCATTAGCTATATACCAGGAGGAAAAGGTGCAAACCAGGCAGTAGCAATGGCTAAACTTGGTGCAGAAGTAGAGATGTTTGGATGCGTTGGTGATGATGAGAACGGTAAAAAAATGATAGATAATATGAAAAACCACGGCATAAAAACAGATAATATAAAAATATTACAAGGTGTTCCAACTGGAATAGCGATGATTACAGTTGCAGAAAATGATAATACTATAATAGTTGTTCCAGGAGCTAATGGCAAAGTGGACAAAGATTATATTGATAGTATAAAAGATGAATTAAAAAATTATGATATGGTAGTACTTCAACATGAAATACCACTAGAAACAGTACATTATACAGTTGAGTTCTGCTCAGAAAATAATATACCAGTTATATTAAATCCAGCTCCAGCAGCAGAAGTTCCAATGGAAGTTGTAGAAAAGGTAACTTATTTAACACCTAATGAACATGAAGCAGTACTAATCTTTGGAAAAGAACTTACAACAGAAGAACTTCTTAAAAAATATCCAGAAAAATTATTAATAACTCAAGGATCAAGAGGAGTTTCTACATGTTTAAAAAATGGTGAAATATTAAATGTACCAGCAAGACCAGCAAAAGTAGCTGATACAACAGGAGCAGGAGATACATTAAACGGTGCATTTTCTGTACAAATTGCAAACGGAGCAGATATAAAAACTGCATTAACTTTTGCAAATACAGCAGCTAGTTTATCTACAGAAAAATTCGGCGCACAAACAGGAATGCCAACAGTAAGTGAAGTAGAAAAAGAGTTACAGTAAAAATAAAGCAAAAGTTGAGGAGAAAATATCAATGAAAAGACATGGAATTTTAAATAGTGATATATCAAGAGTACTTTCATATATGGGACATACAGATCGTATATGTGTAGGAGATTGCGGTCTTCCAATACCAGATGAAACAGAAAGGATTGATTTAGCAGTTAAATTCGGAGTACCAACTTTTATGGATGTTTTAAAAGAAGTTGGTAACGATATGAAAATAGAAAAAATAATCTTAGCAGAAGAAATAAAAGAAAACAATCCAAAAGTTTTAGCTGAAATAAATGAATATTTTGCAGGACAAGAAATAGAAGTAGAATTCGTTTCTCATGTTGGATTAAAAGAAATGACAAAGGAATGTAAAGCAGTAATACGTACAGGAGAAACTACTCCTTATGCGAACATAATTTTACAATCAGGATGTATTTTTTAATAAAAATAAGGAGGTAGAGATATGCAAATTGAAATGCGTGGAATCGATAAGTCATTTGGTGGCAATGCAGTTTTAAAAGGTGCAGGCTTTTTATTAGATGATGGCGAAGTTCATGCTCTTATGGGAGAGAATGGTGCAGGAAAATCGACTTTGATGAAGATTCTAACAGGTGTTTACACTAAGGATGCTGGGCAAGTTATAGTAGATGGAAAAGAAGTTTGTTATAACAATCCACAAGAGGCAGAAAAGGCAGGAATAGTATTTATTCACCAAGAGTTAAATGTATTATTTGATTTAACAGTTGAAGAAAATATGTTTTTAGGCAAAGAAATAAAAAAAGCATTTGGAATATGTGATAGAAAAGCCATGAGAAAAAGAGTGCAAGAAATCCTAGACATGCTTGGCGTTGATATAGACCCAACTCAAAGAATGGATGAACTATCTATAGGGCAACAACAAATGATCGAAATAGCAAAAGCTCTTATGGTAGATGCAAAAGTAATAATCATGGATGAGCCAACAGCTGCATTAACTCAAAGTGAAACAGAAGTATTATTCAAAGTAGTAAATTCACTTAGAAAAAAAGGCGTTTCAATAGTTTATATATCTCACCGTATGGAAGAAATATTTGAATTATGTGATCGTATAACAATTCTTAGAGATGGTACTTATATAGATACTAAAAGAATTGCAGACATCGATATGAATGACATAGTTAAAATGATGATAGGTAGAGAAATTGGAGAAAGATACCCAGCAAGAAATGCGAAAATAGGAGATGTAGCATTTGAAGTTAAAAACTTAAACTGCCAAGGAGCATTTGAAAATGTATCTTTTGATGTTCGTGCAGGAGAAGTTTTAGGTGTATCAGGACTTATGGGAGCAGGAAGAACGGAAATAATGCAAGCTATTTTCGGTAACATGCCTCATGTAACAGGTCAAATATTCTTAGATGGAAAAGAAATAAAAAATAAAAATCCACAACAAGCAATAGAAAACGGAATAGGATTTATAACTGAAGATAGAAAAGTTGAAGGTTTAATGTTAGAAGAAAGTATAATGAAAAATATTTCTTTAGCTAACCTTGGAAGAATCTCTAAAAATGGAGTTATAAATAAGAAAAAAGAACAAGAACTTGTTAATAAAGGAATAGAAGAATTAAAAATAAGATGCTTTGGACCGCAGCATGAATGTAACAATTTAAGTGGTGGGAATCAGCAAAAAGTAGTATTTGCAAAATGGATTTACACTAATCCAAAAGTTTTAATCCTAGATGAGCCTACAAGAGGTGTTGATATAGGAGCGAAGAAAGAAATTTACAACATAATTAATGAACTTGCAGCAAAAGGCGTTGCGATAATTATGGTCTCATCTGAACTACCAGAAGTTTTAGGAATGTCTGACAGAGTTATGGTAGTAAGAGAAGGCGAAGTAAGAGGAATTTTAAACAAAGAAGAAGCAAACCAAGAAAGTATCATGACTTTAGCAACAGGAGGAGAACTAAATGGAAAATAAGAAAGTAATGAATCGTATACAAGATTTAGGTGCGGTAATTGCATTAATTCTTTTAGTAGCAGTAATAAGTATAATAAGTCCAGAGTTTAGAACAGTAAAGAACTTCTTATCTTTACTTAGACAATCTTCAATAAATGGACTAATTGCATTTGGTATGACTTGCGTTATCTTAACTGGCGGAATCGATTTATCAGTAGGTTCGGTATTGGCGCTTACAACAGCAATTTGTGCTAGTTTAATAGCTAATGGAACACCAGTGGCAATCGCAATGATAGTAGCATTAGTACTAGGTGTAGTATTTGGTATGATAAGTGGTATATTTGTAACAAAAGGACGTTTACAACCATTTATTGCAACACTAATAACAATGACAGTATTCAGAGGATTAACAATGATCTTCATGGATGGTAAACCAATCTCTAACTTAGGAGATAGTTATTTATTAAAATTCGTAGGAAAAGGGCTTATATTAAATATCCCATTCCCAGTAATAATGTTTATCTTAATCTTTATAGCATTTATGTTCTTATTAGAAAGAACAACATTTGGACGTAAGATATATGCAACAGGTAGTAATGAAAAATCTGCAAAATTAGCAGGTATCAATATAGACCGTACTAAAATAGCAGCATATGCAATCTCAGGATTAATGGCAGCTATGTCAGGTTTAATACTTTTATCTCGTTTAAGTTCAGCACAACCAACACTAGGTAGCGGATATGAACTAGATGCAATCGCAGCAGTTGCACTTGGTGGAGTTAGTATGAACGGTGGTAGAGGTAGAATATGGGGAACATTCGTAGGTGTTCTAATAATAGCAGTATTAAATAACGGACTAAACATATTAGGAGTATCTTCTTATTACCAAGATGTTGTAAAAGGTTTAGTTATATTAATAGCAGTTTTATCAGACCGTAAACGTTAATTAATAATAGTAAAAACTATTCTAAAAGTAACATAACTATAGGAGGTAGAATCATGAAACTTAAAAAGATAGTTGCTCTTGTATCATCAGCAATATTAGCATTTTCTTTAGTAGGATGCAGTATTGAAGGTGAAGAATCATCAGGAGAAAGTACAGGAAACGGTAGTATAGGATTTTCAGTATCAACATTAAATAACCCATTCTTCGTAACATTAAGTCAAGGTGCGAAAGATAAGGCAAAAGAACAAGGTGTTGATTTAATAGTAGTAGATGCTGGCGACGATGCAGCAAAACAAACAAGTGATATAGAAGATTTAATTTCAAAAAATATAAGTGTTTTAATAGTAAACCCAGTTGACTCTGATGCAGTTGCACCAGCAGTAAAAGATGCAATAGCAAAAGGTATAAAAGTTATTTCAGTAGACCGTGGAGTTAATGGTGTAGATGTAGATTGTGCAATAGCATCTGATAATGTTGAAGGTGCTAAAATGGCAACAGAATATTTAGTAAGTTTAATTGGTAAAGATGCAAAAGTAGTAGAACTAGAAGGGACTTCAGGTGCTAGTGCTACAATAGATAGAGGAGCAGGATTCCACGAAGTAGCAGATAAACAATTAAATGTTGTATCAAAACAAACTGCAAACTTCAACCGTTCTGAAGGAATGACAGTTATGGAAAATATGCTTCAATCTAACTCAGATATAAAAGGTGTATTCGCCCATAATGACGAAATGGCACTTGGAGCAGTAGAAGCTATAGGAAGCAGAAATATTGCAGTTGTTGGATTTGACTCAACAGATGATGCTTTAGCAGCAATTAAAAAAGGTAAAATGGTAGCAACAGTTGCTCAAAAACCAGATTTAATGGGAGCAACAGCAGTAGAGACAGCAGTTAAAATCATAAACGGTGAAACTGTTGAAAAAACTATACCAGTTGAAGTTGAATTAGTAACAAAATAATTTGATAGATTTAAGAAAAAAGTAGGAGCATATGCCCCTACTTTTTTCTGTTCAAATTTATAAAACTCTAAAATCTTCTGTTAAATTTATTCTATCTTCTTCAGTTATAGGACGTAAAACACGACATGGGTTTCCAGCAGCGACAACACCGGCTGGGATATCTTTTGTTACTACACTTCCGCCGCCGATTACAGTACCAGCTCCAATTGTAACGCCACCAAAGACTGTACAATTAGCTCCAATCCAAACATCATTTTCGATAGTTATAGGTTTAGATGTAGAAATACCTTCAACAATACGTTCAGAAGGATAAATAGGATGCCCTGCACAAGAAAGACAAGTACCAGGCCCAATAAATGCATTTTCACCGATATTAATTGGAGAAGTATCAAGCATAACACAATTGTAATTTATAAGAGTAAATCCATGTGTGTGAATATTAAAACCATAGTCACACTTGAAGTTTGGCTCGATAAAAGTCATAGGACTACAAGTTCCAAATAATTTTTGTAAAATACTAGAGCGTTTTTCACCTTCATCAGGCCTTGTATTATTGAACTCCCATAATAAATTTTGAGCATTTGTTTTTAACGAAGGATCCATAGCAAAATGCTTTGCATAATAACCTTTTTTATTTTCTATCATTTCTTTAGTTATCATTATTTAAACTCCTTTTTATATTATTTTTCGTTATTTATATATTTTAAGATATATAAGCTATTTTGTTTAGGTAAAATTTAAAAATATAAAAATCAACCTAACAAAAGTGTAATAAAATCTTATACCTTTTGTTGATACAATAATTATAAGTTAACTAATAAAAATAATTAAATTTAAGATCTTAAATCCTAAGTGAAAATAAGAGGTGGATTTTATGCAAAGTATTTTAAAAATAGAGAATCTGAAAAAATACTATGGAACAAAAAATAATATAACAAAGGCAATAGATAATATTTCATTCTCAGTAAATGAAGGCGAATTTGTGGGAATTATGGGGGCTAGCGGAAGCGGAAAGACTACACTTTTAAACTGTATTTCTACGATAGATACAGTTACAGCCGGTAAAATTATGATTAATGGCAATGATATAACAGAAATAAAGGACAGAGATATAGCATCATTTAGAAGAAATAATTTGGGATTTGTATTCCAAGATTTTAATTTACTAGACACTTTGACAATAGCTGAAAATATATCACTTTCACTTATTATAAATAAAAAGAATGAAAATAAAATAGATGAAATGGTAAATGAGATAGCAAAAAGATTGGGCATTGAAGGTATACTAGATAAATTCCCATATGAGGTTTCAGGTGGACAGAAACAAAGATGTGCGTGTGCTAGGGCATTGATAAATAATCCAAAATTAATTTTGGCAGATGAGCCAACAGGTGCACTTGATTCAAAAAGTTCTAGAATGTTACTTGAAACAATGGATGAAATAAATAAAAAGTTAAATGCAACAATATTGATGGTAACGCATGATGCTTTTAGTGCGAGTTTTTGTCAGAGAATATTGTTTTTGAAAGACGGAAATATATTCACAGAGATTTTAAAAGGTTCAAAAACTAGAAAAGAATTTTTCAATGAAATATTAGATATACTAACACTTCTTGGGGGTGATGTTCAAGATGTTAAATAAATTGAACACCCTAAAAGGAAGTGATGAAAAATGTTGAGAAAGTTAGCTATTAGAAATGCAAAAAGAAGTATAAAAGATTATCTAATATATCTAATTACAGTGATAATGTCGTTTTCACTAATAATAGCATTTAACTTAATTGTATATTCAAAAGACGTTAGAGAATTATCTAGCATGATGATTAATTTTAGACTAGCTGTTATAGAAGTCAGTGTGCTAGTAGTGTTTGTAATCGGTTGGCTAATCAATTATACAATGAAATTTATGCTTTCGAAAAGGAGCAAAGAATTCGGAACATATATGATACTTGGCATTGAGAGAAAAGATATAATAAAAATGTTTTTAATTGAAAATATCTTTTTAGGTATATTTGCGTTTGTAGTTTCAATGTTGATTGGTTATATTTTAAGCGACTTATTGACAGCAGTAATAATGAATATATTTGAAGTTCAATACAAATTAAACTTTTCAATTTCATGGCAGCCATTTGCACTTAGCATATTTTACTTCATAATTATATATTTATTTGTGATGTTTAGAACAAATAGAAGAATGAAAAAAATGAAAGTATATGATTTGCTATATTTAGATAAACAAAATGAAGAGCGAGTATTTAAAAATAGTAAAAAGAAAAAAATATTATTCGTAGTTTTTTTAATAATCGGAATAACAGCACTAACATTGTTGAAAGTGGGACTTTATCATGTTGATGATAATGGAAGCATACCGATGATAGTTAGAGGAGTTCCAATGCTAATTATAAGTATATATGGGATAACTATTACAGTAGGCGATTTTATAGTTGATTTTGTTATAAATAGAAAAAAGATAAAATACAAAAATGATAACCTATTTATAACAAGACAATTTACTTCAAAAATAAAAACTATGGGAGTGACATTGGGGACTTTATCGCTTTTAATAACTCTTTCATTTTTATCACTAGCTGGATCAATGATGTACACAGATATGTTCAATGCACAAATTAAATCAATTGCTGCTTATGATGTAATGATATCCGAAGTTTATAGCGACTATCCAGAAATTCTACAAATCCAAACACAAAATAATAAACAAATAGTTGAAAAATACGAAAAATATATAAAGAGTCATTGCACAATAAAAGATAGAATTGAGTACAACATATATACAAATAAACGTGATGATATAAGTAAAAATATTTCAGATAGCATTATGGGGTTTATCAATGTTGACTGTTATATGAAACTTAGCGACTATAATAAGCTTTTAGAGAAGAGAGGTCTTAAGCCGATAACATTAGGTAAAAATGAATTTTTCATACATGAAAATAGAGATATTTCAAAATCAATAGATAAATACTTAAAAAATAACTCAACACTAAATTTGAATGGAATAGAATTAAAATCTAAAGGACATACTTATGAAAATTTTGCACGTTGTTGGGGTACAGGAATGACATTCTTTATAATTGTGCCTGATGATACAGTCTCAAATATGAAAATATTAGATAGATTTATAATGATAAACATAGCAGAGCCTACAACAGAAAAGTTATATGATGATATATGTAAATATGTTGAAAATACTATGACAGACGATAAAGAGAAATCAGAGTTTTATCCATATAATTTAAGCATAAAAGGTGAAGTGATATCAGAAAATAGATCAGTATTGACAATATTCTCATTTATCCTTTTATATATAGCATTTATATTTACAGCAATTGTAGCAACTATTTTGGCAATCCAAACCTTGAGTGACTCCACAAAATATAAATATCATTATTCAATTTTAAGTAAATTAGGCGTAGAGCAAAGTCAAATATATAAAACAATAAGAAAGCAACTATTAATATTCTTTTTATTCCCAGTAATTTATCCAATTATAATTGATATTTCAGTTATAACCTCATTAAATGGTCTTCTTAATCCAGCACTAAGCAGCGAATATTCATATTTATATGCAATATTATATAGCCTATCATTATTCTTATTTATATACTTGATATACTTTATAGCAACTTATTTTGGATATAAGAAAAATATAATTGAGTAAGTTTAAGAATAGAAATATAAATTATAAATATAAAAATAAAAGGGTTTGGTTGATTGAAAACAAATTAGTAAATATGAGGGAGACAAATGTATAACATATTAATAATAGAGGATGATAAAGCAATTAGAAATGAATTGTCCGTGCTTTTAGAGACATTTGGATATAGGGCAATAGTTTTAAATAAATTTGAAAACGTAGTAGAAGATATAAAAGAGTTGTCATACAATCTTATTTTATTAGATATCAATCTTCCAAACCAAAATGGATTTGATATATGCAAAAAAATTAGAGAGACAAATAATGTTCCAATTATATTTGTAACTAGTAGAAATTCAGAGCAAGATGAACTTAGGAGTATTATAACAGGGGGAAGTGATTTTATAACTAAACCTTATAATAAGTATATTTTACTGGAAAAGATTAAACGAAAACTTAAAGAGAGTAATCCTACTAATTATAAAGAATTGGTAGTAAAAGATGTAATTCTCGATTTACATCTATCTTTAATTAGATATAAAGACCATGAAGTAGAACTTACAAGAAATGAGTTTAGAATAATGTATTATTTGTTTCTTAATGCAGGAAACTATATTTCAAAAGAAAAATTCATGGAGGATTTATGGAATGATAAGTTTTATATAGATGAAAATATTTTATGTGTAAATATAAATAGAGTAAGGAAAAAATTAGAGGACATAGGTCTTCATGATTTTATAAAAACTGTTCGAGGTAGGGGGTATAGAATATAAAACTTAGATAGGGGTAGAATAATATGAAGTTTATAGATTATGTTGAAGAAAAAATCTGGTTTATAATATTTCAGATAATAGTAGTATTTTTAATTACGATATATTTTAAATTATTTGGTCTACCTACTAATGCATTAATTATATTAGATTTGATATGGGGATTTATTACGGTGACATATGTCATCGTTTCTTATTTATTTGAAAAGAAAGAGTATGAAAATATTGTTTTAATAGTAGATAGACTAGATGAAAAGTACTTGATTGCAGAAATTTTAAAAAGACCAAGGAATTTCAAAAATAAGGCTTTTTATTATGCATTGAAAAAGGCATGTAAATCAATGAATGATAAAATTGTGGATCTTGAAAGTAATTTAAAGGAATATCGTGATTATGTTGAAAGTTTTGCCCATGAAGTAAAAACACCAATATCAGCTATTTCACTAGCTTGTGATAATAAAGAGGATAAATTAATAAAGACACAAATTAAAAAGATAGATAATATTGTAGAACAGATGTTATTTTATGCTAGAAGTGATTCTGTGGAAAAAGATTACTTTGTAAAAAAGGTGTTACTTGAAGATGTTGTACATACTGTGATTATGGATTATATGGATACTTTAATGCAGAAAAAAATATCATTAGATGTCTATAATTTAAAAAACTACGTTTATATTGACGAAAAATGGATAACCTTTATAATATGCCAAGTCTTACAAAACTCCATCAAGTATGTAAATAAGCTTGATAAAGTAATAAAAATACATAGTGAAGAAAATAAAAATAATGTGGTTTTAATAATTGAGGATAACGGTGAGGGGATATTGGATTATGATTTGCCGAGGGTATTTGATTACGGATTTACTGGGACAGATAGGCAAAAACAATATTCAACTGGGATAGGTCTGTATCTTTGCAAAAAACTTTGCGACAAAATGAACTTAGAAATAAAAATTGAATCTAAGATAAAAATTTTTACAAGAGTTAAGATTATTTTTCCTAAAAATAGCCTTTATAAATAAAAAATATTTAATAAAATTAAAAAAAATCCAATGTTACTAACATACAAACATATGTATTGTGGATATATGGATTTTATAGAATATTGATATATCAACGAAGAAAAAGTTATTAACATAGTTATCCACATTATACACAGGTTTTGTGGACAATTTAATCCACATTTAGACAAAATATTTTATTAGGCAAAAAATATTGAAAAAATAAGTTAAAAAAATTTAAAAAAAAAATTAAAAATTAAAAGGATATTTAAAACTGATGGAGAATATATTATAAAACATAAAAAATTTATCATAATTAGTGAAGTACATACTATGAACTTTACATAGTGAAGGGAGCTGTTCTTATGAAAATATTAATAACAGGAAAAAAAATAGAACTTACAGATGGAATCAAAGGGGCTGTAGAAGACAAATTAAGTAAACTAGATAGATATCTACATGAAGACACTGAAGTTAAAGTTACTGTAAGTGCTAGAAAAGCAAAACAAAAAATAGAAGTAACAATAATCCCTATAAATGGACCTATAATCAGAGCTGAAGATAGTGAAGAAAATTTATATGCTGCAATAGATGTTGTTTATGATAAACTTAATAAACAATTAAGAAGATATAAAAACAAATTAAAAGGTAAATATCAAGCTAAAGGACAAGAAAGTATCAGATTCCAAAATATTGAAGATAATGCAGGGGAAGATAAAGATGGCGAATTTGATATAGTAATAGAAAGACACAAAAAATTTGATATGAAACCAATGAGTCCAGAAGAAGCAGTATTACAAATGGAATTAATAGGACATGATTTCTATATGTTTAGAAATATAGACACTGATGAAATTTCAATAGTTTATAGACGTGAAACTGGCGGATATGGATTAATTGAACATGAATAGTAGTATTAAACAAATTGGTTAAAGATTGAAAGTAACGGGCTATCGATAAGAAATTATCGATAGCTCTTTTAAATTTAAATAAAAAATATGTAGATTGAGAAGTTAAAATTAGACAAAATGTTAATAATCAAGAGGAAAGGAGTCATATAAATGATAGAAATTTTATTGATTATAGTAATAATATTGTTAATCTTAAATATTTACATATCACTTAAACCTAAAGGGGTAGATATGGGACCAGTTCAAAAAAATATGGATCAGAAATTAATATCAGTAGAAAAAGCACTTAGAGAGGAACTTAGTGTTAATAGGGAAGAATCTCGAAAAAACGAGCAGTCTAATAGAACTGAGATAAGTGGCTCAATTGAAAAATTAAGCTCATCACTTTTATCTAATATGATTGATTTATCAAACTTGCAGAAAAATCAATTTGATACATATTCAAGAACGATGGAAAGAACGTTAGACGGATTTAATTATAATTTGAGAAAGAGTATAGATGATTTGACAAAATTGCAAAATGAAAAGTTTACAGAACTTGCAAAATCCACTGAAGATAATCTTGAAAAAATGAGGGTTACAGTAGATGAGAAACTACAAAGTACTTTGGAAAGAAGATTAGGTGAATCATTCAAAATGGTGAGTGAAAGATTAGAAGAGGTTCATAAGGGACTTGGTGAAATGCAAAATCTGGCTGCTGGTGTAGGCGATTTAAAAAAGGTACTTTCAAATACAAAGACAAGAGGCGTATTAGGAGAGGTACAATTGGAAAGAATATTAGAGCAGTTTTTATCACCAGAGCAATATGAAAAGAATGTAATAACTAAAAAAGGTTCAAGAGAAACTGTTGAATTTGCAATAAAACTTCCAGGAAGAGATTATGATAACAAAACGATATATTTACCACTAGATGCAAAATTTCCACTAGAGGTTTATAATAAATTATTGGATGCATATGATATGCAAGATCAAGCTCAAATTGATGTGAACTCTAAAAATTTAGAACGATTTATTAAAAAATCAGCTAAAGATATAAGAGATAAGTACATAGATCCACCAAATACTACAGATTTTGGGTTGATGTTTTTACCGACAGAAGGAATTTATGCAGAAGTATTAAAAAATCAAAGCTTAGTAGAACTTATACAAAGAGAATATAAGGTAAATATAACTGGTCCAACTACACTTGTTGCACTTTTAAATAGTTTACAGATGGGCTTTAGAAGTCTTGCAATTGAAAAACATTCGAGTGAAGTTTGGAAGATACTTGGGGCAGTTAAGACTGAGTTTTCTAAGTTTGAAACAGTGCTTAACTCAGCACAAAATAAATTAAATCAAGCCAGCTCAGAAATCGATAAATTAGTAGGTACTAGGACAAGACAAATTAATCGAAAACTTAAGAATGTAGACAAGCTTAGTTTTGATGATACAGAGGCCTATTTACCACAAGAATATAACGATGATGATGAGCAATAGACTTATTTTACTATAAAGTTAATTTTATTAACTTTAAATTCAATTAAATGGGATAAAATAGTATTAAAATAAACAATTGAGTTAATATTTAATATTAAATATTGAAAATTTATGTTAAAATGTATAATAGTATAATTTATGCAATGAGGAGAGATGCGAAACAATGGGTTTTTTAGATAACTTATTCAACATGGCAGACAAAAGAGAACTAAAAGGGTTTGAAAAAATAGCAGACAAAATAGACGCTATGGAACCAAAATTCGAAGCCATGACTAATAAAGAATTAAAAAGTATGACGAATACTTTTAAAGACAGATTAGCAAAAGGCGAAACTTTAGACGACATACTACCAGAAGCTTTTGCTACCGTTAGAGAGGCTTCAAGAAGAGTTTTAGGTATGAGACACTACAAGGTACAACTTATCGGGGGGATGGTTTTACACCAAGGTAGAATAGCTGAAATGAAAACAGGTGAAGGTAAAACTTTAGTTGCAACAGCACCTGTATACCTTAATGCTCTTGAAGGCAAAGGTGTTCACGTTGTTACAGTAAATGATTACTTAGCAAAACGTGATAAAGAGGAAATGGGAAAAGTTTACGAATTCTTAGGACTTACTGTTGGGGTTATAGTTCACGGACAAAGTCCAGAAGAAAGAAGAAAACAATATGAATGCGATATAACATACGGAACAAACAATGAGTACGGATTTGATTACTTAAAAGATAATATGGTAATCCACAAAGAACAAAGAGTTCAAAGAGAGTTAAACTACGCTATCGTCGATGAGGTCGATTCAATATTAATAGACGAAGCTAGAACACCACTTATAATATCTGGACCTGGAGATAAATCTACGCATTTATACACAGATGCTAATACATTTGTATTAACATTAAAAAGACCAAGTAAAACACAACAAGAAAAAACAGAAGAAGAAAAAGAACTTCCATCAGATGGAGATTATGAAATAGATGAAAAACAAAAAGCTGTTTCTTTAAGTGAATCTGGTATCAAAAAAGCTGAGCTTTACTTCAATGTTGAGAATATAACAGATGTTGAACATACTGAATTATTCCACCACATTAACCAAGCACTTAAAGCACATGCTATAATGAAAAAAGACGTAGACTACGTTTCTAAAGACGGCGAAATAGTTATAGTTGACGAATTTACAGGTCGTCTAATGTTTGGTAGAAGATACTCTGAAGGTCTACACCAAGCTATAGAAGCTAAAGAAGGATTACATGTTCAAAGAGAATCAAAAACTCTTGCTACAATAACATTCCAAAACTTCTTTAGAATGTATTCAAAACTTGCAGGTATGACAGGTACAGCTAAAACAGAAGAAGAAGAATTTAAATCAATCTACAAAATGGACGTTGTACAAATACCAACAAATAAACCAATATTAAGACAAGACTTACCTGATGTAGTTTATAAAAACGAAAAAGGTAAATTTAATGCTGTAGCACAAGATATAATTGAAAGACATGCTAAAAATCAACCAGTACTAGTTGGTACAGTTTCAATAGAAAAATCAGAATTACTTTCTCAAATTCTTAAGAGAAAAGGTATAAAACACGAAGTATTAAATGCTAAAAACCATGAAAAAGAAGCTGAAATAATAGCACAAGCAGGTAGACTTGGGGCAGTTACAATAGCTACAAACATGGCTGGTCGTGGTACTGACATCGTGCTTGGTGGTAACCCACTATTCTTAACTAAAAAAGAATTAAAGAAACATGGATTTACTGATGATTCAATTAAGAGAGTTGATACTAGTATAGATGCTGAAGAATTAGCAGAAAACGAAGATTTAGCAAAAGCTAAAGAAACTTTCGACTCACTATATCATGAATTCAAAGAAAAAGCTGAAAAAGAACAAGAAGCTGTTAAAGAAGCAGGTGGACTTGCAATAATAGGTACTGAAAGACATGAGTCTCGAAGAATAGATAACCAGTTAAGAGGACGTTCTGGACGTCAAGGTGACCCAGGTTCATCAAGATTCTATATAGCACTTGACGATGATCTTATGAGATTATTCGGAAGTGAAAGAATACAAGGTATTGTTGAAAGAATAGGTCTAGAAGAAGATATGCCTATTGAACACAAAATGTTAACTAAATCAATTGAAAATGCACAAAAGAAAGTCGAAGGTAGAAACTTCGGTATAAGAAAACACGTACTTCAATATGATGACGTTATGAATAAACAAAGACAAATTATATATGCTGAAAGAAGTAGCGTTCTTGAAGGAGAAGATATACACGAATATATCCAATCTATGGTTAAAGAAAGAATAGGAGCTGCTGTTGACGCATACACAGAAGATAAAAAAGTAGATTACGCTGGATTAAAACACTACCTATATGGAGCATTTATGCCAGCTGAAAGCCTAGAAGTTGAAGGATTAGAAACTTTAGAAGGCGAAGAATTAATTGAAAAAATATACGAAATAGCATTTGCTATATACAAAGAAAAAGAAGAAATCATTACATCAGAAAGAATGAGAGAAATAGAAAGAATCATACTTTTACAATGTGTTGATAACCACTGGATTGACCACATAGATGCTATGGATCAATTACGTCAAGGTATAGGACTTCGTGCTTTAGGTCAACAAGACCCAGTAATAGCATACAAATTAGAAGGGTTCAATATGTTTGACGAAATGGTTGACCAAATAAGACAAGATACAGTTAGATACTTATTCGGAATAACTATAGAAAAACAACCAACTGAAAGAAAACAAATAGTTGATGTTGATACAATAGAAGCTCCAACTGATGAACCAAAACAACCAGTTGTTAAGGAAACAAAAGTAGGAAGAAATGACCCTTGTCCATGCGGTAGTGGTAAAAAATATAAAAACTGCTGTGGTAAAAACTAGGAGGATCTAATGTTAAGAGAATTAGATTATAGACAGTCGGTTGAGACAATGTCTAAAGATTTACAAGAATTGGGTGTTTCCCTTTGACATAGCTTCAAAGAAAGCACAAATTCAAAAATATGAAGAAGAAATAAACAAACAAGATTTTTGGGATGACAATGAAAGAGCTCAAAAGATTCTTCAACAAAGTAGTGATTTAAAAAATATAATCTCTGAATATGAAGGATTAAACTCTGACTTAGAAGAAATAGAAGTATTGATAGAACTAGGTTTAGAGGAAGAAGATGAGTCAATTGAAAAAGACATCGAAAAATCTATAAAAACACTTGAAGATAAAATAGATGAAGTTAAAATAAAAACTTTATTAAATGGAAAATACGATGCTAACAATGCTGTTTTATCAATAAATGCTGGTACTGGTGGATTAGATGCACAAGATTGTGCTCAAATGATACTTAGAATGTATCTTAGATGGGCTGACCAAAATAATTTTAAGGTCAAAACATTAGATATGATAAGTGACCCAGAGGCAGGGATAAAAAGTGTTACGCTACTGATTCAAGGTACAAATGCTTATGGTTATCTAAAAAGTGAAAAAGGCGTTCATAGAATCGTCAGAATATCACCTTTTGATGCATCAGGCAAAAGACACACTTCATTCGTATCAGTAGATGTTACACCAGAACTTGATGATAAGATTGATGTTGAAATAAATCCTAATGATTTAAAAATAGACACATATAGATCATCTGGTGCTGGAGGACAGCACGTAAACAAAACTGATTCTGCGGTTAGAATAACTCATATTCCAACAGGAATAGTTGTTCAATGCCAAAATGAACGTTCACAATTTGCCAACAAAGATACTGCAATGAAAATGTTAAAAGGTAAATTGATTCATTTAAAAGAATTAGAAAACAAAGAAAGAATAGAAGACATCCAAGGTAAGTATTCACAAATAACATGGGGAAGTCAGATAAGATCCTATGTGTTCCAACCATATAAGTTGGTAAAAGACCACCGTACTAATGCGGAAATTGGAAATGTGGATAGTGTAATGGATGGAAATATAAATTTATTCATAAATGAATATCTAAAAATGAATAAGATGAAAAATCAATAAAAAATATAGAGTCTTGCAGAATTAATTTATAGTTTTACAAATTTATAAGAATAAGCATCAATGAACTTTTAATAATTTTAAATTTGCGCAGCAAAAATAAAACTACTAAAATAGTAATTTTTTTA
>NZ_JAHLOQ010000033.1 GCF_018917435.1 Intestinibacter bartlettii
CGTTTAGGAATATCCTTATTTAAAGAAAACGAAGTAGCTTAATATGTAAAAATATAAAATTTAACTACTTCTATTTGTTATGCTCAAAAATATGAAAATCTAGACATTTTTAAGCGTTAGCTTTCTTTTTTACCTCAAACTAAAAAAGAAGTATTGCAAAATAGTTTTTTTACTCTATTTTGCAACACTCCCTTTTTGTATATTTATAATAATTTAATATACTTTGAATATGTATTTTTATAATATATAGGAAACTTTAGTAATTTTATAATTATAATTTTACAGAAACCTTATATAAAAACATAGCACACTTTCTAATGAGATAAGTCAAAGGGTCTACAAGGTCATCATCATTATCATATAACTTAGTTACATCCATACCTAATAGTAAATTAATTTTATTAATTCGAGTAAATTGAATACTCACCATAAAAAGAAAATAAATAAAACCTATACCAAACAAAATAAGTAGTAAAATGAATAATTTATCCATAATAATCCCTCCATTAAAAATATATTCTATATATTATAATTGTACTATATTGACAAAAAATAATCAGTAAAAAAATCAAATTTATTAGAAAATTTAGAATTATTAAAATAAATATTAAAAAAATAAGTTATAAAGCTGTATCTTGTATCATACAAGATAGTAAGATACAGCGAAATATTTATTTATACAATAAAAGTCAATATATCATATAATATTCTAGTAATTGTGCAAACTAAAAATGCTATAGTTGTTGGAATTAAAAAACCAAGAGCAGTCCATTTAATACTCTTCGTTTCTTTTTTTATTGTCAATAATGTTGTTGTACATGGCCAGTGAAGTAAACTAAACAACATTAAGTTAAGCGCTGTTAGATATGTCCAGCCATGGGCAGTTAGCAAATCTCCTAATTCTTGAAGACTAGAGTAGTCTGTCATAGAACCAGTAGCCATATAAGACATTATTAAAATAGGTATTACGATTTCATTTGCTGGCATACCTAATATAAATGCTAAAAGTATGAATCCATCTAAACCTATAAACCTTCCTATTGGATCTAAAAATAAGGCTATATGGTTTAAAATTGTCATATCTCCAATATAAGTATTTGCTAAAAACCATGTTATTATACCTGCAGGGATAGCAACTATTACAGCTCTACTTAGTACGAATAAAGTTCTATCAATTAAAGATGTATAAATTATTCTACCTATTTGTGGAACTCTGTAAGGTGGCAATTCCAATGTGAATGTAGAACTCTCACCTTTTATAAGTGTTTTTGATAGTAAATATGATACAAGTAGAGTAACACCAATACCTATAAGTACGATTAAAGTGACGAAAATTGCAGTAGATGCACTAGATAAAAATGTATTTCCAATAGCTGAAGTGAAAAATATAGTGGAGATAGCTATTAAAGTAGGAAACCTTCCATTACATGGAACAAATGTATTTGTAAGTATGGCTATTAACCTTTCTCTTGGTGAATCTATAATTCTACATCCGATTACACCACAAGCATTACATCCAAATCCCATACACATAGTTAGGCATTGCTTACCATGAGTTTTACATTTTTTAAATAAGTGATCTAAGTTAAATGCAACCCTAGGTAAATAACCTAAATCTTCTAAAAATGTAAAAAGAGGAAAGAATATAGCCATAGGTGGTAACATAACAGATACTACCCAAGCAAATGTTTTATACAACCCATACACTATCATATTACAAATCCATATAGGAATATTCAAATTAATTAAAAAAGAATACATACCAGGTTCAATACTAAATAAAATATTTGATAAAAGTTGAGATGGATAATTTGAACCAGATATAGTTATCCATAAAATTATGGCAAGCATAATAAGCATAATTGGTATTGCAAAATATTTTGAAGTAATAATAGAATCTATTTTGTCATCAATATCCTCTTTATTGTTTTTTTTGCTGACGACACTTTCAAATAAATTAGATGCATAGTCGTAATTTATTTTTGAAATGTCGTCTCTTATTTTTTTCTTGTCTAAATTTTGAGGAACCTGCTGTTTTATATATTCTAGAGTTTCCTCAAAATCTCCTTCAATATAATTACTTAAAGATGAAAATAAGCTTTCATCACCATCAATAATTCGAAGGCCTAGCCATCTAGAATTTATCTGAGAGAAGGCATCTTCTAAGTCTGATTTAAAATTTGCCACTAAATTTTCTATTTCATCATTATAAACTACATAATTTTTATTAGTTATATTTTGTTGTAAAACAACTGACTCTAGAGCTTCTTGCAATTCATCCATTCCGATTTTATTGCGCGCACTAGTCAAAACTACTGGAATCCCCAATAAGTTTTGTAGTTTTTCTTTATCGATATTAATTGATTTTTTCTTTGCCTCATCTATTAGATTTATGCATAACACAACTTTGCTTGTTAACTCCAAAACTTGAAAAAGTAAGTTTAAGTTTCTTTCAAGACATGTTGCATCACATACAACAATAACAGCATCTACATTACCAAAACATATAAAATCTCTAGCTACTATTTCTTCTTGAGACAGAGCAAATAATGAATATGTTCCAGGTAAATCAATAAGATTATAATCAATATTGTTGTATGTGAATTCACCTCTAGCAGTTGCTATTGTTTTTCCAGGCCAATTACCTGTGTGTTGCTTAAGTCCTGTCAGATAATTAAATACAGTACTTTTTCCCGTATTTGGATTTCCGGCAAGTGCAACAATATAAGAATTTTCTTTTTGTTTTATATTAAAGGAATCTTGTAGAGATTTGATTTTACAATTTTTATATGTCAAACCCATTTAAATGTCCTCCTAATTATTTAACTAAAATTAAATTACTTTCTTCCTTTCTAAGGGCAATCTTGCTACCTCTTACTTTATAAACAGTTAAATGATTTTTAGGCCCTTTTCTTAAAACATCTATTAAAGCCCCTTTTGTAAATCCAAGGGCTAACATTCTTTCTCTTAAATTACCCTCTGATAATAACTCTTCTACCTGAGCTGTATTTTTTATATTTATGTCTGTTAATCTTTTCAATTTTATTCCTCCTCAATAATTTTAGCCTTAGCTAACATTTATAGTTTTAAGTTATGAAAGTAGCATGTAAATTGTGCAAAGTAGTAATAAATTTCATAAAAAAAAATAATAAATATATAGGAGGTGTTTTTTTGAGTGAATATTTTACATTTAATGAGTATATGAAAAATAATAAATTAACTCCTAGCGAAGAAGACTATGTAGAGATGATTTATAGAATAAATCTCAGAAATGAAAATGTGCAGATGAAAGATGTTGCAAATGAATTAAATATAAAACCAGCCTCTGTTACAAAAATGGTCAAAAAATTAAATGAAAAAGGAATATTAGAATATAAAAAATATGATTATATAAAATTAACAAAGGCAGGATATAAGATAGGTGAAACTTTACTAAAAAGGCATAATACAATTTATAGATTTTTGCAAATTTTAGGATTAGAACACAATATCCATGAAGAAACAGAAAAAATGGAGCATACGATAAGCTATGATACATTAGAAAAAATGAGTACATTAATAGATTTCTTTTCAAAGTATGAAGAAATATATTCCTCATTGAGAGATTTTCAAAAAAATAAAAATTTAAATACATAAAAATAAAGCTAGTTATTAATTTATAAAGAGGCGTTGTACTCTAAGGAGGAGTTTATGGAACTTTTAAAAATTTTACAGTCTGTTGAAATTTTAGCTATTAATGGTCCACTAGATATAGATATACAAGATATTTCTTATGATTCTAGAACTATAAAAAATAACTCTATGTTTATATGTATAAAGGGATATACTGTAGATGGTCACGACTATATAGATGATGCAATAAAAAGAGGGGCAAAGGCTATTTTAGTTGAAAAGAAAGTAGTTTATAAAAAGGATATTACCTATATAAGAGTAGAAGATATAAAAAAATCTATGGCTATAATAGCAGATAACTTTTTCAAAAATCCATCTCAAAAGATAAATCTCATTGGAGTTACAGGTACAAATGGAAAAACGAGTACAGTTAGCTTTATAAGACAAATACTTGAATATGACAACAAAGTAGGAAGTATTGGCACTATAGAAATATATGATGGACAAAAAAAAATAACATCTAAGAATACAACACCTGAAAGTTTAGATATACAGAGGAATTTAAGTAAAATGATTAACAATGGCTGTAAATATTGTGTTATGGAAGTTTCATCACATGCTTTAGTTTTAAATAGAGTAGATAATATTGATTATAAAATTGGTGTATTTACAAATTTGACTCAAGATCATTTAGATTTCCATAAAAATATTGACAATTATAAAAATGCTAAACAAAAACTATTTTACAAAACAAGCTCATTTAATATTTTTAATATAGATGATAAAACAGGAGAAGAGTTTTTTAAAAATAGCTTAAAAACAGATATAAAAACTTACACTTATGGAATAGAGAAAGAAGCTGATTTTAGAGCTAGTGATATAAAACTATATCATGATAGAACAGAATACACATTAAATACAAATAAAGAGAGTTATAGAGTTTCAATACCTATTTTAGGATATTTTAATGTATATAATACATTAGCAGCTATAAGTACATGTATTTTATTAGGAATAGATTGTGAAGAAATAATAAAAAGAGTTTTAAATTTAAAAAGTGTGCCAGGAAGATTGGAACGCGTTGAAAACGAAAAACATGTAAATATAATAGTAGATTATGCTCATACACCAGATGCATTACTTAACTTAGTAGAAAGTGCTAGATTATTTACCAAGGGAAGAATAATTTTAATATTTGGATGTGGCGGAGATAGAGACAAAACAAAAAGACCTATAATGGGAAAAATTGCTCAGGCAAATGCCGATATTTCAATTATAACTTCAGACAATCCAAGATTTGAAAATGAGATTGACATAATAAATGATATATTAAAAGGTATAGACAAAAATATAAGTAATTATTTAGTTGTAAAAGATAGAGAAGATGCTATAAAAAAGGCAATTGAAATTTATCAAAAGGAAGACCTTATAATTATAGCTGGCAAAGGTCATGAAGACTACCAAATAAAAGGCAATAAGAAGTACTTCTTTGACGATAAAAAAATAGCCAAAGAGATATTAGATAAAATATAAATTGATATTATTTTTATTGATTTGTTGATTTAATGTAACATTGATTTATTTTATAGGGGAAGTTTATTTCCCCTTTTTTAATGTATTAAGAAGTTTGTTTATCAAACCACTTCAATGCAAAATTTTTAAATAGAGTTTCATTTTTAGATAACTTTTTATTTTTTATATTAACTAAATAAGTCTTTGCAAAAAAATTATCAAGTAGATTTACAATTTTTATATGACTGTTAATGTTATTTTTATAAGATGTAGCAATTGTATCAGGTAGTAAAGTAACTCCCATATTTTCAGATACTAAAGCTAGTAACGTCTTTGTTTGACTATCTATATAAGATACTTGTGGGAAAAAATTTAAATTCCCCCAAACATTTAAAAAAATATTATGTAAAGTTGGATCTCCGCTAAGGGAGATATATTTTTCTTTTGATGTTTTGCTAAGTGCTAAAGTTCTGTTTTCTAAAAATCTGTGATTTTCAGAAGTAACCATAACTAAATTATCACTAAAAAGTTCATATGAATCTAATAGTTTATTATTTGATCCTAAATCATTTACAAATGCTAAATTAAACTTTGCTATACTTAAATATTCTAATATGGAGTTATTACCTCTTTCTATAAGTTCTATTTGAATATTAGGATGCTCTTTATGAAAGTCACCTATAAGAGTAGCAAGTCCATATTCAATCATAGTGTCGATAACCCCAATTGTAATAATTTCACTTTCTTCACTTTTGTATTTTTCTAGACCCCTTTGCATTTTGTCATAACTATCTACACTTTTTTGAGCAAATTCTAAAAACTCCTCCCCAGCAGGAGTTAATGTGATAGTTCGATGTTCTCTCTTAAATAGTTCAATTCCAATTTCTTTTTCTAATGCTTTTATGTGCTTAGATATTGACGATTGAGAAATGAACAATTCTTGAGAAGCAAGTGTAAAGTGGTTATGTTTTACAACAGCTAAGAAAGACTTTAATTGTTCAAATGTCATTATTGTTCCCACCTTAAAATAAAATAAATAAATAAAAAAATCCCCTTGAAAATATTATAACAGATATTGAGTATAAATAATTAGAATACTATATAAGTTTGTCAAAATTTTGAATATTACTACATATAATTAATATAAATATAGAGGAGTATGTATAAATTTATAAAATGATTGACAAACTATAACAATGTGAATATATTTAAATTAAGAATAAATATATATATGGTTGAGATAAGTAACAAATTCAGATGAATTTTAGGAGAGGTCTTGGCTAGTTAAAAGACTAAACGAGTTAGTACATATGAGATGCTCTCGTCCTTTGGGATGAGAGCTTTTTGAGCATTATGGGGAAGGAAGGTGAACTATGAAGTCTTTAGAAGAACAATTAAGAATAATAAAAAAGGGAACATTAGATATAATCAACGAAGAGGAATTAGTAAATAAGTTAGAAAGATCGATAAATGAAAATAAACCTTTAAAGATAAAGTTAGGTTTAGACCCTAGTGCACCAGATATACATTTAGGTCATACTGTAATTTTGAGAAAGCTAAAACAATTACAAGATTTAGGACATGAAATAATAATAATAATAGGAGATTTTACAGGTAAAATAGGGGACCCTACAGGAAAATCTAAAATGAGAAAGTCTTTAAGTGATGAAGAAGTAATTCAAAATGCCAAAACATATGAAGAGCAAGTATTTAAAATTTTAGATAAAGAAAAGACAACTATAAAATTTAATAGCGAGTGGCTATCAAAACTTACATTTGGGGATGTATTAAAATTAACAGCATCGACAACTGTTGCTAGGATGTTGGAAAGAGAGGATTTCAGGTTAAGATTTGAAAATCAAAGACCTATATATTTAAATGAGTTTTTCTACCCTTTAATGCAGGCTTTCGATTCTACGGCTATTGAGGCTGATATCGAATTTGGGGGAACTGATCAAAGATTTAATTTATTATCAGGCAGAAATCTTCAAAAAGAAATTGGAGAAGAACCGCAAGTTGTAATTATGATGCCTCTTATAGAGGGATTAGATGGCAAGAATAAAATGAGCAAGACTTTAGGTAATTATATAGGAATTTACGAATCAGCAAAATCAAAATATCAAAAGGTTATGGAAATACCAGATGAATTAATAGTAAAATACTACACATTATTAACAGATGTAGATGATGAAAAAATAAAAGAAGTAGAAGCTAAGCTAAAAGATGAAACTGTAAATCCAAGAGATATCAAAATGGATTTGGCAAGAGAAATAGTAAGCTTATATCACAGTGAAGAAGAAGTGAATCAAGCTGAAGAGCGATTTAAAATGATATTCCAAATGGGACAAAAACCTAAAGATATAGATACAGTAAATGCATCAAAAGAAAACTTCGATTTAATCTCAACAGTAGTAGATAAGGGCTTAGTATCAAGTAAGAGTGAATTTAGAAGACTATTATCACAAGGTGGAGTGAAAATAAACGATAAAAAGATAACTTCTGAAAAAGATTTGCCACAAGAGGGTGAATTAGTAGTTCAAATTGGTAAGAAAAAATTTATGAAAATTATAGTATCTTAAGTAAAAACAAGATAGGGTATAGATTTATCTAAAAGTAAGTAAAATTATAAAAACTTAATAAAATAAATATATTATATATATTAAAAATAAAAGCATTGGTTAAGCTTAACCAATGTTTTTTATTTTGTAATAAGTTAATGTAGAATAGCTAAAATTGAGGATTTTCTTTTGAAGTATTTTTCACAATGTCAAGCACTTAATAAATATAAAAATATATATAAGAAAAATAATATATAATATTTAAATGAAAATACTGATTTTTTATAATATTGTGTTATCATATGTAAATATAAACCCTTAGTTCATATACAGTTCACAAAGGGGTAAAACTTTAAATTTTTTGGTAAATAATTTAATAAAAGGGAGGCATTATTATGAATTTTGTAGATAAGTTAGGGAATTTTGTGAAGAAATACTTATCACTATTAGTTTTAATCGGGGCTGCTATATCTTATATTAACCCTAATATATTTATAGGAGTAGTTCCATATTTCAATTATATTTTAGGATTTATAATGTTTGGTATGGGTATGACATTAACTAAAGAAGATTTTGTACTTATACTTAAAAAACCTAAAGACGTTATATTAGGACTTTTAATTCAAATGGTAACTATGTCAGTAGGAGCATTTATAGTAGTTAAAATATTAGGTTTACAAGGTGATGTTGCAGTAGGTCTTATATTACTTGGAGCTTGCCCAGGGGGTACGACTTCAAACGTAATGAGCTTTATAGCTAAAGCAGATGTTGCATTATCAGTAACATATACTTCAATATTCACTTTTATAGCACCAGTTGTAACACCAGCATTAATTTACTTATTTGCAGGAACTTATGTACAAGTTGATGGTCTTGGTATGTTTATATCAATATCTCAAGTTGTTTTAATACCAATAATATTAGGTGTAATAGCAAATACTTTATTTGCTAAAGCAGCAGCTAAATGTGTAAGAGTATTACCTTCAGTATCTGGACTTGCTATGGTAGTTTTAGTAGCAGGTATAGTAGCAGCTAATGCATCTAAATTAAATGCATCAGTATTAATTGTAGCTTTAGCAGTAATTATACATAATGTATGGGGATATTTATGTGGTTACTTCGGTGGAAAAGCTGTTGGATTTAAAGAAAGAAAGAGAAGAACTTTATCTATAGAAACTGGTATGAAAAATGCTACATTAGCAACAGTTTTAGCAGCAGCACACTTTGCACCAGAAGCAGCAATAGCACCAGCAATAGCAGGTATATGGCATGCTTTCTCAGTTTCAGTACTTGCTAACTATTGGGGTAACAAAGAAATAACTGATGAAGATGATGAAGAAATATCACAAGAAGCTAAATAAGATATAATTTTAATAAACAGTAACAATAAAAAATTACCATAAAATTGTTGCGAAAATATTAACAATGTGATACGCTTATCGTAAGTTAATATTTAATTTGAAAGATATCAATGAATGATATATAAGCCATGAAGGTATGTGCCTTCATGGCTTTTTTGTGTCATAAGGAATCAAGTGAAAATTAAATATTAAAAAAAATAAAAAATTATATTATAATTCTATTAATTGGATATTATTAAAAGCCAAAAATTAGTAGAAATGACAGATTTATAAGGGAGGATTAGTATGAAATTAAAGAGGGTTTTGGCTGTAGGATTAGCTATGATGTTATCTGTTTCAAGTTTAACAGGGTGTTCTTCAAGTAATAGTTCTTCAGGAACAGCATCAAATGACGGAGCATCAAAAAGAGAGGAAAGAATAAAAAATAATGAATTGATAGCAGCTATTGGATCTGAACCAGAAGCAGGATTTGATGCTACAACAGGGGGGCATGGCTCACTTACAAGAGTTTTTTTCTCAACTTTATTTAAAAGAGATAAAGAACTAGGGTTTGAAAACGATTTAGCAACAGGGTATAAAGTGTCTGACGATAAATTAACATGGACTGTTACAATTAGAGACGATGCTAAATTTACAGATGGAGAAAAAGTAACAGCACAAGATGTAGCATTTACATATAAAACAGCAAAAGAATCAGGGTCAGAAATAGATTTAACTATGATAGATAGTGTAACTGCTACAAATGATACAACAGTAGAATTTAAATTAAATAGAACTTATTCTGCATTTATGGAAAGATTAGCATATTTAGGTATAGTTCCTGAACATGCTTATGATGAAAATTTCAAAGATAATCCGATTGGATCTGGACCTTATGAATTTGTTCAATGGGATAAAGGCCAACAAGTAATAGCAAAGGCTAATGAAAATTATTATGGTGATAAACCAAAAATAAAACAATTAACTATGGTATTTTTAGATACTGATGCAGCTTATTCAGCAGTTCAAACTGGAGATGTAGATGTCTGTCAAATAAATGGAAACTTAGCTGATAAAAAGGTAGATGGAGCTAAGGTAATAGATATAGACAGTATAGAATGTTATGGTGTTGAATTCCCAATGCAAAAAGCAGGCAAAAAAGCCAAAGATGGTTATGATATGGGTAACAACGTTACAAGTGATGAAGCAATAAGAAAAGCGTTAAATACTGCAGTAGATAGACAAAAAATAGTAGATGGTGTACTTAATGGATATGGAACAGTTTCTACTACAGGTCTTGAACAAATGCCTTGGGAAAATAAAGATGCAGAATTATCTAAAGACGAATACGCAAATGTAGATGAAGCTAAAAAAATATTAGCTGATGGTGGATGGAAAGATACTGACAACGATGGCATAGTAGAAAAAGACGGACAAAAGGCAGAATTTAAATTACTTTATACTGAAGGTGAATACAGACAAGAAATAGCACTAGAATTTGTAAATGTAGCAAAAGAAATCGGTATAAGTGTCAACCTAGAAGTCAGAACTTGGGATACAATCCTTGATGATATACATAAAGAAGCTGTATTATTTGGATTTGGTTCAGGAGACCCATCAGAATTATACAACTTATACTATGGTCCTATAGCAGGAGGAACTGTAGCTTGGGATAATGCAGGATGTTACAACAACGAAAATGTAAATGAAGATATAGATAAAGCATTAGATGCTACAGACGAAAATGAAGCACTTCCTTATTGGAAAGACCTTCAAAAATACACATCTGCTAAAGGCGATGCACCATATTGCTGGCTTGTAAATGCAAACCACGTTTATTTAGCAGCAGACGGATTTGACTTTGGTAATCCAGTTGTTCAACCACACGGTGGAAGAATATTTGACAATGTTACTGAGTGGTCATGGAAATAAATATATAAAAAGGATAAATGAAATTAATATACAAACTAGTACCTATTTTATAGGTACTAGTTTAGTATTTTAGTTTTAAAGATTCTAAGGAGAGAGATTATGAATAAAGGAATAGGGAAATTTTTCACTAAAAAGATATTAAAATTAATAACTCTTTTAGTAGCCCTTTGCATAATTACTTTTGCGCTTATGGAATTATCTCCAATAGATCCAGTTACAGCTTATGTAGGTGCATCTACAAAGGTAAGCGCAGAACAAAGGGCATTAATAGCAGAGCATTGGGGATTAAATCAACCACCACTGATTAGATTTTGGTCTTGGTTTAAATCTATTATAAGTGGAGATTGGGGAACTTCAATGATTTATAGAAGACCTGTGTTAGAAGTAATAGGCCAAAAGTTTTTATCATCTATATGGCTTATGGGTATATCATGGATACTTTCTGGAATTATAGGATTTGTTTTAGGAATTATATCAGGTGTTAAAGAAGGAAAATTAGTAGATAAAATAATCCGCGGATACTGTTATGTAATAATGTCAACTCCAACTTTTTGGCTTGGAATACTATTTATAATGTTATTTGCAGTGAAATTGGGATGGTTCCCAGTGGCACTTAGTGTACCGATAGGAGTTTTGTCAGAAAACGTAGGTTTTATAGAAAGAATACAACATATAATACTTCCAGCTTTGACACTTTCAATAATAAGTATTGCTAGTATATGTATGAATACTAGACAAAAAGTCATAGAAATAATGTCTACAGATTATGTATTATTTGCAAAAGCTCGTGGAGAAAGTCAAACAAAAATAGTTTTTAATCATGTACTTAAAAATGTATCACTTCCAGCAATAACACTTCAATTTTTATCTTTTAGTGAATTATTTGGTGGAACTATATTTGTAGAACAGGTATTTTCCTATCCTGGTTTAGGTCAGGCTACAGTTTCTGCAGGACTTAAAGGAGATTTACCTCTTCTTATGGGAATAGCAATAATAAGTTTAATTTTTGTTTATTCTGGAAATATAATAGCTGATTTATTATATAGAGTAGTAGATCCTAGAATTAGGGAGGGGCAAGATTTATAATGGAAAATATTAAAGAAAACAGACAGACATCAAAAAGAAAACATCTTAATTTAGGAGTTAGAGAGAAGACAATATTCTCTATAGGATTATTTGTTTTTTTCTTCGTTGCTATTTTAGTTTGGGGAAGTTTTATAGGAGAAGATGATTTATATGTTGATTTATTAAATAAATTTCAATCACCTTCATTTGCCCACTTATTTGGTACAGATTGGGTCGGGAGAGATATGCTAACTAGAACTATAAAAGGTCTTAGCATAAGCATGAAAATAGGGCTTTTAGCTACATTCACAAGTACAATAATAGCTATATTTTTAGGAGTTATTGGGCCTACATTTGGTAAAAAAGTAGACTCTGTTGTAACTTGGTTTATAGATTTAGTTTTATCAGTTCCACATACATTAGTCGTAATACTTATATCAATTGCAATGGGTGGAGGAATGAAAGGGATTGTTATAGGTGTTGCAGCAACACACTGGACATCACTTACTAGAGTTATAAGAGCAGAAGTTATGCAGATTATGGAGTCAGATTATACTAAAATTGCTAGAAATTTTGGTAAATCAAATTGGTATATAGCAAAAGAACATGTACTTCCACATGTAATACCACAGATAATAGTAGGGGCTGTGCTTATATTCCCACATGCAATTTTACATGAAGCATCAGTAACTTTCTTAGGATTTGGACTTCCACCACACGAACCAGCAATAGGTGTAATACTTTCAGAAAGTATGAAATATCTTACAAGTGGTGATTGGTGGCTTGCATTTTTCCCAGGACTTAGTCTAGTTTTAGTATCTATGATGGTAGATAGAATAGGAAAAAACATAGAAAAATTAATAAATCCTAAGACTGCATATAAATAGGAGGTAGAGATGAAGGAACCAATTTTAAAAGTCGAGAACTTGGGAATATCTTTTTCTCAATATACAAAAGGATTAGTTAGAAGTGATTTAAACGTAATTAAAAACTTAGATATAGAATTAAATGAAGGGGAAATATTAGCAGTCGTCGGTTCTAGTGGTTCTGGCAAGAGCTTGCTAGCACATGCTATTCTTGGAATACTACCAGATAATTCATTCACAGAAGGAAATATAATTTATAAAGGGGAAGAGCTTACAGAAGAGAGAAAACAAAAACTTAGAGGAGATGAGATTGTTCTTATTCCTCAGTCTGTAAATTATTTAGACCCACTAAAAAGAGTAGGAAAACAAATAAAGATATCAATAAAAGATAAAGATAAAAAGGTACAAGATGAAATAGTGGACAACTTGTTTGAAAAATACAACCTAGACAAAAAGGTAAAAAACTATTATCCATTCCAATTATCAGGGGGAATGGCGAGAAAAGTACTTCTATGTACTGCCCTTGCATCAAACAGCAAAGTTATCATAGCTGATGAACCTACTCCAGGATTAGACGAAGAATCTTTAAATGAAGTATTAAAAGATTTTAGAAAAGTCGCTGATAGTGGATGTGCAATACTTATGATAACTCATGATATATCTGCAGCACTTAAAATAGCTGATAAGGTGGCAATTTTTTATGCAGGGTCTACACTAGAAATAGCAAATACAAAGGATTTTGTAAATAATGAACAAGAGCTTAGACATCCTTATACAAAGGCACTTTACAAAGCTTTACCAGATCACGATTTTAAAGCGATGGACGACAAGACACAGCCACTTCCAAATGAACTTCCAAATGGATGTGTATTTTGTGATAGATGTAAGATAAAAACAAAAGAATGTGAAGAAAAAGTCCCTGAAATTAGAGAAATTAGAAACGGAAAGGTGAGATGTATTCATGCAACTTAAAGCTGAAAATATAAATTTTAAATATACAAAAGATAAATATGTTTTGAGAGATATAAATTTTCATATAAATAGCGGAGAAGTAGTAGGTTTAGTAGCACCGAGTGGATTTGGAAAAACAACACTTGCTAAAATTTTGGCAGGATATATAACTCCAGAAAGTGGAGAAGTTGTGCTTGAAGGATGCAAGAGAGAAAAAAACGGATACAACCCAGTTCAACTAATATTCCAACATCCCGAAAAATCTGTTAATCCAAAGTGGAAGATGAAAAAAATAATAAACGAATCATTTACACCATCAAAAGAATTAATAGAAGCTATGGGGATTAAAGAAGGTTGGATGAATAGATGGCCTAGCGAACTTTCAGGCGGAGAACTTCAACGTTTCTGTGTTATAAGGGCATTATCACCAAATACTAAATTTTTGATAGCAGATGAAATGACGACTATGCTAGATGCAATAACACAGGCACAAATTTGGAATGTAGTTTTAGATTATGCAAAGAAAAACGATATAGGTGTTGTCGTTATAAGTCATGAAAAAGCTTTAGTAGACAAGATATGCGATAGAGTTGTGGATTTAGAAGAGTTTAAAGAAGAACAAAAAGAAGTAGTTTAATTATATAATTAGCTTAATGATGCAAAAGTTTAGATATAAAAATAATGATTTAAATATCTAAATGAAAAATGGAAAATATTTTCATAAAAACGATTGACATAAATTACATAAAATGGTAATATAACATTAGCTTAAAAAGCAGAAAATGGGGCATACCACCGCGGGTATGGTTTATTTTCTGCTTTTTTTGTTTTTTAGGAAGATTTCTAACAAATATAAAAACTTATACAATTGAAGGGTGATAATATGATATTAAACGGAAAAACTGTTGACTTAAAAGAAGATATTTCTGTAGAACAACTTCTAAAAGATTACGATTTGAATCCACAAAAAGTCGTTGTAGAAGTAAATATGGAAATACTAGACGATGAAGTTTACAGCACATATTTATTAAAAAATGAAGATACAGTAGAAGTTATAAGCTTTGTCGGGGGTGGTTGATTTGAAGATATTCTTAAATGAAATTCAAACAGAAATAGAGGAAAACTGCACAGCTTATAAGTTACGTAACAAAGTAGATAAAAACTGTGATGTAGTTATATTAAATGGGTTTCCATTAAAGGAAGATAAAGTTTTAAAAGAAGATGACAGACTTACACTTATTGAGAGAGGTAAAATTCCAACAAAAGATGAATTAGAAAGAGTTATGATTGCGAGACATACTCCAAATGTACATAATAAGCTCAAAGCTGGTAAAGTCGCAGTTTTAGGTCTTGGAGGGCTTGGCTCTAATATAGCAATTTCACTTTCACGAGTTGGTGTAGGGGAAATTATCTTAGTAGATTATGATGTTGTCGAACCGTCAAATTTAAACAGACAGCAGTACTTTGTAAAACACATAGGTATGAAAAAAACTGATGCACTTAAATCTATAATTGATGAAATAAATCCTTTTGTAAAAATAAAAACAAAAGATATATTTGTCACAAAAGAAAATATAGATTTTCTAAAAGAATGTGATATTGTAATCGAGGCATTTGACGATCCAAAAAATAAGGCGACACTTTGCAATATGGTTTTAAGAAATTTTAAAGATAAATACCTCATTGCATCATCTGGTATGGCTGGATATTACGATTCAAATATAATACAAACTAAAAAAATAAGAGATAAATTCTATATTTGCGGTGATTTTGAGCATGAAGCAAAAGAAGGAGAGGGGCTAATGGCTCCTAGAGTTTCAATATGCGCAAATCATATGGCAAATTTAGCGATGAAAATTCTAATTGAAGATATAGAAAAAGATTAAATTAGAAGGCAACGATTTACTTAAAATAGCAATTTAAATTTTAAATTATGAAAAGGGGAAATAAAATGGATAAATTAATATTAGGTGGACACGAATTTGATAGCAGACTTTTAATAGGGACGGGGAAATTTGGAAGCAACGACATACTTCCAGAAGTTATAAAAGCGAGCAATAGCGAAATAATAACAATGGCAATAAGAAGAGTAGATTTAGACAATCCAAATGAAAATATCTTAACTTATATTCCAAAAAATATGACTATACTTCCAAATACATCAGGAGCTACTAATGCAGAAGAGGCTGTTAGAATAGCTAGAATTTCTAGAAAAATGGGATGTGGAGATTTTATAAAAATAGAAGTTATCTCAGATACAAGATATCTACTTCCAGACAACGAAGAAACAATAAAAGCAACTCAAATACTAGCAGATGAAGGATTTGTAGTACTTCCATATATGTCACCAGATTTATACGCAGGGAGACGTTTGATAGAAGCAGGGGCAGCAGCTGTAATGCCACTAGGTGCGCCAATCGGTTCAAACAGGGGATTAAAAATGAAAGAAATGATTCAAATAATGATAGATGAATTAGACACTAATATAATAGTAGATGCAGGAATCGGTAAACCATCACAAGCTATGGAGGCGATGGAAATGGGAGCAGATGCAGTATTAGTAAACTCAGCAATTTCATCAGCACAAGATCCAGTTAAAATGGCAAATGCATTTAGACTAGCAGTAGAAGGCGGAAGAGATGCATTCTTAGGTAAAACAGGACCAGTTAGCACTTTTGCAAACGCATCATCACCTCTAACAGGATTTTTAGGAAGCTTTTAAGGGGGATTTAAGATGAGTTTTTATGAAGTAGTAGAAAAATACAGGAATTTTGATTTTGATGAATATTTTGAAAATGTCACA
Organism: Intestinibacter bartlettii; assembly: GCF_018917435.1. Lineage (GTDB taxonomy): Bacteria > Bacillota > Clostridia > Peptostreptococcales > Peptostreptococcaceae > Intestinibacter > Intestinibacter bartlettii_A. The sequence goes on from NZ_JAHLOQ010000033.1 coordinate 16,640, forward strand.
GATAACGATGTGTTGAGAAGTTTAAATAAAAATAAACTAAATCATATGGATGTTTTAAATTTATTATCACCAACAGCTATGAAATACTTAGAACAAATGGCACAAAAAGCACATAGATTAAGTCTTCAACATCTAGGAAAAACAGTAACTTTATACACACCTATGTATATTGCAAATTACTGTGTAAACCACTGTGTTTACTGCGGGTATAACTGCAAAAGTGGAATAAACAGAAGAAAATTAAATATGGAACAAATTAAAAACGAAGCAGATTATATAGCTGATATGGGATTTAAGCATATTTTAGTATTAACAGGTGAAAGTGAAAGACATTCTCCAGTTGAATACATCGGTGAAGCAGTAAAAATTATATCAGACAGATTTGCGTCTATAGGTATAGAAGTTTACCCAATGGAAGTCGAAGGATACAGACACCTTGTAGAAAATGGGGCTGATTCACTTACTGTTTATCAAGAAACTTATGATGAAGTAGTTTATAAAAAAGTGCATATAAAAGGGCCAAAAGCAAACTTTAAATTTAGATTAGACGCTCCAGAAAGAGGGGCAATGGCAGGAATGAGAAGTTTATCAATAGGAGCGCTATTAGGTCTTGCAGACTATAGAAGGGATGCATTTTTCACTATTTTACATGGAGAATATCTAAAAACAAAATACCCACATATAGAACTTTCTTATTCAGCACCTAGAATGAAGCCATTTAAAGGAAGCTTTGAAGATATAAATCCAGTGGACGACCCAACAGAATTTCAAATAATGACAGTTATGAGACTTTTTGATTCTCATGCTGCATTAAATGTTTCAACAAGAGAAAACCTAGACTTTAGAAAACACGTAATGCCACTAGGAGTTACAAAACTAAGCGCAGAAGTAACAACAGACGTAGGCGGACATACTTTAGGAGAAGCTGGAACTAACCAATTTGAAAATAATACAGATGCCAGCTTAGAAGAAGTAGGCAAAATGTTAAACTCAATCGGATACCAATATGTATTTAAAGATTGGGAGAGATTTTAGATGTATTTAATTAGCAACAGAAATCTATGTTCAAAAGAAAAATACATAAAAACTATAGTAGAAGCTGCTAAAAATAATGTAGAGTACTTGATTTTAAGAGAAAAAGATTTAGAATATAGTGAATTGGAAAAATTGTATAATAAAATAGTCTTAGCTTTAAAAGAAAATAACGCAGATATAAATATAATTGTAAATAGTTCGATTGAATTGTATAAAAACTACCCAGTGTGCGGGATACATCTCCCATATAATTTATTCAAAGATTTGCTAAGTAGAGATTATGAATTCGATAAGACTAAGAAATTAGGACTTTCTTTACATAGCACAGCTGAAGTAATTGAGTTAAATAAAATTATAGAAAGTAAAAATATAAATATAGACTATATAACTCTTTCACATATATTTGAAACAAAATGCAAAGAGGGATTAAAGCCTAGAGGTGTCGAGCTTTTAAAAAATGCTAGAGATTTAACAAATATAAGAATAGTTGCACTTGGGGGGATATTGCCTCAAAATATAGGGAAAATAGCAGAGTTTTGCGATGACTTTGCAGTAATGAGTACTTTGTTTAAAAGCTCTTATGTTAAAGAAACTATAGAAGATTATAATAAAAATTGGAACAAATTATAAATTTGATGTTTTAAAGTTGAAATAAAATAGAGATTTTTGATGAAAATCAAAGATCTTTATTTTTTTGAACAATTAGAAAAAAGTAGTGTATTATCTTGTCATTAGGAAGATATAAAAACTACATGATTTATTGCTATGGAGCATGATATGCTATCGTTTAATGGATAGATATACATAATTAAAGTTTCAAAAAAGTTACAGATAATTTCAAAAGTCTCCTTTGTATAATAGATTTATTATAATAAAAATATAATCATTTTTAAGAGTATAGACAGTTTGAGATATAGATTTATTTTAATCAATGAGGAGTAGGTTATGAAAAGAGATTCTGATTCAAAAATAAATTTCTTATTTTTAAGTTCAATCTGTGTGAATATTGTCATGATTATTTTAATGTTATTTGATATATGTAATTATTTTTTTAGCGTAAGTACGATAATATTGGCTAAGGATTCTTTAGTCAATATTGAATACTCTTTATTTGGCTTGAATTTTATAACAAAAAATCAAAATTTTTACTATCCATTTGGGGGAACTTTATATTTAATTATACTTTTAGCTTATGATCTTATAATGATGACTATATTTTTATATTTTGAATTTTATAAAAAAGCTAAATCTAATAGAAAAAATAATTTAAATTAAATTTCTATAAATAAGGAGTGAGATTTATGAATAAAATCCTAAAAAAAATAATTGATTTTATAAAAGGAGAAATTATTATAAGAACATTTATATCTTTCATAATTCTTGATATAGGTGCAGATTTATTAATGAATTTTGGCTTTAAATTGATATATTCTAAATTTAGTATAGTTAATTTAGTTTTGGGAATATTCGGTGTAATATTACTTATAATATTCTTTATTTTAACATATAAAGATATTTGTTTAGTAGTTAACGATGAAAAATAATAAACAATTGTAAAGTATTGCAAATTATATGATCAATATATTTATTAAAAATGAATAGGTTTATTTAATAAGCCTCCTTACTAAAATATTTAGTTAAGGAGGTTTTTAAATTGAAAAGATATATTTTAATATATTAAATTACTTTGCATTATAAGCATTATTAAGCACATTTAAGTAATCTTCTTTCCTCATTGGTCTTGGATTACTTTCAGTAGATATATTTATAACTGATTTTTCGGCTAATATATCAAAGTCTTTAGGTTCAACATTTAATTCAGAGAATAAAGGAAGTTTTACATCTAATGCAAGTTGTTTAACTGCTTTAACTGCTAAATCAGCTCCTTCATCATCACTTTTAAATTCAAAACCCATTGCTTTTGCAACTCTGGCGTATTTTGATACACAATAGTCTTTATTGTATTCCATAACATGAGGAAGTAAGACTGCGTTACAAACTCCATGAGCAAGGTCGAACATTCCACCAAGGGCTTCGGCAATACAGTGTACGCTTGCGACGTCTGAGTGGCTAAATCCGATTCCTGCTAACATACTTCCCATAAGCATTGCACTTCTTGCTTGTAGGTTGTCTCCTTCAAAAACGGCTGTTTTTAAATTGTTATATATAAGTTCGATTGCATATAAAGATAGTGCATCGGCTATTGGTTCTGAACAAGTTGCTGTGTAGGCTTCGATTGCGTGTGTTAATGCATCCATTCCTGTTGCAGCAGTTACTGCTGGTGGAACTGACAAAGTAAGTACAGGGTCACAGATTGCTACTTTTGCAGCTGTGAATTTGCTTTTTACTGTCATTTTATATTTATTTTTAGTATCAGTTATAACTGAAGAGAAAGTTATTTCGCTTCCTGTTCCTGATGTTGTTGGTATTGTTATGAAAAGAGGAAGTGGTTTTGTTGCAGCAGTTTTGCCTTCGTATTTTTTGATTTCTGTATCGTTATGAGCAAGTAAAACACCGACAGATTTTGCACAGTCGATAGGGCTACCACCACCGACTGCTATTATACAGTCACAGTTGTTTTCTCTTGCTATTTTTGCGCCTTCTTCGACATTTACATCTTTAGGGTTGGCCTCGACACCATCATAAATTACATAAGGAAAATCGCCTTTATCTAATAAATCTGTTATCTTTTTCAAAATACCAGCCTTTTCAACTCCCTTGTCAGTAATTATTATAGGTTTTTTACCTTTGTTTTCTTTTAATTCAACGCATAAATTATCTAGACAATTTGCCCCATATATTATTTTTGTAGGCAATTCGAATGAAAAGAATTTTGTTAAGTTATCCATAAAATTTCCCCCTTTAATTAAAATAACAAAGATTATATATGATTAGAAATGATACTTAATTTAATTGTAGGAAAAAACAACAAATTTAGCAAATAATATGAGAGTATTGACGGAATTTAATTAAATAATTACTAAAGATAAGATTGTATAAAAATTGCGTGATGTGGTTATATGGGAAAAAATGTAATATAATAGTATAATATAGTAAAAAAACAAACTATAAATAATAAATAAAATTAGACTTTAGAAAAAATTATCAAAGTCTAAACTTTCAAATTATATTGTTATGATTAAGGAGGAAAAGTTGTGAGAGTAGATGATCATCCAATTTTAGGGAAGATGGAAGATAGAAAAGAAGTAACTATTTTCTATAATGAAAAACCTATAAAGGCTTTTGAAGGGGAACCTATTGCTTCAGCACTTATGGCAGCAGGAATAAAGTCTTTTAGAACTACAGCAAAAAGAAACGAACCAAGAGGGATATTTTGTGCGATAGGTCGTTGTACAGATTGTATGATGGTTGTCGATGGAATTCCAAACACTAGAACTTGTGTAACTATGGTGAAAGACGGAATGAAAGTAGAAACTCAAAAGGGATTAGCTAAAATAAGCAGACATAAGGATTAAATTTATATATGTATAAATGCTGTAATAAATAATAAGGTGGATAATTAGATTAAAGAAAAATATCAATGATACAATTTTAATTGACATAATATTTAGATTCTTTAACAAAATAATCGGAAGGGGATAAAAATGAAGGAGATTGTAACAGAAATAGCTATAATCGGTGCAGGCTCTGCAGGATTAAGTGCTGCTTATCAAGCTGCAAGCGCAGGTGCTGATGTATTAGTTATCGATGAAAATAAATTGCCAGGAGGGCAATTGTTCAAACAAATACATAAATTCTTTGGATCAAAAGAACATAAAGCAGGAACTAGAGGTTATATAATCGGCCAAGAATTATTGGAAAAAGTCCAAAATAGTGGGGCAAAAGTTTTATTAGACAGTTTAGTTTATGGATTGTTGCCAGATAACAGCATGGGAGTTATAAGCGGAGGCGTAAACTATTCTGTTAAAGCTAAAAAGATAATAGTTGCAACAGGAGCAAAAGAAAATTACATGGCGTTTCCAGGAAGTACATTGCCAGGAGTTATGGGGGCAGGTGCTGCTCAAACTATGGCAAATGTAAATAGAGTTTTGCCAGGTGAAAAAATACTTATGCTAGGCTCTGGTAATGTTGGACTTATAGTATCTTATCAACTTATGCAAGCAGGAGCTGAGGTTGTGGCAATTGTCGAAGGTGGACCAAAGATAGGTGGATATGGAGTTCATGCAGGAAAAATTAGAAGGGCAGGAGTACCAATATATACAGGTCATACAATAAAAAGAGTGTATGGTGAAGGAAAAGTCGAAGGTGTTGAAATAGCTGCAGTAGATGAAAAATGGAACATAATCTCTGGAAGTGAAAAGAACTTCGATGTCGATACTGTATGTTTAGCAGTTGGATTAAATCCAATGACTGAGCTTTTATGGATGACTGGCTGTGAATTTGATTTTATACCGGCGTTTGGAGGACATGTTCCACTTCATGATAAAAATATGGAAACTTCAAAAGAGGGAATATATGTAGCGGGAGATGTTACAGGTGTTGAAGAAGCATCTTCTGCAATGGAAGAAGGAAACTTGGCAGGGGTATGTGCTGCACATTCGCTTGGATATTTAACTGATGATGAAAAAGCAAAATTAGTAGAAGAGATAAATGATAGATTAAATACACTTCGCTCAGGATATTTCGGAGAGAGAAGAAGAATGTCAAAACAAAAACAAATAGAAGATATGAAATTATATAAAGAAGCTCTTTTAGAAAAAGTAGAAATATAAAAATATCTAAAATTAGAATTATAGAAATTTAATTATAAATTATGTTTCGATATAAAGATTAAAATAGACTAAATTTGAAAGGGGAAAAATTGTGAATAGAGGTATAGTATACGACGGTGTTCCATCAAAAGAAGAATTGGCTTCTTGTCCTGGGGTGCCAAGTGAAGAAAGAATGAGACAAGGTAGAGTTGCTGTTATCGAATGTGTGCAAGAAATACCATGCAATCCATGTTCATTTTCATGTAAATTTAATGCGATAACTATAGGAGATGAAATAACAAATCTACCTCACTTAGACGGAGATAAATGTACAGGATGCGGACAATGTGTGGCAAATTGCCCAGGTCTTGCAATAACTATAATGGATAAATCATATAGCGATAAAGAAGCAGTTATTGATTTTCCATTTGAATACCTTCCACTTCCAGAAGAACATCAAGTAGTGGATGCTGTAAATAGATATGGGGAAGTAGTCTGTAAGGGAATAATAAAAAAAGTAAAACAAGTTAAAGCTTATGCAGGAACTACTATTGTAAGTATGATAATTCCAATCGAATTTGCAGATGAAGTTAGAAGTATGAAAAGATTAGGAAAATAAGATCAAAAATAGTGAGTATATAAATAATAAATGTAAATATAGTTAATTGATTTTAAATATAAAAATATGAAAGGGAGATTTTTATGGAGGAAGATATACTAATCTGCAGATGTAAAGAAGTTACAAAAGCAGAGATAATAGAAGCTATAAGAGATGGTGCGACTACTATAGATGGTGTTAAAAGAAGAACAAAAGCAGGAATGGGACTTTGTCAGGGGAAAACTTGCGAGAGATTAGTAGCAAGAATTATAAGTGAAGAAACAGGTATCAGTATGGAAGAACTTATTCCAGCGACTAAGAGAATTCCTGTTAGACCAATAAAAATTGGAATAATAGGAGGAAGTGAAGATGAATAATAAATACGACGTTATTGTAATAGGCGGGGGGATTATAGGTTCTTCTGTGACTTATTACCTTAGCAAATTAGGAAATAAAGTTTTACAAATAGAAAAAGAGGACATAACAAAAGGCTCAGCAGGTGCAACTGATGGTGTTGTAGGATATCACACTAAAAAACCAGGTGTACAAATGGATTTAGCAGTTCAAAGTATAAAATTATTCGACAACCTTAGTGAAGAGTTAGGAGAAGATGTTGAATACGAAAAAAACTGCGGTGGTATGCAACCTGTTGAAGATAAAGAACAATGGGATATATTATCAGAAATAGTTAAAAAACAAAGAGAAAGTGATGTAGATATCGAGATGATATCTATAGAAAAGGCCTTAGAAATAGAGCCAGAATTAAATCCAAATTTATACGGTGCACTTTATTCAAAAACTGGGGGAAAAGTAAATCCTATAAAACTTACTTATGGATTTAACCATGCAGCTAAAAAATTAGGTGCTACAGTTTTACTTCATACAGAAGTTACAGATATTATAGTGGAAAATAACAAAGTAAAAGGAGTAAAAACTGATAAAGGAGATTTTTACAGTGATAAAGTCGTAAATGCATGTGGTTCATATAGTGCTAAAATTGGAGAAATGGTCGGACTTGATATTCCAATAAAACCGAGAAAAGGTCAACTTATAATATCAGAACCAATAGGTCCTTTTATGGAAGCTACTGTTCAATGTGCTAGATACAACATAATCAAATTTAATCCAGAATCAATAAAAGATAAAAATGTATTAAAACTTGGATCAAGTTTGAGTATAGAACAAACAAAAGAAGGAACTCTAGTTATAGGAGGTACTCGTGAATTTTGTGGATTTGATAAAGAAAACACATTAGAAGGAATTGAAGTAATGTTAAAAAGAGCTGTAGAATTTTTCCCAGCTATAAAAGACTTAAACTTTATTAGAGCATTTGCAGGGCTTAGACCATTTACACCAGATGGACTTCCACTAATAGGTGAAGTGAACAAGATAGAAGGATTTTATATGGCAGCAGGACATGAAGGAGACGGTATTGCATTAGCACCAATAACAGGAAAATTGCTAGCAGAACTTATAACAGATGGCAAACCATCTTACAATATAGATGATTTTAGTCCAAATAGATTTGAACTTTAAAATATAAATTATTTAAATTTAAGATATATTAATTAGAATAAAACCTCTTTGTAAAAAGTAAAATAGCAAGGAGGTTTTTATAACACATAGAATTATAATTTTTTGATTTATTAGGAGGAGTTATGTTTAGAAAATATAAAGGAGAATGGGGATTGGTTCTAACTGCTTTTATATGGGGAAGTGGATTTATTGGAGTATCAATCTCTCTAAGTGGAGGGCTAACACCACTTCAGATATTGACGATTAGATTTTTTATAGGTGCAGCTTTACTTGGAGTTATATTTTTCAAAGAAATCAAGAATAATATAACTAAAGAAGCTGTAATTGCTGGCAGCATGATAGGGGTGTTTTTATTTATAGCATTTGCATTTCAAACGATTGGGATGTCTTATACTACGGCATCAAAAAATGCATTTTTAACAGCTATAAATGTAGTCATAGTACCATTTATAGGATTTGTTTTATATAAAAGACCGCTAGATAAATACGGGATAATAAGTAGTGTAATAGCGATTTTGGGAATAGGGATACTGTCTTTAGATGCTGATCTTACTATAAATTTTGGTGATGTATTGACAATAATATGTGCATTTGGATTTGCATTTCATATATTTTTTACAGGAGAGTTTGCAAAAAAACACAATGCAATAGTATTAACAGAGATTCAATTTATAGTTGCAGCAATATTATCTTTAATTGTTCAAATTTTATTTAATGAGATAAAAATAGAAGCTCAAATGTCATCTATTATAGGTGTTCTTTATTTGGGGGTATTTTCTACAACTATTGCATTTTTACTTCAAACAGTTTGCCAAAAAGACGTAAGCGAGACAAAATCAGCAATTATATTAGCATTAGAATCAGTATTTGGAACTATTTTATCAGTAATAATTTTACACGAAGTTTTGACTATTAGAATGATAATAGGATGCTTAGTAATATTTTGTGCGATTATAATTTCAGAAACAAAGTTATCTTTTTTAAAAAGAGATACTAAAAAACAACAAGAAACAGAATCTATAAAGTAATTTGATGAAAGGAGAGCTTAGAGAGGTGAATTTTACCTTTCTAAAGAAAATTTTATGGAAAATTATATGACAGAGGGAAATGCAGCAAAATCAATTGCATATTTTTCAATACCATTAGTTTTAAGTAGTGTATTTCAACAGCTTTATAATTTAGTAGATTCAATAATCGTAGGAAATTATGTTGGAGAAGATGCACTTGCGGCGGTAGGTGCATCTTATTCAATAACTATGGTTTTTATGTCAATTGCAATAGGAAGTGGGATAGGATGCGCTGTTGTAATATCACAGTATTATGGGGCAAAAATGATTCATAAAATGAAGACTTCAATATACACTTCGATAATTGCAATAGCAGTTTTGAGTGTTTTTTTAGCTTGTATAGGGTGGATAATGTCGGATTTTTTATTACAAATTATGAAAACACCTCAAAATATATTTTATGATGCACTTAGTTATTTAAAAATATATTTTTTAGGACTTACTTTTATGTTTTTATATAACATAATAACTTCGATTTTCAATGCACTTGGTGAGTCAAAAATACCTCTGTATTTTCTTATATTCTCTAGCTTTTTAAATATACTTTTAGATTTAATATTTGTAGTAAAATTACAATATGGTGTAGTTGGTGTTGCAATCGCGACATTAATCGCCCAAGGTGTATCTGCTTTTTTATCTATAACGTATTTATTGTTTAATCTGAAAAAATTTAAAACAAAAGATGAAATGGTACTCGATTCAAACTTAAGTAGCAAAACCAGTGAGATAAAAATCAATAAAAAAGAAAATATAAACAAAAGAAAAGACAGTAAAGATGTAAAAATTTTTGATTTTCCAATACTAAAAAATATGAGTAAAATAGCGATTCCATCGATATTTCAACAGTCTTTTGTATATATAAGTATATTTTTAGTTCAAATAATAGTAAATACTTTTGGATCTTCAATAATAGCAGGTTATACAATAGCGACAAAAATAGATTCTATAACTATGATTCCACTTGCATCATTTGGAAATGCAGTTGGAACATTTACAGCACAAAATATAGGTGCGAAAAAAATAGAAAGAGTCAAAGAGGGGCTAAAAAGTAGTTTAATTATAATAACTTTAATGAGCTTTGCTATATTTGCAGGATTGTTTATTTTTGGACAAAATATAATAGAATTGTTCTTGAATAACGCTCAAAGTGGCGATGCTATAGATTTTGCAGTTAAATATCTTAAGATAGTATCAGGATTTTATATTGTAAAAGGATTTATGAATGCATATTGTGGAGTATTAAAAGGATCAGGTGACATTAGTGTGTTTGTATTGTCTACTATGCTTAACTTTTTAGTGAGATTAATAATAGTATATGTATTTGCAAAGACTATAGGCCCGTCTGTAATTTATTATGGAGTTCCTATAGGTTGGTTCGTAGGGCTTTTAATTGGTTATATAAGATATAAAAGTGAAAGATGGAAATTCAAATCTGTTGTTAAATAAAAATTTAACAATATGTGTTAAATTTTATCGCATGATAATAAAAAATATAAATTATGGAAAAATTCAGTGAAATATGTTGAAAAATAAGATAATATATCATACAATAAGTTTATAATAAATTAGAAAATGAATAGAATAGAAAAGATAGAGGCGCGGAAATTAAGAGTATCAATAAGGAGTTAAGCACAGTGAATTATTGAGAAAGGAGTTTTTGCCGAAGATTGCAACTGATGCTTTAAGGTTGTCTTTCTGGGGGAATACATAATATGTATTTCACTGTCACCATCTGGTGGAGGGCTATCATTTAAGGAATTTTATTTTTGACACAAAACCTTAGGTGTAAGCCTGAGGTTTTTTTAATTAAAACCTCAGAACTTTTTTAGACGAAAGATTTTCTAGCGTATAAAAGTAGGGGGGATTATAAATGATAAAAGTCATAATACCAGTTATAGCATTACTTGTAATTATATTATGTAAAAAGATACCTAAAATAGGTGGAAACGTAAATGTAGGATTATTTACAGCAGGGGCATTATCTTTATTATTAGGAGGAGTATTTAATCCAGTCGATTGGTTTGGTGCATGGATTAACGGTGTCGATCAACTTGCTTGGGTAATATGCTTATCAATATTTGGAAGTATCTACGCATCTACACAAGTTAAACTTGGGACAATAGATACAATAATGGGATATTTAAAAGCGAGATTTGAAAAATCACCAAGAATATTAATTGTCTGTATAATAATCGTTTTAGTTTTAGCAGGTTCTCTTTTAGGAGATGCAATAGCAGCTTCAACAGTAATCGGTGTTCTCACTATAGGGGTTTTAGCATCAATGGGAATAAGCGGAGAAAAAATAACATGTCTTATAGTTATGGGTGCATCAATGGGTTCACTAATGCCACCTATAAGTCAAGCATTCGCACTATCATCAGCACTTACAAACACAGAACCAGATTTAGTTTTAAGATATGGATATATAACAGTTCCAATAATCGTTGTACTTATGTGCATCTACGCAAATATAATTTTCGTAAATAAAAAGACAAAAATACCACATCAAAATATAAATGGAAAACCATTTGAAATAATAAAAGAAAACTGGTCATCATTAATACCACTTATATTATTAATAGTAATAGTAGTATTTAGAACAACTACTATAGGTGGCGTTCACTTTGACTTAGTTCCTGAAGTATTAGGCAAAGTTATGATATCTGAAAATCTAGATTTATACACTGCATTATCACAAATATCAATATTAAGAGGTGTATCAAACGGTATAGTACTTTCAATAATATTTGTAACAATAGTATCATGTTTATTCCCTAAAGTAAGAGGGGGAGCAAAAGAATGTGTAGTTGAAGGTATGAAAAATGTAAAAACTACAGTATTAATACAAGTATGTGCAGGATTTATGCTAGGTTGTTTCTATGCAGGTGGACAAATAGAAGCAGTTCAAGCATTTGCACAAGGACTAAATGAACATCTATTAAAAATAGGTGGAGCAGGTTCAATGGCACTTATAGGAATGCTTACAGGTTCTCAATCTACTGCACAAAATGTAATATTCTCATTCTTTGGACCAGCACTTATATCAATAGGAATGGATCCAGTTCAAGTTGCAGCAGCAGGAGCACATTTAGCAGCAGGTGGTATGGGACTTCCACCAGCAGACTTAACTACATTCTGTGTAGCTGGTATAGTTGGTTCTATGATAGGAAAAGAAGTTGACCCAATAAAATCGATGATTATGATGATACCTATGTGTCTTCTTATGATAACAATGGGTATGATATTATTATATATTTAGTGTTTAAGTGGACAAAAATGGCTGCTATATGAATTTAAATATTCTGTAGCAGTTATTTTTTTATGTTTACATACATTAAATTCCATAATTACCAACAATAATATTAGAAAATATAATATAATTTAATAAATAATACATTTTTATTTAGTAGAATAATACAAATTTATTATTTATTGTAAAGGAGAGTCTAAAGTGAAAAAAACAGAACTTTATATAAAATCTACTAATAATGTAAACAATCTACATACTATCATATGGGAGCCGGAATGTGAGATAAATGCAATTGTGCAAATTTCTCACGGAATGATAGAGTATATTGATAGATACGATAGATTTGCGAGGTTTTTAAATTCAAAAGGAATACTAGTAGTTGGAAATGACCACCTTGGCCATGGTCTTACTGCAAAGGACGATGAAGAGTTGGGATATTTTCCTACAGATAAAAAAAGCGCTACAGTAGTAGAAGATTTATACAAAATCACTCAAGAGATAAAATCTAAATACGGTGAAGAAGTACCTTATTTTGTATTAGGACATTCGATGGGTTCTTTTATGATTAGAAGATATATAATGACTTATGGCGATAAGGTAGACGGTTGTGTAATTGTAGGGACAGGTAGTCAACCCAATATGGTATTAAAAGGTGGACAAACTGTATTAAAGGTTTTAAAAGGCTTTAAAGGAGATAAACACAGAAGTAAATTTGTCGAAAAGATGGCGTTTGGAACTTATAATAAAAAGTTTAAACCGATAGATACATCATTCGATTGGATAAGCAGGGACAAAGATATAGTAAATAAATATGTAAATGATAAATACTGTACATTCTTATTTACGCTAAATGGATATGAAACATTATTTGATGCATTAGAATTTATACAAAAGCCAAAAAATGTTGAAAAAATACCAAAAGAATTACCACTGTTATTTGTATCTGGGGATATGGATCCAGTTGGAAATTACGGAAAATGCGTAAAACAAATATACCAAAATTACAAAACAGGTGGAATAAAAGATATAGATATAAAACTATATAAAGACGGCAGACATGAAATACTTAACGAATTAGAATATGAAAAAGTCTACAATGATATTTATAATTGGTTAGAAGAACGTATTAAAAATACTCAAAAATCATTTTAATATAAATTAAACATTATTTTGAGTTATACATAAATTTATAAAGTAGTATCAAGGGGGATAAAATGGGGATTTATTTAGATAATGCAGCGACTTCATTTCCAAAACCAAAAGAAGTTGCAAATGCAGTTTATGATTTTATGGTCAATAATGGGACTTCTTCGGGAAGGGGTTCTTATAAAAAAGCAATGCAATCAGATTACATAGTTTATGAATGTAGAAAACTAATAGGAAAGTTTTTTAACTTCGACAATCCTAAAAAAGTTGTTTTCACAAGTAATGTAACAGATTCACTTAATATAGCTATGAGGGGAATTTTAAAAGAAAATGACCATGTAATAACAAGTAGCTTAGAACACAACGCAGTTTGGAGATGTTTAAAAACTTTAGAAAGAGATATAAACATAAAAATAGATACTGTAAAGTGTTCAAAAGACGGGCTTACAAACCCTGAAGATATTAAAAAATACATAAAAAAAGATACTGCATTAATAGTATTTACACAAGCATCAAATGTACTTGGAACAATTCAACCTATAAGAGAAATAGGGGCTATTGCAAGAGAAAACAATATACCGTTTTTAGTAGATGCAGCTCAAAGTGCAGGTGCTATGAAGATTGATGTCAAAGAAGATAATATAGACATACTTGCATTTACAGGACACAAAAGCTTGCTTGGACCAATGGGCACAGGTGGACTTATAATAAATACCGATATAGATATAAAACCACTAAAAGCTGGGGGAACAGGTGGGGATTCTGCATATGAATATCAACCTGACTATTATCCAAATCACTTAGAAACTGGAACTTCAAACGTTAGTGGAATAGCGGGACTTAGAGAGGCCGTAAAATTTTTAAATAAAGAAGGTATAGAAAATATACATAATAAAGAGAAAGAACTTACAAAATACGCACTAGAAAGATTACAAACTGTAAAAAATATAGAAATCTACGGTCCAAAAGACTGCGAAAAAATGTTGAGCGTAATAAGTTTTAATATAAAAGATAAAAGACCAGAAGATGTAGGTAGTATATTAGATCAAAAATACGATATTATGCTTAGAGCAGGTCTTCACTGTGCACCAACTGCACATAGTGTAATTGGAACAAAAGAGAGGGGCACACTTAGAATAGGAATTGGATATTTTAATGAAAAAGAAGATATAGACAAATTAGTAGAGGCTTTAAATAATTTATAAAAGTGAATTATATATAAATAAAAATTACAGGGGGATAACAATGTTTTTAGAAGAAATAAATTTAAGTTTTATACAACCATGTACAACAGATTCAAAGAGAATAAGGATAATAGCGACTCCATCAAGAGATGTATCTGAGCTTTTTCCTTACTTAAATACTTACTTAAAAACTGCTATATATAACAAAAAAGGACAAACTCTAACTTATAACTATGGACCAAAAATAATCGTAATAACAAAAGACGATATAAAAGTATCCAAATTATTAAATGAAACTGATGCATTTGAGACATTAGATTATATAAAAGACTTTATAAATGATTGTTATGACAAAAAAGACAGCATAACACCAAGTGAAGAAAAACGTAACTTGCCTAGTCCATTTGATGTATATGAAATTTTACCTAGATTAAATTGTGGTAAATGTGGGGAATCAACTTGTATGGCATTTGCTGCAAAATTAGTTCAAGGAAAGTACAAACCTAATATGTGTTCCCAAGTAAGAGCAGAAGGACATGAAAGTATGAGGGAAGAGCTAGAAAATATATACTTAACTTTGGGGTATGAATTATAAATTTTAAATAAAAATTCCAAATTGTTGAAAAATATTGCAAAAAAGACTAGAATTATAATTGTAAGAAAATTGAAGTTTATTGATATTACATATACAATAAATTAAAATTTTTATGAAAAATGTTTAATTACAAAAAGAGATGGTATATATAATACTAGATAAACTTAATAAATAATATTAGGAGGAATACATTATGAAAAAATGGGTATGTCAAGTATGTGGTTATATATATGAAGGGGAAAATCCACCAGCAGAGTGTCCAGTCTGTCATGTAGGGCCTGAAAAATTTGAAGAATTAAAAGGCGAAATGGTTTGGGCTGACGAACACAGAATAGGTGTGGCTAAAGGTGTAGATGAACAAGTAGTAGAAGAATTAAGAGCTAATTTTACTGGTGAATGTACAGAAGTAGGAATGTACTTAGCAATGAGTAGACAAGCTGATAGAGAAGGCTACCCAGAAGTTGCAGAAGCTTACAAAAGAATAGCATTTGAAGAAGCAGAACATGCTGCAAAATTCGCTGAACTTCTTGGAGAATGTGTAGTAGCTGATACAAAAGAAAACTTAAGAGTAAGAGTAGATGCTGAATACGGAGCTACTGAAGGAAAATTAAAATTAGCTAAGAGAGCTAAAGAACTAGGATTAGATGCTATACATGATACAGTTCATGAAATGTGTAAGGATGAAGCTAGACATGGTAGAGCATTCTTAGGATTATTAAATAGATATTTTGGATAAAATTAAACTTTATATAATGAAAGATGTTGTAAAATAGCGATATTTTGCAACATCTTTTTTTGTGAAGAAATTATAATATATAAATTTTATGATATATTATGTATGTGGTATAATTAGGGCAAGAACTATATTTATTTTAAAAAGTATTTACAAGGAGGATGGATATGAGTTTAACCATAAGAAAAATTGAAAAAGATGATTACGACCAAGTTGAAGTTTTAACAAGAGAGGCATTTTGGAATATATATAGACCGGGATGCAGCGAACATCTAGTGCTACATAAATTACATGAAAATAATAGATCAATAGAAGATTTGGAATTAGTTGTTGAACGTGACGGAAAAATTGTAGGACATATAGCTTATTCAGGTGGATATATAGATGGAGTTGACAATGAAACTTTTATAACATTTGGGCCTATAAGTGTTGATCCAAAGTTCCAAAGAAGTGAAATAGGAAGCAAACTTGTTAGAATATCTATGCAAAAGGCAGCTAGGCTAGGATATAGTGCCGTTTTTATAACAGGTGATGAAAATTATTATAAAAGATTTGGATTTGAACCAGCATCAAAATACGGTATTCACCTTGAAGGAATACCGCTAGAAGAAGAAGCTCCATTTTTTATGGTTAAAATATTAAAAGAAGATGCACTTAAAGATGTAGAGGGATATTTTGAATTTGATGAGTGTTATCATGTAAATGAAGATGAAATAGATGAGTTTGATAAAAAATTTGAACCTAAAAAGAAAGAAAAAAGAGATGGGCAATTAGGAGTATAAGCAAAATTTTTATATTAAATTAAATTTTATAAAAAAATATGTTTAAGACCTTACATATGTGGTATATATAAAGTATAAAATTTAAGATTTAAAAAAATTAATAAATTTTTTTAAAAAAGTTTAAAAAAATGTTTAGACCTCAAAAAAGCGGGTATAAATTAAAGCATAATAAAAAATTAATTAAAAAAATAAAAATAAATGTTTAAAGTAGAAAAAAATAGGTATATAATACCGAGAGATATAAAAAGAAGAAATGTATAATATTAGGAGGAAGACAGTTATGAAGAAATGGGTATGTCAAGTATGTGGTTATATATATGAAGGAGAAACTGCACCAGCAGAATGTCCAGTATGTCACGTAGGAGCTGAAAAATTCGAAGAATTAAAAGGTGAAATGGTTTGGGCAGACGAACACAGAATAGGTGTAGCTCAAGGTGTAGACGAGCAAGTAGTAGAAGAATTAAGAGCTAACTTCGTTGGAGAATGTACAGAAGTAGGAATGTACTTAGCAATGAGTAGACAAGCAGATAGAGAAGGATATCCAGAAGTAGCAGAAGCATACAAAAGAATAGCATTCGAAGAAGCAGAACATGCTGCAAAATTCGCTGAGTTATTAGGAGAAGTAGTAGTAGCTGACACTAAAGAAAACTTAAGAGTAAGAGTAGATGCTGAATACGGAGCAACTGATGGAAAATTAAAATTAGCTAAAAGAGCTAAAGAATTAGGATTAGATGCTATACATGATACAGTTCATGAAATGTGTAAAGATGAAGCTAGACATGGTAAAGCATTCTTAGGATTATTAGAAAGATATTTTGGATAAGAATAATTTTTATAAAATAAATAATTTTCAAAAAGAGAGATGCATGATATATTTCATGCACCTTTCTTTTTGTGTTAAATTAAATCTAAATAAATAATATAAAAAAACTTAAAAAATATGTTTAAGATATTACATATGTGGTATATATAAATTATAAAATTTAAGATTTAAAAAATTAATAAATTTAAAAAAAAACTTAAAAAAAGTGTTTAGACCCTCAAAAATCGGGTATAAATTAAAGCATAATAAAAAATTTAAAAATAAATGTTTAAAGTAGAAAAAAATAGGTATATAATACCGAGAGATAAAAAAGAAGAAATGTATAATATTAGGAGGAAGACAATTATGAAGAAATGGGTATGTCAAGTATGTGGTTATATATATGAAGGAGAAACTGCACCAGCAGAATGTCCAGTATGTCACGTAGGAGCTGAAAAATTCGAAGAATTAAAAGGTGAAATGGTTTGGGCAGACGAACACAGAATAGGTGTAGCTCAAGGTGTAGACGAGCAAGTAGTAGAAGAATTAAGAGCTAACTTCGTTGGAGAATGTACAGAAGTAGGAATGTACTTAGCAATGAGTAGACAAGCAGATAGAGAAGGATATCCAGAAGTAGCAGAAGCATACAAAAGAATAGCATTCGAAGAAGCAGAACATGCTGCAAAATTCGCTGAGTTATTAGGAGAAGTAGTAGTAGCTGACACTAAAGAAAACTTAAGAGTAAGAGTAGATGCTGAATACGGAGCAACTGATGGAAAATTAAAATTAGCTAAAAGAGCTAAAGAACTAGGATTAGATGCTATACATGATACAGTTCATGAAATGTGTAAAGATGAAGCTAGACACGGTAAAGCATTCTTAGGATTATTAGAAAGATATTTCGGATAAGATTAGATATTCATCATAAAAACCTTATATATAAAAAAGGACCTTACATATTAAAGTGGACCCTTTGTCAAGGACACTAGAAAAAAAGGGTGGCTAAGCCGCCATTAAAAGCTGATTTCTGAATTGAACAGGAGTCAGCTTTTTTAAATTCCATTGGCATCTAAAATTAT
>NZ_JAHLOQ010000034.1 GCF_018917435.1 Intestinibacter bartlettii
ATAATTTTAGATGCCAATGGAATTTAAAAAAGCTGACTCCTGTTCAATTCAGAAATCAGCTTTTAATGGCGGCTTAGCCACCCTTTTTTTCTAGTGTCCTTGACAAAGGGTCCACTTTATTTGATTTATTTCCTTCTTTTTTGCTAAATCACTCGAAAAAGATAGAATATTATACAATTATATAAAAAATAACAATATTATGTAAAAATGTTGCTACCTTTTTTAAACAGTGCTACCATTTACTTAGACTGACTCAAAAGTTATTCTGATGAGAAATTCAAACAAAATTGGGGGAAGAGATATGAAATATGATCCAAAATCAAGCATAGCAGGGGAATTTATAAATCATGAGGAGATATTAGCTACATTAGACTATGCAAAAGAAAACAAAAACAACAAAGAACTAATCGAAGCAATACTAGAAAAAGCTGACAAAGCTAAAGGTATAACTCACAGAGAAGCAGCAGTGCTATTAGAATGTGATGATGACAAGTTAAACGAAAAAATGTACAGATTAGCAGAAGACCTTAAAAAGAGATTCTATGGAAATCGTATAGTTTTAGTAGCACCACTTTATCTTTCAAATTACTGCGTAAATGGATGTGTATACTGCCCATATCATGCAAAAAATAAAGAAATAGCAAGAAAAAAATTAACTCAAGAAGAAATAAAACAAGAAGTTATAGCACTTCAAGATATGGGACATAAAAGACTTGCACTAGAAGCAGGTGAAGATCCTAAAAACAATCCAATCGAATATATCCTTGAATGTATAAAAACTATCTACAGTATAAAACATAAAAATGGAGCAATCCGTAGAGTTAATGTTAATATAGCAGCAACAACTGTTGAAAACTATAGAAAACTTAAAGAAGCTGAGATAGGTACATATATATTATTCCAAGAAACTTATAACAAAGAAAACTATGAAAAACTTCATCCAACAGGACCAAAACACAACTATGACTATCATACAGAAGCAATGGACAGAGCAATGGAAGGTGGAATAGATGACGTAGGTTTAGGTGTATTATATGGTCTTGGAACATATAAGTATGAATTAGTTGGACAAATAATGCATGCAGAACATCTAGAAGCAAAATTCGGAGTTGGGCCACATACAATATCAGTGCCAAGACTTAGACCAGCAGATGATGTTGACCCATCACAATTCCCAGATGCATTATCAGATGAAATATTTGCAAAAATAATAGCAATTATACGTATAGCAGTTCCTTATACAGGAATGATAATATCTGGTAGAGAATCTGCAGAAGCTAGAAAAATGGCTTTACACCTTGGTGTATCTCAAATGGGTGCTGGTTCAAAAACTAGTGTTGGTGGATATGACGAACACAATAAAGACGAAGAAGGAACTACTTCTGAACAATTTGATGTAAGTGATAATAGAACGTTAGATGAAGTAATAAACTGGCTTATAGACATGGAATATATCCCAAGTTTCTGTACTGCATGTTATAGAGCAGGTAGAACAGGTGACAGATTTATGGAACTATGTAAGAGCGGTCAAATACAAAACTGTTGTCAACCAAATGCAGTTATGACATTAAAAGAATATCTTGAAGATTATGCAAGCCCTGATACAAAACAAAAAGGTGACAAATTAATAAAAGAAGAGCTTAAAAAATTACCAAGTGAAAAGGTAAGAGCAATAGTAGAAGAAAAATTAGCAAAAATCGAGGAGGGAGAACGTGACTTTAGATTCTAATCTAAATCATGAGCAATATGGAACAAAGTTTAAATAAAAGAGACGGTTTTACTTCTAATCTAGGATTTATTCTATCATGTGTAGGTTCTGCAGTCGGAATGGGAAATATATGGCTATTTCCATATAGAATAGGTCAATACGGTGGAGCAGCCTTTTTAATACCTTATTTAATCTTTATCGTACTTTTAGGTTCAACAGGACTAATGGGGGAATTTGCATTTGGTAGAATGATGCAATCAGGTCCTATGGGAGCCTTTGATAAAGCATTACAAACAAAAGGTAAAAAAGGTGGAAAAGTATTAGGAGTAATTCCTGTAGTAGGGACATTTATAATAGCAATTGGATATGCAATTGTAGTAGGCTGGTTTATAAGATTCTTAGTTGGATATATAACAGGAAGTGCATTAACAGCAACAGATTCTGGCGTATATTTTGGACAAATAGCAGGCTCATTTGGAAGTGTACCATGGCATTTTCTAGCATTGGCGATAGTATTAATAGTATCATTATTTGGAATATCTTCAGGAATTGAAAAGATAAACAAAGTAATGATGCCAGCATTTTATGTTTTATTTTTAATACTTTTAGTTAGAGTCTGTACATTAGATGGTGCTGTGGATGGATTTAAATATCTATGTATACCAAAATGGGAGTTTTTATCTCAACCAAAAACTTGGATATATGCATTAGGACAAGCATTTTTCTCATTATCACTTTCAGGTTCTGGTATGCTTGTATATGGAAGTTACTTAAGAAGAGATAATGATGTAATAGATGGAGCAAGAAAAACAGTATTATTTGATACAATTGCAGCCTTAACAGCAGCACTTGTTATAATACCTTCAGTATTCGCATTCGGTCTAGATCCAGCATCAGGACCACCACTATTATTTATAACATTACCATCAGTATTTAAAGTAATGCCTTTTGGTAGAGTATTTGCGATATTATTCTTTATATCATTAATATGTGCATCTATAACTACACTTGTATGTTTATTAGAAGTACCAATTGAAGCTATACAAAATAATTTACATATAGATAGAAAAATAGCTGTAATAGGTGTATGTGTAGTGACATTTGCAATAGGATTATTTGTAGAGGACGGAAATGTTTTAGGAACATTATTAGATTTCTCATCTATATATATAGCACCACTTGGAGCATTTATCGCTGGTGTTATGTTCTTCTGGGTAATCGGAGTGGATAAGGCAAAAGCAGAAATAGAAACAGGTTCAAGCAAAACATTAGGTTCTTGGTTTAAACCAACAGCTAAATACGTTTATGTATTTATATCTATATTTGTATTTGTAGTCGGAATAATGTTAGGCGGTATTGGGTAAAATCGATATAAATTAAATAATTATTAAAATAGGGCAGTGCTATCAATTAGCATTGCCCTTTTAAGTTATTAAATTTCTGATATTAATTCATCTATAACTTTTTTTACAGTTTTAATTTTATTTATTTTATAAGCCTCAGCACCACAAAATAAAAGGGCATTATCTATATCACCATTTACCGCATTTATAAGTGCTTGAGATATACAGTAAGGCGTAGATGAAGGATTACATGTTTCCATACAGTTATAGCATTTTTTTATTTTAGGTTTATTTGATTCAAGTTTTTCTAAAAATTTATTGTAAATAGCTCTTCCAGGAAGACCAACTGGACTCTTAACGATTTTTATATCTTCTTTTTTGCATTTTATATATGTATTTTTGAAGGTTATATTTGCATCACATTCTTCTGTTGCTACAAATAAAGTTCCGACTTGTACTCCTGCAGCTCCCATATTTATATATTTTTTCACATCAGAGCTTGTTGAAATACCACCAGCGGCTATTACTGGTATTTCTTTGTCGTATTTTTGGCCATATTCTTTTGTGATTTCTAATATTCTCATAAATTCTCCATCATAATCTATAGAATCTATATCTTTTAAATCATCTCTATGAAATCCTAGATGACCACCAGCTTTTGGTCCTTCAACTACTATCATATCAGCGGTTTTATTATATTTTTTATCCCACATTTTAAGTAATAATTTGCATGCCTTAGCAGAAGATACTATTGGTGCAATTTTAACGTTTGAATTTCCTATAAATTTCGGTAATTTTATAGGAAGTCCAGCACCTGATATTATAATATCAATTCCGGCTTCGATAGCAGTTTTTACATGTTCTTCATAAAAATTCATAGCGACCATAAGATTTATACCTAGAGGTTTATTATTTGATAATTCTTTTGCTTTTTGTATATGTTTTTTTAATGATTTTAGATTTGTAGAAAGTGGATCTTTATTAAATCCTTCTTCATCATATCCTATATTTATACCTGAAATTACTCCAAGTCCTCCAGCATTACTAACAGCTGATGCAAGATTTTTCCTGGATATTCCAATTCCCATTCCACCTTGAATTACAGGTGTTTTTATAATTAAATCTCCAATTATTAATGGTTTCATAAGTTTCCTCCCTATAGGATATAAAAGGTTTACTAAGATTGAGCTCATTATACTATAAAAAATTATCTAAATAAAGAAAAATATTTTTAATAGGTAAATTATAATGTTTTTTAAAAAAACATAAGTTTTTCAAAATTAGTGTTTTCAATATTTTTATATTCTTTAAAAGTTATGACTATAAAAAATATAGTTGACTTTTTTGTTTGAATGTAATATATTTTGTTCATGATAAATTTTGATAATCAAAATATTTAATATATAAATAATCGTAAAAGCAAATATTTTGTGATTAAAAAGAGGGGGTAATAG
Source organism: Intestinibacter bartlettii (assembly GCF_018917435.1). GTDB lineage: Bacteria > Bacillota > Clostridia > Peptostreptococcales > Peptostreptococcaceae > Intestinibacter > Intestinibacter bartlettii_A. The sequence goes on from NZ_JAHLOQ010000034.1 coordinate 4,506, forward strand.
ATGAACAATGTAGTTATAGCTGGTGTTGGAAAATATATTCCATCAAAAATAGTTACTAACAATATGTTAAGTCAGATTGTAGAAACGAGTGATGAATGGATAGTTTCAAGGACTGGTATAAAACAAAGGCATATTACTACAAATGAAAATACATCAGATATAGCATCAAAAGCAGCTTTAAATGCAATTCATGATTCGAATATAGATGTGTGTGACATAGATTTAATAATCGTTGCCACATGCACACCAGATATGTATACACCTGCTACAGCTTGTATAGTTCAGAAAAATATAGGAGCAAAAAATGCATTTGCATTTGATTTAGGTGCTGCATGTTCTGGATTTATATATGGAATTAATGTTGCAAAATCTATAATGGTTTCAAATGATATAAAAAAGGCTTTAGTAATCGGTGCTGAAACTTTGTCAAAATCAATTGATTGGAATGATAGATCAACATGTGTTTTATTTGGAGATGGTGCTGGGGCTGTGGTTTTATCACTTAGTGAAAATGAAGGAATTTTAGATGTCATATGTAAATCAAAAGGAATAAAGTGGGAAAATCTCACTATTGGCGCTAAGGATTTAACAAACCCATATATCGATGAGAAAATAAGAATGAATCCATATTTAAATATGAATGGAAGTGAGATTTTTAAATTTGCAACAGTTGAGATAGTAAGTCTAATAAAGCAAATTTTAAGAGATAATGATTTAAGTCTAGAAGATATAGATTATATAATACCGCACCAGGCGAATGAAAGAATTATTCAATTTGCTGCCAAGAAGTTAGAAATTCCTGTGGATAAATTCTATATAAATATAGATGAATATGGAAATACTTCAGCAGCATCAATACCAATTGCAATAAGCGAAATGAGTGAAAAGAATTTGCTTAAAAAAGGAGATAAATTAATTGCAGTTGGATTTGGGGCAGGGCTTACGTCTGGAGCCTGCTTAATAAAATGGCAAAATAATTAATTTGGGATAATACTCAAAATTAATTTAATAAATTATAGAAAAATAAGGGAATAAAAGATTTACTAAGATAAAATTAAAAAACAAAAAATTAATATCAAAATTAGGAGGAAAAATTATGTTTGAAAAAATACAAGAAATGATGGTAGAAAGCTTATCTTTAGAAAAGGACGATATAAAATTAGAAAGTACTTTTGAATCTTTAGAAATAGATTCACTAGATGTTTTTGAATTAGTTACTGAGATAGAAGAAGAATTCGATATTGAAATAGAAGATGCTGAAAATCTAAAATCAGTTCAAGATTTAGTTGCATACATAGAAGGAAAAGTTGCAGTTAAGTAGGATTATTGCAAAGTGAAAATTTAATAAATCCAAATAAATCTAACTAGCTATTTAGTTAGATTTATTAAAATATATTAAGAGAGGATTTAACGAGGTTATGAATTGTAATGTGATAACAGAATTATTGAATATAAAATATCCAATAATACAAGGAGGTATGGCATGGATTGCAGATGCATCTCTTGCTGTTGGAGTTAGTGAGGCAGGTGGCCTTGGGATAATAAGTGGTGTTGGACCAACAAAAGTTGTAAGAGCCCAAATTAGAAAAGCAAAGGAGCTAACAGATAAACCATTTGGTGTAAATGTAATGCTTATGCAAGATAATGCAGATGAGATAGCACACTTAGTATGTGATGAAAAAGTCCCTGTAGTTACAACGGGTGCAGGAAGTCCAGGTAAATATATAGAAATGTGGAAAAGTCACGGAATTAAGGTTATTCCAGTAGTTCCATCAGTAGCGATTGCAAAAAGAATGGAGAAGTTCGGTGCAGATGCCGTGATAGCTGAGGGAATGGAGTCTGGCGGACATATAGGCCAAACGACTACAATGAGTTTAGTTCCACAAGTTGTAGATGCAGTTAATATTCCAGTTATAGCAGCTGGGGGAATTGGAGACGGAAGAGGAATCGCGGCATCATTTATGTTGGGAGCTGTCGGTGTCCAAATGGGAACTCGCTTTTTAGTTTCAAATGAATGTAATGTACATAAAAACTATAAAGAAAAAGTATTAAAAGCTAAAGATATAGAAACAGAAGTTACAGGGACTTCAACTTCTCATCCAGTAAGAGTTCTTAGAAATAAACTAACTAGAGAGTATATAAAAATAGAAAAAAGTAATTCGAATTCTGAAAAACTAGAATCTTTAACTAGAGGTGCTTTAAGAAAAGCAGTTATAGAAGGTGACACAGAAAATGGAAGTGTTATGGCAGGTCAAATAGCGGGACTTGTGAAAAAGGAGCAAAGTTGCAAGGAAATAATAGAAGAGCTAATGACTGAGTTTGATAAATGTATAAATTATAAATAGACAAATAATATAAGTTTTAAATTCAATGCATAAATAAATTACACAAGTTTTATATGGAGGAGATTATGAATGAGAATATAGCATTTCTTTTTCCAGGGCAAGGTTCACAATATGTAGGCATGGGAAAAAGTTTATATGACAATATATATGAATGTAAAGAAATATTCGATATGGGTGATGAGATTTTAAATATGCCTATGAAAGAGATGATTTTTAATGGTAATGAAGATGATTTAAAAAGAACTAAATATTCACAACCAGCAATCCTACTCACATCGCTTGTATGTGCTAAGGCTGTAGAGCTTAGAGGAATTTCTGCTAAGTATACCTTGGGACTTTCATTAGGTGAATATGGTGCACTTGTTGATTCTGGTGTGATAAGTTTTGAAGATGGAATTAAACTAATCAAAAAGAGAGCTGAGATAATGGATAGTGCTATAAGCCCAGAAGAAGGAAGTATGATGGCAGTTTTAAAATTAAGTCCAGAAAAGGTTGAAGAATTGATAAAAAGATCAAGTGAATTTGGATTAGTCGAAGGTGCAAATTATAATTGTCCTGGTCAAACAGTAATTTCAGGAGAAGTAAAAGCTTTAGAAGCGAGTGTTAAAATAGCAAAAGAACTTGGTGGAAGGGCACTTCCATTAAAGGTAAGTGGTCCGTTTCACTGTTCGATGTACAAAGATGCAAGTTATAAATTTTATGAAGAAGTAAAAAAAGCAGATATAAATGATTTTAAAAAGGTTGTATATTCAAATGTAAAAGGTGCCCCCTATAAAAAAGACGATGATATAAAAGAGCTACTTAGACAACAAATAATGTCACCAGTTTTATTCGAAAAGAGCATAAGAGATTTAATAAATAAAGGTGTGGACACTTTTATAGAAGTTGGCCCAGGAAAAGCATTAAGTGGATTTGTAAAAAAAATAGATAAATCAGTAAAAATATATAATGTGTGTGATATTGATTCATTAGAAAGCACAATATCAAGTTTGGAATTATAAAGAAATTATACATTAAAGTGGCTTTATAAAACTTATAAAAGCTAAAATGGAGGATTTTATGTTAAAGGGAAAATGTGCTGTAATAACAGGTGCATCAAGAGGAATAGGAAAATGTATAGCTACAAAATTTGCAAAAGAAGAGGCAAATGTAGTTATTAATTATAGAAATAATGAGGAAGAAGCATTAAAAGTTAAAAAAGAATTAGAAGATTTAGGTTCTCAAGTATTAGTAGTAAAAGCAGATGTAAGCGAATTAGAACAAGCAGAAAATCTTATAAAAGAAGCAAAAAAAGAATTTGGAAGAGTTGATATATTAGTAAATAATGCTGGAATAACAAAAGACAATCTTATTATAAGAATGAAAGAAGAAGATTTTGATAGAGTAATAAAAACAAATTTAAAAGGGGCTTTCAACTGTTTAAAAGCAGTGACTCCGATAATGTTAAAGCAAAAATACGGAAAAATAGTAAATATGGCATCTGTAGTAGGTGTGGTTGGAAATCCAGGACAAGTTAATTATTGTGCATCAAAGGCTGGATTAATCGGGATGACAAAATCACTTGCAAAAGAAATAGGAAGCAGAAATATCACAGTTAATGCAATAGCCCCAGGATTTATAGATACAGATATGACCAAGATTTTGAGTGATGATCAAAAGAAAAAAATATTATCACAAATACCATTAAATAAATTTGGAAATGTTGAAGATATAGCAAATGTGGCATTATTTTTAGGCAGTGAAAATTCAAATTATATAACAGGCCAAGTAATTCACGTAGATGGTGGAATGGCTATGTAATTCGAAAAACAGGAGGATTAAATGAAAAATAGAGTAGTTATAACAGGAATGGGGGCTGTAACTCCAATTGGAAATACAGAAGCACAGTTTTGGGAAAATGTCAAAGTAGGAAAATTAGGAATAGATACAATAAAATCAATCGATACAGAAGGATTAGATGTAAAGGTTGCTGGAGAAGTAAAAGGCTTAGACTTAAATAAATTTTTAGATAAAAAAGAATGTAGAAGATTAGATAAGTTTACTCAATATGCATTGATTGCAAGTATGGAGGCAGTAGCAAATGCAAAACTAGATTTAGATCAAATAGATAAAGATAGATTTACAGTTATAGTAGGTTCAGGCATTGGGGGATTTAACACTAATGAAAAAGAATTCAAAACACTACATACTAAGGGTGTAAAACGTATATCTCCAATGTATATACCAATGACTATAATAAATGCAGCAGCTGCAAATATAGCTATTAAATTTGGAGCGAGGGGAATGTGTACATCTGCAGTAACAGCTTGTGCAACAGGAACTAACAGTATAGGAGATGCATACAGACATATAAAACACGGTTATGCTGATATAGCGATAACTGGTGGTTGTGAAGCATCAATCACACCAATTGCAATTGCAGGGTTTGCAAATATGAGGGCATTATCAACTAGTGAAGACAAAACTAAAGCATCAACTCCATTTGACAAAGACAGAAGTGGATTTGTAATGGGAGAAGGCGCTGGAATATTAGTAATCGAAAGTTTAGAACATGCACAGAAGAGAGGAGCGAATATACTTGCAGAAATAGTTGGATACGGTTCAACATGTGATGCATATCATATAACATCTCCATCGCCAGAAGGAGTAGCTGCAGCAAATGCGATGAAAAATGCAGTAAAGGAAGCAAATGCAAAAATGAGCGAAGTTTCATATATAAACGCACATGGGACATCTACTTATTACAACGATTTGTACGAAACTAGAGCTATAAAAAATGCTTTTGGAGAAGATGCGAAAAATATACCAATATCATCAACAAAATCAATGATAGGTCACTTATTAGGCGCAGCAGGAGCAGTTGAATCAATAGTATGTGTAAGAGCGTTAAACGAAGGATTTATACCTCCAACAATAGGTTATACAGAAAGCGAAGAAGAATTAGATTTAGATTATGTGCCAAACAAAGGAAGATGTGCAGATTTAAAATATGCTCTTAATAATTCACTTGGATTTGGAGGACATAACGCATGTCTATTATTTAAAAAGTGGGATTAATCGGAGGTCGTTATGAATTTTAATGAAGTAAAAGAATTAATTTCTATATTAGACGATTCAAAATTAGCTTATTTTGAAATGGAAAATGGAGATGGATATATAAAAATAGACAAGAGTATGTCTAGAGATTATGTATCTAATAAAATACAAAATGAAGTTTCAACAATAGAAAATAAGGAAGAAAAACAAGATAATGATACAGCTTCTTCAAAAGAAAATATAACAAATGAAGTCAAAACAGAAGAAGGTGTAGAGTTTATAAAATCACCAATAGTAGGTACTTTTTATTCAAAATCATCACCAGATGCAGAGCCTTTTATTCAAAAAGGAGATAAGATAAGTAAGGGAGACATAGTTTGTATAGTAGAAGCTATGAAGTTGATGAATGAAATAAATGCTGAATTCGACTGTGAAATAGTTGAAGTGATGGCACAAGAAGGCAAGATGGTTCAATATGGTCAAGAATTATTTAAGGTAAAGAAATTATAGGAGAAAATTATGTTAGGAGCAAAAGAAATAAAAGAAATTTTACCACATAGATATCCCTTTTTAATGATAGATAGAGTTGAAGAAGTTGAAGAAGGAAAAAGAGCAAAAGGATATAAAAATGTATCAATCAATGAAGGATTTTTTAATGGACATTTTCCAGATTATCCAGTAATGCCAGGAGTTTTAGTATTAGAAGCTTTAGCACAAATGGGTGCTATTTGTATTCTTTCAAAAGAAGAATTTAAAGGAAAAATAGGGTTTTTAGTTGGAGTAGATAAAGTAAGATGGAAACAACAAGTAATGCCTGGAGATAGATTAGATTTAGAAATTGAGATAACTAAATTAAGAGGATCTATTGGAGTTGGAACTGGGCGTGCAAGTGTAGATGGAAAATTAGTTTGCCAAGGTGAAATAATGTTTGCAATTGGGTAGGTGATAATATGCTAAATAAAATCTTAATAGCAAATAGAGGAGAAATAGCAGTTAGAATAATACGCGCATGTAGAGAATTACAAATAGCTACCGTTGCGATTTATTCAGAAGCTGATAAATACGCACTTCATACACAGATGGCGGATGAGGCGGTTTGTGTAGGAGGTCCACAAAGTAAAGATAGTTATTTAAATATGACTAATATATTAAGTGCATGTGTGCTTACCGGGTGTGAAGGAATTCATCCAGGGTTTGGATTTTTATCTGAAAATCCTAAGTTTGCGAAAATGTGTGAGGAGTGCAATATAAAATATATAGGACCAGATTATAAAGTCATAGAGCTTATGGGAGATAAGGCAAAAGCGAGAGAAGTTATGAAAAAAGCAAATGTTCCAGTAGTTCCTGGATATGAAGGTGAGATAACTTCAGTTACACAAGCGCTTGAAATAGCAAAAAAAATAGGATTTCCAGTAATGATAAAAGCAGCAGCTGGCGGTGGCGGAAAAGGAATTAGAATAGTAAATGAAGAAAGTGAATTTGAACACAACTACAATGCTGCGAAATTAGAATCAAAAGCATGTTTTTCAGATGATAGAATTTATATAGAAAAATTTATACAAAAACCAAGACATATAGAATTTCAAATTTTAGCCGATGAATATGGAAATATAATTCATCTAGGAGAAAGAGAATGTTCACTTCAAAGAAATAATCAAAAAGTGCTAGAAGAAGCACCATCTACTTTTTTAAATCCAGAAATTAGAGAAAAAATGGGAGAAGTTGCAAAACGTGCAGCAAAAGCTGTAAATTATAAAAGCGCAGGGACTATAGAATTTCTTGTGGATAAAGATTGTAATTTTTACTTTATGGAAATGAATACAAGAATTCAAGTCGAACATCCTATAACTGAAATGGTGACAGGAGTAGATATAGTAAAAGAACAATTAAAAATAGCATCAGGAATGAAATTAGATTTGATTCAAGATGATATTTATATAAGTGGAAATGCAATCGAGTGCAGAATAAATGCTGAAGACCCAGATAATAATTTTAGACCATCTCCAGGGCTTATAAAAGAATTATATATACCATCAGGTCCAGGAGTTAGAGTAGACAGTGCAATTTATTCTGGATATGAAATACCTCCATACTACGACTCAATGATAGGAAAAATGATAACATATGGTGCTACTAGAGATGAAGCAATAATAAAGATGAAAAGAGCATTAGGGGAATTTGCAATAGGCGGAGTGAAAACCAATATAGATTTTCAGTACAGTATATTAAACAATAGAGATTTTGTAAAAGGAAATTACGATACATCATTTATAGCAGAAAAGTTGGTGATGAATAATGCTTAAAAATTTATTTAGAAAACAGGAATATATAACAGTTAGCAGTAAACCACTAAAAGATAAAGAATTTATACCTAATATACCAGATGGAAAATGGATAAATTGTAAAAAATGTAAGAGTATAATTTATCTAGAAGATCTAAAAAATGATGATTATGTATGCCCTAATTGTAATTATCACTTCAATATATCGTCAAAAGAAAGAGTAGATCAAATATTTGATAAAGATAGTTTTATAGAGATGTTTCAAGAAATAAAGGCCACAAACCCATTAGAATTTCCAGGATATGAAGAAAAATTAAAAAAAGCTAAAGAAAAGTCAAACTTAGATGAAGGTGTGCTTTGTGGAGTTGGAAATATAAATTCAAAAAAAGTAGCAGCTGCAATAATGGATAGTAATTTTATGATGGGAAGTATGGGGAGTGCTGTTGGCGAAAAAATTACAAGGACTATAGAATATGCAACTCAAAATAAACTTCCGCTTATTATATTTACTGCCTCTGGTGGGGCTAGAATGCAAGAGGGAATAATCTCACTCATGCAGATGGCAAAAACATCTGCAGCAATAGCAAAACACGATGAAGCAGGACTTTTATACATAAGTGTAATAACAAATCCAACAACAGGGGGAGTAACTGCCAGTTTTGCTATGCTAGGGGATATAATAATTTCTGAACCTGGAGCGATTTTAGGATTTGCAGGACGTAGGGTAATTGAAAATACAATAAATCAAAAACTGCCAGATAATTTTCAAAGCGCAGAATTTATGCTAGAAAAAGGATTTGTAGATGATATTGTAGACAGAAAAAATTTAAAAAACTATTTATCAAGAATACTTAAGTTACATGGGATTGAAGAAGAGAATATCTAAAGGTGGTGATAAATATTGACATATAAAAAAGACGAAGTGTGGAATATTGTTGAGATAGCGAGACATAAAGATAGACCGAATGCAAAATTTTATATAGAAAATATTTTTGATGATTTTATTGAACTTCATGGTGATAGAAATTTTAGAGACGACAAAGCAATAATAGGTGGAATTGCATCAATAGATAAAATAAGTGTAACAGTAATTGGAGTTAATAAAGGAAAAAATGTAAAAGAAAATGTAGATGCCAATTTCGGAATGGTGCATCCAGAAGGCTATAGAAAAGCATTAAGACTTATGAAACAAGCTGAAAAATTTAATAGACCTATAATATGTTTTGTAGATACACCGGGAGCGTTTTGTGGGGTTGGAGCCGAAGAAAGAGGACAAGGTCAAGCAATTGCACAAAATTTAATGGAAATGAGTAGGTTAAAAACGCCAATTATCTCAATAATAACAGGAGAAGGAGGTAGTGGAGGAGCACTAGGTCTTAGTGTATCTGATAAGGTATATATGCTGAAAAATTCGATTTATTCTATTTTATCTCCAGAAGGATTTGCGACAATTTTATGGAAGGATCCATCAAAAACTAAAGATGCAGCAGAAGTTATGAAAATAACGGCTTTAGACTTACTTAATTTGGGAATAATAGATGACATAATAGATGAACCAACAGAAGGTGCACATACAAATCCTTCTTTAGTTTTAAATAACATAAAAAAATTCATAAAGTCAGATTTGAATAATTTAATTGATATACCAAAACAAGATTTATTACAAAAGAGATATAATAAATTTAGACAAATGGGTAACTTTTATGAGGTGAATACTCAATAGTTAATATCAATTGAAATTATTTTTAAAATTTATTATAATACATTTAAGATTAAAATAAATATGGAGAGATAATAAAATGGAAAATAGAGCGGAACGATTAAATTCACTTTTAGTACAATTATTTAATGATATTTTACATATAGAAGAAAAAGTTCTAAAGAGTTCTGAAATCAAAGATTTATCAATAACAGAGATGCATACAATTGATGCTATCGGGACACAAGGTAACAGAACAATGGGAGAAATTGCCCATGATTTAAGAATAACAGTTGGTACACTTACTTCTGCAATTAATAGACTTATTAAAAAAGGTTATGCAGAAAGATCAAGAACGGAAGTAGATAGAAGAGTTGTATTAGTTAGTTTAACTGAAAAAGGAATGCATGCTTATAAAATCCACGCTGATTTCCATAAAGAGATGGTTGCAGCAACATTAAATTCTTGTGATGATGATCAACAAGAAGTACTGTGCAATGTAATAGAAAAAATAAATACATTTTTTGAAGATAAGTATGAAGGTCTCCAATAGGGAGGCTTTTATTTTTTGTATAATTAAGAAAAATTAAGAAAATAAAAATGAAAAAAACATTTTTTTACGATATGATGGATATATAAGAAATAAAATCCAAATTGAGATACAATATAATATATGGGGGAATTTAATATGGACAGAAGAAAATTAAAATCTATTAATCTAGATTTTTTTAAGCAGAATAAAAAGATAACATTTTATCTTATGATGATATTACTTTTGATATGTATATTAATAAGTAAATTGAACTTAAGCTATGGATCATCTACTAAGTCGTATATAAGTGAAGATGTATTAATAAATGGCAAAAGAATAGGGACGACAGAAATTATATCAGATGGTTTATTAGAACCAGGATCTTGTATATCTGGACAAACTATAAATCCTACAGATGTAGTAATACATCAAACAGGATGTATAGATGTTGATGCAGATAGAATGTATGAATCTTTAAAAAATGCTAATAATGACCCCTACGCAGGGACAAGTTATTCACAATATAGAAATGCCTCATGGACAATAACTGTTGGATACAACAAAATAATACAAAATGTTCCTTTAAATTGGCAAGCATATGCACAAGGAACAGACTATGGAAATTCAACAGGGATTTCTATTGAAATATGTATGTATACAGATAAGAACAAACAAAGACAAGCATATTTAAATGCTATAGAACTATACAAGATTTTGAGAAATTATAATGATGGATTAGGTTTAAAGAAGCATCAAGATTATAGTGGCAAGCAATGTCCGGAATGGTTACTTGAAGGTCGATATGGAATGGATTGGGATTGGTTTGAAGCAAAGTGTATGGAATAAAAGTATGGTTTTATAAGGCATAAGTTATTATAAGAATGGAGGAATTATCATGATTGATATAGTTAATTCATATGACGAAAAGGCTAAAGAATTATATCAACATTGTGATATATTTTACAATGAAAATATATTTATAGCTAAGTCTATACCTTCAGATGAATATATGACAAAATCAAGAGTTCATAATCATAATGAATATGAATTTTTTATTCCAAAAAGCCCAATACCTTTTTTAGTAAATGAGGATAGTATATTCTTTGGAGAAATAGGATATATATATACAATTAAAAGTAAAAAGAACCACGGAATAAAATATGGTCTTTCTGATATAAAGTATACAGATATACTCGTAAAAAAAGACTATTTACAAAATATAATGGAAGAATTAAACTGCAAGGATAGTATATTTAATTATCCTATATATTTATCAAGAGAATTAAAGTTTTATTTGCATATTTTTGAAGAAGAATTTCAAAAATATGATAAAAAAGATTTAATTAAACTAGATATGATAGCAAATCTTCTATGTAGAGGGTTAGTCACAGGAAATTTCAATAAGGAAATTGATATTTTTAAAGAAAAACAAAGTTATCAAAAAGGAATATATTTAGTTGCAGATTTTATAAATCATAATTATAATAGAGAAATAAAAATAGATGAAATGGCAAAAATAGCAGGACTATCAAAAAATTATTTTGGGTCAGCATTTAAAAAAGCACTAGGAGAAACACCACATTCTTACTTAATAAAGATAAGAATATCAAAGGCAAAAGTATTACTAGAAACAACTGATGAGTCTTTAAGTGATATAGCACAAAAAGTTGGATTTAAAAAGGCAAGTTCATTTACATCCCAGTTTAAAGCATCAACAGGTATAATACCTTCAAAATATAGAGAAAAAAGCAAAAAACAGTATTAAATTTTATTTACTCAACAACAATTTAAAAATGTGCAAAAGTAGTTAAGGAGGTAAGTATGGCATATGGACAGAAATTATTTTTTAGATATGTACGACTTGGATGCACAAGATCTAGTAGACTTAAATATAAATTGGGTAGATTTATATAATATATTACAAGATTATAAAAAATCTATCGATATTTGTGATGCTAGATTAACTTATGTCGCAAATGTATTAAGACAACATCCAAAAGTACATTCTGTGAAAACAAGGGTTAAAGATCCTCAAAGATTATTACAAAAATTAGTCAGAAAAACTCCTGATAGAAGAGAAAAGTATGGAGAAGATTTCAACTTTAATATACAAAACTACAAAGATGAGATTACAGATTTAATGGGTATACGTGTTATACATATTTTTAAAGAAGATTGGGAAGAAATACATAAGTTCATAACTAACAAGTGGGAAGTAATAGAAATAGTTGCTAATATAAGGGAAGGCGATAATGTAACACCTTTTGAAGAAAAATCTATTCCTGTTAGGTCTAGAATATCTGGGTATAGATCAGTTCACTATTTGATTAGATATGGTTCACCATATGATTTATGTACAATAGAAATCCAAGTAAGAACTATATTTGAAGAAGGATATGGAGAGATAGACCATCAACTTAGATATAGCCATGATGATGATATTCCAGAACTTTTGGCACAAAATTTAATGTTATTAAATAGAATAGTAGGAAGTTCTGATGAGATGGCATCTCTTATAAATAAATTAAATCAAAGCTTTGATGAAATAGAAGAAAAATATAATAAAAAATTAAAGCAAAAAAATGATATGCTTAGAGATTTACGTAAAAAGATTTATGAAAATGATTCTTTAAAAAAAGAAGAGCGACAATCAATAATAAATGATATAGATAAAGTAATTTTAGGGGACAGATCAAAATATTCGAGGAGGAAATAGATGAGTAGTAGGAAGATATTATTTTTTGACATTGATGGAACATTGATTTCAGAAACAAGCGGGGAGATACCAACAAGCACAAAGAAGGCTCTTAAAGTGGCTCAAGAAAATGGGCATATAACAATTATAAACACAGGGAGAACAAGAGCTTTAATTGAACCAAGACTTCAAGATATGGGTTTTGATGGATATATCTGTGGATGTGGAACTTATATAGAAATTCACAACAAAGTTTTATATTATAAAACTATTGATAAACACAAATACCAAGAAATTATACAAGTTTTAAAAGAAAATGAAACAGATATGATAATTGAAGGAACAGAAAATATATATATGGACTTAGAAACAACTGACCCTGTAAGACAAAAAAGAATAAAGGAATTTACTGATAGAGGATTTCCAATAAAATCTTTAAGTAGTTCAGATTTATCTTTTGATAAGTTTTGTTTTACATTGCAAAATACAGATAAACGAGATAATATAGTTGAATATCTAGAAAATGAGGGATTTGACTATATAGATAGGGGTGCAAATTTCTTTGAAGTGGTTCCAAAAGGTCATTCAAAAGCAAGTGGAATGGAATTTTTATTAAATTATTTCGATTTAGAAAAAGAAGATAGCTATGCATTTGGCGATAGTTATAATGATACAGCTATGTTTGAATACTGTCCCAATGGAGTATTAATGGCAAATGGGAAAAAAGATTTATCTAAAATAGTGAGCTTTGTAACAAAAGATGTAGATGAAGATGGAATAGAATATGCACTACAACATTTTAATATAGTTTAACATTATAATTTACCGCAAATACATGGTTTAAACCATTGTTTTGCGGTTTTTTTATAGCACATAGGAAATTATATTCATTTATAGATTGTGGATAAGTATAATTTCCGTATATGTGCTTCAAAGAAATCTACATCTTTAAGGATCTTTAGTATAAAGATTTCTTTATATAAAATGTTAGAAAAATAATATTAATATATAAATAAGTATTTATATTAAAGATAAAAATAATTCATATGATACAATTGAAATAACGAAATATTCTGACAAGGGAGGGGTTTTTGTGGACAAAATCAGTACAGGAATAAAGGGTTTTGATGACATTATGGGAGGCCTATATCCTGGGGATAATGTTGTATGGCAAGTTGAAGATATAAATAATTATAAACATGTTGTAGATGCATTTGTAAAAAAATCAATAAAAGATGGTAAGAAGGTTAATTATATTAAATTTGGAAAAATGGATTCGATAATTGACGATTTGAGTGGAGTAAATTTATTTGAACTAGACTTAGAAAAAGGTTTTGAAGAGTTTACTATGTCAGTTCACAATATAATAAAAACTCAAAGTGAAAATGCAGTCTATGTATTTGATAGTCTTACATATATTCAAAGAGGATGGTATTCAGATTTGATGACAGTTAACTTTTTTAAAGTTACATGTCCTTATTTATATAAAATTGGTGCAGCTGCCTATTTTTCAATAAAGAGAAATTCTTATACTTATGACACAATAGCTAAAATAAGACAAACAACACAAGTTTTAATGGATATATATAACGTAGACGGCAATATTTATATACATCCTTTGAAGGTTGAAAACCGATATACTCCAATTTTATTTTTCCCACATAAAATTGAAGGAGATAAAGTTACAACTATAACTTCAAGTGGAGAAGCATCAAAGTTATTTTCACATTTTGACTGGAGAAATAAAAGATTAGGTTATTGGAGAATAAATTTCAATAAGGCAAAGGCAGCACTTACACAAGATGAATCGACACAAAATAGAATGAAACAAAATTTAATAGATATATTAGTTGGAAAAGACAGCAAAATAAATGAAATGTGCAATCAATATTTTACACTTGCTGATATGGTTCAAATTGCATCTCGTGAAATAGGAACAGGATTTATCGGAGGAAAAAGTATTGGGATGCTTATGGCAACTGCTATTGTAAGCAAATCAGAAGAAACAAAAGAATATTTTAAAGATATATTAGAACCTCATGATTCATTTTATGTTGGCACAGATGTTTTCTACTCTTATATAGTTGAAAATGGATTATGGGATTTGAGAATGAAGCAAAAAACAGATGAAGGATATTTTAAATACTCAAAAGAACTTCAAGATGGATTGAAAAATGGTAAATTCTCTGAAATGATAGAAGAACAATTTATGCATTTGTTAGAGTACTATGGACAATGTCCTATAATTGTAAGATCTAGTTCGTTATTAGAAGATAACTTTGGAAATGCTTTTGCTGGTAAATACGATAGCGTATTTTGTATAAATCAGGGAACACCAACACAAAGACTACAAGCATTTGAAGATGCAATAAGAACAGTTTATGCAAGTACTATGAACGATGATGCACTTAATTATAGAAAAAATCGTGGTTTAGATAAACGTGATGAGCAAATGGCTATATTAGTTCAAAGGGTTTCAGGTGATTACTATGGAGAGTATTTCTTCCCTCATATAGCAGGTGTTGCAAATTCATCCAATTTATATGTTTGGAATAAAAAAATAGATATGGATGCAGGAATGTTGAGATTAGTATTTGGACTTGGTACTAGAGCGGTAGACAGGGTAAACAATGACTATGTTAGAATAGTAGCCCTTGATGATCCAACTAGACTTCCAGCTATGACAATGAAAGATCCTCAAAAATTTTCTCAACATTATGTAGATGTACTGAATTTAAATAAAAATAAATTAGAAACAATAAAAATAAATGATGCAGTAAAGAGTAATTTAAAAACACAAAGCAATTTATTTGGCTCAAAAGATAAAGAAACAGAAGAAAGACTTAAAAGAGTAGGTGTAGATACTTCTAATATACCATTTATATTAAATTTTGAAAGATTGCTTAGAAGTACTAAGTTTGCAGAAGCTATGAAAAAAATATTAAAAGTTGTATCATCAAAATATAACTATCCAGTAGATATTGAGTATACAGCTAATTTTGATAGACAAGGTAATTTTAGAATTAATATTGTTCAATGTAGACCACTTCAAACTAGAGGACTTGGTAAAACAGTAGAACTACCTAAATTAGAGGATATGAACTCATGTTTATTCTCATCAAAAGGAAACTTTATGGGTGGTAATGTAAGACTAAAAATAGATTATATAGTATTTATATCATCAGACGAATATGTTAAGTTACCAGAAGTAGAAAAATATAATATAGCTAGACAAGTTGGCATAATAAATAAAGAATTAAAAGGTAAAAATGCAATGCTTATGGGACCAGGTCGATGGGGAAGTAGCAATCCAGCATTAGGTGTTCCTGTTAAATTTACTGAACTATGTAATATGTCGGTAATGTGTGAAATAGCATATAGCAATAAAGATTTAATGCCAGAGTTATCTTATGGAAGTCATTTCTTCCAAGACTTAGTTGAAACAGGTATATTTTACGTAGCTTTATTTGATAATAAAGGAGATACAGTATTTAATGAGAGTAAGTTAAGAGAAAAAGAAAATATAGTAAAACAAATAGTAAAAGATGCAAATATAAATGAAGATGTAATAAAAGTATACGATACAAAAGGCCTTCAAATTTATTCAGATATAACAGAACAAATAGTAACTTGCTCATAAAACTTAAAGTTAAAATAAAAAAGGAAAACCCCTAAATCGTTTACAACTTAGGGGTTTTCTTTTTTTACTATAATAAGATTAAATAAAAAGGTTGAAAAATTAATTAATCCAAAATTGGGTGATTAATTATAAGTTTATAGAGATTATTTCAAAACGATTTTTATTATATTTTATAAGACCTTCTTTTTGCATATTACTAAGTTCATGTGAAAGAGCACTTCTATTAACACATAAAAATTTAGAAAGTTCTTCTCTGTTATAAGGTATTGTAAAAGTATTACTGTTATTTTTTTGTTTTTCTATTAACAAATATGCGATAATTTTTTGTCTAAGTTTATAATGAGATATTATTTTTATTTTATGATATTTTCTCATATTTTCATTTGCAATAAATTTAAGTACATCTTGTAAAATTAAAGATCTGTATTCTTCTGGAATGATACCCTTTTTGAAAATTACATCTTGATTAAATATAAATACTTCGGAATCAGTTAAAGCATATATAGAAAATGGACTGATTTTTTCATATGTACAGGTAATTTCAAGCCCAAAAGAATATGATGCTTCAAGTTTATTTACTAAACTTTCATCCCCAGTAGAGTAGAAATTAGATACGGCTAGTTTACCGCTTAAGACTATACCAATGTAATCTATATATTCCCCTTCGTCTATTAATAAAGCACCTTTTTCAAAAAATTTGACACTACCATTTAATAAAGGCGTTATTTCTTTTAAAGCCTCTTCACTTAAATTGTGAAAAGGTCTTGATTTAGCTAAAGCTTTTATAATTTTATCCATAATAAATCCCCCAAAATTTAAGTTTAATTTCATAAAAATATATATTAAATAAATTATAATTTAAATATGTGTAAAAAATCAATTAATGTAAAGGGTAATAATAAGTTTAATTACATTATATTTTGATATAATATGTAAATAAAAATAATATATTTAAGGAGAGTATAATGAAAGGTTTTAATAAATTTAATTTAGATAAGGATATTTTAAAATCATTAAATATTCTAGATTATAAAACACCATCAAAAGTACAGGAAGAAGTAATTCCTGTTTTAATAGATAGAAATAATATTTTAGTAAAATCTAAAACTGGTACAGGAAAAAGTGCATCATTTGCAATACCCATATGCAATCAAATAAAGCCGTTAGAGAGAACATTAAAGGCTTTAATAATTGTTCCAACAAGAGAGTTAGCATTACAAGTAAAAGAAGAAATTGAAAAAATAGGTAGAATAAAAAAAGTAAAGTGCAGTATGATTTCAGGAAAAGAGCCACTTAATAATCAAATATTAGAATTAAAACAGGGTGCTAATGTAGTTGTGGCTACACCTGGAAGAATGATAGATCATATATCTAGAAAAAGTATAGATTTAAGTAATTTAGATTATTTTGTAATAGATGAAGTTGATAAAATGTTTACTAAAGGGTTCAAAGCAGATATTGATACAATTATTAAAAGTGTACCTAAAATAGCATGTAAAGCATTTTTCTCAGCAACAGTAGAAAATGATTTAAAAGATATATGCGAAGAATATATGACTAACTATAAATATATTGAGGTAAAAGAGTCAGAAGAAATACTAAAAAATGAAATAGTTCAACAGTATATAAAAGTAAATAATTTAGATACTTTAATTGAAAAAGATTCTAAATATGAAAATTTAAAAAAACTTTTATATAAATACAAACCAGAAACAGCAATAATATTTGCAAATACAAAAAGAAATGCAGAGATTCTATGTAAAGATATGAAAAGAGATGGATTTTTAGCAGAACAAATTCATGGTGATATTTCACAAGAAAGAAGATTTTTTATAATAGATGCTTTCAAAAAGCATGAATTTAACATATTAATAAGCAGTGATATTATATCTAGGGGAATTCATATAGATGATGTATCGTTAGTAGTAAATTACGATATTCCTATGGATGAAGAAGTTTATGTTCACAGAATTGGAAGAACTGGTAGAGCAGGAAAAAAAGGTATAGCAGTTAGTTTAGTTTCTGCAAGTGAAAATAAAAGTTTTGAAGATATACAAAACTATATAAAACATGAAATTGACTCAATAGATATAAAATGCACTGAAAAAGATAAGGAAGATTATGAACTAAAGGTAAAAGATATAAAAGAAAAGGGGAGTTTATTAGAATTTCAGCAAGAAGATGAATTTAGCGGAGAAGTTACAAAGATACATATAAATTTAGGGAAAAAGAAAAAAATAAGAATAGGTGATATCGTAGGAGCTTTAAATAATATTGAAAATATAGAAAATGAGGACTTGGGTGTTATAAAAATATATGACAATTATTCCACTGTAGATATATTAAATAAAAAAGGGATTCCTTTTTTAAATGAATATAGTGAAATTATAGTAAAAAATAAAAAGGCTAAAGTAAGAGAAGAAAAATAAATATATATATTAAAAAAGGTGTTCGAGAGTACACCTTTTTTAATATACAGGAAAATATATTCATTTTATGCCAACAGAGAACCTTTTATATATGCATATTTCAATGTCTTTTGTTTGGGAGTATCACAAAGAGACATGATTTTAACTTGACTTTGTGGGCGGTCATCTTTAAAAATTGTAAATAGAGAGTTTAAGTTATTGTACATCTTAAAAATATCACTTTTAGAAATTTTCATTTTTATAGATGATATAATATCTTCAGTGGAAATTTTAGTAGATGATTCTAGTTTACTTGTTATTTTGTAAATTGAATCCTCATATTCAATATAGTAAATATTATCTATAAATAAATATGGAAAAATAGATTTCTCAAATTCATCAAATTTATTTTCTTTTACATTTGTTATTTTATATAAAATAGTAGTTTTATCTGAATCTAAATTAAATTTTTGGGAAACTGAATTTAGTAATGATGGATTTATCTCTTCGAAATTTATATACATACAAACCTCCAAATATATCAAATTTTATATTTATTTTTTACAAATAGAGGTATGTTATTCAAATTTTATAAATTTATATACAATGCAAAAGGGATAGCCTGATTTCTCATGCTATCCCTTCTGATTTAGGTATTTATAATTAAGGTATTATTTATCAGCTTTAGCAGCTTTTTCTTCCCAGAAAGTAGCTCCTTTTATTCCTAAACTAATAGGATCAAAAGTAATTTCTGTTGTAGGAACTCCAGATTTTAGTTGGCGTTCATAGTCTTTGAAACATTTCATAACTGTATTAGAAAGTATTAATATAGCTATGATATTTAACCAAGCCATCATACCAACACCTATATCACCCATTGTCCAAGCTAAATCAGCAGACTTAACAGCACCAAATGCTATCATTCCTAAGAATACAATTACTAATAAGTATTGAACTATTTTAGAACTCTTACCACCAGTAAATTTCTTAACAATGTAAGTTAAGTTAACTTCTGCTATATAATAATAAGCCATTAATGTAGTGAATACAAAGAAGAATAATGCAATTGTAACAAATGCACCACCAAATCCAGGAATTAAAGTGTTTATACCAGCTATAGTATATTGAGGACCTATTTGATCTGTTGTGAATTGTTGACCAGCGTTATAAACTATTTTTTTAGTACTTTCATTAAAAGTTGTATAACAGTTTGTCATAAGAATCATAAATCCAGTTGCAGAACAAACAAATAATGTATCTACATATACTGAGAATGCTTGTACAAATCCTTGAACTGCTGGATGGTTAACTTCAGCAGCTGAAGATGCTTGTGGACCAGTACCTTGACCAGCTTCATTTGAGTAAACACCACGTTTAACCCCCCAAGCTATAGTAGAACCTATTATACCACCAAATGTAGCATCCATACCGAATGCACCTTTAAATATTTGAGCTAAGACAGTAGGTAATTGCCCTATATTAACTATGATGATTATTAATGCCATTAAGATATATAGACCACCCATAAAAGGTACTATAAATTCAGCAGCAGAACCTATTCTCTTGATACCACCAAGTACAACTATACCAACTAAAATAACTAATATAATGGCTGTCATAGTTGTACTTAAACCAAAAGAACTATGAACTGCATCTGCAATAGAGTTTGATTGAACACCTGGCAATAATATACCTATTGCAATTACGGTAACTATTGCAAATATTAATCCATAAGCTTTAGCAAATACTGTTTCTCCAAATCCTTTTTCTATGTAATATGCAGGACCACCACGGTATTGGCCTTCGTGTTGCTCTTTATAAAGTTGTCCTAGGGTAGATTCTGCAAATGCTGAACCTGCACCTAAGAATGCTATAGCCCACATCCAGAATAATGCCCCTGGACCACCCCAGGCTATTGCAGTTGCAACACCGGCAATATTACCAGTACCTATACGACCAGCAAGTGCTGTACAGAAACCTTGGAAAGAAGATATACCTTCTTCAGATTTCTCACCATTAAGAAGTAATTTAACCATAACCTTAATATTTCTAACTTGAGAGAATTTAGTTCTTAAAGAGAAATAAACTCCTGATAGTAAACATAAGTAAACTAAGTAATTACTCCAAACTATGTCGTTCACTTTATATACTAGACTTTCCATAAAACCCCTCCTAAATACAAAATTAGAAAAAACATAAATAAGAAAACTAACATTTGAAAACTAAAAAAAATTAATACCTTATAATATACCTAAATTTAAAATACATAAGAAGAGTAATAAAGGGTTGCATTATTTTAAATAGAGAATAAAATAAAAATACATTTTTTTAATCAACTTATATATTTTTAAAAATAAAATTAGTTTTTAAATGATAAGTTAACTTAAAAAAAATAATATACCTATAAATATAGTAGCTAAAAAATTATTGAATGTCTTTATATAAAAAAAATTTTATGGAAAAAAATATTAATATTTAAAAAATTAAGAAAAAGGGAAAAATTTAGAAAAATGCAGAATTATGATTTAAAAATATCATATTATCTATATTAGATATATAAATTCTATCATTTTTGCAAGCTATCTATAGTAGAAAAACACAAAAATTAATTAAAATAGATAATAAAATAATAACATAATTTATAAATGTAAAAATAGAGAAAATAGGTATAAAAAAATAAAATTATATAAATTATAACAATATTATTTATTGGGAGGGTAGATTCTTATATAAAATAAATAAAAAAGACATAACATAAAAGTTATGCCTTTTTATTATTCAATATTTATTATTAAAATTATTCAGCTTCAACAACTTCTAGTATACCCATTGGACATGCTTTTGCACATTTTCCGCAAGCGATACATTTACTAGGAGTTTCTTTACTATCGTCTTTAACTATTATTCCTTTTGGACAGGCATCAACACAAGTTAAGCAACCTGTACATTTTTTCTTGTCAATTACATAAACCCCTTTAGCATTTTGACTAATAGCTTCTTCTGGACATTTTTTAGCACATACACCACATTGATTACATGCTTGTACAGCTATAGCCCCTTTTTTACTAGTTATGTCTATGCATGGTAAACCTTGTTTTTTGTAGAAAGCCATAGAGCATTCTAATTCACAAGTAAGACATGCTTGACATTTTGTTTTGTCTGTAACAACTAATTTTTTCTTCATATTCAAAATCCCCCCAATTTAAATTGTAAAAAATTGTTTATATATAAAATAAGTAACCTAACTTTAGTTTAATGTAAATTTTGGAAAAAATCAACAGATTTACATTAAAATAGGACAATAAATTAACAAAAGTCAAGCTGTAGCATGGTAATTATATTCATTTGATAATGACACTCAAATATTGGATTAATTATGCAAAAATATTTAAAATTTACATTAATACATAATAAAAAAGATATAATTTTAGGATAGAGTTTAACTGTGAAATTAGGGAAATGGCGAAATGGTTAAAAATTATAAATTGTATTATTTAAAGTAAATGATATAATAATAATCTAGTAAGTTAAAAAACAATAAATACATACAACAAATGTAAATTAGGAGGTAAAATGGAAAATTTAATAAATGCTATAGATAAAATAGTAGAAGGACAAGTTTTTAAAATAGTTATAAGTAATAAAAAAAATAAAGATGAAAAGTATAATAAGATTAATATAAATCTTAAAGAAAGTAAAAATAAAATATATTATCAGGTTGAAAAATATACAGATAAACAAGTTTTTCATGAAAATATAGAAATTGAAGATTTAAGAGATTATCTTTTAGATTATATGGAAAATAGTTATAAACAATTAGCTGCTTGGAGTGAAAATAATACTTTTGATTTAAAGATATCTAAAAAGGGTAAAGTATTTTTAGGAAAGAAAAATGCTGACAATTCTAACTTAGTAAATAAAGATCACAACAAAAAGAAAAACTATATACTAGAAGAGGGTATGATAATAGAACCTTTAATAGATTTAGGTGTATTTACTAAAGAAGGAAAAGTAGTAAAATCAAAATATGATAAATATAAACAAATAAATAGATTCGTAGAAATAATAGATGATGAAATAAAGAAAAATGATTACAAAGAGCTTACTATATTAGATTTTGGATGTGGAAAATCTTATTTAACATTTATACTTTATTATTATTTCGTTGAAATTAAAAAGATAAATGTTAAAATGATAGGTCTTGATTTAAAAGAAGATGTAATTGAAAAATGTAATGAAGTTGCAAAACGTTATAAATATGATAATTTACACTTTGAATTAGGTGATATAAATGGATATAAATATAATAATAAAGTAGATATGGTTATAACTTTACATGCATGTGATACAGCAACAGATTATGCACTATATAATGCAATAAAATGGAATGCTAAAATGATTTTCTCAGTTCCATGCTGTCAACATGAGTTAAACCATCAAATGAAACCAGAAAGTTTAAACATACTTACTAAATATGGAATAGTGCAAGAGAGAGTAGCTGCATTGATGACAGATGCAGTTAGAGGAAATTTACTTGAGGCTGTGGGATATAAAACACAACTTCTAGAATTTATTGATATATCTCATTCACCAAAAAATATATTAATTAGAGCTAGTAAAGCAAATATTTCAAAACAAAAAGTAGAAAAGTCACTAGATGAAGTTAATAAATTGATGCAAGAATTTAACTTTAATCCGACGTTATACAATTTATTAAAAAATGATAACCTTATATAATATAGAAATTATATAAGTAATATATTATAATTTTGTAATAATTTAAGTGTTATAATGAATTGATATACCGTAAAAACTAACCGAAACTAAATAAGTTTAATTCAAAACTTATTGGAAGGGGGAACATGATGAAATATCTAAAACTAATATTTAACAGAGTTTTTGTATTTGGTCTTATGATTTTAGTACAAGTCATATATATGTTGCTTATGCTGAATAAATTTAGTCATTATTCGCATGTTTGGAGCGTTATATGTATGATACTGAGTATATTAGTAGTTCTTTTTATTGTAAATAAAGAAGACAATCCTGCTTATAAAATAGCATGGATTATTCCAATTTTACTATTCCCTGTTTTTGGCGGATTACTTTATCTATTTTTAGGTAATAAGAAACCAACAAGAAAGATGAGAGGAAAAATTGAAAAAGAACATGAAAAACATAAATATTTAAGAGTACAGGATGAAAGCATAATGAAAGATATTGAAGAGCAGGATTTAAGAGTAGCCGGCCAAGTAAGATATCTATCAAAACATGTAGGATTTCCTATATATAAAAATACAGATGCAGTTTACTACAAAAGTGGAGAAGAAAACTTTAAAGACATAGTAAGAGAACTAAAAGCTGCAAAACATTATATTTTTATGGAGTACTTTATAATTGATGAAGGTGATATGTGGAATACAATACTAGATATTCTAGAGCAAAAAGCTCAAGAAGGTCTAGACGTTAGATTGATTTATGATGATATGGGCTGTGTTTCTAACTTACCGTATAAATACGATAGAATATTAGAAGCTAGAGGTATTAAATGTATGGCATTTAATCCATTTATTCCTTTTGTATCACTTGCTATGAATAATAGAGACCATAGAAAGATTATGGTTATAGATGGTCATACAGGATTTACAGGAGGAATAAATCTTGCAGATGAATATATCAATACTAAAGAGAGATTTGGATATTGGAAAGATACAGGGATAATGCTAAAAGGTGAAGGTGTTTGGAATTTAACTACAATGTTTTTATATATGTGGAATTCTTTTAGACCTACTGATGATGACTATGAAAAATTTAGACCTCATGTACATTTAAATAGATTAGTCAAACATGATGGGTATATCCAACCATATGGAGATTCTCCACTAGATGAAGAAGTTGTAGGAGAAAATGTATATTTAAATCTTATAAATAATGCTAAGAAATATATTTACATCTTTACACCATATCTTATAATAGATAACGAAATGATGACGGCATTATGTTTAGCATCAAAAAGAGGAATCGACGTTAAAATTGTGACACCAGGTATACCAGACAAAAAGACAGTATTTAAACTTACAAGATCTTATTATCATCAATTAATTGAAAATGGAGTAGAGATTTATGAGTATACACCAGGATTTTTACATGCAAAAGTAGTTGTGTGTGATGATGAGGTTGCTACTGTTGGAACTATAAACTTCGACTACAGAAGTTTATATCTTCATTTTGAATGTGGAGTATTTTTATATAAATCAAAATGTATTCAAGATATAAAACAAGATGCATTAGATACAATTGCAAAGAGTCAAAAAATAGAAAATACAAATGTATTTACAAGTGGAAAAATAGATATACTATTCAGAGCAGTATTAAGAGTATTTGCACCACTTTTATAATAATTATAAAAAAATCACCATCACAAGAATATTGAGATGGTGATTTTTTTAATTTGGATATTTGAACTAAAAAATAATTATAAATAAAAATAGCATGATATTATGAAAATATAATAAAAAAGGTGTTATTATTTTTATATATTATAAAAATATAAAAAAAGGGAGGGGTATAGTTGATAAGAAAAGCAAATTTAAATGATGTGGATGCAATAATGGATATAATAAAACAAATAATTGTAGAAATGAAAGATAGCAATAATACTCAATGGGATGAAAGTTATCCAAAAGCTGAGAATTTTGAGCAAGATATAAACGAAGGATGTCTATATGTAGATGAATTTGAGGGGGATTTAGTAGGATTTATCTGCATAAATGATTTTCAGCCAGAAGAGTATAAAAAAATGAACTGGATAAGTGACGAAGAGGCATTAGTTATACATAGAATGGGCGTAAATCCTAAATATAGAGGTAAAGGTAAAGCAAAAAATCTAATAAGATATGCAGAAAACTTAGCCATGGATAATGGAATAATGTATTTAAAAACAGATACAAATTCAATGAATATAAAAATGTATAATTTATTTAAAAAATGTGGATTTAGATTTGCAGGTCAAATGGAATTTATGGGTAAACCGGATGTATTCTATTGCTATGATTTAAAATTAGATATTTAAAACTTATAAAGGGGTGATATGTATGAATGAAAAATTAGTTAAAATATTAAATGAGGCTAGACATAATCCTGATTTAAAACAAAAACTTATAGATACGAAATCTGCAAAAGACCCAATGCAATCATTTTGTGAGGTTGCAACTGAAGCTGGATATCCAATGACAGTAGGTGAATTATTTCAAATAGGAGAAGAATATGCAGCAAATCTACTAAAGAGTTGTAACGGAGGTGCTGTTTATCCAATCGAAGACTGGGGAGATTGGTATGAAGATTTTTTTGCCGCTTTAAAATAATTTATATCGCTAATAAACCACCTGTTTTATGGGTGGTTTATTAGAATAAATAACCTTAATAAGGAAGTTGTATACGACCTTTTTTTATTAATTCTCTTAAATATTTTGCCTCCTCATATGCATAACAATTTGGCTCTTCATCTGATTCAAATAATATAACCATATTTAGTGCATCTAAAACTTTTTTAGCACGAATAATTTTGTATAGGCTATCAACTTTTTGTTTGATTTCATCTATCGAATTATTCATAAGATATGGTTCACTTGATTTTAAATATGATGCAAATTCAAGTTTAAAATCTTCATTGGAAAGTTTATCAAAGTTATTTATAAAACTTTCTATATATAGTCCAACAAACCAAGAATTTGCATTGTTAAAATGCTCTTTTAATTGTTCATCTGATAATTGTATAAAGTCCATAATATCCTCCCAAAATTAAAATGTGACATAAATATATTATAGTGGTAAAATTATACATTTGGTATAATGAATATAAGTTTTAGAAAATTTACTTTGGACAGAATATTTAATATAAAGGGGTATATATTATGTATGGAAAAAATAAATACAATATAGTAATAGCAGATCCAGCTAAGAATATAACAGTTTTTGTTTTAGACAATATAGAAAGAAAGTTATATAAAGACGTAGCTAGAGAAATTTTAGAAAATACCGATTATAATGCTGAGCAAGTGGGATTTGTAAAACAACCTATTATGGATGGTGATATTAGGCTTGAGATGATGGGTGGAGAATTTTGTGGAAATGCATCTAGAAGTATAGGAATGTTATTTGCTCGTGAAAATGGAATACAAAAAGGAAACGTACTTGTTGAAATAACAGGAAGTGATAAAGCTTTAAATGCAAAAGTTGATTTAAATAAAGAAACATCTGAAATAGATATGCCTATACCAAAACGAATTGAAAGTATTCGTGTGGATGGTTTAGGTGAGTTTCCTATAGTAATAATAGAAGGTATAAATCACATAATAGTAGAGCAACTTGATGCAACACAAGAAAATTTCGAGAAGTTTAAAACTGCAGTATATAATAAATATGATGTAGAGGCATTTGGTGTTATGTTCTTAGACAAAGAAAGTAGATATATCACACCAGTTGTATATGTAAAAAATACTGATACAACATTTTTTGAGAGTAGTTGTGGAAGTGGAACATTAGCTACAGTTACATATTTAGGACAACACTTAAAAGATGGTAGTAAAAAATACAGTATAAGTCAACCTGGTGGAACAATAGAGTCTGAAATAATAAAAGAAAATGGACAAATTAAAAAAATAACTATAGGGGGAGTTGTAAAATTAAGTCCAAAAATTAAAATAGAATTATAAACCAAAAATGCATTACTGCATATAATAAAAATATTATGATATACTTAAAATAAAATAGTATATAAACTAATTAATTTAAGGAGGGTAACAAATGGCTGGAATTTTAAGTAGATTTAAAGATATAATGTCTTCTAATATTAATGCTTTATTAGATAAAGCAGAAGATCCAATGAAAATGATAGATCAATACCTTAGAAATTTGGAAAGTGATTTAGGAAAAGTTAAAGCGGAAACAGCAGCAGTTATGGCTGAAGAAATGAAAACAAAAAGAGAATTAAATGAATGTATAGAGTCTATAAATAAAATGCAAACTTATGCAGAAAAAGCTATATTAAGTGGCAATGAAGCTGATGCTAGAATATTTTTAGAGAAAAAGAATGAGTTAAATAAAGAACTAACTTCACTTCAACAAACTTATGAAATTGCACAAGAAAATGCAACTAAAATGAGAACAATGCATGATAAAATAGTAAAAGATATATCAGAATTAAATTCAAGAAGAGATCAGTTAAAAGCCAAAATGGCAGTTGCACAAACCCAAGAGAAATTAAATAAAATAGGGTCAAGTATAAATGGCGCTATGGGCAATATGTCTAAATTTGACCAAATGGAAGCTAAAATAAATAAAAAATTGGATACTGCAAATGCAATGGCTGAGCTAAATAAATCTCAAGAAAGTAACAATATAGATGATTTAATGGCAAAATATGATACTCAAGAAAGTAATACATCTTCAGAAATTGATGATGAACTTGCGAAGTTAAAAGCAAAATTAAATTTAGACAAATAAATTTAGAAATATATTATAAATACTTATGATTGAAAATTAACTATATTAGAAAGGGGATATGATGGATACTGCAAAAACATATTATTGCCAAAATTGTGGGGCAGTGATGGAATTTGATGCATGTTCACAAAATTTGAAATGTCCAAGTTGCGGCAATGAAATTAAAATAGAACATGATGAAAGTAAGGTCATAGAACACAAATTAACTAGACATGCAATGAATAGTATAAAAGCAGAAGAAAAGCAATCTACCAGTATGGAGTGTGAGGGTTGTGGTGCGCTTGTAGAAGTAGATGCAACAAGTACGGCAACAACATGCCCATACTGTGGATCAAACTATGTTTTGGCAAAAAAACAAACAGATGCTTTAATTCCAGATGGAGTCGTACCATTTAGAATTAATAAAATAGAAACAGGAGAGATATATCATAAGTGGATAAAAAGTAGATGGCTTGCTCCAAACGAATTAAAGAGTTTATATCAAGCAGATAAAGTTCAGGGGATATATATTCCATTTTGGACGTTTGATGCAGATGTACATGCTTCTTATAATGCTATGGGAGGAGAAGACTACGAAGTTACATATAAAGATGATGACGGAAAAATGCATACAGAAATAAGAACTAGATGGCATCATACTTCTGGTCATGTTCATAAATTTTTCGATGATGTACTTGTTAGAGCATCAGATAAATTAAAACCAAATTTACTTAATTCACTTATTTATAATACTCAGAATGTATCTTCATTCTCGCCAGATTATATGTCGGGATATTGTGCAGAGGTATATACCATAGATTTAGAAGATGCACATAAAGAAGCAATAAATAAAATGCAATGTGAAATGAGACATCTATGTGAAAGGGATGTACTTAGAAGATATGATAGAGTAAGTAATTTGAATATGAATGCAAATTACGATAAAGAAACATATAAGCATATTTTAGTGCCAATATACTCATCGGCATATTACTATAAAGGTAGGGAATATCATATTTTAATAAATGGTCAATCAGGAGTAATATCAGGGGAATACCCTAAGAGTATATTTAAAATAGCTGCAATAGTTGTAGTAATAATTATCATAATAGTACTAGCTGTATATTATGTAAATTCATAAAAATAGGAGGACTGATATGGGATTTTTCAGCAATCAACTGTCAAACGTAGTAGAGTGGGAACAGTTTAGAGATGATATGATTTTTTGGAAATGGGATAATAAAGAAATTAAAAAAGGAAGTAAATTAATTATTAGACCAGGTCAAGATGCAATATTTATGTTTAATGGAAAGGTAGAAGGAATATTTAAAGATGAAGGAAGTTTTGATATAGAATCACAAATAGTACCTTTCTTATCTACATTAAAAGGATTTAAATTTGGATTTAACAGTGGAATGAGAGCAGAGGTGTTATTTGTTAATACTAAGGAACTTACTGTTAAATGGGGAACAAAAAATGCAATAAATATACCAGCACCAAATCTTCCAGGAGGGATGCCAATAAAATCTTTTGGGACATTTTGTTGTAAAGTAGAAGATTATGGACTACTTATAGATAAAATAGCAGGTGTAAAAAAACAATTCACAATAGACGATGTAAAAGAACGTATAATGTCTATGTTAGATCAAACTCTTATGAGATGGATAGTAAGAGAAGGAAAAGATATATTTAATCTTCAAGCCAATGCTTATGAAATTTCAAAGGGAATACAAACTGACTTAGATATGGAAATGCAGAAAATAGGTATAGGAATTACTAACTTCGCAATATCTAGTGTAACTTATCCAAAAGAAATACAAGAAATGGCTACAAAAGCTGCATCACAAAGCATGGTAAATGATATGGATAAATATACTAAGATGGCAATGGCGGATTCTATTGGTAAAGGTTCTGGCGGAAATGGATCAAATATAGCTGCAGATATGGCCAGTATGCAGATGGGAATGATGATGGGTCAACAAATGGCTAATCAAATGGCACAAAATCAACAACAGGTTAACAATCAACAACCATCATGGCAACAACAGCAACCAGTTCAACAACCAATCCAACAAGCAAATCAACAACAAGGAAGTAATAATGTAGCTAAGTTCTGTCCAAACTGTGGAACACCAAATAGTGCAGGTTCTAATTTCTGCCCAAATTGCGGTACAAAATTAGTACTATAAATTTAGACATAAATTAAGGGGCTGTCGCACTAAGAAATAGGGCGATGCCCTTTTTGTAAAAAAAATAAATCCCAAGCTCAAAAGATCTTGGGATTTTTTGTATAATAATTGTATGACCAAACACAATACTATACAA
>NZ_JAHLOQ010000035.1 GCF_018917435.1 Intestinibacter bartlettii
TAGGGGGAGTGTGTAAAAGATATGCAATTGGCGGACTAATTCAATGTGCCTTGAGGCACAGCCAGCAATATGCCCTTTTAGGGCTAAGCAAACCACCCGTTTTACGGGTGGTTCTGATTGTTTAATTTAAAATTTTAAAATCCTAATATACTTAAATTTTTCATAGTTGTAAATAAGTCCATGTCTTTGTAAATTAAATCATCATTTACATTAGAGTGTACATGAGTTCTGAGAAAATACTCATTTATACTAGTTTCATCACAGATAGGTGTGCTCCATGTCTTCCCAAAATCTTTTGAAAAAGAAGTATATAATTTTTCAAAACATACCCACATAATATATAAAATAGAATTTTCTAAAATTATACATGGGAAAGAGCATAAAGATGGCTCATTTAAAAAACAAGATATGTTTTGAATTAAAGTATCATTTTTAATATTATAGTTCATGTATTTTATAGAATATTGATTTTGAGTATTCTCTGAAAATACTACATGATATAAATTGTTATCTGTATCTTTTAATATATTTAAATACAATTTGGTGGTTTTAGTATCAGTCAATTGTTTGGGCTCTGACCAGCTTAAATTTTCATAATTAAAAGTAGAGCAAAACAATTCCTCATATTCACCAACTAAATTCAAATAAAATAGAGTAGGGATATCATTATTAAATACAATGTGAAATTTATCTAGTATATTAAAGTTTACCATATCGACTTGGTTTTCAATCCATTTTTTACTTTCATTTCTATATTGATGAAAAATAACTGCTGAATTAGTAAATTGAGGGCTATAGACATAGTAAAACATATGAGTAGTATTATTTATATATTTTATATATGGAAAGCAAACAGCGAACTTTTCATAATCAAAGCTAAATGTCTCTTTTAATAAAAATATATCACTATCTTTTTCACACTCTACTATTTTTATAGAATTATCGGTTACTATTCCATATATTTTATCAGATTTATCAATTGAAAAATAAAATTGTGTGTAATCCAATGTGTTATTGCTAATTAAAATATTTTCCTTAGAAAGATTATTATCTTTATCATAGTAATTATAGTAAAGTCCTTGATTATTAAAAATATAGAATATATCTTTAGTCGATCTTCTGATTAAATTAGTAGTACTATTAATAAAAGTCATAGAATTCACCTCTATAAATATATATTTGCTTACAATGATTATATTCTTCAAAAGATTTAAATATTGCAGATATAAAGTTCCAATTTTCTACAAAAAAAAATTATTTTTTACTTTTTTGTAAAAATAAGAACAAAATATGCCCTAATAACATAGTATTTAGTAGGTTAAAAAAATAGTTTTAGCCGAAAAATTTATATTATATTAGTGGGAGGTAAAAATATGCAATATAATAATAGCTCAATGAATACTAGAGTGAAAAAAGGAAATCGATATACACAAGATATGATGATAGATCCTAGACAATTTGTTATGGGAGAAGGGGAATTTAATTATCAAGAGGTGCCGCCAATGCAACAAATGCAACAGCTACCACCAATGCAACAACCCGCTCCACCAAATGTGCCATGTGGTTGTAAACCACAATGTCCAAGCAAACAAGTATGTAATGAAGTATGTGAACCAATAACAGTAACAGATTCAACATATACAAGTTGTGCAACAGTAAACTGTAATAGTGGAAGCTCAAATAACTGTTGTGATAATTCAATAGTTGCACCGCCTATAACAGCAGCAAACAGTATGACTCGTTTAATTGCAGGATATCAAGTTTCTGATATGATAAAATTTGATAGAGTGGCAACTTCAGCAACACCTGTATTAGCAGCGGGGCCACTTACAAGTCCAACTGTAACTGTAACTGGAGCACCTTTAAATCCGGGAACATATAAATTTAAAATATCAGAAGTTTGTTTTGGAGATATTAATTTAGCTATAAATACAGGAGCACCAACATTGGGAGGTGTAGCATTAACACAAACTAATGTATTTAATACAACTTATACTAGATTGGTAAGATCACCTATAAATCTACCAGCTTCACTACAATGTTGTAAACAATGTTTAGGAACAACTTTAGAATATAATCAACCAACTTTATCAGCAACTGTATCATCACCTACAGCACCAACTACTGAAACAATACCTGTATTATTAAGAGGAAAATGTGGATGCACAAATATAGAAGTAAGAACTACAATAAACGTACAAACAAATATTTTATTTACATTTGATTCATTAAAAGGAACATTATGTAGAAGACCAAACTTGACTCCTGTTCTTGCAGATCAATATTATCAAACTAAATTGACATTAGGATGTATAAATGCAACTATAACAGCACCTACTGTTGCAGGTGGAACATATACTATAACTATAGTAGATGCTGTATATGCTAATTTAGTAATGAGATTAACTGTAAGCTTATTAAGTTATGGAACAATGGCTGTATTATCTACAGTTGAACCAGTTCAAGCTAGAGATATCCCAGTACAAACAGCAAACTTTGATTTTGATAGTTGCTTACAATAATAGAAGTATTGGATATTACAATTAATTAGGAATAAAAACATTTAAATATTAAATTATATATTTAGTATTTAATTTAGATATATTAAAACAACCAATATAAAGTTTATATAATAAAAACTTTGTATTGGTTGCTTTTTTTATAATACATATTAAATAATTTTTGCTGAACTTTTTAAAGCATGAATTAATGCTATTGAATGTAATAAAGTAGTAAACATGGCAGCACCAGTTACTACATATATGTAAGCATATATATTTAAGCTAGGAATAGGCAATAAGAAATAAAGAAATATTAATTGAATTACCATTCCTAAAATAGTATTAAAGCTAGAAATAAATTCTTTTCTAATTCCATGAAGTATTGCTGAGAGAGTTTGGTTTAGTGATAAAAAAATTGGAGCAAGACACATAGTTTTTAGATAAATTCCAGCAGTTTCATTTTTAAAAAATAAAAGACATAACGGGTTCCCAAAGAAAAAAAATAATCCAGAACATAAGATGCTCACAAATAGGGTTAATCCTATTGAGTATGTAATTTTTTTCATCAATATATTATTGTTTTTTAGAGCAACTTCTCCAGAGATACTTGGAATTAAATTTACAACTAGAGCCGAGCCAACTGAAAATGGAAGATATACAAACGGCATTACCATACCACTTATTATTCCATAAGCACCTAAAGCTTGAGAATAACTCATATTAGCCAAAATCAATCTAGACGGTATAATGATAGAACTTATAGATTGAAGAACTATACTGGACATTTTATTACAAGTTATTGGTACAGACATTTTTAATGTTTCAAAAGATGCATGTCTAAAATCTTTTATATTTATAGTGAATTTTTTGTAAAGATTAGAATCCTCATAAAGATTTACTGTTATAAATATTATATTTATTGCTTCCCCAACTGATATTGCGATAAGGGCGCTATAACATATTAATCCATCATTTTTTATATAGTGGTAAATAAGTACTAAAAATAAAATTCTAGATGTTTGCTCTAATACTTGACCAATTGCAGGTACTATTACTTTTTTGATCCCATAGAAATAACTTCTTAAAACATTGGACAGTGTTATTAATACTATAGCTGGACAAATTGATAAAATAAATAGACCTAAATCTGGATTATGTAAAAATTTATCTGCGAAAAACTCATTATTTAAAGATACAAATATTGATATAAAAAATGCTATGAAAAAAGATACATAAAGTGTTGATATAAAAAGTATATTAGTTTGTTTTTTATTTTTTAAAGAATTATTAGCCGAAATTAAGCAGCTTAAAGCAGTTGGAATACCAGTAGTAGTTAATGCTATACATATCATAAGAAAGTTAAATACTATATGGTATATGCCGAGTCCTTGCTCTCCTATTATATTTGATAAAAAAATCTTATATATAAATCCTAAACCTCTTACAATTATATTAGATATTGATAAGATTATAGTTGCTAATAAAAGATTTGGAATTTTTCTCAAAAAATCACCTCCTATTGATAATATTTATTCTAAGGAGGTTTTTATAATGCATTTTAATATAATTTTATATTGTTATATTTTATTAAATAAAGGTTTCATTCTATCAAAAGTACATACATATTCAAATCCAACATTTTTTAGATAATCGTAAATATATTTAAATTTGCAAGCTAAAAATCCAGTAGCATGTGCATCAGAACCAGTTGTTATAATTTCACCACCTAAGGATTTATAAAGCTCAATTATTTTTCTAGAAGGAGTTAAATCAGGTAAGTTGTATTTAAAACAAGAAGTATTGACTTCAATTCCTTTTCCATCATAGATAACTTGCTTTAAGATTTCTGTAATTATATCACTAAAATAATTATCATCTAGAATTTCATCATAAGGACCATATCTTTTTATTAAATCTAAGTGGCCTAAAATATTATAATCTTTGTAATTTTTTACTATATTTAGATATTCTTTATAATAAATTTCATAAGCAGTATGTGCATCTTTAGACTCAAAAAAATCATTATAATACAAATCCATTTTATCTATAGCGTGTTGTGAACAGATTACAAAATCAAAAGGATATTTCCTTACATCTTGGGAGCATTTATCAAATAACTGTTTTTGAAGACCGAGTTCAATGCCTCTTTTTATACTTATTTTATCTTTATATTTATCTATATAGTAATTTAAACTATTAAAATACTCTTTATAATCCACAACAAAATGATCCATGTATTTTATATCGTAATCTACATGGTCAGTAAAACAAATTTCTTTTAAATTTAAATCAATAGCTCTTAAAATCATTTCCTCCATTGATGATTTACCATCTGGAGAAAAAGTAGAATGTATATGATAATCTGTGTACATAATCTTTTCCCTTTCTAAAAAATTGTTATATAATATATTATACATATTAATGTATTAAATATAAAAATTGATGTTTGAACAAAAGTTAAAAATAGAAGATATAGGGGTATAAAATGGAAAAATACAAACTTGAGTTAAATAAAGGCAGCAGTAAATATTTACAGATTTATAATTATATAAAAAAATTGATTATAGATAATAAAATAAAAGAACATGAAAAATTACCTCCAATTCGCAAACTTGCAAATTATATGGAGGTTAATAATGCAACAATAGTAAAAGTTTATGAACTACTTGAAAATGAAGGATATGTTTATAAGATTGTTGGAAGTGGAACTTTTGCATCAAATATAAAACTTAAGAAAGAAAAAAGTGTAAAAAGTGAAGGCCTTATACACTTTGACAGTGGAAATCCATCAGCAGACATGTTTCCTATAGATGACTACAAAAAAGCAATCAATATGGCACTTGAAAATGATGGTTCGACAATTTTTAATTATGATGAAGGTAAAGGTTCTAAAGATTTAAGAGAAAAAATAGTTGAATATTTAAAAGAAAAGAAAATAAATACAAAAAGTGAAAATATACAGATTATATCTGGGGCACAACAGGGAATAGATATTGTATGCAAAGGACTTATTAATTATTCTGATGTTGTATTTGTTGAAGAACCGACATATAATGGTGCATTGGAGGTTTTTAAAAGTAGAGGAGCAAAAGTTATATCAATACCTATGCTAGATGATGGGATTGATATAGGAATTTTAAAATTAAAACTTGAAAAAATAAAACCAAAATTAATATATGTTATGCCTAATTTTCAAAATCCAACAGGAATATCTTACTCAACTTATAAAAAGAAAAAATTAATAGAGTTGTCAGAGGAGTATGATTTTTATATACTAGAAGATGACTTTATAAGTGATTTTCCTTTTGACTCACAAGATAATCTTCCATTAAAAAGTTATGATACAAATGATAGGGTAATCTACATAAAGAGTTTTTCGAAAATTTTAATGCCTGGACTTAGAATTGGAATGGTTGAAATACCGATGGAATTACAGTCCCAAATTTTATGGGCTAAATATTCCTCTGATATATCAACGCCAGGTTTAATACAAAAATCAATGTTTTATTATATGAACTGCTTTAATTGGAAACAATATTTAAATAATATAAATAAAATCTATTATGAAAAATATAGCTTAGCTAAAAAATTAATAGATGAAAAAATAAGTGATAAATTAAAAGTTAGAAAAGCATCTGGAGGTATTAACTTCTTTTTAGAGCTTCCAAGAGGGTATTTGTCATATGATTTTTATAATTTTCTTTTAGAAAAAGGTGTTGTAGTCACTCCTGGAACGTATTTTTTTGATAATACAACGGATGACAGACATTTTAGAATTAATATTGCAAATGCATCATTAGAAGATATTAGAGAAGGAATTACCATAATAAGCGATAATATAGATGTTTTTTTAGCTAACTATAAAGAAAAAAATAACTTAAGAAGTAACAAAATTTTTTATTAAATAAGTAAAGGAGAAGCTAAAAATAAGGTTTTGGCTGTGGTAAATATGGTAGATCAAAAGAAAATAGATAGAATTAACGAACTTGCAAGAAAAAATAAGGCAGAAGGTTTAACACCAGAAGAAATAAAAGAAAGAGACGCTTTAAGAAAAGAATATTTAGCTAATTTCAGAAAAAATTTTAGAGCTAGATTAGAAAATATAGAAGTAGTTTCACCAGAAGAATACGAAAAACGTATGAAAGGCAAAAAAAATAACTAGAAACAAAAGCAAATGGAGGGATCAAAGATGAATCTTAAATATGAGCTAAGAAATGGATGGAAAGTCATAAATGAGATGAACAATATGGATGCTGTAATGAAGTATGCATCTGAATATATGGACTTTCTAGACAAGGGGAAAACAGAGAGAAAATGTGTTAAGGAAATTGAACGATTAGCTATAGAAAAAGGATTTAAGCCTCTTTCTGATGTAGAGAAAGTAGTTCCTGGAGATAAAATATACGCTATAAATAGAGATAAAAATATTGCTTTATTTGTAATAGGAAAACAAGATATAGAAAAAGGTTTAAAAATTATAGGAAGTCATATAGACTCACCAAGATTAGACTTAAAACCAAATCCATTATATGAAGATGATAATATGGGATATTTTAAGACTCACTATTATGGTGGAATTAAAAAATACCAATGGGTAACTATACCACTTGCTATGTACGGTGTTGTAATATTAAGAGATGGAAGTAAAGTTGAAATAAATGTTGGTGATGAAGAAGGTGACCCAGTATTTTGTGTAACAGATTTACTTCCACACTTAGCAGGAAAACAAAGACAAAAAACTCTTGATAAAGGCATAGAAGGTGAGGATTTAAATCTATTAATAGGAAGTATTCCAGATGAAGACCAAGATAAAGATAAAGTTAAGATGAATATCTTAAATCTATTAAATTCTAAGTATAACTTAGTTGAAGAAGACTTTATAAGTGCTGAAATTGAAATAGTTCCAGCCGGAAAAGCTAGACATCTTGGTTTTGATAGTTCAATGATACTATCTTATGGACATGACGATAGAGTTTGCTCATTTGCAGGAGTAAAAGCTATACTTGAAACTGAAAATCCAGAATTTACAGCATCTGTATTATGTGCTGATAAAGAGGAAACAGGGTCTAATGGAAATACAGGAATGCATTCTAGATTCTATGAAAATACAGTAGCAGAACTTATAAATATGCAAACTGATTACTCTGATTTAAAAATAAGAAGAGCATTTTCAAATTCTAAAGTTTTATCAGCTGATGTAAATGCAGGATATGATCCAAATTATTCATCAGTATATGAGAAAAACAACTCTTGCCATATAGGTTATGGTGTTTGTATTTCTAAATATACTGGTGCTAGAGGAAAAAGTGGAACAAGTGATGCCAATGCTGAGTTTGTAGGCGAAATAAGAAGTATTTTCAATGAGGCAAATGTAGTATGGCAAAGTGGAGAATTAGGTAAAGTTGATGAAGGTGGCGGTGGTACTATAGCTTACATCTTAGCGAACTATGACGCACAAGTATTAGATTGTGGAGTTGGAGTTCTTAGTATGCATGCCCCTTATGAAATAATATCAAAAGCAGATATATTTGAAATGTATAGAGGATATAAAGCATTTTTTAATAAATAGTACAAATTAATATGCTATAAAAAAAGCTGATTGTAATTTATAATTTACAATCAGCTTTTTTTAGCATATTTATGATATATTGAAAAAAATAATTTTATATATAAATTCATTCTAATTCATGCTGATTTATATAGTAATTGCAAGGTCTAAGCAGTTATCTATATATTAAATAT
This sequence comes from Intestinibacter bartlettii, assembly GCF_018917435.1. Lineage (GTDB taxonomy): Bacteria > Bacillota > Clostridia > Peptostreptococcales > Peptostreptococcaceae > Intestinibacter > Intestinibacter bartlettii_A. Next base: position 8,244 of record NZ_JAHLOQ010000035.1, read on the forward strand.
TGTATACGTAAAACTCATATTGAAATATAAAGTTGTTGATTTTAATATGGATTTTGGTATATTATTAAAATATAGGAATAGATTACAAAATTTTAATATATAAGGAAATAGAATTACAAAAGGATTACAAGTAGTTTAAAACTATTTTTTTATTTATGTAAACATGTATAATTATAAATAAGAAAATCTATTGATTTAAGAATTTATAGATAAATATTTTTATAAAAATACGATATGTTGTACCAATTTTAAAGAAAGGAAGGGCTGGCATATGAAGTATATTAAGAAACTAGTTATAATGATGATACCCGTAATGTTTTTAGCTGGATGTTCTAGTGCGAGTATAGATACAAAAAATGTTTCTAAAGAGGCAATAGAAAGAAATACTATGACAAAAGTACAGAGTGATGTAAATGTAATCATGAATAAAAGCTATGATTATGTTCTTCAAAATATGGGAAGCCCATATAGTACAATATATTCCTTAAAGGTTGATAACATTGATAAATTTAAGAATTTAAAAGAAATATCAGATAAAGATATGAATAATGTAGAAATATTGAGTGAAGGACTATTATATCCTAAATATACATCAGATTATAAATTAGATGGAAGTGCATTATATATAGCATTAAAAGATGATAAAGTAAGTGAAGTAGAAACTTGTGATTTTAAAAATTTAGATGTAGCATTATTAATGGATGAAGAGGCTAATGCTGTAATTTCAGTTTATAATGATTATAATAGTTTAAATGAGAATAATATTGATAAGGACAATCTTGATACTTATATAGGAAAAGAAAAAAATAGTATATCATCAATAACAAAAAATAAAAAATGTCAATACAGCGTTTATATAGAAGCAGATGGTGGTATTGATATAGATATATACAACATAAAAGATAGTAATTTTTTAGTAATAGCATATAAAAATAATGAAATTACTTATATAGCACAACGTGATGGTAGAAAGATAGCCGCTGCTATACAAAAAAATATTAATTAACGATTAAAAATGTTATTTCAAATATTTATTTTTGAGATAGCATTTTTTGTTGTGTTTTTGGTGTATAATAAATTATAATATCTTTTTTAATATTTCTCATTTAATTTTAGATATTGTATGTCTAAAAAAAATATATTAAATTAATAATATATGTAAAATATTCTTTAAGATATAATATTAATGCCCAATATTTATATTGAAAATGAATAAGATTTAAGGAGAAATAGTTATGAGTAATAAAAAAATAGATATAGAAGAACAAATTATAAAAAAATCTTTTAATCTTTTTTTAGTAAATGGATATGAGAAAACTACTATTAGACAGATAGCGGATTCGGTGGGGATAGGAAGAGGACATTTATACTATTACTTTAAGAAGAAAGAAGATATTTTGCTTTACATCTACAAAACAATATTAAATAAAATTTATGGGTTGATAAGCAATCATCATATGAATGATACTGAGCTTTTATTAAACTATGCCGTAACTCAATGTTTATATACTTATACAATTGTGAGATATGAGAGTTTATTTAGAATATATATAGAGGCATCAAAAGTACCAGTTATTAGAAAAGAATATGTAAATATCTTAATAGAATTATTTAAAAAGAAAGCTCCAGAAACACATTATAACGCAACCGAAAAAGATATATATATAAGTGTTGCTGTAGGATGTGCAGGAGAAGAAGAATTGCTTAGACGATATTATAATAAAGATATCGACTTAGATATAGAAGATATTATAAAATCAGTAATATCAACAAGATTGATTTTATTAAATATTATAGAAAAAAAACAAGTAGATCAAATCGTAGGAAATGCGATAGAAATAGCAAATAATTTAAATATAGGTGAGCTATTAGAGAGTTTTGACATCTTTCTAAATAAGGTTTAAGGAGTGTTTTATGTATAAAATTATACTTATATTGATTTGCATTTTTATATTAATTTATTTATATATAAAATATAATGTAAATACATTAGAAATAGCGAAATACACAATTGAAAATGAAAAAATTCCAAAAGAATTTAATGGATATAATATAGTTCAAATTTCAGATTTGCATAGCAAATTATTTGGAGCAAATAATAAAAAATTATTAAAAAAGATAAATGAATTAAATCCTGATATAGTAGTTGTTACAGGAGATTTAGTAGATGGTGAAAATAATAATTATAATATAGCTTTGGACTTTATGAAGGAACTTACAAAACTATATAAGGTTTATTATATAATAGGAAATCATGAGCAAAAGGCATTAATTAAAAAATATAAAGATGAATATGTAGGTTATTTTAATGAATTAAATAAAATAGATTTTGTAAATTTAGATAATGAAAAGGTCGAAATTAAAAAAGAAGGTTCAAAAATAAATTTATATGGACTGACAGTGCCATATAGTTGCTATAAATATTTATTTGATGATAAAGAAATTACTACTATAGATAGAGATTTTTTAGTACAAAAATTAGGTGATTTAGATAAAAATCAATTTAATATATTATTATCACATACACCTTTTTATTTTGATGAATACGAAAAATGGGGTGCAGACTTAACTTTATGTGGACATGTGCACGGTGGAATTATTAGATTACCTTTTGTAGGAGGATTGTTATCGCCAGATAGAAAGTTCTTCCCAAAATATGATTTAGGAAAATATGAAAAAAATAATTCAACAATGATAGTGAGTAAAGGGCTTGGAGGATCAAAGGTACTTATTAGGGTACATTGCAAGCCTGAGATTGTAAGTATAAAATTAAAATCAAATCAAATTTAAAAGAGCATAAAGCAGATTTTTCTGCTAAGTGCTCTTTTTTTATTTGCAAGTAAATTATATATTATTATCTATTTTGTGGATAATTTAGTATTATGTATAAAAAAAATTTTATAATTTTCTAGAAAAATTTAACAATAAAACTTGTTGACATTTTTTTGGGCGCGCCCTATAATCTAGGTATGAATATTGGGCATGCCTAAAAATGGAGGGAGAATTATGGAAAGGATATCAAAAGCGATAGCCAAACATAGCAAGTTAATTTTGTTATTAGCAATAATATTGGTAATTCCAGCAGCATTTGGATACTTTAAAACAGACGTAAATTACGACATATTAAGTTATTTACCGGAAGAAACATCAACAATGCAAGCTGAGAAAATTTTAAAAGATGATTTTGGATGCGGATCTGTAGCAATGCTTATTGTCGAAGATATGCCAGATAAAGATGTAGCAAAAATCAAAGAAAAAGTAGCTAAATTAGATGGAGTTAAAAAGGCTCTTTGGGTTGATGATTTTATAGATTTATCTGTACCAAAAGAAATACTACCAAAGGATATGACAGATTTACTTTATAATGGTGATAAATCTACTATGATAATAGTAATGCTTAAAGAAGGTACAGCAACATTAACAACTCAAAACACTGTACAACAAATTAGAAACATAGTTGGAAAACAAGGTTTCTTAAGTGGTATGAGTGGAATTATAAAAGATACTAAAGATTGTGCTGATGGAGAGATGCCATTATATGTAATCATAGCAGCAGTACTTACTTTAATAGTTTTACTACTTACAATGGAATCAACAGTAGTACCATTTGTATTTTTATTAAGTATAGCTTTAGCTATTATATATAATTTTGGTTCGAATATAATTTTGGGAGAAATATCATATATAACTAAAGCATTAGCAGCAGTATTACAATTAGGGGTTACAATGGATTATTCTATTTTCTTACTTCACCGATACGATGAAGAATTAGAAAGAACGCCGGATAGAATAGATGCCATGTCAAATGCAATACAAAATACATTTGTTTCAATAATTGGTAGTTCAACTACTACTGTAGCTGGATTCTTAGCACTTTGTGCCATGGATTTAACATTAGGTATGGATATGGGGATTGTAATGGCCAAAGGTGTTATAATCGGTGTTTTATGTACAGTAACTATATTACCATCATTAATATTAATATTTGATGGTCCAATACACAAATATAAACATAGAACAATACTTCCAGCATTTGAAAAAACTTCAAATTTTGTAGTTAAACATTATAAAAAATTAGCAGTTTTATTTATAATAATTTTTATTCCAGCTTTTATAGGAAATAATAAAGCTGAAGTTTATTATAACTTAGATGAATCTTTACCAGATGACTTCCCATCAATAATCGCTACTAATAAAATGAAAGACGATTATAATATGGAAAGTACAGACTTTATATTAATTAGTGACAAATTAGATTCAAATGATGTAAGTTCTATGATTAAAGAGCTTGAAAAAGTAGATGGAGTAAACTCAGTTATAGGACTTGAAAAATATATAGGCCCTGCAATAAGTCAAGATATAATTCCTGATGAAATTCTAAGTGAATTAAAAGCAGGCGGATATGAAGAAATGATGTTAAATTCAAAATATAGAGCAGCATCAGATGAGTGTAATGCACAATTAACTGAAATTGAACATATAGTTCACAAATATGATCCAAGTGCTCTTGTAGGTGGTGAAGCACCTCTTACAAAAGACTTAATAAGAATTGCAGATTCAGATTTCAAAAAAGTTAGTGCAGTTTCTATAATAGCAATATTTGTAATAATAACTATAGTATTCAAATCAGTATCTCTACCAGTTATATTAGTTGCAGCAATCGAATGTGCTATATTTGCTAACTTAGGTATACCTTATTATACAGGTAAAATTGAACCATTTATAGCATCTATAGTTTTAGGAACAATACAATTAGGGGCAACAGTAGACTATGCAATACTTATGACTTCTAGATTTAAAGAAGAATTAGAATACACAGATGATAAGTTTGAAGCAATGAGACTTGCAATAAAACACAGTGCAGGATCAATAATGACAAGTGCTTTATCATTCTTCTCTGCAACTATAGGTGTTGGTGTAATTTCTCAACTAGAACTTATAGGTTCATTATGTAGCTTGATGTCAAGAGGGGCAATAATAAGTATGTTTATGATTATATTCATATTACCAGGATTATTACTTGTATTTGAACCAGTTATCAGAAAAACAAGTAAAGGATTTGAACCTGACAAAAAGCAAAAAGCAGCAACTGACGCTGTAAATTAAAAAAATATTTAATATTACAATATACCGTTAATTAATGGGGGAGGATTAGTCATGTATAATAAAAATATTAAAAAGAAATCAATAGCTTTAGCAACAGTAGCATTAGTTGCAGCAAATAATACTTGTGCATTTGCAGCACAAAATGATAGTAAAATAACTAAAGATGAAACAGTTTATTCTATATTAGATGAAAACGGAAATGTTACAAAAAACATTGTATCAGATTGGATAAAGAGTGACTCATCTTTAGGAAATATAAAGGATGTAAGTAAATTAACAAATATAAAAAATATAAAAGGTAATGAAACACCTAGTATAAATGGTGATAATGTAACTTGGGATGTAAATGGGGACGATTTGTACTACCAAGGTGAAAGTAATGAACAATTGCCAGTAGATGTAAATATTAGATATGAATTAAATGGAAAAGTAGTAAATCCTAAAGATGTCAAAGGGGAAAGCGGAGATTTCAAAATAACTATAAAATTAAAAAATAATGTTAAAAAGAACGTACAAATAAACGGCGAAAATAGAATAATATATACTCCATTTTTAACAGCTGGAGAAGTATTATTAGATAGAGATAACTTTAAAGACATAGAAACTAGTGCAGGAACTATGTTAGATGAAGGAAATAATGCTTCTATAACATTTGTATCATTACCTGGATTAAGTAAATCATTAAACCTAAGTAGCAAGTTAAACAATTACTTAAACTTAAAAGATGAAATAGTGATAACAGGTAATACAACTAATTTCCAAGTGCCTACTATAATGTTTGCACTTACTAGTGATATAACAGGTACATTAGAAGATATAGATGGAGATATGAATTTTAGTGAATTAAAAGATTCACTACAACAATTACAAGATGCTGGTGCAGAGTTAGTAGATGGAGCTAAACAAGTTGCAGAAGGTAGTGAAACTCTTAATACAAATTATAGCAAGTTTGATGATGGAGTAAAATCATTAGATAGTGGAATTACAACATTAAAAGAAGGTTCTGATACACTTGCAAGTAATTTACCAACATTAAATGAAGGTGCAATGAGCTTAACAAGTGGTTTACAACAAATAAACGAAGGACAACAAACTTTAAGTTCAGGTATATCAACTTATACAAATAGTGCAAAACAATTAGATGGGGCTTATGCACAATTAACAGCAGGAATAAGTTCATTAGATCAAGGAATAGGATCATTAAGTCAAGGAGCAGAAACACTTACAAATAGTTTACCAACATTAGATGCTGGTGCAATGAGTTTGACAAGTGGACTTCAACAATTAAATTCATCACAAAGTAAATTTGCAAGTGGTGTACAAAGTTATGTAAGTAATGCAAATAAATTAGATCAATCATACAGCAATATAAATAGTGGTATAGACTCTGCATATAATGGAGCAAGTAGTTTAAGTGGTGGATTAAGCCAATTAGATAGTGGAGTAGATAGTTTAATAAGTTCTACAAGTACAGTAAGTTCATTAGCTGATTCTGTAGCCCAAGTCTCTTCACAATTATCATCATCAAGCAATAGCCAACTTCAAGCACAAATAACTGCTTTGGCACAAAAGGCAGCAGCAAATGGTGATAGTGAACTTGCAGCAGAAATAGCTCAATTAGGAAGCAGTTTACAACAACAATCAGGACAATTGAGTACAGCTGCAGCTAGTTTAAATCAAATAAGTTCTGGATTAAAAACAGTAGCATCTAAACAAGAATCTGGACTTAGTTCAGTTAAAAATGGAATAAGTTCAGTATCAGCAGGTGCATCAAGCTTACAATCTGGATTATCAACACTTAAAAATGGTTCATCACAATTTGGTTCAAGCTTAAATCAATTTGCAGGAGCAGGAAGTACACTTAGTGATTCTTCTTCAAAATTATCAAGTGCAACACAAAGTGCATATGCAGGAAGTCAACAATTATCACAAGGAACAAGTCAATTAGTAAGTGGAGCAAGTAGCTTAACAAGTGGCGTTAATCAACTTAAAAATGGTTCATCAACATTAGTAAATGGATCTCAAACATTTGGTACTAATTTAAGTCAATTTGCTCAAGCTGGTAGTCAATTAGAATCAGGAAGTAGTACTTTAGCAAGTGCAACACAAAGCGCATATGCAGGAAGTCAACAACTATCACAAGGAACAAGTCAATTAGTAAGTGGAGCAAGTAGCTTAACAAGTGGTGTTAATCAACTTAAAGATGGTTCATCAACATTAAGTAGTAGTTCTACACAAATAAAAGATGGTATATCAACATTAGCAAGTGGTAGTACCCAACTTTATGATGGTACCGTTCAATTTAAACAAGAAGGTCTTGATCAATTAAGTGGTGAAGGCAATAAATTAATATCAGAAGTAGGAAACATAATGGATGTTAAAGATGAATTAGTAAGTGCATCAGAAGAATATAACAACTATTCAGGCATAAATAATGATGAAATGAATGGTAAAGTTAGATTTGTATTTAAAGTTGAAGATTCAAGTGATAACACTGATGAAAAAACTAGTAAATCAGAAACTACTAAATCAGATACAAGTCAAGATAATAAAGAAGAAAAAACAGGATTTACAGCTTGGATAAAAGGTTTATTTAGTAAATAAATTAATAAATGTATTTAATTAAAAATGTATATTTATTTGTTAGATAAATATTATATACTATTGAAATTAGAGGTGATTTAAAAATCATCTCTAATTTTTTTAACAATTTATTTTTATTTATTACTATCATTTAAATAAAAGAAATTTATTGACTATTGGATGTCTTAATATTATAGTTTAAATATGTAATATAATGGAATAATTGTCTGAAAAATGTAAAATATGATAAAAATTTTTGACAATTATCAGATTAGGGGGGAAAGAAGTGATAGAAAGTAATTTTACCATAATAGTAATTTTCGTTCTATATCTAGTTATGATGCTTGCAATAGGGATTATGGCATATAAAAAAACTAGCAATACAGAAGATTATTTTTTAGGTGGAAGAAAATTAGGTAGCTGGGTAGTATCTCTTAGTGCTCAAGCATCAGATATGAGTGGTTGGATGCTTATGGGTCTACCAGGGGCAGCATATATTGCAGGTTTAGAGGCAGGATGGATTGCATTAGGATTAACTATAGGGACTTATTTAAACTGGAAACTAGTAGCTAAAAGACTTAGAAATTATACAGAAGTATGTAATTCAATAACAATACCTCAATTCTTAGGAAATAGATACAGAGATGATCAAAATATACTTAGAATAGTAAGTTCATTATTTATATTAATATTCTTCTTAGTATATACTGCATCTGCATTTGTTTCAGGAGGAAAATTATTCTCAACAGTGTTTGGTATAGATTATACTGTAGCATTATTAATATGTGCTGTAGTTGTTGTATCTTATACTTTTGCTGGGGGGTTTTTCGCAGTATGTTGGACAGATTTAGTTCAAGGTATACTTATGTTTGTAGCTATAGTAATAGTTCCATGTGCTGCAGTAGTCAGCATGGGAGGTATAGATGCAACAATAGCTAGAATTGAAGCGGTAAATGTAAATATGTTAGATCCATTTATAACAATAGATGGTACTCATATTGCGATGATAACAGTTATATCATCTCTTGCTTGGGGACTTGGATACTTTGGACAACCTCATATATTAGTAAGATTTATGGGGATAGATGATGCTAAAAGTATTAAAAAATCTAGATTAATAGCAATGGTATGGGTAATATTCTCTCTAACAGCTGCTACAATGGTAGGTTTATTAGGTAGAGTATTCTTAACTCAAGACTTAAGCAATACATCTGGAGAAACAGTTTATATATTGATGGTTATGAAGATATTCCCTATTATTATAGCTGGTATCTTTTTAGCAGCAATACTTGCAGCTGTAATGAGTACAGCAGACTCTCAACTTTTAGTTACAGCTTCAGCAATAACTGAAGATTTTTATAAAGCTAAATTTAGACCAAATGCAAGTGACAAAGAATTAATGTTAGTAAGTCGTCTTACTGTTATAATAGTATCTGTAATAGCTATACTTATTGCACTAAATCCAGATAATACAGTTTTAGGACTTGTTGAAAATGCATGGGCAGGATTTGGGGCAACATTTGGACCAATAATGATATTCTCATTATTCTGGAAAAAAACTACTAGAAATGGTGCTATTGCAGGAATAGTAACTGGTGGTATAACTGCTATAGTATGGAGAAACTTAGGTACTATGTATGGTGGAATATTTAGTTTATATGAAATAGTTCCTGGATTTATTTTATCAGCAATAGTAATTTACATTGTAAGTAAGTTAGGTCAAGAACCTTCTCAAGAAATTCAAGATGAATTTGAAAAAGTAAAAAAATTAAATCAAAATTGTTAGTTAAAATAATTTGATTATAATATAGTAAAGCACTGTCTAATAAATTAATATTTAGACGGTGCTTTTTTGTATATAATTAAAGTATAGTAATGGATTACGTTTATGTAATCAGGAAAAATATTCAACTTAGAGAATAAGTTTAAGGGGGAATTTATATGTGTTTAGAACTTGATAAAAATTTTAAATATATTTTTAGCAAGGAAAAATATTTTGAGGATGTACTTAAGACACAAGGAAAACTTACAACTATTGAAAAAAATTTTGGACATAAATATGATAGAAAAAGAATTAAGATAGTTAATTCAAAAAGTGGTTTAGTAGATGACAAGTTTTATGTAAGTTATAAATGGTGTGAAAAAATAAATTAGATAAAAAAAGGATGATTTTAATCATCCTTTTTTTATTATTCAGTTAAACGGCTATTTTCTAGTTTAGATACAAATTTATGGAATAGCCTATTAATTGGTGCTTTTAAGAATATATTTATAGTTATAGATGCTGCAAGGAATACAAACAGCACAGATAAATCTCTACTTAAGTTAGGTAAATAGATTCCTCCTATAGCCTCTCTCATTGCTGAAATACCATAAGTAAATGGGAAGAAAGGATATAAAATGTGGAAGAACTTAGGTGTTACTTCAATAGGGAATGTACCACCAGAACCTGCTACTTGAAGAACTAATAAAATTACACAAAGTGCTTTTCCTATATTTCCAAATATAGATACAAGGGAATATACTATAAAGTTAAATACTGTACCTACAAATAGTGCTATTAGTACAAATAAAAATGGGTTATCCATTTTAACTTTAAGTATAAAAATGTCACCTACACTCACAATTAGTGCTTGTATAAGTGCTATTGTTAAAAATGTAAGACCTCTACCTAAATAAACTTGATAAGGTTTATAAGTATATTCGTCATTATCTTCATCAATGTCATGATTTTCATTTTCTAAATCATGATTATGAACATGAACTTCTGTAGTTAAAAGTGAAGTTAAAAGTAATATACCAACCCAAAGTGAAAGAGTAGTATAAAATGGTGTCATAGAAGCTCCGTAATTAGCCATAGGATATAGAGAATGTTGAACTATATCTACAGGAGATTCTAAAAAGTCTGCTTTAACCATAACGTCATTTCTTAAGAAGTCTATAAGATCTTGTGTATCTTTACTATTATTTATTTTACTTACAGCATCTATTAAATCATTTAATATAGTTTTCGCTTGAGGTATTTTTTCGTTTGCAAGAGCTATAGTATCTTGTGCATTTTCTGAAAATCCTGAAAGACTAGATAATAGGCTTTTTACTTTTGGAATCTCATTTTTTGCATTTTTTAATAAATCTCCTACATTTTCAGAGACATCTATACCTTGAGAGAAAATTTGATTTATAGGATTTTTAATTGAAGAATCATAATTATTAAGTATATTTGATGTAATTGAATTAACATCGTTTAAAACTGTAAGTATAGTATTTAAATTTGATAAAGATGGTTCTTCACCTGCTTCTATTTGATTTTTAACATTATTTAAAAATCCAATTGAACTTTCGAGTTTTGAATTTACAGAATTTAATTTGTTTATAGTTTCAGTTAAATTTGCGTTATTTGATATATGATTCAACTTAGTTAATAAGGATACTAAATCACCTGAAACATTGTGTAAATTATTTAATTTAGAAGACAAATTATCTATAAGCTGTGGAGCTTGTTCATAATTTGAATTTATAGCATCTATTAATGCTGATGCAGTATTGGCAGCAGATGCTGAGATACTATTTAAAGCTTGTAAATCCCTTTGTATTATGGGACTTATTTGACCTAGATTATTTTGAGTGTTTTGTAGGAAATTACCTACGTTAGATGATAAGTTAGAAGCATTTGTGATAGTCTCTTCAATTAGAGGCATATTTTTGTTTAAACTATTTATCACATCATCCATTTTTTCGATAGATTCAGATGCATAAGCTATTGTATCATCTATTTTTGAGAATTTATTTTTAACATCTAGCAAGGATGTTTCAATTTTTGTTAGCTTAGGCAATTCTTCTTCTAATTTTATACCAGCATCATTTAAAAGATTAAATACTATTTCTCCAGCAGTTTTTACGACTGTCTGATTTACTTGGAGTTGGATTGTTGATGCACCTTTGTCAGTTATTTTTGGTGCAATAGCATTTATTTTTTCATTTACAGAGTATATTATTTGAGCTTTTTTAGTATCTTTAGATATAATTGATAATAAATCTGATGAAAAATTACTAGGAATTTCAATTGTGGCATAGTATTTACCACTTTCTAATCCTTTTTTGGCAGTGTCTGAATTTACAAATTTCCAACCAAGTGAATCATTCTTTTTTAATTTCTTTATTAGTTGATCTCCTACATTTATGTCTTTATCAGATAAAACAGCTCCTTTATCATTGTTTACAACTGCTATAGGAATATTCCCTGTATTTCCATAAGGATCCCAAGATGCTAATATATTAAACCATGCATAAAGAGAAGGTAAAATACAAAGAGCTAAAATGACTATTAAAAGGGCAAAGTTAGTAAAGATATCTTTTATATCGTCGTAAAATATTTTAAAAATTTTTGACATTTTATCCTCCATAAAATATATTTTTCTTTATTTTGCTCTTTTTTATATTTTCTATTAATAATTATTTTTTAGCTTGAAAAAGCTATCTAAATTTTAATTAGATAGCCTTTTATAATACATATAAACTTTGAATTGTTTTTGAAAGGTTTTAACGTAGAGATTTCTTTATTTAAAATTTATATTAAAATCCTAAATCTTCACCTACAACTATAATTTTTATCTTTGAAGCAGGTCTACTTAATCTAGTTATAACAACTTGACTACATATGCTTTCAGGAGATTTGCAATTAGCACAACTTCCTTTTAAATAACAAGGAGTTTTTAAATCATTAAAACGTTGTGCATTTATAGGTGCTGCTATATTTCTAGCTCTGCTTACAGCATCATCAAGAGTTTTACAGACTTTATTAACTCCAACTATCATAACTACGCTCTTTGGACCGTAACATAATGCAGCAACACGGTTTCCATTACCATCGATATTTACAAGTACACCATCTTCAGTCATAGCATTAGTACTCATTAAAAATGTATCGCATAAAAGAGCTTGTCTCATTAATTGAACACGTTCTTCTGGAGATTTTGCGCTATCTCTATCTATAACTTTGCGGTTTTCTTTTACATAATTTAAAAGTCCTATTTCATCTATTGAAACAGAACCACCCCATGATACAATATCATTTTCTGGAATTAATTCTATAGCTTTTTTTAGAGCATCTTCTTTTGTTTGACAATAATATGCATCGAAATGTCTTTTTTGAAGATTTTGTACAACTTTACTTCCCAATAAATCATATCTAATTTCTTTTGGTTTATTTCTTTCCATTTTTAAACCCCTCCAATTTTGTTTTAAAAATATTGAAATTAAGACTTTTTTGTCTTTTCCTTGTATGGTATTATTTTAGCATAATTATTAGAAATATGTATAAATATGTTAATATATTTGTAGATATATAAGAAATAATAATGTTATATAAAGGTTGTGATTTTAATTGAATTTTAATATAAATAAATTTGATATAGATAAATTAAGAAAGATAATTTCTTATTATAAAAAGAATATAAAAGATATTTCGCTAGATGAAATTTATAAAATAGAAGCAATAAAGACATTTCAACAAAATTGGGATATAAACGCAAAAGATTTTTACGAAATGATTTCAAATTCACTTTCAAAGAGTAAGAACTTATTGGCATCTCGAAATTATTTTCCTAAAAATATGATTTTATACTTTGCACAAAAAGATCCCGAAATGGTAAGAGAGATGTTTGTAAATCTATTTAATGAGACGATAAGTTTATCTAGAAGAATAGATTCTTTTAGGGATTCATGTGATATGCTTTTGAAACAATATGGAAATGAAAATATGAGTAATCATTATCAATATTTAAATGCTATAAGCACATATTTATTCTTTAGATTTCCCGAAAAATACTGTATTTATAAAGAAGGTAAATTTAAAGCTTTTGCAAATAAAATAGGTTATGATAACATCCCTAAAAGAGGAAGTTTTGAAATTTTAGAAGCCTATTACAATATGTGTGATTGGGTTTTAGAAGTTGTTAAAAGTGATGAAGAATTAGTACAAATGGCATTTAGTAGATTTAATGGTTTAAATTTTGCAGATAATGGTCTACATCTAATTGCAGAGGAAATTATATATATTGGTAGCAGACTTAATTTAAATATTGAGTCTAAACAAAAAGTGAGTGAGATAGAAGATGTTGATTTAATCGAAGAAGATTATAAAGAAGATGTAAAGGTTCAAGAAAAAGATATAATAAAAGACTCAGAGGAGACATATACAAAACAAGATTTTTTAGAGGAGGTTTATATAACAGAAAAAGAGTATAACTTTTTAGTTAGACTTTTAGATAGAAAGAAGAATATTATACTTACTGGAGCGCCGGGAATAGGAAAGACATTTTTATCTAAACGTTTGGCTTATTCTATTTTAGGAAAGAAAGATGATGATAAAGTGAAATTTGTGCAGTTTCATCAAAATTACTCATACGAAGACTTTATAATGGGATATAAACCAAGTAAAGAAGGATTTGAACTTAAATACGGAGTATTTTATAACTTTTGTAAAAAAGCAGAGCGAAATCCAAATAATAAGTATTTCTTTATTATAGATGAAATCAATAGAGGAAATTTGAGCAAGATATTTGGAGAATTAATGATGCTTATTGAAAATAATTATAGAGGTCAAAATATAAATTTAGCGTATGGTGGGGAATGTTTTAGTGTTCCTAAAAATATCTATATAATTGGGATTATGAATACGGCAGATAGAAGTATTGCTATGATAGATTATGCACTTAGACGTAGATTTAGTTTCTTTGATTTGAAACCAGCTTTTGAAAATGAAAGATTTATGGATTATATCAAAGGTTTAAATAGTGAAAAATTTATAACTCTAGTTGAAAAAGTTAAGCTATTAAATAAAGAAATAAAAGAAGATTTTTCGTTGGGAGAGGGGTTCTGTATAGGTCATAGCTACTTTTTTAGCGATGAAATATCTAAGGAAAGTAGTTTAGATGAAATAGATATGTATATTGAGGAAATTATTGAATTTGACATAATACCGCTTTTAAAAGAGTATTGGTTTGATGATTATGATAAAATTGAAAAATGGGAAAAAATATTGAGAGATGTAATTAAGTAGATGGTGGTAGCATGATAAAAGACAAAAGTATTTTTATAAAAAACATATATTATATGCTGTCATATGTATATACTGATTTAATACAAAAAGACTACAAAGATATAGATGTTGAGGAGTTTGACAATATAGGAGATATATTGGCAGTTATTTTATTTAAAGTAGTTTCGAAACAAGTTAAACGAGGTCTTATAAAAGAGTATAAAGCTGAAAAAGGCGAATTATCAGTATTGACTGGGAAAATAAATATAGAGAAATCTATAAAATTAAAAGCAAATAATAAAAACAAACTTTATTGTGAGTTTGATAAATTATCTATGGATAATTATCTAAACAGCATAATTAAGACTGCAATGTATGTTTTAGTCTTATCAAAAGATATATCACCTCAAAATAAAAAGAATCTTAAAAAGTTAGTGCTTTTATTTTCTAATGTAAATACTTTAAAAGCAAAAGAGATAAGATGGAATGATATAAAATACAACAGACATAACGCAAACTATACAGGAATAATAAATATATGTTATTTGGTTTTAAATGATTTGCTTATGACTACAGAAGACGGAGAGTATAAGATTAATGAATTTTTAAGTGAAAAGAAAATGTACAGTATATATGAAAAATTTGTACTTTCTTATTATCAAAAACACTACCCAAGTTTAAAACCAAGAGCGTCTAAGATAAAGTGGAATTTAGACAATGAACTAGATAAATTTTTGCCAGAGATGAAAAGTGATATAACACTAACGTCCGGTGAAAATATTTTGATTATAGACACAAAATATTATTCACATTCTATGCAGAAAATAGAATTATATAATAGCAAAACAATACACTCAAATAATTTATATCAGATATTCACTTATGTAAAGAATAAGGATATAAATAAAAATGGAAAAGTATCAGGAATGCTTTTGTATGCAAAAACGAATGAAGAGATAATACCAAATGGTGAATATATGATGAGTGGAAATAAGATAATAGTTAAAACTTTAGATTTAAATAAAGAATTTAAGTTTATAGCTCAAAGTTTAAATAAAATAGCGTTAGATTTAATAAATTCATAATAATTATGCAGAATAAAAATATATTTTAAAAGTAATCAGGAATTAGAATTTAACAATCATGTGGTAAAAAATGGGTTGAAAATATTATAAAAAAGGTATATAAATTATAATAAAAGACTTGGGGGAGGTATTATGAGTTCACTGATTACGATAGATTGGGATTATTTTATGAATTATATGAGTCATTGGAATGGATCGTATATAGAAAATGACAATAATATAAATAAACATTGGTATAAAAAATACTACGAAGAAAAGAAAAGGGGAATAGATATTACAAGGAGTATGAATGTAGGAGATGAGGTAGATGATTTTTGGACAATATTAAAGAAAAACGTAAACTTTAAAAAAGATACAAAAGTTGTACTCACCGAATCACATTTAGCAGCATATAAAATTGCAATTGATAACAAAGTCGATTCAGTTATTTCATTTGACTCACATTCTGACCTAGGATATCAAGGTCTTGATTCATTTAAGTTTGAAGTAAATTGTGCAGATTGGCTTGGAAAATTGCTTTATGAAAACAAAATAAAAGAAGCTAATGTAGTTTATGGACCTTATACAAATGAACATAGTGAGCAATTTAAAGAAATAAACAAATCTTATAATATAAATTATTTAAGTTTAGAGCAAGTTAAATGCAAAGAACCTTGTAAAATAATACATATATGTCGTTCTGGGTGTTGGAGTGCACCATGGCTAGATAATAAATTTAAAGCATTTGTATTTGAATCAGGATTTGAATTTGAAAATATAGATATAAAAGAAAGAAAGTGGAATCCTGAAAGTATAAGTTTAGCAGATCAAATCGACTATATGTTATACGGTTAAAATTTATAGATATATTATATAAAGTAGGACTGTCAAGATGGCAGCCCTTATTTTTGTGCGAAAACAATTGAATTGTGGGAATTTTTTTAAAAAATAGTTATGCTACAAAAATGTAATATTAATGCAATATACATCAATATCTCAAAATTTGAAAACTGCTTATAATAATAAATATAAGATACGATGAATTTAGGAGGAATAAAGATGAAAAATATCTTAAGTGTTGAAAAGATAGAAAAATACTATGGAAATAAAGGAAATATAACAAAAGCCATAGATAATATAAGTTTTAAAGTTGGAGAAGGAGAATTTGTTGGAATTATGGGACCAAGTGGTAGCGGTAAAACAACACTTTTGAACTGTATTTCAACAATAGATAAGGTTACAACAGGAAATATAATTATAAACAATCAAGATATAACAAGATTAAAATCAAGAAAACTAGATAAATTTAGACAAAATGAATTAGGATTTATATTCCAAGATTTTAACTTACTAGATACATTGACTGCATATGAAAATATAGCATTAGCACTTACTATAAAAGGTGAAAAAACTTCTAAAGTAGATTCAAAAATAAAAGAAGTAGCAAAATATTTAGAAATAGAAAAGGTACTAGATAAATATCCTTATCAGATGTCAGGAGGACAAAAACAAAGGGTTGCATCTGCAAGAGCTATAGTTACAGAACCATCATTAATACTTGCTGATGAGCCAACAGGAGCTCTTGATTCAAAATCAGCTAGATTATTATTAGAAAGATTAGAGAGTTTAAATACAGAACTTAGTGCGACTATACTTATGGTTACTCACGATGCGTTTACAGCAAGTTATGCTCATAGAATTTTATTTATAAAAGACGGAAAAATATTTACAGAATTAGTTAGAGGAAATGATTCGAGAAAAGAATTTTTCAATAGAATAATGGAAGTAATTACGATGTTAGGAGGAGATGATAATAATGTATTCTAAGATAGCATTTAAAAATGTAAAGAAAAGTTTTAAAGATTATACGATATATTTCTTTACTTTAATGTTAGCAGTATGCATATTTTATACTTTTAACTCAATAGAATCACAAAAAGTTATGTCAGAACTTACTTCTTCAGGAGAAAGTTATGTAGATATACTTTCAAAAGTAATATCTTATGTATCTGTATTTATAGCATTTATTTTAGGAAGTCTTATACTTTATGCAAATAACTTTTTGGTAAAAAAGAGAAATAAAGAACTTGGAATTTATATGACATTAGGGATGTCAAAGAATAAAATATCTAAAATATTAATATTAGAGACAATTATAGTTGGGATACTTTCACTTATAAGTGGTTTGATATTAGGATTAATATTTTCACAAGGGTTATCAATACTAGTTGTAAAATTATTCGGTTTAAAAATGTCGACTTATTCATTTGTGATATCAGGAAAAGCAATGATAAAGACAGTTTTATACTTTGGAATAATGTTCTTATTAGTTATGATATTTAACTCTTTTGTAATTTCAAAATACAAGATAATAGATTTATTAACAGTAGGAAGAAAAACAGAAGAAGTAAAATTTAAAAGCAATATAGTATATTTAATTTCATTTGTATTATGTGTTATTTCACTTGGCACAGCTTATAAATTAGTTTTAGAAGTTGGGTTACTAGGAATAAAAGATATTAAGTTTATAACTTCTATATTACTTGGAGTATTAGGTACATTTTTATTATTCTTCTCTTTATCAGGATTTATTTTATATATAGTTAAGAAAAATAAAAAAATATACTTTAAAGGCTTAAATATATTTATAGTAAAACAAATAAATAGCAAGGTAAATACAAACTTTATTTCTATGTCAGTTATATGCCTTATGTTATTTATGACGATAGGGATGTTATCTACTGGATTTAGTTTTAAAAATGCAATAGAATCGGGACTAAAAGATTCAACACCATATGATGCAAGTGCTTATCTTTATATAGATGAAGGTGAAAAAGCAAATGATATACAAAAATCACTTGAATATATAGGTGTGAAATTTAATAAGGAAGATAAAGTAGTTTATTATGATTTATATACAGATAATAAAACAATATCAGAAGTGTTAAATTTAAATGCAAATATGAGAAGTCTAATGAATTATATGAAACTTTCTGATTATAATAAACTTAGAGAATTAGACAATCAAAAAGCTCTATCTTTAAATAAAGATGAAGTATTAATAACATCAAATTATGCTAATACATTAGAAGCTCTACAAAATTATATTAAAAATAATGACAGTATAAAAATAGAAAATAAATCTTATAAAATAAAAGATAAGAAAGTTATAGAAGAGAACTTAAAAACAGATTTTATGAAGAATAATATGATCACAGTAATCGTTAACGATGATGTATGTGATAATATGGCTTTAATTTCAAGCAATGTAAGTGTAAACTTTGTTGGAGAGGGTAAAGAAAAAAGAGAAGCTGATTTCACTAATAAAATATATTCATATAAAACTACTGATACAGATTATGATAAAATAGGATTTGTACTTGGTGTAAGTAAAGCCGAAGTTTATGAATCAAATAAAGGAATAACAACAATAGTATTATTTATAGGTATTTATATAGGAATAGTGTTCTTAATAAGCAGTATGGCAGTGCTTGCACTTCAACAATTAAGTGAAGCTAGTGATAGTATAGATAGATATAAATCATTAAAAAGACTTGGAGCAAGTGAAAAAGATATAAATAAAACAATATTTATACAAACTTTAGTATATTTCAGCCTTCCAGTTATATTAGCTTTTATACATTCAGTTATTGGAATAAAAGTTGCAAATGATTTTGTATCTGTGTACAACAAACCAGATATAATGGGATCTTCACTTATAACAGCGGGAATATTTATGATAGTATATATTATATACTTCTATATAACTTATAGTGGATATAAAAATATAGTTAAAAATAAAATCCATGTAAAGTAGTTTATCTGCTTTACATGGATTTTTCCGATGATTGGAGGGGTAATATGCAAAAAATAATTATTGTAGAAGATGATCAAATAATAAGAGAAGAGCTACAAATATTTTTAAGTAAATACGGATATGAGATAAAAGCACCTACAGAATTTAATAATATAGTAGATTATATATTAAAACAAAATGCAGACTTGGTTTTATTAGATATAAATTTACCAGTTTTTGATGGCTATTTTATATGCAGGGAAATTAGGAAAACATCTCAAGTACCTATAATAGTTGTTACAAGTAGAGATAGCGAAGTCGACGAGCTTATGAGTATGAACTTGGGAGCAGATGATTTTGTAACAAAACCATATAATACTCAGATATTACTCGCAAGGATTGCTGCTTTATTAAAAAGAAGTGGGATGAATTCAAACTCAAATAATATACTAACTTATAAAGATTTTAAGTTAAACTTATCTAATGCCACTGTAATTTATAATGATAAAAATATAGAGTTAACAAAAAATGAGGTGAAAATCCTTTCTTATTTAATAAATCATAAAGGAGAAATTGTGTCTAGAGAGCTTTTGATGGAACATCTATGGAATTCGGATTTCTTTGTAGACGATAGCACATTGACAGTAAATATAACAAGGCTTAGAAAAAAACTAGATGAAATAGGAATAAAAAATGTTATAGAAACTAGAAGAGGACTAGGGTATATAATGCGATGAGAGTAAAAGATTTTTTAAAAGATAAAGGTATTTTTTTAACTCTAAATTTAATGATATTTATTGTAATATCAATCTTTATGTATATTGCAGATATAAGTTTTATGATGATTTTTTTTATTTTCTGTATATGGTTTTTGCCATTGCTTACTTATATTTTTATAGAGTACATAAAGTATAAAAAATATTTTAATGATATAGAAAGTATATTAGACAGCTTGGATAAAAAGTATTTTTTACCTGAAGTTATGGAAGATGCTAATTTTTTAATTGCAGAACAAATAAACGATATATTAAAAGAAGTAAGCCGAGATATGCATGAGCATGTTAAGTATTATGAAGATATGCAAAAAGAATATAGAGAATATATCGAAATGTGGGTCCATGAAATAAAAACTCCGATAGCATCTAGCAAATTGTTGATAGAAAACAACTATAACAACGATATGATTAGAAAAATAGATACTCAAATTAACAAGATAGACAACTTTGTAGAACAAGTACTTTATTACTCACGAAGTAATGAAGTGGGCAAAGATTATATTATAAAAAAAGTAGAGTTAGAGCCATTAGTAAAAAAGATAATCAAGAGAAATCAACGAGATTTTATAAGTAAAAGAATAAGTTTGGAACTTAAAAATTTAGAGCAAGTTATTTATAGTGACTCAAAGTGGATAGAATTTATTTTAAATCAGATAATAGTGAATGCCATAAAATATTCAAAAGGAAATAATGATAAAATCGAGATAGAAAGCCAAAAACAAAATAATTCTGTAATACTTACTATAAAAGATAATGGAGTTGGCATAGATGAGAAGGATATTGGTAGGGTGTTTGAAAAAGGATTTACTGGTGAGAATGGAAGAAGATTCGGAAAGAGTACTGGTATAGGACTTTATCTATGCAAGAAGCTATGTAATAAATTAGGCCTTGGATTGTATATAGAATCAAAAGAGAATTATGGAACAAAAGTAACTGTTATATTCCCAATAGCAGAAAATATAACAGAATAATAAAAAGACTATCTGGGACAATTTGTGCAGATAGTCTTTTTGTTTAGTTTAAAAATAATGTATTAAAATATTTATTATATAAATCATATAAATTTTTAATATCATGCTTATCTTTTAAATTATTTTGATTTGAATTTAATCTAATTATGTGCTTAACATTTAAGCTTTGTGCTAAATTTAAATTTTGTTGTGAATCGGAAATGAAAATGCAATTTTCAATGTCTAGTGGAATTTCATCTAAATTATATATTAAATCGTTTTGTAGTTCTACCCATGGAATGTTTATATTTTTTAATATATTAATCATAAAATAGTACCCTTCTATGTTTTTTAATTTATTATTTAAATTGAATATTACTCCCTTCATATTAAATTACCTCCATAAAATTTATTCTTAGTAAATAAACTGAAATAACAGTTAGTAAAATAAATTCTAAATCGCGATTTTTCATTATAATATAATAATATAGCTACAAAAAGCTTGGTTCAATAATAAAAAAGACCTATACTATAATAAAAACGACAAAATAAAAATAAGGGGAGTAATTATGAAACAAATTACTACAGAAATTATAGTTGATGAAGATAATCAACAATTAGAATTATTTGGGACACCAATGTTTCCATGTAAGGCATATTACTCTGATGTTAATAAATTTGTAACAGGGGATATTTCATGGCATTGGCATGAAGAAATAGAAGTGATTTTAGTTGAAAGTGGGAGTATACACTTATATTTAGATGATAGTGATTTTATATTAAATGAAGGTGATGCTGTATTTATAAATTCAAATGTACTTCACTATATTAAGTCACATAAAAGTGATAAATGCACTTTAAATACACTTGTTTTTAATAAGAGTTTAATTGCTGGAGGAGTACAAAGTGTATTTGAACAAAATTTTGTAAATCCTATTGTTCAAAATAAAAATTTGAATACAGTGATATTTTATAAATACACAACTTGGGGCAAGGAGGCAAAAGATTATATACATAAAGCTTTTGTAGAATTTGAAGAATCAAAATTTGGATATGAGATGCTTGTAAGGGAATATTTATCTCATATGTGGTATGTTATGCTAAAAAATATACAAGATTTAAATTTAAATAAAAAAAGTATAAATAATTTAAATTCAGATAGAATAAAAAGTATGCTTTCTTTTATACATAAAAATTACAATAAACAAATAACATTAAATGATATATCAAAGTCAGTAAATTTGAGTGAAAGAGAATGTTTAAGATGTTTTAAAAGCACACTTGGAATATCACCAATTCAATATATTTTAAAATATAGAGTATCTATAGCGGTTAAAATGTTAAGTGAAAGTAAAGACTCTATTACAGTAATAAGCGATACTGTAGGATTTGATAGTCCAAGTTATTTTTCTAAGATTTTTAAGCGATTTATAGGAACTACCCCTAGTCAATATAGAAAAAAATCTACTTTTTAAAGATTTTTAGAATAAAGATTCTTTTATTAATGCAAATTTCACAAAAATTGGTATAATTTAAATAATAGGATATAAATTTATGGATAAGAAATTTTTAATTAAAAAATATATCCAGTCTAAAAAATACAAAAAGAAAATACATTTTTAATCCTAAACAATTATATATGGGTATAGGTGTAAAAATGTTTATGGTCATGGAGGCGAAATAACATGAGTGTAATACCTTACGTAGTAGAACAAACAGGCGGTGGAGAGAGAAGTTATGATATATATTCTCGTCTACTAGCTGATAGAATTATTTTTTTAGGAGAAGAAGTTACAGATGCTTCTGCAAGTGTTATAATAGCACAACTTCTATTTTTAGAAGCAGAAGATCCAGATAAAGATATATTTCTTTATATAAATTCTCCAGGTGGATCAGTAACAGCAGGATTTGCAATATATGATACAATGCAACATATAAAATGTGATGTATCGACTATATGTATAGGCCTTGCAGCTAGTTTTGGAGCATTTTTATTAGCTGGTGGAGCAAAAGGAAAAAGATTTGCACTTCCAAATTCTCAAATTATGATACACCAACCTCTAATAGGAGGAAATGGAATTCAAGGTCAAGCTACAGATATCAAGATTATGGCAGAAAATTTATTAAAAACAAAACAAAGATTAAATGAATTATTAGCTCAAAACACTGGAAGAAGTATCGATGAAATATACAGAGATACTGAAAGAGATAACTTTATGAGTTCTCAAGAGGCACTAGATTATGGATTAATTGATTCAATAATATCTAGAAGTGATTCTATAAAATAAACATAAAAGATTGATCTCTTTTAATATAAATGGATCAATCTTTTTTTAGTTGTAAGGAGATTATAAAAACTTTTTTATAATATATGGGGGATAATAATATGGAGAATAAAAAAGAAAACAGAGCATTTAATGAAATGTATATAGCTGCTAAAAAACGTCTTGAGGGAAAAGACCCTAAAGAAATTGCAAAAAATGCAGGTGTTGAATTTGATGAACAAACATCAACTTTAAAAGTAAAAAGTTTAGACAGGGTAGTTGAATTAGAATATCCAAGTTATGATATGAAAGAAAAAAGAGACGACTGGCAGATACTAACTTTACTTCATTATTTAGATTTGGCTGATAATACACCGATTTTATCAAAACAAATTAAATTTGGAGAATTAAAAGATGGACTTATAAGAGGGGCAAGATTTGACAAAACTGTTGAAGTAGAATTAGAACGCTTTTTAAAAAATAAAGATGAAAAACAAGTTATAGAGGTCTTTAAATCTCTAGATGCAAAGTTTATTGATTCAAAAGCAGATTTAAGTGCTGTATTTTATCTTTATCCATATTATCCAGTTACGATAAATATATGGTTTGAAGATGATGAATTCCCGGCAACAGGTAAAATGTTTCTCGATAAAACAGCAGACCATTATCTTACAATAGAAGATGCAGTTGGCGTTGGCGAACTTATGATAAGAGTAATAAATCAAAGATATGAAGAGTTATATTGTAAAAAATAGACATAAGTTATAAAGATAAACAGTCTTGTTATATAAATTTGTTTGTGATATATTACAAAGGCAGTTAAGAAAGAAAGGAATTTTATTAAAATGACAAACGTAAATGGATTTAATATAACAGACGAAGAACTTCGTGAAATAGAACAAATAAAAGAATTAGCACAAGATTGTACAACTCATTTATTAGAATGTCTAGTTGACCCAGATACAGAAGAAAAAGTAGAACTAAACGAAGAAGATAAAAAAGATATGTACAAATTTATACTAGATAAAACTATGGAATATGCAGAAGAAAACAAACTTCCAGATGACGGAGATGATTTTGATAAATATATCGAATTTATAATAGATAGTTTACAATAAAAACCTAGGATAATATCCTAGGTTTTTTTTATATTAGGAACATATAATAGTGTAAAACATAATATTTTCAAAACTATATAATAAAAATAATTATATACATGGGGGTATGTAATATGAAAAAAATAATAAGTTTAATAATGCTAGTTGTATGTATATGTTTAATGACTGTTGGTTGTAATAATGTGCAACAATTAGATTCTAGTCAAATAGAAAGCCCATCAAATTCACAATCTATTGATAATTTTTCAAAACAATTAGAACAAGATTTAAATGAACAAGCGGGTGCAGAAATGGATGTACAAATAATAACTAAAGGTAACAGTGTTAATTTATTTTTAAAACTTACACAAGCAGATGTAGAGGTTCATGAATTCAAACAAATTATAGAAAATGATATAGATGGAATGTGTACTGAAATGGTAACAATTTTTAACGGTTGTTTACAAAAATATCATGAAAATGGTTTTAATGATATTCAATTGGTTGTTTGTTGTCTTGATAGAAGAGATATCGTATTAATGCGACTTATTAGTAACGAAGAAATAGATGAAAGTATTGTTAAACACTATTATGACGGTTATGATGATGTATTTGGATCTGATACAGATGATTCAACAGATGTTTTTCATGAATATGATGATTATAGTGATGGTTTAGTTAATGCACTAAGAGCTGAAATAACATATATGGAAACATATTATGGGAAACCACTTATAAAAATAGATAATAAAAATAAAGTTGTTCATTTAACATATAATGAAGCTCCATCAGAATTAAATATATTAATAGACCAAAATAGATGGGCTTATGATGAATTTGAAACTTCATATGAAATGTTATCAGATAGTGTTAATGAAGTCGTTGGTTATGATTATACTACAACAGTTACTGTTGAATGTGATGGAAGATTTGTATATTCAAGATAGAAATAAGAAAAGGGAGTGTTGCAAAATAGAGTAAAAAAACTATTTTGCAATACTTCTTTTTTAGTTTGAGGTAAAAAAGAAAGATAACGCTTAAAAATGTCTAGATTTTCATATTTTTGAGCATAACAAATAGAAGTAGTTAAATTTTATATTTTTACATATTAAGCTACTTCGTTTTCTTTAAATAAGGATATTCCTAAACG